>DATAXF010000149.1:0-25131 GCA_036273095.1 Steroidobacteraceae bacterium | reverse complement strand
ATGCCCACGTACGCGGCGTTTTACGACATCGCATACACGATCGGTGGCGGACTCCTCAAGGCCGCGACCTCCATGGGTGGCTTATTCGTGGCGTGCATAGCCGCGGGGCTGGCCGCCCAGGCAGCGATCTCGAGGCTGCTCTACAGCATGGCGCGGGACGGCAGGATGCCCACGGCGCTGGCACACATCAGCGCGAAGTCGCGGATACCCGATCGGGCAACGGTTCTGGTCGCGGTCGTCGCCGCAGGATTGATCCTGATATTTGCCGGCCGCCTGACGATGCTCGTGAGCATCGTGAGCTTCGGCGCCCTGATCGGCTTCCTGTTCCTGCATGCCTCCGTCATCGTGCACTTCATCTGGCGTAAAGGAAGCAGGCGCTGGCTGGCCCATCTGGTCTCACCCGCCGTCGGGTTCATCATCATCGCGTATGTCATTGCTCACATGAGCACCGCGGCCAAGATCGTCGGCGGCTGCTGGTTTGCGCTGGGCGCCGGCTGTCTGCTACTGCGGGCGCGAAGAGGCACGGTCGCGGCGGCGCAGTGAAAGGCCATCAACGGGCTACTCACCGCTTCGCCTGCCTTCTGGCCGTCTGCCTCGTTCCCCTCTTTGCCCATGCCCAGTTGCGCGCCACGCTCTCGACTTCGGATCTAGCCGTTGATCTGGGCGCCGGCGCAACTGCGCCACAGTTACTCGCACTGCGCCCTGCGGTAGGATCGCCGTGGTCGAATACGATCTCGGAGAAACTGCCGACGTCGATCGAGCTCGGCCCAGAGCGGATACCGCTCGAGTGGCATCTGATGCCACAGCTATCATCTGTCCGACCCGATAGGGTCACGTTCGTCTACGAATCTCTACAACCCCATCTGCGGCTCACGTGGGAATGGCAGGCACGAGCGAAATTCGGGCCGCTCGAGCATCGCATCATCATCGACAACCTCAGCGGCCGCGAATACTGGCTGGCACCGATGGACAGCCTGCATCTGCAGTTGCGCCTACCTGCTCGAACCCAGCTCGTGCATTTCTACGTCGACAAGGGCGGGGGCGAGCCCACAACGGTGGGTACGCACGAGAGCAGGGCTTCCGAGGGCTACCGCTGGACCGGGTGGTCGAGCACCTTCGCGCATCCGGTGCCGGGGAGGCCGCGCGAGATTATTCCCTATGAGGCGGTGCTCCTGCCGCGGGAGGAGGGGCGAGGGTGGTATGCGGGCCTTGAGTTCAGTGGCCGCACTCGCCTGACTTTACAGCGTGTGGGTGACCGTGTGAGCAGCGTTCTCGGACTCGATCCGGAGCCGGGCCCCGTGGTCACACGGCTGACGCCTCGGGGAAGGTTCGAAACGCCAACCGTGTTGCTGGGTACCTTTTCGGGGGGACCGGATGGCGCCGGAAACCAGCTGCGGCCGTGGGTGCGGGCAGTGCTCGGATCATCGCGAACCTGGAGCAATCCCGATTATCCGCTCACGGTGAACAACAGCTGGGGCGCCGGCATGGACATGAGTGAAGCCGTGGCAAGGAAGATGATCGCGGATGCGGCGGCGCTCGGGTTCGAGATGTATCACCTCGATGCCGGGTGGTTTCGCGGGGTAGGGGACTGGTATCCCGATCCGCTAAAGTTTCCCCACGGATTGGCGCCGCTGGCTGATTTCGCGCATGAGCACGGCATGAGATTCGGCCTCTGGATGGATTGGGCGCAAGCGGGCCTCGATCCCGAGCCCGGCGCACTCAACGTGCGCGATCCAAAAGTTCGCGATTGGCTGGTGGCCGATGTGCCACCGGGCTGGAAGCCGCAGAGCTTCAAAGGACAGACCATCGATCTGGGAGTCCCCGCCGCGAGAGACTATGCGCAAGGCGAAGTCGACCGTGTGGTGCGGGACTATCACCTCGACATGCTGGAGCATGACGGCTATCTGGTCGCACAAGGGTGTACACGCAAGGATCATCCGCACGCGCCACCCGATCCGCAGCGGATGAGCGTGGACCACTATGACGGCGAGGACATCGTGACCAGCTCGAACTCGACCGATGTGAGCTATCACGCCGTACACGCCTATTACGACATTTATGAACAGCTGCGACGGCTCCATCCGCAGTTGCTGCTGGAGATCTGCAATGACGGCGGCAGGATGGTCGATTTTGGAGGTGCCGCGCACGGCGACTACTTTTCGATGACCGACACGTATACCCCGCTCGCCAACCGGCGCGCCTTCTATGACGCGAGCTTCGTGCTGCCCCCGGCAATGCTCGAGGCGTATGAAGCGAAGTGGCCGACACCGAAGCCGGCGAACTTCCTCTACATGCTGCGTAGCGGCATGATGGGATGGCTGACGGTGATGCAGGACACGAGGGAGTGGACCGCGGAAGAACATGCCGTCGCCCGCAAGGCCATCGCTCTTTACAAGGCGAGGCTCCGGCCTCTCATTCGCAACGCCGGGCTCTTCCACATCTCGCCGCGTGCCGACGGCGTGCACTGGGACGGAATGGAGTACTGGGATCCCGCTCGCGGGCAAGGCGTGATATTCGCTTTCCACGGCTCGGACGTGGCGGAGCCCGAGCACCGGTTCGTGCTGTCGGGATTGAATGCGCGCACGACCTATCGCCTGCACTTCGAAGACGGAACAGCGCCGGATATGTCGGTTTCGGGGAGACGACTGATGACGTCGGGCGTCCCGGTCGCGCTGCGGGAGCCGCTCAGCTCAGAGCTGATCTTTATCTCGGGGCGATAACCGAGGTGGATCCGGGTCCGGTCGGGCGTCCGGTGAAATCCGTCCAGCACCGCCCGGCCGCATCGTACAGTTTGCAGGCATCCACGATCCGCAGGTAGGCGAGCGGGCTCAGGTAATAGTGCCGGACGGCGGCAACGCGCTCGCGCAAGCTGGCTTGGGCCTGGGAGAGCCGATACAGCGGGACATGGGGTGCGGCATGGTGGGCGTTGTGATCCATGATGCTGTTGGAGATCGAATGCAGCGGTTGTGGCAGTCGCACGCTCAATGTGGCGGCGATCTGTGGCCGGCTCGCCCGCCACTCGCCGGCATCGTCCCACCAGGGAACTTCGGGGTGCGTGTGATGCACATAGATGATCCAGCCGATCGTCCAGTTGAACACCAGGAACGGCAGGATCCAGCCCAGCAGGAGCGCTTCCCAGAGCGGCCGGGCCGGCGCCAGCTCGGTGCCGAGCCAGCCGATGGCGGCGCCAAAGCCCAGCCAAGCGACCACGACGAAGCCGCTGTCGAAGAGATGCCGCCGCCATGCGCTCCTCGCCTCCGGCGCGATGGGCAGAAAGTTCTTCTTCCACCACATCTCGACCAGGTAATAGGGAAAAGCGCCAATGCGCGATCGGTAGAGGCGGTAGATTGCGCGGCGCAGGAGAGCCGCGCGCCGATACGCGTCGGGCGACATCGGCTCCCAAACGTAGTCGCGTCCGCGAAGGTTGGTGTAGCCGTGATGGATGCGGTTGTGCCCGAGGATCCAGAGACTGCGCGCATGCGCTGACGGAATGAAGGCGATGCGGCCGATCCAGTCGTTGAGGAGACGGTGCGGGGTGAATGACTGATGGCAGGCATCGTGGCCGACCGTGAACAGCGTGCCGATGAGAAGGCCGGCGATGATCGCCGCGACCAGGTTGAGGATCAGCGGCAGCGGACTGACGGCGAGTGCGATGAAGGCCAATACTGCGGCGAGCTCCGCCGTTGCGATCGCAAGCGCCAGCCAGGTCGACTGCTGCGTGAAGTGAAGACTTTCCTCCGCATCAGGCCACGAGGCGTCCCGCACCGTTGCTGGCAAGCGTTGCACCGTCACGCCGAGCGGCGTTCCAACAGGGTGCACGAGCAGCGAAAATCAACAGGAGAATTGTGATGCATTGCGAGCGACGGAAGTGCGATGCATACTATATATAGCAGAAGGTGAGCCGTCCAAGCACAAAAATGTCAGGCGACGACAGCGCCGGGGAACTTGCAGCGAAGGATGCAGCGTCCGGCGCCGCCGGGCCCGTGGCAGCCGCGGCGGCGCCGGGCACGATGAAATGGTATGGCTGGGGCGCCGAAGGTCAGGAATTCGACCCGGCCGGCCGCCCGGGTGTTTGGTCCTACGCGCAGGCTCATCTCGGTATCACCGAGCATCTGCCGCGCAACGTCCCCGTGGCGGCGGAGCGCATCGCGCTGCCGGACCCGGTCGCGAATGCGCCTTTTCTCAGAGCCGTCACGGAGATTCTCGGTGCGGCATCCTGCTCGCAATCCGCGGTCGACCGGCTGGTGCATGCCTACGGCAAGAGCACGCGCGATCTATGGCGCATGCGCCACGGACAGGTCACCTTCGCCCCGGATTGCGTTCTCTTCCCCGAGAGCGAAGAGCAGATCCTGCGGATCATCGCTGCCGCGAGCCTGCATGATGTGGTGATCGTGCCTTTCGGCGGCGGCTCCAACGTCGCCGGGTGTCTCGAGATCCCGCAGCGTGACGGCCGGATGGTCGCGACCATAAACCTGCGGCGCTTCAACCGCGTCCTCGGCATCGACAAGGTGTCGGGCACGGCGCGGATCCAGGCGGGAATTCTCGGGCCGGACCTCGAGCGGGCGCTGGCCGCGGAAGGCCTGACCCTCGGCCACTTCCCGGATTCGTTCCCGTACTCGACGCTGGGCGGCTGGATCGCCACGCGGTCGTCGGGAATGCTGAGCGACTCTTACGGCAACATCGAGGACATGGTGCTGGCCCTGCGAATGCTTGCGCCGTCGGGCCTCATCGAGACGCGGGAAGTGCCGCATGCCTCGAACGGACCCGACGCCAAGCGCCTTTGTTTCGGCAGCGAAGGAACCCTCGGAATCATCACCGAGGTGACGCTGAATGTGCGGCGAGCGCCGCAGAAGCGGGAATTCCGCGGCTACCTCTTCCCGTCATTCGCGGCGGGCATCGAGGCGATGCGCACCTGCGTGCACGCCGGCGTGGCGCCGGCACTCAGCCGGTTGAACGATCCGGATCGCACGCAGCTCTCGGCTGCGTTCCGCCGCAAGACAGGGTGGGCCGAGACCGCCCTGGGGCACGCCTTCAAGTCATACCTGCGGCGGGTGCGCCGCTTCGATCTGGCACAGGGATGCCTGCTGATCGCCGCTTTCGAAGGTGACCCCGACGCAATCGCCTGGCGGCGCCGCAGGGCGGAGGCGGTGTACCAGCGCAATGGCGGCATCGGTCTCGGCCGCTCGCCCGGCGAAGCCTTTGCCGAGGGCAAGTTCGACTTTCCGCACATCCGCGACTTCCTGATGGATTACCACGTGCTCGCCGATGTCGGCGAGACGGCCACGGTGTGGAGCAACATGCTGCCGCTTTATCGCGCCGGCGTGGCCGCTTATCGCGAGGCGCTCGGCCGCGGCGGCCGCCGGCATTGGGTGGGGTGTCACATCAGTCACAGTTATGCTGCCGGCGCTTCGGCGTATTTCACGTTCGCGTTCGCCTGCAATCGCGGCCCGTCGGGTGAAGTCGATCCGTGGGCGGAGCTCGAGCACTACTCGGCCGCCAAGCGGGCCGGTCTCGACTGCTTCAGCAAGCACGGTGCAACCCTGTCGCATCACCACGCGGTCGGCTATGAGCATTTGCCCTGGCTCGCCGGCGAGAGCCCGATGCCAGGCGGCAGCGTCGTGGCCGCGGTCAAGTCGACCCTGGATCCAACAGGCATCATGAACCCGGGCAAGCTCATTCCGGAGCGGTCGCTCGCGCGGCTGGCGGGGTGACGCGGCCCGCCATGCAGCTCATCGCACCATTCACAGAGTTGCTGCGGGAATTCGGCGCTGACGTACCTACCGTCGCCGAAGCCGTCGGCTGGCGCGCGCTCTCCTGTCCCGACATGACCGCCTTTCGGTTCCTGCGCCTGCTTGGGCCGTCGGAGGAGGTGAGCTTCGCGGCGCTCCATGCGCGCGTCGTAACGTGGGCGGCAGCCATCTCGGAACGTACGGCGGCAGGCGACCGCGTCATGTTGCTGTTTCAGCCCGGCCTCGATTTCATCGCTGCGTTTCTGGCCTGCCAGCGCGCCGGAACCGTGCCGGTGCCGATGGCTCTGCCGCGGGCGCGCGAGCCCCAGAGCCGTCTCGCCGCAGTGATCGAGAATTGCAGCCCGGCGCTCATTCTCTCCCATGCGGATGCCCGTCCGGCGTTCGTGGACGGGGCGCTCGGCGTCTCCGTGCTGGAAACGGAGCGGATCGCGCTGGACGCCGCGCGCTCGAATCCGCCCGCGCGCCGCACTGAGCTCGCGTTCCTGCAGTACACCTCGGGGTCGACCGGCCAGCCGAAGGGCGTGCGGGTCACGCATCGCAACGTGCTTGCCAACGTGCAGGACATTGCCCGTCTCTTCAAGGCAACGCCCTCGGTTCGAAGCGTCAGCTGGCTGCCCACCTATCATGACATGGGTTTGATCGGCTGCGTCCTCGCTCCGCTGTTGGTGGGGGCCGACAGCACTCTGATGGCTCCGGCATCCTTCCTGCGCGATCCGCTCAGTTGGCTGCAAGCCATCGCCGCCCGGCGGGCCGAGGTATCGGGGGGACCCAATTTTGCATTCGAGCTGTGCGCCCGCCGTTTGCTCGACGAGCGCTCGCGGCCCGACCCGAAGGAGCTCGATCTCTCCTGCTGGCGCGTCGCATTCACCGGCGCCGAGCCGGTGCGCGCCTCCATGCTGATGCGGTTCGCGGCGGCTGCCGCGCCTTACGGATTCCGGCCGGATTCATTCCTACCGTGCTACGGGCTGGCCGAAGCCACGCTGTGCGTCTCCGGCATCGGCGGCTCGCCCGGTCATCTCATCGAGCATTTCGATCCTGACGCGCTCGGCAGAGGCCGCGCCATGCCCCTGCCGCGAGGGAACGGCACCACTGCTGTGCGACGCGCTCCCCTCGTCTCGTGCGGAGACCTGCCTGCATCGACATCGACGGTCATCGCGATCGTCGATGCCGACGAGAGGAGGGAAGTGCCGGTGGGCAGCGTCGGCGAGATCTGGATCAATGGGCCGGGAGTGGCGGCCGGCTATTGGGATCAGCGGACGGACTCTTCCGAGGTCTTCGGACAGGAGCTGCCCGGCAGACCCGGCGCTTTCCTGCGCACGGGCGATCTCGGCTTCATCCATGAGACGAAGCTCTTCATCACCGGACGCCTGCGCGACCTCATCATCATCAACGGGGTCAACTATCACCCCGAGGACATCGAGCACACGATCGCCGCGCGGATGCCCGAGCTTGCCAATGGTCGGGCAGTGTTTGCCATCGAGAGTGAGGCGGGCGTCCGGATCGTCGCCCTGCAGGAGCTCACGCGCGTGCAGTTTCGCTCGGCTGACGCCGATCGCTTGAGTGCTGCGATCTGCTCCGCGGTGTGGGACGGCCACGGCATCGCGGTCCAGGACGTGGTTCTGCTCGCGCCCGGCGCGCTGCCGATGACATCGAGCGGCAAGGTCCAGCGGCAACGCTGCCGCGAGCTGTATCTGGCGGGCCGCATCGCGGGCCGCCGTCCGCTGCCTCCTCAGGAACCTCCAATCCCGGCTGCCGAGTCCACACAGGCCAACGATGCGCTCAAGCTGCGCGCGATTCTTGCCGAGGTGCTGGGGCTCCATCCCGATGAGCTGCGACTCGACCGGCCGATCGCCTCTTTCGGCCTCGACTCGCTGAAGACGACCCAGATGAAGATGCTGATCGAGTCACGGATGGCGTGGGAAATTCCCGGCGAAGCGCTGCACGGCGAGATGACGTTGCTGGATATTGCGAACCGCCGCGGCGTGCCGGAGGCTCCCGATCCCGACACCTTCTGGACGGACGGGGTCCTTGCCTCGGCTCTGATGCCGCCCGCCGGCAGCCCGGATCTGGACGGAGACGTTCTCATCACGGGTGCCACCGGACTCGTCGGCAGCCACATGGTCCGCGAGGTCATTCGGCGCCACGCACGGACGGTATTCTGCCTGGTGCGCGCCGACAGCGATGAGCTCGCCCAGGCGCGATTGACGCAGCATCTGACGGCTGTCGGATTATCCGCGGCCGATCTGGGCCGGTGTGTGCGCGCCGTTCGCGGCGATGCGGCTCTCCCCAACCTGGGTCTCTCCCATCGAAGGTTTGCCGAGCTGGCCGATCGGGTTGGAGTGGTGTTCCACAACGCCGCCAAGCTCGACTTCGTCAGCTCCTACGGCGGCCTGCGCGCCGCGAACGTGAGCAGCGTGCGCTCCATTCTGGAGTTCGCGGCGCTGGGGCGGCCCAAGTTCCTCGGCCATACTTCGAGCGTCAGCGTGCTGGAATCTCCCCTGCGCCGGGAGGGACACGTGGCCGAGCATGCGCCGCTCGATTTCCCTGAAAGCCTCGCCATCGGCTACGCGCAGACCAAATGGGTCGCGGACGCGCTCGTGCTCCATGCCAGGGCGCGCGGCTTCGCAACGTCCATTTTCCGCCCGAGTTGGATCGTCGGCCCGGCCGGCAGCACGCCCTCGGGGGATTTCCTGGCGCGATTCCTCGAAGGCTGCCGCCGTATCCGGGCACTTCCTGACAGCCACTATCGCTGGGACCTGGTCCCGGCCAGGCACGTGGCGCGTGCCATCGTGGAGCTGACCTGGTCCGATGCCGGCCGGCAGCCGGTCTATCACTTGGGCGCGACCCGACAGCTCAGCATTCCACAACTTGCCGCGGGACTGCAGCGTCTGGGAATGACGCTGGATGTGGTCCCGGTGGACGAATGGCTCGCGCGCCTGCGCGCTGCGTTCGCGGAGGATCCTGAGCATCCGCTGCGCGCGGTGGCCGGACTCTTCCTGAGCGAGAACAGCCGGCCCCCCGCTGCCGAGAGCTACCTCCGCGGACAGACGCCGACCATGGACAGCCGCCGCACGTGGGCGCGACTGCGGGAGCTCGGCATCGGGGAGCTATCGCCGGTAGATGAGCTCCTCGCGGCGTTGCTCAATATCGATGCACGGCCGGCGACGGTCGTTCCCGCGGTGGCCGAGTGACCGCGATCCGAGAGAGCACGGGCGACGGCGCCGCTCTGCCGGCGGACATTGCTTTGGCCGGCGCTCCCGGACACGTGCTGCTCGCGCCAGCGTTCGAGGCATTCTGCCGGCTCTTCTTCCTGCGGCTCGGCACCCTGACCGTGGATTTCGCGGCGCCGCTGCCGTCAGGCCCGTTCATGGTCTGTGCCAACCATCGCAGCCACGCCGACTCGCCGGCGCTGATGGCAGCCGCGGGCATCTCCTTCGCACAGTGCGGCCTGCTGGCGGCGGAGGACTACTATTTCCGCCATCCGTTGCGACTCCGTATCGTCTCGAGCATTCTGCGCATCATCCCGGTCGAGCGGCGGCCGACTCGCGGCGGCTTTGCCGCGACGCTTGCCGCCTGCTCGTCATTTCTCGAGACAGGCGGGCGCTTGCTGATCGCCTACCCGGAGGGCACGCGCGGCACCGGTGCTGATCCGCGGCCCTTCAAGCGGGGTCCGGTCACCTTGGCGCTGCGCCATGGGCTCGCCGTCGTGCCGGCATTCATCAGCGGCAGCGAGCGCGTTCTACCGAAGGGCCGTGTATGGCCGTGGCCGGGCTCGGTCGGCGTGCGGTTCGGTGTACCGCTGCTGGCGCCCGCGGTCGCAAGACCGGCGGCCGCCCGCGCACAGGCGAGCGATCTCACCGAGCGCCTCAACGAGCAGGTGTGGAGCCTCGCCAGACCGTGAGCCGCGCGTTTCGCTCGATCCTGATCTCCGGGGCCTCCGGCGGCCTCGGCTCGGCGCTCGCCCGGCATTACGCGGCGGCCGGCGTTCGCTTGGCCCTCGGCGGGCGCAACACAGACCGTCTCACGGCCGTAGCCGAAGCCTGTCGTGCAGCCGGCGCCGAGGTCTCGCTGGCCGCTGTCGACGTGACGGATGCGCCAGCCACGCGCCACTGGGTGCTGTCGGAAGATGAGCACAGTCCGCTCGACCTCATCATCGCGAATGCCGGCATCAGCGGCGAGACGGGCGGGGCGGGGACGGAGACCGCGCTTGCCACGCGCATCTATACCGTCAATGTTCTCGGCGTCCTGAACACCGTGGAGCCGCTGTTGCCGCGGCTGATCTCTCGCGGCAGCGGCCAGATCGGCATTGTGTCCTCGATCGCCGGCTTTCGCGGCCTGCCGCGCGGACCCGCTTATTCCGGCAGCAAGGCTGCCTTGCTCGTTCACGGCGAAGCCTGGCGGGTGGGTCTGGTATCAGCGGGTGTCGGCGTGTCGGTCATCTGCCCGGGTTATATCCGCACCCCGCTGACCGCGCGCCACCGATTCAAATTGCCATTCCTGCTCGAGCCGGAAGCCGCAGCGCGCCTGACGGCGGCCGGTCTTGCGGCAAATCGGGCGCGCATCATCTTTCCCTGGCAGATCAGAGTTGCATCCTGGATGTTCCGGGTACTGCCGGAGCCCTGGACGCGGCCCCTCGTGCAAGCGTCACGCCGGCACGTCGAGACTCCGTAGCTTGCGGTCCCTCGCGCCGATGAGGACGACAACGCCTTTGGCAATCCCTGCGCACACGAGAAGCAGCGCGATGCCCCGGCCCGGGGCCGTACCCATGATCGGGCCGAGCCAGCCAGCCAGCGCTCCGCCGGCGGACATGGCCGGGGTGAAGACGTGATCGGCAAGCGGTCCGGCAAGCGCGTAGCTGATGGGCAGCGACAGCCATGTGATGGCGCGACGAAGCGCGAATACACGCCCCTGCGAGTCCAGTGGCACACGCACTTGCCACACCACCTGCTCCTCCGCAATGACGCCCGCCAGGCCGAATAGGAACACCGCCCCGATCACTGCCATCCGTGCAGGACTCGTCGCGAAGCCGGCGCAGAGCATGGCAATCACCAGCATGGTGTCGTAGCGCAGCAGACGCTTGATGCCCCCGCCGGAATTCGCCAGCGCGCTCGAGACGACCGAGCCTGCGAGCATGCCCAGGCCCATTGCCGCCAGCACACCACCCAGTGCCTTCGGCCCTGCAATGGTCAGCACCAACGGCGTGGCGAGAGCTATGACCATGCCACCCGGCAGGTACGTCGCGAAGATGTAGCCTGCCAGACGGAAAAGGCTCCGGTCACCTATCAGTCTCCATGCACCTCGCACGTCTCCCCAAACGTCGCCGCCGCGAATCGTCTGCGTCCCGACCTTCACCAGTTGCAGCGACACCAGCGCCGCGATCGATGCCGCCAGGTCGATGGCAATCACGCCGCTCACGCCTATGACACCGATCAGCACTCCGGCGACGGCGGGCGCAACCACCTGCTGTCCAGCGTAGGCGACCTGCATCAGCGCGGCCGCGCGTGGCAGACGGTCGGTTGGCGCAACCAGCGTTACCAAAGCGGTGTATGCGGGCCACCGCAAAGAGGTGACGAGTGCGCCTGCAGTGATGATCGCGTAGACGAGAAGAGGGGAGGCGATGCCGTAAGCGAAGGCGATCTCGAGCGCAACGACAGCGGCGAGCGCGGCGGCATCGGCCAGGATCATGGCGGGCCGGGGACCGAGGCGATCGACTGCCCACCCGAGGAGCGGCGCTACAATGATGCCGGGCAGGAGCCCACTGACTTCGAGCATGGCGAACAGGGTCGCCGAATGCGTTCGCTCATATACCCACACACCGAGCGCGAACGTCGTCAGGCCACGGCCGGTGATCGCCAGCGTTTGCGGGGCCCACAGCACCAGAAAGCGCGTCCAGGGCCCCACACGCTGGAAAGGCATCATCCCCCGTCACCCGCCAGACCGAGAACCCTGTCGAGATAGCGCGATCCGAGTTTGCGCGCGGGGTCGATCTGCAGCAGGGCATCGCGCCATGCGTCGTACCGGCCGCCATATACCGCGCGCATGTCACTGGCGCTGATGTAGCGCGTCTGATTCAGAAACGGGCTGGCGCGCAAGCCGAGGATCATCCGGTTGTAATCGCGATAGAACCGCTCCCAGCGCGGCGTCTCACGACGATCGAACGACACCGGATCGATCGCCACGCGCTCGTCGGAATCGAGGAACCGGTTCTCGGGAAAGGTTCGAAAGATCTCGATCAGCGACTCGGCCGGATAGTCCGGATGCGTGCGACAGAATGTCACGATGCGCGGCAGGGCCTCCGCGAAGCGCCCGATCGACAGACTCCACGTGATGAAATCGAGGTACGCGCTTCCGTCCCGCGGATAGTGCGTCAGGTTCTGGATGTGCAGACGGCGCTGCGTCTTGCGATCTATCCCAAAGCGGACGGCCGCGCGCAGCACGCCAGACCGGGCTGCCCGCGGCAAAGCACGCGCCAGCCGCACGTACGGCGTGTTCGGTCCTGTAAGGAGGGAGTCGAAGGGCGCGTGCGGCTCCGCCGGGCCCCGGTTCTCGTGCACGCGCATCACGATGAGACCGAGCTTGGGAAACACCAGCGTACGTTGTTCCAGGGCACGTCGTTGCAGGTCGGCGTCGTCCAGGAAACTCTGCAGCGGCAGCACCTCCTCGTGCACATCGGCGCTGGCGAGCACGCGTGTGCGGAGTGTGGCCTCGGCGACCACTCCGGCGGCACTGTAGCTGTCGCGCAGCAAACCCAGCGCCGCATCATCGCGGCCCTCACGAAGCTCGACGAGCTCGCCGTTCGGCCGCACGACCTTGGCGCTGATCACGGCGCCGCTGACGCCGTTGGCGCCCGGATTGAAGGGATGATTGGCCCCTTTCGTCGGCGCCGTAATGGAGCCGCCTACGCTCGGGTCGGCGGTGATCGTGAACCCGGGAAGCTGTCGGCCCTTGGCGTAGAGCGCGCGGCTGAGGTCGAGGACGGTGATGCCACCGCCCACTGTCACCGAATCGGAGCCGTACTCCAGGATTGCGTTGAGGCCGCTCATGTCGAGCGCTCGGGCGCCCGGCGGATCCATCAGGTCGGTCTTGGACATGCGCGCGCCCATCACCAGGAGCCGGTCGCGCGCCCCTCCGATTATCTCCTGGAGCTCGGTTACGCTGCGCGGCCGCAGGACGGTGTTGACGTCTCTGACGACATTTCCAAGCCAGTTCGCGATCCGCTGCGCCATGCTATCTCGGGCCTATATGCGGTGCCACGGCAGATTCCTGCGAAAATTATCGGTGAAGAGCACCTGGAACACACCGCCGACCAGGGCGGCGGAGCCGGCGACGTAGACCGCCATCAGGTATTCGAACATGCGGATGAATCGCGCGTCGTACCTGTCGGGATCGAGCCGGTGCTTGTTGGCCTGGAAGCGATCGTTCCAGCACTGTGCCGTGGGCAGGTAGTGCCTGGCGATGTTCTCGACGTCGAGGACGGGGAGTTTCTCGCGCTCGAGCGCCTTCACGGCGAGGCTCAGCTGGGGTTGCGTCGAGCCCGGATAGATATAGGTCTGGATGAAAGGGTCGGGGTCGTTCCTGTCGGTGGTGCAGCCCATGAAATGCAGCAGACACATGCCGTCCTGCGCGAGCACCGAGCGGATGCGCGAGAAGAACGCCGCGTGCTCGCGTGGATACAGGTGCTCGAACATGCCGAGGGAAACGATCTTGTCGTAGGTCCCGGTCACTTCGCGAAAGTCGCCGACCTGCGCCGTCACCCGCGACTCGAGTCCGAGCGCTCGAGCCCGGGCGCGGACCTTCTCGACCTGGTTCGGCGCTGGTGAGATCCCGTGCACGCGCGCCCCGTATTTCTGGGCGGCGTGAATCATCATTCCGCCCCAGCCGCAGCCGATGTCGAGCAGACGATCGCCCTCGCGCAACTGGAGTTTCTGGCACACCCGGTCGTATTTATTTTCCTGGAGAGTCTGCAGCGAATCATCGGGCGTCCGCTGATACCCGCAGCTGTACCCCATCGTCTGATCGAGAAAGAGCTCGTAGACCTCCGCGTCGATGTCGTAATGCGGACGGACCTTCTTCCTCGAATTGATCAGTGCGTGAGCAACGCGCATCGCTGCTATGCGCGCGACGAGGCGCGGATCGCGCCTGATCAGCTGATCCACATCGGCTAGCGCCAGCGTCGCAATGAGGCGATCGAGCGTGCCGCGTTCCATCGTCCAGCCGCCTTCCATATAGGTCTCGCCCATGCCGAGATTGCCCGCGGTCAGCACGCGGCGGGCGAATTGAGGATCGGTCACGCGAACGATGAATGCGAGCTCGTCGCCGCCTCCGACCTCGTAGGTCCGGTCGGGCAGCACGAACCTCGCGCGCGTGTCGGTCAGCGCTCTATCCAGGATCCCGAACAATAGCTCATTGGCGGCCGAACCTTTCCCCAGGGTTGCGACCACGGACGCCAGAGTGTTCATATTACCTCGATGAATTCGGCGTATGTCATTGCCGCCCGCCTGCGCGACCCGGCACGTGCAACCGCAGAGCACCGCTGGCCAGGTATGCGGCGAAGAAGACCAGCACCGCGATGGCGATGCCGCGCATCCACGCGATCGCCGCGAGCACGGGAATCGGCCAGATCGCGCGCACCAGCCAGACGGCGAGTCGCGGTGTGTCCTTGAATGGAATCGCAGACATCATCAGCGGCGCACAGGCGGCGGCAAACACAAACGGTGCCCACTCCAGCGGGCCGGGTCTCACCGCCAGAATGGCGCATGCGACGCACATGGCCCCTACGGGCGACGGCAATCCTTTGAAGAAAAGTCGTGGCGCCGCATCGTCGCCAATCGCTTCCACCGTGTAGCGACGCAGCCTCAGCACGACGCAGGCGTAGAACGCAACGCCGATCACGGCCCCCACGACAACGGCCCTGTGATCGAGCCGGAGCGAGCAGGCCGAGAGCAGGATGGCGGGGAGGACCCCGAACGATGCCACGTCACACAGGCTGTCCATCATTTCGCCGACCGCTCGCGGCCGCCCGAGGCCGCGAGCCGCCAGGCCATCGACCGAATCGAAGCCCCAGGCCAGGAAGACGAGCGCACATGCAATTGTGAGCGCGCGCGGGTCGTGCCACGTGAGGAGGAGCAGGATTCCGGCGACACCACTCGCGCCGTTGCCGAGCGATAGCCCATCGGCAAGATGGGCGCGTATAGGCTGTCGCTTCCGCGGGTGCGAGGTGCTCTCAGCCACGCGTCGCGTACGCTTCCGGCGTCGCGACCCTGCGCATGCCACCCTCGTGGGCGTAATCCCACGCCTCACGATTCTTGTAGACCACACCGCTGAAGATGCCATCGAAGAGCAGCGCGCATGCCGCAGGGTCCAGCAGGTCGATGGCGGGCGCGCGCAGCATTGCGAGATCCGATGCGATGAGAGCCTCCGCTGCCGGCAGGTGGTAGCAGGCGATCGACGGCAACAGGTGGTGCAGCGAATGATAGTCCGAGAGACCGTGTCCGAGCAAACGGGAGAGGGCGCCGCAATGGACATCAGACACGTTGAGCGCGTCAGCCATCACCGACCGTCGCGGCGAGGTCCAGTACACCTGATTGGGCGACATGTGGGCCGCGAACACATGGAAGCTGAAGGAATGGCCGATGAGCAGGGCTACCAGGAAGAGGGCGAGTGACTGCGGCGACCACGCGTAGAGCAGAGCCAGCAGGAGCACGGATGCCGCCGTCGCCCACCACGACTCGGCACGCCGCCAGTCACGCCGTGCAACGGAGAACTCTCCGCTGAAGAGGAGCACCGCCGGCCCCATGATGACGGGCACGACGAAGAGATACAGGAACTGGCGCACCCGTAGGGGCAGCGTCACGCAGGCGGCGGCCAGACGTAGCGGCGCACGAACCGGCGCCGGACAGAGATCGAGCGAGGAATGCTCGGGATGCCTGGTCTCTTCCTTGTGCTCGACGCCGAAGCGTTTCGGGTCGCAGGCCGACTGGATGAATCGGTGATGGCCGAGGTGCGAGCGGCGGAAGCCGCCGAACTCCATCAAGAGGAGTGGCGCCAGCACATAGCCGAGGATGGTGTTCATCGGCCGTGAGCGCAGCAACGAGCTGTGAGCCAGGTCGTGCACGATCGCAAGGCCACCATATAAGCCCATGCCGGCGACGATCAGGAACGGCAGCGCCATCCACGCCGAGGCGACGTCCAGTATTCTGCCGGCGACGTAAAGCGGCGCCACGACGAACACCAATGTCTGCGCGAAGGCAAGCGCAGCACGCCCGGCATGCGGCACCAGATGCCGTCGACGAGCGCGCGTCAGCCGATGTACGGCTGCCTGAGCCGCGGCTTCGACATCGGCACTCCATCCGCCGTCATCGAGCGCAGCCAGCACACGGCTGCGGTAATCGCGCGACGCGGACAGAACGCCGGGAGTAGGGACGTCTATCGTGGACATCTTCGTGTTGTTTGCAAAGCGACGCGGGCAGAGTATCAGCAGAGCCGATGCCCGTGATGAGGACTGGTCGCAGGAGGTGATTGCACGCCTGTGACTCAGGTCTCACGGCTGATGGCAGATCAGAACCGTGAGACTGCCGGCTTCACTTAATGCGGCGGATTTTCTTTTCCCGTCAGTCCGGCGGGTCGTGCGCCCGCAGGAATGCGACGGTCGCCTCGAGCATCTGCAACCGCGTATCGCTCTTGGAGAGCCCGTGGTCCTCCTGCTTCAGGGTGACCAACTCAACATCCTTGCCTTCCTTGCGCAGCGCATCATACATAATCCGACTCTGCTCGTACGGCACCACGGTGTCGTCGCGGCCATGAATGAGCAGCACGGGCGCCTTCACCGCATCGACATGCTTGATGGGCGAGATGGCGTCCAGCGCCGGATCATTGCCGCCGGAGACGCCCCAGTAGCGATCCCAGTAGCGGTCAATGGAACTGGCGTCGAGCCCACCTCTGCCTTCCCATTGCCTCATCCGCGCCAGGTCGGATACTCCGGCAACTGAGACGGCACAACGGTAGACCGCCGGCTGGAGCGTTACTCCGGCAAGCGCGGCGTAACCGCCATAGCTTGCCCCTGCGATGCAGACCTTGGCGGGGTCGGCGATGCCCTGCTTGACGAGATAGCTGACGCCATCAGAAAGGTCGGTCTGCATCTTCCGGCCCCATTGGCCGTAGCCAGCCTCCATGAGACTCACATTGACATTCGAGCCGCGGTAGTTTGGCTGCAGCACCGCATAGCCCTGGTCGGCGAGAGCCTGCGGCCACCAGTAAAATTCCGCGGTATCCTGCGCCGCCGGGCCTCCATGAGGCAGGACGACCAGCGCCAGATTGTGGGCCGGCCGATCCCGGGGCAGAGTCAGGTAAGCGTGAATCTGCAGGCCGTCACCGGCGGCATAGGTAATCGGCCGCACTTCGAGCGGCTTGTCGAGTCCGGCATAGACATTGCCGATCGGAATGGCCGCCGGCTTGCTGAGATCGATGAGGATGTAGCGGTAGCCGTAGTTTGGCCCCTGCACGAGCACCACGACCTTCGAAAAATCGCTCGATGAGGAAACGTAGCGTACCTCGTCTCCGGTAAACGCCTTGACGATGGCCTGCCAGTGCAGGCTCACCGCGGAATCGAGGAACACGTCCTGAGGCGGGTCGACGACATTGACCCCGCCAATCATTCCGCCGGTGAACGGGTCGAATAGGGGTATGCCGAACGTGTCCGCGTCGGGCATGGCCGTGAGCTTCCCATTGTCGATCGACAGCAGCCTCCAGACTCTGTCGCCCTTCTCGATCGACTCGACGAGCACGGTATCGGTGGTCGGCCCGAACCCAAGAATATCCGGCACGTCCACCGGAGCATGCCCCGACGCGACTTCGGAGGGATCACCTCCAAGGTGAGCGACGCCGATGGACCAGCGTTGCGTTTGCTCGTCGTAGTCGCGCTGTGCCGCAACCCGACCCTGGCTATCGACCAGCCATTCCGTATCGACAGAGCCCTTCCTCACAAGGGTCGTCAACCCGGTAGTGAGATCGCAGCGAAATAGCGCGACGGCATTCTGCGAGTCCGCAAGGCTGTCGTCAGGTCCCACAACGTACAAGCCTGGCACGAGCAGCACGGTGTGGCCATTGATATGTCGGACGGACACCGTGTCGATGACGGCATCCATGACGTCGTTCTTCGCTCCGAGCGTATTGCCGGGCAGCGACTTGAGATTGTTTCGCGCGACGTTGTAGACCCTGAGGAGGTACCACTCGTCCTTGAACCCGGCCACCGAGGTCGTCACCGAGGCCTCGATCATCAGGTTGTCATGATCGACCCATTCGATCCCCCGCAGCTTGGTGGTGCCGGCCTTGACCCAGTGAATCATCTTGCGATCGGCGACGTTGGCGATGATGACGATGCGATCGTCGCCCTGCGTGCGCACGTACGCCAGCCGCGAACCATCTGGCGAGATCGCAACGTTCTCGATGCGGGGCAGCTGACCATAGATATTGAGCGCAACCGCGCCAGCACCGTGGGCAGCGAGGAGGGCGGTCGGCACGAGGACAAAAAGGGCGGCCAGGCGTGTGCCGGTGACCCGCGGCACCATGGCGCACGCAACAGTTCTTTGCATCTTCTGCTCCTCCCCCGCCAAGCTTACGTGAGCCGGAACATAAACGAAATATCAAGAAGACGTTAGCGAGCTCGACTTTGGGGGACCCGGTGGATCATCCAGGCATGCACGACGATCACGCTGCGGCGACAATGTCATTTAGAATACCAGTTGGTACTGTGTTGCCGAGGTCACCCGGCCTGTCAAGAGACGATTGGGTCAGAGGGAAATAATGAAAGCCAATTCATTCCCGCCAGGTATCGTGGTGCGCTCCTTCCTCGTCCCGGGTGGCGGCTCGGATTTCCCCAACAAAGCCACTTCCACTCTCGCATGGACCCTGGGTAACATTGGCGCTACCGTGGAAGCCGACCGCTACGGTCAGATTATCAACGAGGCGCAGACCGGTTGGCTGACGCCTACCACGCTGGTGAACCTGAGCGCGCAATACAAGGCGGGCGATGCCACTTTCATGGTCATCGTGGACAATCTGTTCGACACCCAGAAGCTGGACAGCAGCTTCGGTTGGCCGAACTACGCGGTAGGCTACTACCGCCCATACGGGCGGCAGGGGTGGCTGGAATTCAGCTATCACATGGGTGCACGGGGTTAGCCGCAGCCACTATTGCGTGCCGCCACCCACGCTCGGCGTCCCGTCCGACCAGGTGGGCACCAGTACGAAGTACACCGCCGTAAGTGAACTGAAACGACCGGACAAGACCGGTACCCCGTTCTGATTCGCGCCCCAATTCGGCGCCTCGCCGCTCGGAAAGAAGAACATGAGGTGCGGATACCAGTGGTTGCATGCTCCGTTCGCACAGATCAGCTGCCGTCGCGACATCATGTAAGCCATCGAGCCTTTCAGCGGCGGCACGCCTTTGGAGCGCGCGGCCATCTGCGCTGTGGACAGTCCCGCAAGGACCCAATCGGTGCGCATGAGAAATTCGCGCAGCACCGAATGGGCCGCGGCGGCGTTGAAGCACATCGGAGTCCGTATTCCGGGATCCCAGAACTTGGCGTCATCGAAGTTCAGCTCCCAGGAACGCTCGACCAGGCACACAAAGCCGTTCGTTCCTCGCGCCGCAATCTCATAGCCATGACGACCGAGTGTGAGGATCTGTGCGTGCCCGGAGACCGCCGCCGGCGCGGCGCTGCGGGCGAGCGCTATTTCGTCAGGGACGGACTTGGACAGGTATTGCGCCAGCGGCGCCAGGTGCGGATAGCTCATTTTCGCCACCGCTCCCTGGGCCTGACTGAGGCAAAGCGCCGCTGCGAGCAGCAGGTACGACCCCGTGTGCTTTTGCATGATCAGATCTCCAGAATTCAGCCCCAAAGGATTCGGCCCCAAAGGAGGGGTGCATGCCGATAGTCGAAATGGTTACGCGGGAATCGACAGCGGAAAACTCATCGGCCGTGAAATTTGGCATTAAGCTTCTCCAGCCGAAATCAGAATTGGCGGCCGGGAGTCGAGAACATGTTGAAGCGTGTCGCAGTCCTCCTGCTCGCCTTCGCGGCGGCGGGCATGTTTGCAAATGCTGCCCACGCTGCGCCGGTCCACGTGAGTGGAGCAGTCGCTTCGAAGCTTGAAAAGCATAGAGTCGGGATTGATCCCCGGGAACTGCCGCCACCTTATGCGGCGCGCGGTACAGTGAAGCTGCGCTTCACAGTGACACCCGCTGGAACCGTGACTGACATCAGACGCACTGTGCCTAGTGTGGGGGTTGTCCAAAAGGCTCTGGAAAGCGCCGCCACAAAGTGCTTGAGCCAGTGGACATACAACCCGTACCTGGTGAAGGGCAACCCCACGGCAATGCGAGTCGTCATCGAGTTTCACTTCCAGGTGAGGCGCTGGGACGCAACCTACCCATAAGGATTCCATCGTAAGGGGCTGATGCGGCAGCCAAATCTGGAGCATCATAAAAGCCTCACAAAAGTCGGATTGTAATCTCGTCCGCCCCGGCGAAGAATCCGCACCGGCTAGTCCAAGGCAGCCAAGCCCTCCTGCTTGGCTGCCAGCCATATCTGATGGATCTCGTGCATGAGGCAATAACGAAAGGGCCGGGCGCATCCACTCGCCCGGTAATCACCTCAAAAACGGGGAGTAAATCGTATGCGCCTTCTCAACAGCAAATCGCCTCGAACAGTGTTCATGGTGTCGGTCGGGGCGGCCGTCCTGGGCACAGCACTCATGAATGCGCCGGCTACGGCAAGTACGCCTTCCAACTCGCGGGCTTCCGCAGTAGCGACTGTCTTCGCGATCGGACTCGTCAATCCACGAGGTCTCGAGTTTGGGCCCGACGGCAAACTCTACGTCGCTGAAGGAGGATATCCCGTCGCACCTATGACAGCCGCGCCGGCCGGTCTCGGCGGCCTGTGCTCAGCTGGGGCCAGCGGACCGGGCGAGTACTTCGGCAGCACGACAGGCTCACGCATCTCGAGGATCGACGCCAGGGGCCACGTGGAAACATTCGTAGGTGGACTCCCGTCGAGCGAGGCGGGTGGACTCGCCAGCGGCGTCGCCGACGTCGCATTTGTCGGCAACACGCTCTATGCCATATTTGCAGGCGCCGGCTGTTCCCACGGGGTGCCCAGCATTCCCAACGGAGTCATCCGCATAAATCGGAACCGCAGCTGGACCATGATCGCAAACCTGAGCAAATTCATACAGGCGCATCCGGTTGCCAATCCGACCGACCCGATCACAGGCGACTTCGAGCCGGACGGAACCTGGTACAGCATGATCGCGGTACATGGCGATTTGTACGGAGTTGAGCCGAATCACGGCGAGCTCGACAAGATCACGACGTCGGGACGAGTATCGCGCGTGATTGATATTTCGGCTTCGCAAGGACACGTCGTCCCCACGGTCGTGGCGCACCACGGTGTCTTCTACGTGAGCAATCTGGGTCAATTCAATCCCGGTGCGCTCAATACGCAGAGTGTGTACCGGATTACGGCGCGTGGCCACATCAAGGTAGTGGCAACGGGGCTGAGCAAGGTGCTCGGTATTGCGATCGACAGACGAGGGCGCATCTACATCCTCGAAACGTCATACTCGACGACCGATCCGGGCCCGGAACCGGCGACGGCGCGGTTGATTCGCATCGAGCCAAATGGCAAGCAGGAAGTCCTGGTGGACGGTTCGAGCGGCATTCTCAGCGTGCCGGCCGGCATGACCCTGGGCCCTGACGGCGACCTCTATATCTCCAATGTTGGCTTTGGCGCACCGCCGACCGGTCTTGGACAGATCGTCCGAGTCGAGATCCACGACCGCCGGTTCTGAGACCTTGGATCCTTCGATGTCCTCGGTGACCCGTTGGGTCACCGAGGACATCTCTCGAAACATCTGCGAAGGGGTTAACCCAGCGACCAGCGCCGCAGGAGGGTACGCAAAGGGTCCAGGAAAACCATCCCCAGCCCCAGCGCGACCGCTGCCCACGTGATCGCCATGGGCGTGTAGCCCCCGAGATGCGCACGCAGCCAAGGCATGACGATCGTGGCCGCAGCGCCGCTGGCGAATGTCAGCCCGATGAGAGTACCGAGTGTGCTGCGCCGGACGCGCACGTAGTCTGCCTCCAGCTCCGTGAGCTGTTGCCGCCGCTCGCTTTCCAGCCGCTTGCGCAGCGACAGCAGGTCAGTCTCAGTGGTCCCGGACAGTGCGGCGTTCAAACGAGTACGGAAGGTCTGAGGGACCTCCGGCGCGCTTAGCGCACTGCCCAACGCCACATCGAGCGCGCGATCTCGTCCGGAAATTCCGGGTTCGGTCATTGTGCGTCCTCCTGCCAGTAAGCCGGATCGTCCAGTCCCCGGCGTTTCAATATGTCGCTCAACGCCCCGCGGGCCCGGAACAGCATGGTTTTCACTGTGCCCTCCGGACAGCCCAGCATGAGTGCCACTTCGCTCACCGAGCGCTCCTCGTAATAATAGAGCACCAGCGTGCGGCGCAATCGTTCCGGGAGTAGGTCGACGAGGCCGCGCAGTTGCTCCACGAGCCCGACGCCTGGGTTACCGGTCGCGTAGAGCCCGACTTCGCCGTCCTCGCCCAACTCGTCCAGGGAATCCAGCGACCGACGCTTTTCCAACGCGGTCAAGCAGCGATTGCGGGTGATGGCATAGATCCAGCTCGATAGCGACGCCCGTCCATCGTAGCGTTCGAGCGCCTTCCACACCCGGACGAAGCTCTCCTGGGCCGCATCCTCGGCCTGGGCGTGGTCACCGAGCAGCGCGCAGCACAGGCGGTAGACCTTGCCTTCATAGCGACGCAGCAGCTCCTCAAAGGCGCGATCCCGGCCACCCTGACGGAGGAGTTCCACGATGTCCCGATCCCGCTCGGCGGCCTGACTCACCGCTGCGTGCATGCATTACCTCTCGAGAGTCTCGCGGCGACCCCAGCACCGGCTCTCCAAAGCTCCGTTTTATACCCCGCCGCTGCGGAATCGGTTTCACTGATTTTTGAGCGTGATTTGAAACCTCCCGCGATCTTGCCGGGTATCAAGCGCGACCTGCAACTCTCTCGGAGAATCCGCAATGTCCGATTTACTACACTCTCTCACGGGGCTTATGACCGCCGTGGTCATCCCCGTCGTCGCGATCGTCGGCGGCATCTCCTTCGCGGCGTACTCGATGTATCTGAAGGTACGCAGGCAGCGAGAGACCCTGCAGATGTACCACGCCGAACGCATGGCCGCGATCGAGAAGGGCATCGAGCTGCCGCCCCTGCGCCCCGAAATCCTGCACGATCGGTACTACGATGGGTATGGCCGCGAATACCGGCGGTCGCGGCGGGGCAGTGGAGTGACCCTGATAATAGTGGGCGCCGCTGTCACCGTCGCGATGTGGCAGGCGAACGGGGATAACAGCTTCTGGTGGGGGCTGGTCATCATCGCCTGGGGAGTGGGCCGGTTGGTGAGCGACTATATGGATGGCGGCTACAAGGGCGCCGGTACGCCGCCCTAAGCCGGGAATGGCGGCCGCCGCGCTCGGGTGTCCGATCCGCGCGAAGGATTTTCGGGTATCCTGCCCGGCAGGGAAGGCGCCGAGAAGACCTCCCGCACGATCAGTTCAGGGTTCATGGGGAAGGCCGCTCGGTGACCGAGTCGTCGCGCGCAGTGTTTTTGAGCTACGCCTCGCAGGACGCGCAGGCGGCCCAAAGGATTTGCGAGGCGCTGCGGGCGGCCGGGATTGAAGTCTGGTTCGACCAGAGCGAGCTGCGAGGCGGGGACGCGTGGGACCATTCCATCCGCCGGCAAATCAAAAGCTGCGCACTCTTCATCCCGATCATCTCGAAGAATACACACGATCGCGACGAGGGGTATTTCCGTCTCGAGTGGAAGCTTGCAGTTGACCGGTCGCACCTGATGTCGGCCAATAGGGCATTCCTGCTGCCGGTGGTGATCGACGACTCCCGCGACGACGACGAGCAGGTTCCCGATAGCTTCCGGGCCGTCCAGTGGTCACGGTTACGGCATGGGGAAACGCCGCCGGCCTTTATTGAGCGCGTGCGGCGGCTCCTGGTGCCGGCTGACCCTCTTCTGTCGGCGCCTCATCCCGAAGAAGCGCGCACGCTGACAGCGGCAACACAGCCGTCGACGGTGACGGCCTCGGCATCCTGGCCGAAGCGCGGCTTACCCCTCATAGCCGCCGTCGTGATCTTGGGGGCCGTGGTCTATCTCGGCGTGGACAGGCCGTGGATCTCAAAGCCTACAGTCTCGCCACCGGCGGCTGCAGTTAACGCTGCACCCGCTGCCGCCGCTGCATTCACTCCACCGCCACACTCGATCGCGGTGCTGCCGTTCGTGAACTTAAGCGGCGATAAGGATCAGGAGTACTTCTCGGAGGGGCTCACGGAAGAGATCCTCAATTCACTGGCCGAGATCGAGGGACTCCAGGTCTCCGGCCGAACGTCGGCCTTTTCATTCCAGGGCAAGGACACCGACCTCGGCACGATCGCCCGCAAGCTCGACGTCGGGGCCATTCTCGAAGGGAGCGTGCGCCGCTCGGGCCGCACGGTGCGCATCACCGTCCAGCTCATCAACGCGTTCACCGGATTTGAGATGTGGTCGAAGAGCTATGACCGGGATTTGAGGGATGTGCTGAAGCTTCAGACCGACATCGCCACCGCGGTCGCCGAAGCTCTCAAGGTCACACTCCTTGGCGATGTCTCCACGAGGATCGAGCTCGGCGGTACGCGCAATCCTGCCGCGTTGGATGCCTATCTGCGCGCATCGAAGGCGCTGCAATCATTAGGCGATTTCTCCAAAAGTGTACCCACCGCGCTTACCGAGTACACCGAGGCTATCCGCCTCGACCCGAACTATGCGCTTGCATTTGCCGGCCGCTCGGTCGCCCTCTCGGGCTATGCTGGGGAGTTAGCGACTGGACCCGCGATTCGCGAAGGCTATGAGAAAGCCGAAGCTGACGCCCAGCGGGCGATTGCGCTCGCCCCGCAGCTGGCTCAAGCGCACATGGCGCTTGCGGACGTCTTCGAGGAGGGACCACTAGAAGACTTTGAGCGCGCGAACGAAGAATTCGAGCGGGCGGTGGCGCTCGCGCCAGGCGATGCGCAAGTAGTTCGCCTTAGCGGTATCTTTGCCGCCGAAATGGGCCACTTCGATGCGGCCATTGCCGCAACGCGCCGTGCGGTCACATTGGACCCGCTAGCTGACCTAAGCCGCGCGGACCTCGGTTCCGTACTTTATCTGGCGCGGCACTATGGCGAGGCGGCAGCTGCTTACGCAGAAGTCCTCAGTCTCAATCCCGATTACACGGCAGGCTACGCGCAGCGCGGATTCGCGCTCCTCGGACTCGGGGACCTC
>DATAXF010000148.1:0-16562 GCA_036273095.1 Steroidobacteraceae bacterium | reverse complement strand
ATCGAACCCCCGTCCGCAAGCGCTAGACTTCAGGATCTACGTACGTATCCCATCTTTGGTTCTCACGCTGCGCTACCCAATGGGCAGGGAAGACGCCGCGCCAGCGGACAGTAACTCTTAACGATCCGGCCCGTCGCACGCACGAATCGCGATCCTGTGAACGCGTCCCCTGATTCGGTCGCACAGGCACGAGCCGGTCAGAGGTCAGCTGCGTTTAGGCAGCTAAGGCGTAGTTGTCGTCGTTGGCAACTATGATTTGCAGCGTGATTTACGAGGGCACTGCGCCTCGGTACGCCCCTGAAGGTTTGCAACCCACGTCGAAGCCGGTCGCCCCCAAAGGTTTCACTAGGATACCCCAAGACGGCCGCCGGGCATACCAGGTTCCCCGTTGGGGCTACGCTCGCGCCCACCGTGCGTCGCCAATTTGCGGCAGTTCCCACCACGCGCGCTTTCCGGTATGGTCGCGCGCCTTTCATGCGCTACCCGGCCATCAGCGGGGCGCCGGGTCGGGTCCGTTTTCCGGGAGTCGCAGACAATGGTTAAGAAGACTATTGCGGCCGTAGGCGTCGCACTGATGGTCCACGGTTTCGCCCACGCCGCGGATACAGGACCCGCGGACACCGGGTCATCATGCTCGTGCACAGCCGCGGCATCGACGCCGGTTCCTGCCGGCACCTGGGCCGCGGCGGGGCAGCTCGGGATCATCGTGACGAGCGGCAGTTCGACCACGAAAAGTGGCAACGCCGTCTTCAACGCGGCTCACGTGATGGGTCGCTGGACGGTGAGTGGCGGGTTCTCGGCGTTATACGCCAGCACGGGTGGCTACAGCACGCAACAGGACACCAACGCCAATCTGCAGGCGGACCTGGCGCTGAGCAAGCGTACTTTCTGGTTCTCGACCGCCCGCTGGGATCGCAACCTCTTCACCGGCTTCGCGTACCAGGACAGCGTCGCGACCGGCGCCGGTTACAACTTCGTCGAGACGCCCGCAACGCAGTTCTCTGGTGAGCTCGGCGTGGGGTATCGCATCGAGAATCCGGAAATTCTGACCACAGGCCCGGCCGGCAACGTCATCGCGCGCGAGCGCCTGCCCGGGAGCATGCAGCGTGATGCGGTGTTGCAGGCGGGCTTGAATTACTCGCACGCGATCACTCACCTGACCAAGGTGACGAACACGCTGCTGGTGCAATATGGCAGCAACGACACGACGACGACCGATAACCTGGCCCTGACGCTCCAGGTCGACTCCTCGCTGTCGCTGGCGGTGGGCATGGCGCTGGTGAACAACACCAGTCCGCCGCCAGGCAGCGCCAAGCACACCGACACGGTGGAGACGGTCAATCTCGTCTACGCGCTGAAGAATCCCAACCTGTCGCCGACCGCGACGGCGCCGGTCAACGTGAGCGGCTTCAACCTGCCTTAGCCGCGCTTGAGCAGGCGCGCTTTGTCGCGCTGCCAGTCGCGGTCCTTCTCCACGGCGCGTTTGTCGTGCTGCTTCTTGCCTTTGGCGAGACCGACCTGGAGCTTCGCGCGCCCGCTCTTCCAGTAGAGCTCGAGCGGCATGAGCGTATATCCCTTGCGCTCGACTGCGCCGATGAGCCTGCTGAGCTCGCTCTGATGCAGCAGGAGCTTGCGCGTGCGCACCGGATCGGCGACCACGTGGCTGGACGTCGAGGGTAGCGGCGAGATGTGCGCGCCGATCAGGAATGCTTCGCTGCCGCGCAGATAGACATAGGCCTCTTTGAGTTGCGCGCGCCCGGCGCGCATGGCCTTGACTTCCCAGCCCTGCAGCGCGAGTCCGGCCTCGTAGCGCTCCTCGATGAAGTAATCGAAGCGCGCCTTGCGGTTCTCGGCGATGAGGCGGGAGGCAGTTTCGGCCTTGGGCGACATGGGGAGCTGTGGATAAGGATCGGGGACGGGCTCGGGGGCGTCATTGTATGGGGAAGCTTGTCGCGGGGGCGGTGATATTGGGACAATCGCGTCCATGCGAGAAATCAAGCGCTCGGCGCTCGTCGCCCAGCCGCCGAGTCGCCTGTTCGCGCTCATCAACGACATCGAGAGCTACCCGCGTTTCCTGCCGTGGTGCACTCACGCGCGCGTGCAGTCGCGGACGGAGCGCGAGATCGTGGCGACGCTCGGCGTCAAGCAAGGGCCGCTGCACGGTGAGTTCACCACCCGTAACGAGCTCGAGCCCGACAAGCGAATTCTGATGCATCTGGTGGACGGCCCCTTCAAGACCCTCGAGGGTCAGTGGCTGCTCACCCCTATCGGCACCGACGGCTGCCGCGTGGAGCTGACCATGCGCTTCGCATTCAAGAACACCCTGTCGGCCATCATGTTCGAGCACAAATTCGCCGAAACCATCGGCTCGCTCGTGGAAGCGTTCGTGGCCCGCAGCCGTGCCTGACAAGCAATGCGTGGTGGCTTATGCCGACTGCGCGCGCCAGTACCTCTGGCCGGTCGCGTTACCGGCGGCAGCCACGATCGCCGACGCAATCGACGCCGCCCGCCGTCAGGCGCCGGATGTCGATGTGCCCTGGGACACCGCTCCCGTCGGCATCTTCGGTGAGCTGCGCACCCGTACCGACGTTCCTACCGACGGTGACCGCATCGAGCTATACAGACCGCTACGCGATGACCCTCGTGCGAGACGCCGCACTCAATCCGTGCGCCGTTCGAAAGCAAGCCAGTAAGCGGCCGCGCCAAATCAAAAGATGGAAAACTTGCCGATTGGCGCCTGGCGGCCGGGTCCGACGGGGCGGCCCTTGGGTATGTTGTAGAGCGCGAGACGCTGCACCTTGTCCCCATTGAAGTAGACGATCACGCGGCTCTCGATCGGCCGGCGGACGTAGCCGCGCTTGAAGTAATAGATGTAGTCCCAGCGCTGGGTGTCGAAGACATCTTCCACCATCGGCGTGCCGAGGAGGTAGCGCACCTGGCTGCGGGTCATGCCTACCTTCAACTGGCTCACGGCCTTGCCGTCGAGGTAGTTCCCCTGCTGAATGTCCATGCGGTAGACGCAGCCCGTCAGTCCGATGGAGAAGGCGAGCACGGCCAGGATCAGCAGGCGCCGGGGCGCCATCGGGCGGCAGGAGGCGTTCAACGATTCACGTCGCATGTAGGTCCGTCGCAAGGGAAAATGCGCAATAATGGGTGCCGATGATACCTGATCGCGAATCCGCCGCGGCCAATCCGACGCGCGGCACGATTTGCGGGAGATGACGCGGTGGAAGGCAAGGATCTTCGTAAAGCGGGCCTGAAGGTGACGCTGCCTCGCCTGAAGATCCTCGAGATCCTCGAGGGCGGCGCGACGCGGCATCTGTCAGCCGAGGACATCTACCGTAACCTGCTCGACTCCAACGAGGACATCGGGCTCGCCACCGTCTACCGGGTGCTCACGCAGTTCGAGGCCGCCGGCCTCGTGACCCGCCATCACTTCGAGGACGGCATGGCCGTTTTCGAGCTCAACCAGGGCACGCATCACGATCATATCGTCTGCCTGGACTGCGGCCGGGTCGAAGAGTTCATGGACTCCGGAATAGAAGAGCGGCAGACGGCCGTCGCACAGCGGCTGGGATTCACCATCCGTGATCATTCCCTCATCCTCTACGGCAACTGCCGCAAGGCCCACTGTCCCTATCGGCGCGCACCCAAGCGCTTGCCCGCCACCTGAAGCATCTCGCGCGCGTGCTCGCGCGCTTTCGAGGTGACATCCACCCCGCCGAGCATGCGGGCCAGCTCTTCTATCCGATCCTCGCCGGAGAGCGTCGTCAGGGACGTGCGGGTGGTCTTGCCGTCCGTCAGCTTCGTGACACGCAGATGATGATGGCCCTGCGAGGCGACCTGCGGCAGGTGCGTCACGCACAACACCTGACCGCGCTCGCCCAGGGCCCGCAGCTCGCGCCCGACGATCTCAGCCACCGCGCCGCCGATACCGGAATCGACCTCGTCGAACACCATGCTGCGCGTCTCCTGAGCGCTGGCGGCGACCTGCACTGCGAGCGACAGGCGCGACAGCTCGCCGCCCGAGGCAATCTTGGCGAGAGACCGTGGAGGCTGCCCCGGGTTGGTGCTGACGCGCAGCTCGACGTCGTCGATCCCGTGTTGTGCCGGTTCCGCCGTCCGGCTCTGCGCTACGTCGACTTCAAGGCGACCACCCGTCATGCCGAGCGTTTGCATGCGCTTGGTGATGTCCTTGGCGAGCGAGGTCGCGGCGGCCGTCCTCTTCGCGGAGAGCTTCTGCGCCTGTTCGCGGTAGCGATCCAGGGCCGTGGACAGCTCTTTACGGAGCACCGCCAGATCGACTTCCGCCCGCTCGAGCCCCTCGAGCTCCGCGGCGAGCTGTGCGGCGCGCGGCAGCAGCTCGGAAGGCGCCACGCGCTGTTTGCGCGCCAGCTCTTCGATGGCCGCCAGACGCCTTTCGACTTCCTGTTGCCGCTGGGTATCGAGATCCAGGCTCTCGCCATAGCGCTCGAGCTCTCGCGCTGCCTCGCGGATCTGCACTGCCGCCTCTTCCGAGAGGGCCACGACTGGGGCGAGTTTCGGGTCGAGCGCCGCGCCCGCGCGCAGCGACTGAAGCGCGCGGCTGACGCTGACATGCGCGTTGTTTTCCTCTGCCTGATATAGCGCCGCAAGTGCAGTCTGCGCGGCCTCGGCCAGACGTCCACGGTTCATGAGCCGCGAGCGCTCGTCCGTGAGCCGGGGGACCTCACCTTCCTCCAGCGCGAGCGCCCGCAGCTCACCTACCTGATACTTGAGCAGATCGAGCTTCGCTTCACGATCGCGCGCACGGCTTTCGAGCTCCAGGGTGCGCTCGAGCATCTCGCGCCAGACGCGATAGGCGATTCCAACCTGGCCTGCCAGGGGCTCGAGCCGCCCGTAGTCATCGAGCAGCTCCCGCTGCGCGGCGGCGCGCGTGAGCGACTGGAATTCGTGCTGCCCGTGGATGTCGATGAGAATGCTGCCGGCGTCCCGCAGCAGCAGGACCGGAACGGACTGACCGTTGACGTATGCCCGGGAACGGCCGTCCGCCGACAGAACCCGGCGCACCATGAGCTCATCCCCGCTGGCGATCGACTGCTCCTCCAGCCAGCGCATGAGTCCCGGCGGCGCCTTGCGCAGATCGAACGTCGCGACGATCTCGGCCCGCTCGGCACCGTGGCGGATCATCTCCGGTCCCCCCCGGCCGCCGGCCAGCAGCTGCAACGCATCGACCAGGATCGATTTACCCGCGCCGGTCTCGCCAGTCAGCACCGTGAGTCCGGGGTAGAGCTCGAGCTCGATGGCCTCGATGATGGCGAAATCGCGTATCTGCAGTCGGATCAGCATGGCGGCTCAGCGCTCGGCGTTACCGCGGCCCCAGTGGAGCTTCGAGCGCAGCAGGCGGTAATAGTCGTGATCGCCGGGGTGCAGCAGCGTGATCCGCTCGCCCGCGGGCTTCACTTCCAGCCGGTCTCCGGGCACGATCTGGCCGAGAATCGTGCCGTCACAGGTCACCTGCGCGCGGGTGTCGGGCCGCTGCAGGAGCTCGATCTCGATCAGCTCGCGCGCGGATACCACGATCGGACGATCCGAGAGGGTATGAGGGCAGATCGGCGCGATGACGAGCGCATCGAGGTGCGGCTCGATGATCGGACCGCCGCAGGAGAGCGCGTAGGCGGTCGAGCCGGTTGCGCTGGCGACGACGATACCGTCGCCGGCGTGAGTGTTGACATATCTCCCGCCCACCCGGGTCTCGAAGTCCAGCATCCGCCCGGTCGCCATCTTCTGCAGCACCACGTCGTTGAGCGCGAGCGCTTCCGAAACCTCGCCGCCCGACTGGCGCAGACAGGCCGAGAGCAGCGGACGCTCGTCGGCTTTGAGCCGGCCCTCGAGCGCGGCATCTACGCAGCCGAGCATGTCCTCGGGCATCACGTCCGTCAGGAAACCAAGCCGCCCGCGATTGATGCCGAGAAGGGGTACGCCGTGGCGAGCGACCAGGCCCGCCGCGTAGAGCAGGGTGCCGTCGCCGCCGATTGCGATCATGAGATCGGCGCGGCGGGCGAGCTCCGCCTCCGCCACACGCAACAGCCCGGATCCGGCGCCTGCCACGGCATCCGCCATACCGGGAGCCGTGGAATGGATAATGGCCGCCGTGTCGCTGACGAGCACTGTAACCTGCCGGGTCGCCAGATGCGCCAGCAGGGCCTGCGCGGACTCCGCGACGCGCGAGTCCATGAATCTGCCGACCAGCGCGCACGTGCGGACGGGGAGGGCCATCGGCAGGATCGTAGCAGGACGGCAGGGGGCTTGCTTGACGGTCGCCTCGGCCGTCTATAGTTTGAGGTGTAGGGTTCGAAGCTATGACAGTAGAAGGCCGCGAAGAGCAGCTCAACGAGCGGGCGCAACACCTGCTGCGGGCGCTCATCGAAAGCTATATCCGTGACGGCCAGCCCGTCGGCTCCCGCTCTCTTTCGCGGGAGTCGGGCCTGCAGCTTTCCTCGGCGACCATCCGCAACGTGATGGCAGATCTCGAGGAGCTGGGTTTCGTCGCATCGCCGCACACCTCCGCCGGGCGCATCCCCACGGACAAGGGCTACCGGTTCTTCGTCGACACCCTGTTGCAGGTGCAGCCGGTCGAAGAGGTCGCCGCAGCCGAGATCCGCCGTCAGCTCGGAGGGCGCCAGCTCGAGGCGCCGCGCGAGAGCTCGAAGGATCTCATCGCCACCGTGTCGCAGCTGCTTTCCAGCGTGACGCGCCTCGCCGGGGTCGTGACGCTGCCGCGCGCCGCGGAGGCGTCCATCACGCAGATCGAGTTCGTCGGCATGTCCGAGAACCGCATCCTCGTCGTGCTGGTTTACGGCGAGCGCGAGGTGCAGAACCGCATCGTCCAGCTCGAGCGCTACTTCTCGCCCGATGAGCTCAAGCGCGCCTCCAACTTCCTCAACGAGCAGTTCCGCGGCCGCTCGCTGGCGCAGGTACGCCAGGAGATCCTGCGCCAGCTGAGCGAGACCCGCGCCCACATGAATCAGGTGATGCTCGATGCCATCTCGATGGCGCAGCACGTATTCGAGGCCGGCGCTGACGACGATGACCAGCTCGAGTACGTCATCAAGGGCGAGACCAATCTCATGGGGGTGGGGGAGCTCTCGAGCGTCGAGAAGCTGAGGCGTCTGTTCGAAGCGTTCAACGAGAAGCGCGACTTCCTGCATCTGCTCGACCACAGCCTGCGGGCCGAGGGTGTGCGGATCTTCATCGGCCACGAGTCCGGATATCAGATCCTCGACGACTGCAGCGTGGTCACGGCCCAGTACGGCTCGCCGGACTCGGTGGTCGGCGTGCTCGGAGTCATCGGGCCGACGCGCATGGCGTACGAGCGGGTGATCCCGATCGTCGACATGACCGCCAAGCTTCTTGGCGCCGCCTTGAATTCCCGCCGATAAGCGTTATTGACTTGTTTATTGGCGCAAAGTCGGCATCCTGCCGCTTTGCGCGGCCAGCCCGGTGGCCTTTTTGGTCCCGCGGCCCAGGGAGCGGCCCTGGGCCGCTTACTCAGTTGCTTTCGCACGGGAGGTTCTTTGATGGGTACGGAGGAAAACGGCGGCCGGGCGCGTCCCGAGACGGAAGAGTCCGGGGCGCCGCAGTCGGCCTCGCCGCTTGCCGAGGTAGGGCATCTGCAGCAGGCCCTCGCGGAGTCCGAGGAGCGTGCGCGCGGCAACTGGGAGCAATATCTGCGCGCGGTGGCGGAGCTCGACAACGTACGTAAGCGCGCGCAGCGCGACATCGAGGCAGCCAATCGCTATGGCCTGGAGAAGTTCGCCGCGGAGCTTCTGCCCGTGCGCGACAGCCTGGAGATCGCCGTGCAGAACGCCGACCAGGCTAAGGCCGATGCCCGCAGCCTGAAACAGGGCCAGCAGGCCACGCTCCAGCTCCTTGCCAAGGCTCTGGAGCGGCTCGGGGTCGTCCCCATCGATCCGGTGGGAGAGGCCTTCGATCCGCAGCGGCACGAGGCGATGATGGCGCAGGAATCGGCTACCGCGAAGCCCGGCACGGTGCTGCAGGTGGTGCAGACCGGCTACGAGCTGAACGGCCGGGTCATCCGCCCGGCACGGGTGATCGTGGCCAGGACTTAGGCGGAGGCCTCAAAAAGCGTGGTCCGGCCTTGAATCGGCGCCACGAACACCCAGAAAGTGCATCAATATCGTCCCCCTTTAGAAAGAGATTCCGGCGGAGTAGACACATGGCAAAGGTAATCGGCATCGACCTCGGCACGACCAATTCGTGCGTGGCCATCATGGAGGGCGGCAAGCCTCGCGTGATCGAGAACAGCGAGGGCGATCGCACCACCCCATCGATCGTTGCCTTCACCAAGGACAACGAAGTGCTGGTCGGTCAGCCTGCCAAGCGTCAGGCGGTCACCAATCCGCAGAACACCCTGTTCGCCATCAAGCGCCTCATCGGACGCAAGTTCGAGGATGAGGTGGTCCAGCGTGACGTGAAGATGGTGCCCTACAAGATCGCGCGCGCTGACAACGGCGACGCGTGGGTGGACGTGCAGGGCAAGAAGATGGCGCCGCAGGAGATCTCGGCGCGCATCCTCATGAAGATGAAGAAGACGGCGGAGGACTACCTCGGAGAGCCGGTGACCGAGGCCGTGATCACCGTGCCCGCCTACTTCAACGATTCGCAGCGTCAGGCCACGAAGGATGCCGGGCGCATCGCCGGCCTCGAGGTCAAGCGCATCATCAACGAGCCGACCGCGGCCGCACTCGCCTACGGCCTCGACAAGCAGGGCAGTGACCGCAAGATCGCCGTCTATGACCTGGGCGGTGGCACGTTCGACATCTCGATCATCGAGATCGCTGAGGTCGACGGCGAGCGCCAGTTCGAGGTGCTCTCGACCAATGGTGACACCTTCCTCGGCGGCGAGGACTTCGATCTGCGGATCATCAATTTCCTGGCCGACGAGTTCCTGAAGGAGTCGGGCGTCGACGTGCGCCGCGACCCGCTTGCCATGCAGCGCCTGAAGGAGGCGGCCGAGAAGGGCAAGATCGAGCTCTCCTCCACCCAGCAGACCGACATCAACCTGCCGTACATCACGGCGGATGCCTCGGGCCCCAAGCACCTCAACATCAAGCTGACCCGGGCGAAGCTCGAGTCACTGGTCGAAGACCTGGTGCAGAAGACCATCGCCCCCTGCCGCACCGCGCTCAAGGATGCCGGTGTTTCCGCAAGCGACATCGCGGAAGTCATCCTGGTCGGCGGTCAGACGCGCATGCCCATGGTGCAGAAGCATGTGAAGGACTTCTTCGGAAATGAGCCGCGCAAGGACGTCAATCCTGACGAGGCGGTTGCCGTCGGCGCGGCCATCCAGGGCGGCGTGCTCTCGGGAGAGGTCAAGGACGTTCTGCTGCTCGACGTGACGCCGCTGTCTCTCGGCATCGAGACGCTCGGCGGCGTGATGACCAAGCTCATCGAGAAGAACACCACGATTCCGACCAAGGCGTCGCAGGTGTTCTCCACGGCCGACGACAGCCAGACGGCTGTGACCATTCACGTCCTGCAGGGCGAGCGCGATCGCGCGGCCGACAACAAGTCGCTCGGCAAGTTCGACCTGAGCGAGATCCCGCCCGCTCCGCGCGGCATGCCGCAGATCGAAGTGTCCTTCGACATCGACGCCAACGGCATTCTCAACGTGTCCGCCAAGGACAAGGCGACCGGGCGCGAGCAGAAGATCGTGATCAAGGCCTCCAGCGGGCTCACCGAGGACGAGATCAAGCGGATGGTGCGTGATGCCGAGGCGCATGCCGCCGAGGACAAGCGCTTCCGCGAGCTGGTGGATACCCGGAACAAGGCAGACGGCATGATCCACGCCGTCGAGAAGAGCCTGAAGGACCTCGGCGACAAGGTCGATGCGGCCGAGCGCGCCAAGGCCGAATCCGCGATCTCGGATCTGCGCACCGCGCTCAAGAGCGATGACCGCAATGTCATCGAGAAGAAGACCGAGGCTCTCGCGCAGGCTTCCGCCGGAATCGCGCAGCACGCCTACGCGGGCGAGCAGGCGGGCCCCGATGCGGGCGCCGCCGGCGGTGGGCAGGGCCCCTCCGGGTCGTCAGGCGGTAGCGCCGGACAGAGCGGGCGCGACGATGTGGTCGATGCCGAGTTCGAGGAAGTGAAGGACAAGGACCGCAAAGCCTCGTGAGGTAGAGGTTCTTGGTAGACTGGCTGCGAGCCCCGAGGGTGGCTCGCAGCCAATCAACTCATGTCAAAAGCTGATTACTACAAGGTACTCGACGTACCCAGGACGGCCACCGAGGCGGAGATCAAGAAGGCCTATCGCCGCCTCGCGATGAAGTTTCACCCCGACCGGAATCCCAACGACAAGGACGCCGAGGAGCGCTTCAAGGAGGCGAAGGAGGCCTGCGAGGTGCTCACCGACTCGCAGAAGCGCGCGGCGTACGATCAGTACGGCCATGCCGGGCTGGAGGCCGCCGCCGCGGCGGCTCGCGGGCGTGGGGGCTTCGGTCCCGGCGATGCTTTCAGTGACATCTTCGGCGATGTGTTCGGCGACATCTTCGGAACGGCGCGCCGCGGCGGCCGCGCGCAGGTTTTTCGCGGCGCCGACCTGCGCTATGAGATCGAGCTCGAGCTGTCGCAGGCCGTGTTCGGCCACTCGCTGGAAATCGAGGTGCCGAAGCTGTCCGAGTGCGAGATCTGTCATGGGAGCGGCGCGGCCAAGGGCAGCGCGCCCGCGGCTTGCGACACCTGTGGCGGCTCCGGGCAGGTGCGCATCTCCCAGGGCTTTTTCCAGCTGCAGCAGACCTGCCCGCGGTGTCGCGGCACAGGCGCCATCATCAAGAATCCGTGCGACACCTGCCTCGGTCAGGGCCGTGTGCGCCGCAGCCGCCAACTGTCAGTGAAAGTTCCGGCGGGCGTCGATACCGGCGACCGCATCCGTCTCACGGGCGAAGGGGAGGCAGGGCGCAATGGCGGCCCGCCAGGAGATCTCTATGTCGAAGTTCACGTGCGCGAGCACGCAATCTTCGAGCGCGACGGAGAGCACCTGAGCTGTGAGGTTCCGATCAGCTTTGGCACCGCGGCGCTCGGCGGTGCCGTGGAAGTGCCGACACTCGACGGTGACGTGACCATCAAGATCCCCGCCGAAAGCCAGTCGGGACGTGTGTTTCGCTTGCGGGACAAGGGCGTGAAGCCGGTGCGCGGCAGTTCGCGGGGCGATCTTTTCTGTCGCGTCGTGGTGGAGACGCCGGTGCATCTGTCCGCGGAGCAACGCGACCTGATCCGCCAGCTCGAGGAGTCGCTGCAGAAGGACCGGCACCGTCACGCGCCGCGTGAGAAGGGATTCTTCGATGGCGTCAAGCGCTTCTTCTCGGGCGCGTGAGAGTTGAATCAGTGGCGGCGGCACGGGTCGTCATCATCGGTGCCAGCGGACGCATGGGCCACGCGCTGGTGCGTGCCGCAAGCGACCTGCCCGCAGTGCGCATCACCGCCGCGGTTGCTTCCGCCGCCAGCCCCAGTCTCGGTGGCGATGCCGGCGTGCTCGCAGGCATGCAGCGCCTCGGTGTGGATGTCACGAGCGATCTGGCCGCGGCGCTGGGCGCGGCCGATGTCGCGGTGGATTTCTCCCAGCCGCAGGCGACTCGCGCCAACATCGCCGCCTGCCGCGCGGCGCGCAAGCCGCTGCTCATCGGAACCACCGGCTTCGCGGCAGAGGTGACGGAGTCCGAGCTCGACGCCGCCGCACGGGAGATCCCACTCCTCATAGCGCCCAACACCAGTCTCGGCGTCGCGCTGCTCACGGATCTCGTACGCCGTGCGGCTCGCGCGCTACCTGCCGAATTCGACATCGAGATCATCGAGGCCCACCACCGGATGAAGCGGGATGCCCCGTCGGGGACCGCTCTCGCACTTGCCCAGGCGGCGGGCGGGGCGCGGGGGCCGGCAGTCGCGCAAGCGCTCCCGGGGGGCTCCGCCAGCCGGGTCGGGCCGCGGCCGCAGGGGGAGATCGGGTTCGCCGTCGTCCGCGGCGGCGACATCGTCGGGGAGCACACGGTGCTCTTCGCGGGTCCCGGGGAGGAGCTGCGCCTGAGCCACCGGGCAGGCGACCGGGCGATCTTCGCGCGCGGGGCGCTGCAGGCGGCACTCTGGCTGCGGGGTCGGCCTCCGGGTCGCTATGGTATGGGCGATATTATCGATTCAGATCATGCACTTAGGTGATTGTCTGCGGCGTTTTGCGGGCGGCGCGGCGGAGGAATTTTCCATGGACACCCAGGCGCCCGGACCGTAAAATTTCGCCGAATCCGAGTGCGGATTAGTCCATGCAGGGCGGGAGGATGTTCGTGAGAACTCCTCCCGCTTTGTATATGGGCGGCGCGCGGTTGGAGTTAAGTAGCGAGGTCCTTTTGAAGTGAGTCAACCCGCTGTACTGGCGCTTGCGGATGGCACCATCTTCCGCGGCCAGTCGATTGGTGCCAGGGGCAACACCACGGGCGAAGTCGTTTTCAACACCGCGATGACGGGCTATCAGGAAATCCTCACCGACCCGTCCTATGCCCGCCAGATCGTCACACTCACCTGTCCGCACATCGGCAATACCGGCACCACGCCGGAGGACCTCGAGTCCGCGCAGATCTACGCCGCCGGACTCGTCATCCGCGATCTGCCGCCGCGGGCGAGCAGCTGGCGCGCCAACGAGTCGCTGAGCGAGTTCCTGGAGCGCGGCCGCGTCGTCGCCATCGCGGGTCTCGATACCCGCCGCCTGACACGCATCCTGCGTGAGACCGGCGCCCAGTCCGGCTGCATCATGACGGGTGAGCAGGTGGACACCGCGGCGGCCGTAAAGGCCGCACGCAAGTTCCCCGGCCTGAAAGGCATGGATCTCGCCAAGGTCGTCAGCACCAAGCGCAGCCTGCAGTGGAACGAGGGCAGCGTCTGGCAGGAGGGCTCGCGCCCGCCCATCCGCTCACATCAGCGGCTGCACGTTGTGGCCTATGACTTCGGCATCAAGCGCAACATCCTGCGCCTGTTGGCGGACTTCGGCTGTCGCATCACCATCGTGCCGGCGCAGACCAGCGCCGAAGAGGCGCTGGCGCTCGCGCCCGACGGCGTCTTCCTCTCCAACGGCCCCGGCGACCCCGAGCCGTGCGACTACGCCATCAGCGCGACCCGCAAGTTTCTCGAGACCGACATTCCGGTGTTCGGCATCTGCCTCGGTCACCAGATTCTCGGGCTCGCCTGCGGCGCGAGCACCATGAAGATGAAGTTCGGCCACCATGGCGCCAACCATCCGGTGCAGGACCTGGATTCCGGACGGGTGTTCATCACCAGCCAGAATCACGGCTTCGCGGTCGATGAAGCGACGTTGCCCCCCAACGTGCGGCCGACGCACCGCTCGCTCTTCGACGGCTCGCTGCAGGGCCTCGTTTTCAAGGACCGGCCGGCATTCGGCTTTCAGGGTCACCCCGAGGCGAGCCCGGGCCCGCACGACCTGAAGCCGCTCTTCGAGCGCTTCAATCATCTGATGCTGCGGCGCCTCCAGACCCAGCTGCGCCAGGCGGAGGAGCAGGCGCGCCGTCAGGCGGGAAGCCGCTGACATGCCGAAGCGGACGGACATCCAGAGCATCCTGATCATCGGCGCCGGCCCGATCGTAATCGGCCAAGCGTGCGAGTTCGATTATTCCGGCGCGCAGGCCTGCAAGGCGCTGAAGGAGGAGGGCTACCGGGTCATCCTGGTCAACTCCAATCCCGCCACCATCATGACCGATCCCGGGATGGCGGATGCGATCTACATCGAGCCGGTCAACTGGCGCACGGTGGCGCGCATCATCGAGAAGGAGCGCCCCGACGCTCTGCTGCCGACAATGGGCGGACAGACAGCGCTCAACACCGCGCTCGATCTGGTCCGCGAAGGCGTGCTGGAGAAGCACGGTGTCGAGCTCATCGCCGCCTCGCGGGCCGCGATCGACATGGCCGAGGATCGCGAGCTATTCCGCGACGCAATGCGCGAGATCGGTCTCGAGACACCGCACTCGCAGATGGCGCGCAGCCTCGATGAGGCATTGAGCGTCGCGGCGGAAATCGGCTACCCGATCGTGATCAGGCCGTCGTTCACCATGGGCGGCAGTGGCGGCGGCATTGCCTACAACCGCGAGGAGCTCGAGGATATCGCGGCGCGCGGGCTCGACGCCTCGCCGACCTCCGAAGTGCTCCTCGAGGAGTCGGTGATCGGTTGGAAAGAGTTCGAGATGGAGGTGGTGCGCGATCACAAGGACAACTGCATCATCGTCTGCTCGATCGAGAACTTCGATCCGATGGGAGTGCACACCGGCGACTCCATCACAGTGGCGCCGGCGTTGACTCTGACGGACAAGGAGTATCAGCGCATGCGCGACGCCTCGATTGCGGTGCTGCGCAAGATCGGCGTCGATACCGGCGGCTCCAACGTGCAGTTCGCGGTCAACCCGGACGACGGGCGCCTGCTCGTGATCGAGATGAATCCGCGAGTGTCACGCTCCTCGGCGCTCGCTTCCAAAGCGACGGGCTTCCCGATCGCCAAGATCGCCGCCAAGCTCGCCGTCGGCTACACGCTCGATGAGTTGAAGAACGACATCACCGGCGGCGCCACGCCGGCATCCTTCGAGCCCTCGATCGACTACGTGGTGACCAAGATCCCGCGCTTCACGTTCGAGAAGTTTCCGGCCGCCAACGACCGCCTGACGACCCAGATGAAGTCGGTGGGCGAGGTGATGGCCATCGGCCGCACCTTCCAGGAGTCGCTGCAGAAGGCGTTGCGCGGTCTCGAGACCGGACTCGATGGCCTCTCGCCCATCGTGAAGCTGCCGCTCGATGAGGACGGCCAGACGAAGCTCGCCTACGAGCTGCGCGCGCCGGGAGCCAACAGGCTGCTGTACGTCGCCGACGCATTCCGTGCCGGCTGGTCCTTCGAGCGCATCGCGGAGCTCACGCACATCGACCCGTGGTTCCTGGCGCAGATCGAGGATCTGATAGCGGAGGAGAAGCGGATCGCGGCCGAGGGATTCGGCGATCTCACCGCGGAGCGGCTGCGGGTCCTGAAGCGCAAAGGCTTCTCCGACAGCCGGCTCGGCAGGCTGCTCGACCTGCCCGAGAAGGCGGTACGCGCCAAGCGCCATGACCTGGGCGTGAGGCCCGTCTACAAGCGCGTCGACACCTGTGCCGCGGAGTTCGCGACCGCGACCGCGTATCTCTACTCGACCTACGAGGAGGAGTGCGAGGCGCAGCCCACCAGCCGTCGCAAGATCATGATCCTCGGCGGCGGACCCAACCGCATCGGCCAGGGAATCGAGTTCGATTACTGCTGCGTGCACGCGGCGTTGAGTCTGCGCGAGGACGGCTTCGAGACCATCATGGTCAACTGCAACCCGGAGACGGTGTCGACCGATTACGATACCTCCGACCGGCTCTACTTCGAGCCGCTGACGCTCGAGGACGTGCTGGAGATCCTCGCGAAGGAGAAGCCGGAGGGAGTCATCGTGCAGTTCGGCGGCCAGACACCGCTCAAGCTCTCGCGCGCGCTGGAGGAGGCGGGCGCGCCGATCATCGGCACCTCGCCTGACTCGATCGACGTCGCCGAGGACCGGGAGCGCTTCCAGGCTCTGGTACGCAAGCTCGGCCTGAAACAGCCCGCCAACGCGACCGCCCGCACGGAGGACCAGGCCGTCGTGCTCGCGCGCGAAGTCGGCTTTCCGCTGGTGGTGCGGCCCTCCTACGTGCTCGGCGGCCGCGCGATGGAGATCGTCTTCAACGAGGAGGATCTGCGCACCTACATGGGTCATGCGGTGCAGGTCTCCAACGACAGCCCGGTGCTGCTCGATCGCTTTCTCGATGTGGCGATCGAGGTCGACGTCGATGCCGCGTGCGATGGCGAGGAGGTGCTGATCGGCGGCATCATGGAGCACGTCGAGCAGGCGGGAGTGCACTCGGGCGACTCGGGCTGCTGCCTGCCGCCGAACAGCCTGAGCGCGGAAACCCAGGAAAGCCTGCGCGAGCAGACGCGCCGGCTGGCCAAGGCGCTCTCGGTCGTGGGTCTGATGAACATCCAGTACGCCATTCAGAACGGCGTCATTTACGTGCTCGAGGTCAACCCGCGTGCCTCGCGCACCGTGCCCTTCGTCTCCAAGGCAACAGGCCTGCCGCTCGCGAAGATCGCGGCGCGGGTCATGACGGGCCGGAAGCTGCGCGATCAGGGCGTGACCGCGGGTCGCGAACCGCCGTATTATTCGGTGAAGGAAGCGGTGTTTCCGTTCGCCAAGTTCCCCGAGTCCGACCCGATCCTCGGCCCGGAAATGAAATCCACCGGCGAGGTGATGGGAACGGGCCGGACTTTCGGCGAGGCGTACGCGAAAGCGCAAACCGCTTCGGGTGTGACGCTGCCGCGAAAGGGCGTGTGCTTCATCAGCGTGCGCGACCGGGACAAGCCCGGCGCCGTGGACCTCGCGCGGCGTCTCATCGCGCGCGGTTTCGAGGTGGTAGCGACGGAGGGGACCGCGCACGTGCTGACGGAGGCCGGCATCGCCTGCCGCAGGGTG
>DATAXF010000147.1:0-24241 GCA_036273095.1 Steroidobacteraceae bacterium | reverse complement strand
ACGATCTCGCGCGTCATCGAGGCGAAGGCCGAGGACATGCGCGCCTTCGTCGAGGAGGCCGCCGGCATCTCCCGCTACAAGGAGCGCCGCAAGGAGACCGAGAGCCGCATCGCCGAGACGCGCGAGAATCTCGAGCGCCTGCAGGACGTGCGCGATGAGATCGAGAAGCAGATCCGCCATCTGCAGCGCCAGGCCGCGACGGCACGCCGCTATCAGTCCCTGAAGGAGGAGGAGCGGCGCCTCACGGCGGAGCTGCTCGCGCTGCGCCTGCGGGAGCTCGACAGCGGCGCCCAGGTGCACGACAGCGCAACCCGCGCCCGCGAGATCGAGATGCAGGCGGCGCTCGCGGACCAGCGCGCCGCCGAGGCCTCGATCGAAAGCCAGCGGACCCATCACGGCGCGGCGAGCGAGCGCGTCTCCACGGTTCAGGGCCGCTACTACGAGGTCGGAGCCGAGATCTCCCGCCTCGAGCAGACGATCCAACACACCCGCGAGCTGCGCGAGCGCCAGCGCGCCGACCTCGGCAAGACACGCGCGACGCTGGCGGAGCTCGGCGCGCACGTCGAGCGCGACGAGCGCCAGCTCGCCGGGCTCGCCGAGGAGATCGCGCGCTCGACACCGGAGCTCGAGCGCGCGCAGGCCGCGGAGACCGCCGCCGCGCAGGCGCTGGAGACGGCCGAGCGGGAGCTCGCCGGCTGGCAGGAGCGTTGGGAGCAGTTGAACCAGGCGCTCGGCGCGGCCGACCGCACCACGCAGGTGGAGCGGGCGCGCATCGAGCAGCTCGACAACCAACTGCGGCGGCTCAAGGGGCAGGTCGAGCGGCTCACCCTGGAGCGCGAGGCGCTCGATGCGCAGGAGTCGAGCGAGCTGCTCGCCGAGCTGACCGCGCAGGAATCGCAAGCGCGCACCGAAGGCGAGTCGCTGGCGAACGCGCTGCGCGTCGCACTCGAGCGTGCGCAGAGCGCGCGCGCCGGACAGCTGGCCGCGGAGGAAGCGCTCGAGTCGGCGCGCGGCGAGCGCGAGCGCACGCGTGCCGAGTGCACCTCGCTCGAAGCCGTGCAGCAAGCCGCGCTGACGGCGAGCGCCGGGCAGGCCACGGAGTGGCTGGAGGAGGTCGGACTCAAGGGCCAGCCGCGCATCGCGCAGAGGCTCGAGGTGGAGGCGGGCTGGGAGCTTGCGGTCGAGACGGCGCTGGGTGATTACCTGGAGGCGGTCTGCATCGAGCGCCTCGAGGATCTCGCGACGCCGCTCGAGAGGCTGACGCGAGGGCGCGTCGCGCTGGTGGAAAACGGCGGCGCGAGCGACACGCCGGTAAGCGATGGCGCGTTGGCGGCCAAGGTCTCGGGGCCTGCGGCGGTGTTGGCGCAGCTTGCAGGCGTCCTCACGGCGGAATCCCTGACGGAGGCGCTGCAGCGCCGAGCGACGCTGGCGGCGGGTCAGTCCGTCATCACGCGCGGCGGCGAGTGGCTGGGCCGGGACTGGCTGCGCATCAGCCGCGGTGTGGATCACCATCTCGGCGTGATCGAGCGCGAGCACCGCCTCAAAGGCTTGCGCGCCGCCGTCAGGGCGGCCGAAGCGCAGGTGGGCCAGGCGGAGGACGCGCTCGCGGCCGTGCGCGACAGTCTCGCCCAGGCGGAAGCCGAGCGCGATGCCGCGCAATCGGGCATTCAGGCCGCGCACCGCCGGCACGCCGACATCACCGGTCAGCTCGAGGCCGCGCGCGCGCGCGCCAAGGAAACGGCGCTGCGCCGCCAGCGCATCGAGGCGGAGACCGCCGAGCACGCGCGCGAGATTGCCGCCACCCAGGAGGGCCTGGGCCGCGCCGGGGAGACACTCGAGCAGGGGCTCGCGGTCGGCTCGGATCTGAATCTGCGGCGCGAGGATCTCGAGGGTGAGCGGGAGGTGCGCCGCGAGGCGCTCGCTGGCGCGCGCACCCGGGCTCAGGCCGCGCAGGTCGCCGCACGCGATCTTCTCATCCGCATCGAGTCGCGACGCTCCACCGAAGCCTCGGTGAGAGTCAGCCTCGGGCGCATGATCGAGCAGCGTGCGCAGCTCGAGCAACATCGCGAGTCGTTGGAAGCGGAGCTCGCCGGCGGCGATGCCCCGATCCTCGAGCTCGAGGCGCGGCTCAACGAGTCGCTCGCCCGGCGGCTCGAAGTCGAGGCGGAGCTCGCCGAGGCGCGCCGTGCCATGGAGGAGGCGGACGCGACTCTGCGCACGCTCGATGAGCAGCGCGTTCTCGCGGAGCGGCGGGTCGGCGAGGCGCGGGAGGCCATGGAGGCTGCGCGGCTCGCGGCGCAGGAGAACCGGGTACGGCGCGAGGGGCTCGCCGAGCAGTTCGCGGAGACTCGCTTCGAGCTCGCCGAAGTGCAGCAGAGCCTGGCCGCCGACGCGGCCATCCCGGCGTGGGAGGAGAGGCTCACCGAGACCCGGGCCGGTATCGAGAGGCTCGGTCAGGTCAATCTCGCGGCGATCGACGAGCTCAAGGAGCAGACCGAGCGCAAGGAGTACCTGGACCGGCAGTTCAACGACCTGACCTCCGCGCTCGACACGCTGGAGGAGGCGATGGGGCGCATCGAGAAGGAGACGCGCAGCCGCTTCGAGGAGACCTTCGAGCGCATCAACTCCGGCCTCAAGGACCGCTTTCCGCGGCTCTTCGGCGGCGGCCACGCCTATCTCGAGCTCGTGGGCGAGGATCCGCTGAATGCGGGCATCGCCGTCATGGCGCGCCCGCCCGGCAAGAAGAACAGCAGCATCCACCTGCTCTCGGGCGGCGAGAAAGCGCTCACCGCGGTGGCGCTCGTGTTCTCGATCTTCGATCTCAATCCCGCCCCATTCTGTCTGCTCGATGAGGTGGACGCACCGCTCGATGAGCACAACGTCGGCCGCTTCTGCGATATCGTGCGCGACATGTCCAGCCGCGTGCAGTTCATCTTCATCACTCACAACAAGACGACCATGGAGCTTGCATCGCAGCTTCTCGGCGTGACCATGCACGAGCCCGGGGTGTCACGCCTCGTGGCCGTCGACGTCGACGAGGCGGTCAGGCTCGCGGCGGTCTGAGAATCCCGTGCCTCCAATGTCCGAATTACGCTGGACGCTGCTCATCCTGGGAGTGGTGTTCATCGTCGCTCTCTCCTGGTGGGAGCGGCGGCGGCCGCGTCAGGCCTTCGCGCCCCGCCTGCGCGAGGCGAGCCTCTCGCACGGCGATGCTCAGCGGACCGCGAGCATGGAGCCGGCCGGCGGCGCGGAGCCGTGGATAGGCGAGGACGGCCTCTCCGATGTCGTGTCGTCGGACATGACTCTCAGCAACGGCACCGAAGCGCGCGAGCCCGACTTCGAAAACGATGACGACGAGCCTGTCGAGCCGTCCGCGCCGGGACCGCTCGAGCAGTTGCCGACGGTCCTGCTTGCCGATGCCGACGACCGCCTCGAGCTCGCGGCCGCGTGGGACGACCTGCCGCCCGAGCCGCGGCTGATCGATCCGGAGCCGGAGCTGGGACCAGAGCCAGAGCCAGAGCCGGAATCGGAGCCGATCCAGCCAATGGCGGCGATCGAGCCGACAGAGGCTGCCCCCACCACGCCGTCGCCGCCGCCGATGAGCCCGGCCGGCGAGCCCGAGATTGCGGGCGCCGAGGGAGTCGGCGCCGTCAGAGTCGTCGAGCCCACTCTACCCGAGAGTGGCCCCCCACCCGTCGAGGTGATCGTCGACTGGCCGCCCGAGGAGTCACGCCGCATTCTGGCGCTGCGGCTGGTCGCACCGCATGCGGAGCGCTTCGCCGGCCGGGCGCTGCGGCTGGCGCTGGCGGCCGAAGGTTTCCTCCTCGGCAGGTTCTCGATCTTCCACAAGCCCGACGTGACCAATCACGCGCTGTTGAGCGCCGCGTCCCTCAACCGCCCCGGCTCCTTCGACCTCGAGACCATGGACACGCAGCGTTACGGCGGCCTCAGCATCTTCATCGTGCTGCCGGGCCCGAGGACGCCGCAGCACGCGTTCGAGGAGCTACTGACGGCGGCACGCAATCTCAACGAGCGGATGGAGGGCGCGCTGCAGGATGAGCGCGGCAACCCGCTGACTGCCTTACGCGTACAGGCTATCCGCGAGAGTCTCAGAGCCCAAGCGGCCCCGCCGCCGCCGGCTGCCGCGCATGGCGCGTGATGCAGCGGCGCGCGCGGCGGAGCTACGCGCGCAGATAGCGCATCACAACCGGCTCTACTACGAGCAGGACCAGCCGGCAATTTCCGACGCTGATTACGATGCCCTCCTGGGAGAGCTGCGCACCCTCGAGAGCGCGCATCCAGAGCTGGTCACGCCTGACTCGCCCACCCAACGCGTCGGGACCGCGCTCTCGGGCAGGTTCTCCAAGGTACGCCATGCCGTGCCGATGCTGTCGCTCGCGAACGGCTTCACCGCGGAAGACGTTGGCGATTTCATCGATCGCGTGCGGCGTTTCCTCAAGCTCGGTGCCGACGAGCCGATCGATCTCACCGCCGAGCCGAAGATCGATGGCCTTTCACTCTCGCTACGCTACGAGCGCGGCGTGTTGGTGCGTGCAGCGACCCGCGGTGACGGCACGGAAGGGGAGGACGTCACTGCCAACGTCCGCCGCGTCAGTGGCATTCCGCCAAAGATGAAAGGTCGCGAACGGCCCGATGTTTGCGAGGTCCGCGGCGAGGTCTACATGACACGTTCCGCTTTCCTGAAGCTGAACGAGGAACAGGCTGCCGCCGGCCGTACCGTCTTCGCCAACCCGCGCAATTCCGCAGCCGGCTCGCTTCGCCAGCTCGATCCGGAGGTCACGGCCTCGCGGCCGCTGCGCTTTCTCGCCTACGCCTGGGGCGAGATGAGCGAGATGCCCGCCGACACACAATGGGGCATGCTGCAATGGCTCGAGCGGCGCGGCTTGCCCACCAACCCTCTGAGCAAGCTCCGCCACTCCCTCGAGGAGTTGCTCGCCTTCCATCACGACATCGAGCTCGAGCGCGCCCGACTCGACTACGACATCGACGGCGTCGTCTACAAAGTGAACCGCCTCGACTGGCAGCGGCGTCTCGGCTTCGTGGGCCGCGATCCCCGCTGGGCGCTGGCGCACAAGTTCCCCGCCCAGAAAGCCATCACGGTGGTGAATGCGATCGAGCTGCAGGTCGGCAGGACCGGCGCGCTCACCCCCGTTGCCAAGCTCGCTCCCGTCAACGTGGGCGGAGTCGTCGTCTCCAACGCAACCCTCCACAATGAGGACTACATTCGCGAGCTCGACGTCCGGATCGGGGATACCGTCACCGTACAGCGTGCCGGCGATGTGATCCCTCAGGTGCTCGGCGTGGTGCTCGAGCGCAGGCCCTCACACACGAAGGCCTTCCAGTTTCCCAAGACCTGTCCCTGTCCGCTCGCAACCAGGGTGGTGCGCGACCTGACCGCCGCCGGCAAGGAAGGTGCCGTCGCCCGCTGCTCCGGCGAGCTCGCCTGCCCGCACCAGCGCATCGAGCATCTGCGGCACTTCGTCTCCCGGCGCGCGTTCGACATCGAGGGCCTGGGCGAGAAGCAGATCACCCTCTTCTTCGAGAAGGGCTGGGTAAAGGAGCCGGCCGATATCTTCACCCTGGAAAAACGCAATCCCAAGCAGATCCGGCTGGAGGAAGAGGAGGGGTTCGGCGAGGTATCGGTCCGCAATCTCTTCGCGGCAATCGAGGCACGCCAGACGATCTCGCTGGAGCGCTTCATCTACTCGCTGGGTATCCGGCACGTCGGTGAGACCACAGCCCGCGCGCTCGCGCGCGGCTACGGCACCTATCGCGCCTTTCGCGAGGCCTGCCGCCATCTTGCCGAAGGCAACGCCGATGCCCGTCAGGAGCTCGATGCCATGGACCAGATCGGCGACGCCGTCATCGAGAGTCTGACTTGCTACTTCTCCGAGTCTCACAACACCGGCATGGTCGACCACCTGGCCCGCGAGGTGCGCGTTCTCGACGCCGAGCGCCCCGCGACCGAGTCACCCATTGCGGGCAAAACCGTGGTCTTCACCGGCCGGCTGGAGCAGATGACCCGCGACGAAGCCAAGGCGCTTGCCGAGCGCCTCGGGGCCGCGGTGAGCGGCAGCGTCTCGGGAAAAACGGATCTCGTGGTGGCCGGGCCGGAAGCCGGCTCCAAGCTCAAGAAAGCCCAGGAGCTGGGCGTACGAGTGCTCGACGAAGCCGCCTTCCTCGAGCTGGTCAAGGAGACGCCCTGAGACTGCGCTTCCGCGGAGTCCCAGGGCGTCGAATCACACCATCATCAACCGCCGCTGTTGCCGGCCGGGGCAGGGCTGCTGGCGGGGCTGGCCGCAGGGCTGCTCGTGGGGCTGGGAACCGCCGGCGCGCCGCTGGTGCCGCTCGTCTGGTTGTCGGTCGCCGGATCGAGGTAGGTCTCGACCTTCGCCTGCTTGAGGAGGCCATCCGTGTAGGCACGGAACTGCTTCGCCTCCACCACCTGCACCAGCCGCGTCTTCACCTGATCGAAGGGCGGCGGGGTCACCGGCCGCGTGCCGAGCAACTGGATGACGTGCCAGCCATACTGCGTCTGCACCGGCTGCATCGTGTATGCCCCGACCTTGAGGCCGCTCACCGCATCGGCAAACGGCTTCACCATGTGGTCGAGCGTGAACCAGCCGAGGTCGCCGCCGTTCGTCTTCGAGGAGTCCATCGACTCCGCCTTGGCGAGGTCCTCGAACTTCTCTCCGGTCTTCAGGCGCTGGATGATCTTGTCCGCGAAGGGCTGCGTCGCTACGAGGATGTGCCGCGCGTGGTACTCCGTCGTCGGCATCTTCGCGACTTCGGCGTCGTATTCCGCCTTCAGCTCGTCGTCGCTCGGTTGCTTGCCCGCGAGGAATTTCTGCGACAGCGCCTGCTCCAGGATGTTGAGGCGCTCCATCTTCATGAGCTGCGCCGTGGCGGGCTGCTTGTTGAGCCCTTCCTGCTCCGCCTCGTGGGCGATGAGCTCCGCGCGGACCAGGTTGTCGAGTGCCTGGGAGCGCTGCTCCGGCGAGAGATCACCAGAAGTCTTGCCGGTAACTCCCTTGATGTAGAACTCATAGAGGTCGCGGCTGATCGGCGTGCCGTCCACGGAAGCGACCGTGGGTGAGGAGGTGGCGGGGCTGCTCTGGCTCGCGGTGGTGGAGGAGGACTTGAACTGCTGGCAGGCAGCCAGCGCCACCAGGGCGGCGGTCAGGCAGAGGATCCTAAGATGCTTCATGGGGCTCTCGGTTGGGTTGAGACGATAAAGTGCGAAAACAGGGCGGCGCCGCTACTCGTTGGGCGCGTGCGCGAAGATGCTGAGCGCGTGGATACCTCGGCCCATCAGCGGCGCGACCGCCGAGTAGACCATACGGTGCCGCTCGAGTTGCGCGCGACCGGCGAAGGCAGAGGCCACCAGCGTCACCCGGTAGTGACCGCCCTCCCGTGCGCCCGCGTGACCCGCATGGCGGGCGCTGTCATCGACTACCTCGATGGACTGAGGCGCGAGCGCCTGCTCGAGGGCGGCGCGAATCTCGCCGGCGGTGGGGGGATGCGTAAGGGTTTCCTGGGTCGCTCTAAAAGGTCGCGTATGATAGCCGAAATGAGCGTCGGTGCTCTTCCCTGAGCCAGTACTTCGAGCTCCACCCGGTCACGCCCCAGGCGCGCCTCATCCGCCAGGCAGCGGAGATCGTGCGGCAGGGGGGTGTCATTGCCTATCCGACCGATTCCTGCTACGCGCTGGGGTGGCACCTGGGCGACAAGAATGCGCTCGAGCGTGTGCGCCGCATCCGCCGCGCGGATCGGCACCATCATTTCACGCTGGTCTGCGCTGATCTGGCCGAGGTCGGGCGCTTCGCGCTGCTCGACACCTGGCAGTTCCGGCTGCTGAAGGCGTGCCTGCCCGGGCCCTATACCTTTCTTCTCAGAGCCTCGCGCGCGACCCCGCGCCGCCTGCAGCACGAGAAGCGCCGCACCATCGGCGTGCGCATCCCGGACCATCAGGTGCCGCTGATGCTGCTGCGCGAGCTCGGCGAGCCGCTCATGAGCACGACGCTCATCCTGCCCGACGAGGCCGCTCATCTTCCTTTGACATCGGGGCACGAGATTCACGCGCGCCTCGAGCACGACATCGATGCGGTGCTCGATGGGGGCGATTGCGGCGTCGTGCCCACCACGGTCGTCGACTTGTCGGTCACGCCCCCGGTGGTGGTGCGCGAGGGCCGGGGTCCGCTCGGCCCCGTCATGGGATACCCCACGGGCAAAACGGTATACTGACGATTTGAGGATGGCCGAGCGAAAGTGTCGATAGATTCCAACCTGGCGCTGAGCGCGGCTGCGGGGGGGCGCGTGCTCTCGGGCATGCGGCCGACCGGGCGGCTGCACCTCGGCAACTACCACGGCGCGCTGCGCAACTGGGTAGAGCTGCAGTACCGCTACGAGTGCTTCTTCTTCGTCGCCGACTGGCACATGCTGACCACCGGCTACGAGGACACCTCGCGGCTGCCGGAATTCGTGCGCGAGGTGCTGATCGACTGGCTGGCGGCGGGCTTGAATCCCGGCGTCACGACGCTCTTCATCCAGTCGCATGTGCCGGAGCACGCCGAGCTCCATCTGCTGCTCTCCATGATCACCCCGCTCGGCTGGCTGGAGCGCGTGCCGACCTACAAGGACCAGCTGGAGCAGCTCAAGGAGAAGGATCTCGCCACCTACGGCTTTCTCGGCTATCCGCTGTTGCAGAGCGCCGACATCCTCGCCTATCGCGCGGCCTACGTGCCTGTGGGCGAGGACCAGGTCGCGCACGTCGAGCTGACACGCGAGGCCGCACGCCGCTTCAACCACGTCTTCGGGCGGGAGCCGGACTTCGAAGAGAAGGCGGAGCGCGCCGTCAAGAGCCTGGGCGGGCGCAACACGACGCTCTACCGGCAGCTGCGCCGCCGCTACCAGGAACAAGGCGAGCGCGAGGCGCTCGAGCGCGCGCGCGCCCTGGTGCAGAGCAACAACCGCATCACCGTGGCCGACCGGGAGCGGCTGCTCGGATATCTCGAGGGCACTGGCGTCACCATCCTGCCGGAGCCGCAGGTGCTGCTCACGCAGACTCCGAAAGTGCCCGGCATCGACGGCCGCAAGATGTCGAAATCCTACCGCAACACCATCGAGTTGCGCGAAGAGCCGGAGTCGGTGACGAAGAAGCTGCGCGCCATGCAGACCGATCCGGCGCGGGTGCGCCGCACCGATCCCGGTGATCCCGACAAGTGTCCGGTGTGGGACCTGCACAAGATCTATTCCGATGACACCACCCGCAAGTGGGCGGCCGAGGGCTGCCGCACCGCCGGCATCGGCTGCCTCGACTGCAAGCAGCCGGTGATCGACAAGATCGTCGCCGAGGTGACCGAGATGCGCCGGCGCGCGCAGGAGTACATCGAGAATCCTGAGCTGTTGCGCGATATAGTCGCCGAGGGCGCGGAGAAGGCGCGCGAGGCCGCGCGCGAGACCATGGAAGAAGTGCGCCGCGCAATGCACCTGCGGACGGGTTGAAGCATGAAGCCGGAATTGACCATCGTCGTATCCAATCCGGGACCGGAGCCTCATCTGAGCGAGCCGCGTCCCCAGCAGGTGGAGATGCCGTTCGCCGTCGTGAACGGCGAGCCGGTGACCGAGCTGCCGCGCGATCTCTACATCCCGCCGCAGGCGCTCGAGGTATTCCTCGAGGCGTTTGAGGGTCCGCTCGATCTGCTCCTCTATCTCATCCGGCGGCAGAACCTCGACATCCTCGACATCCCGCTCGCGGAGATCACGCGCCAGTACATGCGCTACATCGAGCTGATGCAGGACCTGCAGCTCGAGCTCGCGGGCGAGTATCTGGTGATGGCGGCGACGCTCGCGGAGATCAAATCGCGGATGCTGCTGCCCCGGCCGAAGATCTCGGCCGACGGCGTCGAGGAGGACCCGCGCGCCGAGCTCGTCCGGCGCCTGCAGGAATACGAGCGCTTCAAGCGCGCCGCCGAGGGCATCGATGCGCTGCCGCGGCTCGAGCGCGACGTCTGGGCGACCTCGGCGGAGCTCAAGGACAGGCAGGTGAGCCGCACGCTGCCGCAGATCACGCTGCAGGAGATGCTGGTCGCCTTCCAGGAGGTCGTGGTGCGCGCCGAGATGTTTGCGCACCATCACATCCAGCGCGAGCGGCTCTCCGTGCGCGAGCGCATGGGCGACATTCTCTCCGCGCTCGAGAGTACGAGCTTCGTCGAGTTCGTGCGCCTCTTCCGTCCGGAGGAGGGTCGGATGGGGGTGACGGTGACCTTCATGGCGATCCTCGAGCTCGTGCGCGAGGGGCTGATCGACATCGTGCAGGCGGAGCCGTACGCGCCGCTGCACGTCAGGGGCGCGACCCCGGCGCGCAGGCTCCGGGTGGTCGGCGACAACGAGGAGGCGGGCGAGGAGGACGCGACAGGCCAATGAACGAGCACTATCTGCGCAACGTGATCGAGGCGGCGCTGCTCGCCGCGGGCCGACCGGTTCAACCGGCGGAGCTGATCCAACTCTTCGACGAGAATGCGCGGCCATCGGCTGAGCAGCTGCGCGCCGCGATCGATGCGCTCGCTGCCGAGTACGGCGAGCGCGGCATCGAGCTCAAGGAGACCGCGAGCGGCGTACGCATCCAGGTGCGGCGCGAGCTTGCGGCAGAGGTATCGCGCCTCTGGCCGGAGCGACCGCCGCGTTACTCGCGGGCGCTCCTCGAGACGCTCGCCCTCATAGCCTATCGCCAGCCGATCACGCGCGGGGAGATCGAGGCGGTGCGCGGCGTCACCGTCAATCCCAACATCGTGAAGACCCTCCTCGAGCGCAACTGGGTGCGGGTCGTCGGTCACCGCGACGTTCCCGGCCGCCCGGAGCTGCTCGGCACGACGCGGGAGTTCCTCGATTACTTCGGCTTGAGGAGCCTCGATGAGCTGCCGCCGCTCTCGGAGCTGAAGGCCGTCGGCGATTTCAACCTGCAGCTCGCATTGAACCCCGAGGCGGCCGCGGCTGCGTCCGCGGAGCCGGATGCGCTGCCGGCGAGCACCGCCGAGCCGCCGAGCGATGAGGACGAGGGCGAGGAGGGAGGCGGGCTGTCGGCCGAAGGCGGCGACTCCCGCGAGCTGGTCGCCGCGCCCCGCGACGACGCCGACTGAATCGCATGCAGCATCAGCGCGGCGAGCCCGAGCGGCTGCAGAAGGTTCTCGCCCGCGCCGGACTCGCCTCCCGCCGCGAGGCGGAAGAGTGGATCAGGGCCGGGCGCCTCACTGTCAACGGCCAGGCCGCCTCGCTCGGGGTCCGTGTCAGTCCCGACGATGAGGTACGGCTCGACGGCCGTGTGATCCGCCAGCGCGCGCCGCAGTCGGCTGGTCGCGCCTACATCTATCACCGCTCGCCGGGTGAGACCCTGGATGCCCCGCCTGCCGATGCGCCGGATGCCGTGCCGCTTCTCGCCCGCCTGCCGAAGCGCGCCGGGCGGCGATTCATGATGGTCAGCCCCATGCCTCGCATCGATGGCGGCCTCGAGCTGGTATGCGGTGATGGCGAGCTCGCTGCGCGTCTGCAGCGCTCCGTGCGCGCGCTCTCAAGCGAATTCAGTGTCAGAGTTCGCGGGGAGCTGATCGAGCAACAGATCGAAGGCGTCCTCGGCGGCGTGCTCGACAGCGGTGAGAAGTTGGCCGTGCTCGGCTGCGAGAGCGCGGGCGGGGAGGGTGCCAACCGCTGGTATGCGATCATCGCGCGCGGCGCGAGCGGCAAGGACGTACGCCAGCTCTTCGAGCGCCAGGGCGCAATCGTCAGCCGCGTGCTGCGCACACGGCTCGGTACCCTGGCGTTGGAGCGCACGCTCGCCCGCGGGCACTACCGCGAGCTTGCGCCCGAGGAGCTGCAGGCGCTCATGTCGGCAGGATCCCAGGACACCGCAGCGCCCATCTCAAGCCAGCCGCAGCGACCCCGCCGCGGCGGCGCGCGCCGCCCGCCACGCGCGCCAGTTCGCCGCGGCCGCACTCGCGATTGATGCACCGGCCGCGCGCGGCAACGCGCGCTCAGCCCGATGCGATGCCTGCCAGGCGAGCGCGGCCCAGACGAGGATTCCGCGGCCGCTCTGTTGGATGGGAGGCGCGAGGCCCGCGACGGCCGCCGCCAGCTGCCGCCGCAAAGTCTGATGACGTCTCTGGAGGATCTCGACCAATCCTCGCGGCCATGGCGGTGTCGCAACGGCCTGTGGCGCAACCGCCGCCTGCTCGAGCTCATCGAGCGGAATGCGCACCCTGCCGGCGCCGGCATCCCGGGCGAGATGTCCGAGCAGCTCGAGCTCACGGAGCGCCGCGCCAAAGTCGGTCCAGTCGACCTCGGGAGCCCCGAGAGGCGCGACCATCGCGGCCGCCCAACGGCGGCAGTAGGCCGTGAGCTCGGCGCGGTGCTCGAAGGTGGCGCGCGCCAGATCCCAGGTGGCGGCATCGGTCAGGCCCGAAAGCTCCGCCAGGACGGAGTCCACCCGCGCCGCGGGCGCGAGCCGTTGCAGATCGCCCCGAAGCTCGCGCGTCAGCGGATGCGCGGGACTGCCCGCGGCGCAGCGCGCACACTCCTCGCGCCACCACTCGAGCCGCGTGTGCGCCACCTGATGATCGAGGCCCGGCCGCAGGCTCGTGGCCACCTCGCGCTCGATCGCGCACAGCGCGGCGAGCACCGGCTGTTGGGCGGGCGTCGAGTAGAGCCAGGCAAGAAATCGCGGGGTGTCGGCCTCAGGTTTCTCGGACATCGCTCGGCTCGGCGGGAGCGAGAGGGCGCACCGGCTGCTCGATGGCCCCGAGCTCCGGCAGCGCCGCATCGGTCGTGACCCCGAGTTCCGGGAACCGCCGCGCCTGGGGCAACACCTGACGCTCGAGCGAGCCCACCGACGCGTTGTAGGCGTCGACGGCACCGCCGAGCCGCGCACCGAGTTTCTCGAGATGGCCGGTGAAGGCCCCGAGTCTGCGATAGAGCTCCTGACCGAGCTCGCGGATCAGCTTCGCGTTCTCGGTCACCGCCGACTGACGCCAGCCGTAGGCGACGGTTTTGAGGAGCGCGATCAGCGTCGAGGGAGTGGCAATGATGATGCCGTGTTTGAGCGCTGTGTCGTACAGCTCCGGCCGCTCGGCGAGCGCCGCCGACAGAAACTGGTCGCCCGGGAGGAAGAGCACCGCGAACTCCGGACTGCGCTCGAACTGCGCCCAGTAGGACTTGGATGCAAGCTGCCGCACCCGGGTTTCGACCTGCTGAGCATGCTTCTTGAGGGCCAGTTGCCGTCCCTCATCGGTGCCCGCTTCGAGCGCCTCGAGATACGCATCGAGCGGCGTCTTCACATCGACGACCAGATCGCGAGATTCCGACATGTGCACGACCAGGTCCGGACGCAGCGCTCCCTCTTGGCCGAAAAGGTGCAGTTGCTCCGTGAAATCGCAATGCTCGCTGAGTCCGGCGAGCTCGACGAGCCGCCGCAGCGTCAGCTCGCCCCAGCGGCCGCGCACCTCCGGGCGCCGCAGCGCGGTGACGAGATTGCGCGTCTCGCGCTGCAGCTGACTCTGGCCGCTGGCGAGTGACTCGATCTGCGTGCGCAGCGCCGCGTAAGCGTCGCGCCTCTCGCGCTCGAGCGCATTCGTCTGCTGGTCCGTGCGCTCGAGTGCCGCCCGCAACGGCTCGACGAGCTGCGCGATCGCGGTCTCACGCTCCTTGAGATTGCCCTGTGCCAGCGCCTGGTCGCGTCCGAGCGCCTCGCGCGCGATCCGTAGGAAGAGCTCGCTGTTGGCGCGCAGCGTCTCTCCGGCGAGCGAGTCGAACGAGGCGCGCAGGCGCGCTTCCGACTGCTCGAGGAAGGCGATGCGCTCGGTTTCCTGACGCGCCCCGGCCTCGAGGCGCACGCGCGCGCCTTCGAGCTCGACGCGCAGCGATTCGGCGCGCCTCACGGCGCGCAGCTGTCCGAGGAGGAACCCGAGCGCCACGCCGACGATGAGCGAGGCTGCCGCAATCAGAACAAGCAGCATGGGCCGGCTACGCCTGCACCCGCTCGAGGTGCACGAGATAGTTGACCGAAGGGTCGCGTGTCAGACGGCAGCTCTCGGTGTAGGGATTGAGCTCGATACCGGCCATGGCCCGCGGCACCAGACCGGCACTGCGCGCCCAGCGCGCCAGCTCCGACGGCCGGATGAGGCGGTCGTATTCGTGCGTGCCGCGCGGCAAAAGCTTGAGCACGTACTCGGCGCCGACTATCGCCAGCAGGAAGGCCTTGAGATTGCGGTTGAGCGTCGAGACGAACACCGCGCCGCTGGGGCGGACGAGAGAGGCGAGCGTCGTGAGCATGTGCTCCGGCCGCGGAACGTGCTCCAGCATCTCCATGCAGGTGATGACATCGAAGCCGTGCGCGCGGCTCGCGGCAAGCTCCTCCGCCGCCGCGACGCGGTAGTCTATTTCCAGGCCTTCCTCGGCCGCATGCAGCCGCGCCACCTCAACCATGCCGGGGGCGAGGTCGATTCCGGTGACAGTGGCGCCTTTGCGCGACAGGGCCTCACTCAGCAGGCCGCCGCCGCAGCCGACATCGAGCGCTTGCGCGCCCGCGAGGCTCGCATGCTCCGCGACGAACCCCAGCCGCACCGGATTCAGCAGATGCAGCGGCCGGAACTCGCCGCGCGGGTCCCAGAAGCGGTGCGCCAGCGCGTCGAACTTCGACAGCTCGCCGCGGTCGGCATTGGGCGGCAGCTCCGTGGACGTGCGCATCATCCCCATATGCTAACATTCCCGCATGTCCGAAATCGCCCGAGAAATAGTGCCGGTCAACCTCGAAGACGAGATGCGGCAGTCCTACCTCGACTATGCCATGAGCGTCATAGTCGGGCGCGCCCTGCCTGACGTCCGCGACGGTCTGAAGCCCGTGCACCGGCGCGTACTCTTCGCCATGCGGGAGCTCGGCAACGCGTACAAGAAGTCCGCGCGCGTGGTGGGCGACGTGATCGGCAAGTACCACCCGCACGGCGATTCGGCAGTGTACGACACCATCGTGCGCATGGCGCAGCCGTTCTCGATGCGCTACCTGCTGGTCGACGGCCAGGGCAATTTCGGCTCCGTGGATGGGGATATGCCGGCGGCCATGCGCTACACCGAGGTGCGCATGTCGCGCCTCGCGAGCGAGCTGCTCGCCGACATCGACAAGGAGACGGTCGATTTCACGCCGAACTATGACGAGTCGGAGATCGAGCCCTCGGTCCTGCCGACCCGGATTCCCAATCTACTGGTCAACGGCCAGACGGGCATCGCGGTCGGCATGGCGACCAACATTCCGCCGCACAACCTCACGGAGATCGTCAACGCGTGCATCGCGCTCCTCGACGATCCGGCGCTGACGCTCGCCGCCCTGATGCAGCATGTGCCGGGACCCGATTTTCCGACGGGCGGCATCATCAACGGCGCCCTGGAGATCGCGACGGCTTACCGCACCGGCCGCGGCCGGCTGTCGGTGCGCGCCCGGGTCAACATCGAGGAGGCCGGCAAGGGCGAGCGGCAGGCCATCATCGTCACGGAGCTGCCGTTCCAGGTCAACAAGGCGCGCCTGATCGAGCGCATCGCGCAGCTCGTGCGCGAGAAGCTGCTCGACGGCATCGCCGCTGACGGCCTGCGCGATGAGTCGGACAAGGACGGCATGCGCATCGTCATCGAGTTGAAGCGCGGCGAAGTGGCCGAGATCGTCCTCAACAACCTCTATGCGCAGACGCCGATGGAGACGGTGTTCGGCATCAACATGGTGGCGCTGCAGGACGGCCAGCCGAAGCTGATGGCATTGAAGGACATGCTCGATGCCTTCATCCGCCACCGGCGCGAAGTGGTCACGCGCCGCACGATTTTCGATCTGGCCAAGGCCCGTGAGCGCGCCCACATCCTCGAGGGCCTCGCGGTGGCGCTTGCCAACATCGATGCGGTGATCGCGCTCATCAAGGCGGCGTCCGCGCCCGCCGAGGCGCGTGCCGCCCTCATGGCGCGCGGCTGGCCGCCGGGAGCCGTGACCGAGCTGCTCGAGCGCGCGGGCGCGGTGTCGACACGACCCAGTGGACTCGCGGCGGGCGTCGGCCTCGCCAATGGAGAGTACCGGCTGTCGGAGGCGCAGGCGCAGGCCATTCTCGATATGCGGCTGCACCGCCTCACCGGGCTCGAGCAGGACAAGATCATTGCCGAGTACCAGGAGTTGCTGCTGCGCATGGCGGACCTGGGCGATATCCTGGCGCGCCCGGAGCGCCTCACCGAGGTGATCCGCGGCGAGCTCATCGAGATCCGTGACGCCTATGGCGATGCCCGCCGCACGGAGATCAACCGCGACCACCTCGACCTCAGCACCGAGGATCTCATCGAGCCGCAGGACGTGGTGGTGACGCTCTCGCATACCGGTTACGCGAAGTGCCAGCCGCTCTCGGAATACCAGACCCAGCGCCGCGGCGGCCGCGGCAAGGCGGCCACCGCCGTCAAGGACGAGGACTTCGTCGAGAAGCTCTTCGTCGCCCACACCCACGACACCGTGCTCTGCTTCTCGAGCCGCGGCAAGGTATACTGGCTCAAGGTCTACCAGCTGCCGCAGGCCGGGCGCAGCTCCCTCGGCAAGCCCATGGTGAACCTGCTGCCCCTGGAGCCGGGAGAGAAGATCAACGCGCTGTTGCCCGTGAAGCAATACGACGAGCAACACTACATCTTCATGGCGACCAGCCAGGGCACCGTCAAGAAGACGCCGCTCACCGCGTTCTCACGGCCTCGGCCCAGCGGCATCATCGCCGTGGACCTGCACGATGACGACAGGCTCGTCGGCGTTGCGATCACGGACGGGGAGCGCGAGATCATGTTGGTCTCGAGCGGCGGTAAGGCCATCCGCTTCGGTGAAGGCGAGGTTCGTCCCATGGGCCGCGAGGCCGCGGGTGTACGCGGCATCAGGCTCGGGGACGGCCAGGAAGTCATCGCGCTCATCGTGGTCGGCCAAGACGAGGGCAATGGCTGCGTGCTCACGGCCTCCGCCTCCGGCTACGGCAAGCGCACACCGGTCGACGACTTCCCCATGCATGGACGCGGAGGTCAGGGCGTCATCGCCATGCAGACCTCCGACCGCAACGGCACCACGGTAGCGGCGCTGCAGGTGCTGCCCGGCCAGGAAATCATGCTGATCAGCTCGACCGGCACGCTGGTGCGCACAGGAGTGGATGAGGTGTCCGAGCTCGGGCGCAACACCCAGGGCGTGCGGCTCATCCGCCTCTCCGAGGGCGAGCGCCTGGTCGGCATCGAGCGCATCGAGAGCCTCGAAGGCGAGCCGGCCGAAGAGAGCGGCCCCGGCGAGAGCGACCAGCCCCCCGCCGGCTAAGAAGCATATATCCAAAAGTTATAACGCCCCGTTAAGGCGGCGAAAAGTGTAGGGTCTCGCGGACAAAATCGCCGGGAGCGATTTTGGACGGCGACAGCCGGCCCGTAGGGCTCGGCGCAGGGATGGCGCCGAGCAAATCGTCTCGACGATTTCCGCCCATAAACAATCCGCCCTTGATAGTATCCCTGGCTCCCTGGTCCTTTTACCCGAACCTGGAAGGCATCCGTGCGCGTATACAATTTCGCGTCAGGACCGGCGGCGCTGCCGCTGGAAGTTCTCGAGCAGGCTCGTGAGGAGCTGACCGACTGGCGCGGCAGCGGCATGTCGGTCATGGAGGTCAGCCACCGCAGCAAGGCCTTCACGGCCGTGGCCGAGGAGGCGGAGAGCACGCTGCGCTCGTTGCTTGCGATTCCGTCCGGTTACAAGGTGCTCTTCCTCCAGGGAGGCGCGACCGGCCAGTTCGCCGCCATCCCGATGAATCTGACGGCGCCCGGCGCCGCGGCCGATTACGTGAATACCGGCGCCTGGTCGAAGAAGGCGATCGGCGAGGCGAAGCGCCAGCAGGTGAAGGTCAATGTTGCGGGCGATGAGGTCGCATCGAATTACAGCACCGTGCCCGATCAAGGGAGCCTCACGCTGACTCCCGGCGCCGCGTACCTGCACTACACACCGAATGAGACGATCGGCGGTGTGGAGTTTCCTTATGTGCCGCAGGCGAGTGCCGGGGTGCCGCTCGTCGCGGATATGTCTTCGACCATTCTCTCCCGGCCGATCGATGTCGCGAAGTTCGGCCTGATCTACGCGGGTGCGCAGAAGAATATTGGTCCGTCGGGCCTCTGCGTCGTGATCGTACGTGACGATCTCCTCGGCAAGGCTCGCCCAGGTACGCCGTCTGTGTGGGACTACCAGGCGATGGCGGCGGACGGCTCGATGCTCAACACACCACCGACTTTCGGCTGGTACGTCGCCGGGCTCGTGCTCAAATGGGTGCGGGCACAGGGCGGTGTCGAGGCGATGGCGGCACGCAACCGCGCCAAGGCCGAGCTCCTCTACCGCACCATCGACGAGTCCGGGTTCTTCCGCAACCCGGTGGCGAAGTCCTGCCGCTCCTGGATGAACGTGCCGTTCACGCTGGCGCGGCCGCAGCTCGAGCAGACCTTCCTCGCCGAGGCGAAGACGGCGGGACTGGTGAGCCTCGAGGGCCACCGCTCGGTGGGCGGCATGCGGGCGAGCATCTACAACGCCATGCCTCTCGAGGGCGTGCAGGCGCTGGTCGACTTGATGAAGGATTTCGCCCGCCGCCACGGCTAGTATGAAGCGCATCTCCATGTGCCTGGGGTTCACGGTTTGGAGTCGCGCAAACGATTGGCAACTATGAAGTACCGCATCCTGACTCTCAATAACATCAGCGCCCGCGGGCTGGAGCGCCTGCCGCGCGACCGCTACGAGGTCGCATCGGGCCTGGAGCGTCCGGATGCCATCCTGGTGCGCTCGGCCGACATGCACGGCACGGCGATCCCCGACACCGTCCGTGCCGTCGGCCGCGCCGGGGCTGGCACCAACAACATCCCGGTCGCGGACCTGAGCCGCCGCGGCATCCCTGTCTTCAATGCCCCCGGTGCCAACGCCAACGCGGTCAAGGAGCTCGTGCTCGCGAGCCTCTTCCTGGCCGTGCGCAACGTCTGTCAGGCCTGGGCCTTCGCGCGCGCTCTGAGCGGTGACGACCAGGCGATCGACGAGGCGGTCGAGAAGGGCAAGAAGGCCTTCGTCGGCTTCGAGCTTCCCGGACGCACGCTCGGGGTCGTCGGTCTCGGGGCGGTCGGCGTCGAGGTCGCCAACTCCGCGGAGGCGCTCGGCATGAGCGTCCTCGGCTACGACCCGCAGATCACGGTGCAGCGCGCCTGGCAGCTCTCCTCGAGCGTCGAGCAAGCGCTCTCGCTGGACGATCTCTTCGCCCGCTCCGATGTGGTCACCGTGCACGTGCCGCTCAACGATCAGACCCGAAGGCTCGTCAACGAGTCGCGCCTGCGGCTGATGAAGAAGGGCGGGGTGCTCCTCAACTTCTCGCGCACCGGCATCGTCGACGACCCAGCCGTCGTCGCAGCCCTCGATGCCGGGCGCCTGCACGGCTACGTCTGCGACTTCCCCACCAATCTCCTCAAGGACCACCCGAAGATCGTCACCCTGCCGCACCTCGGCGCCTCGACCGGCGAGGCCGAGGAGAACTGCGCCATCATGGCGGCCGACCAGGTGCGCGACTTCCTGGAGAACGGCAACATCCGCAACAGCGTCAACTATCCGGAGGCGGTGCTGTCGCGCGTGCCAGGCACCACGCGGCTCGCGATAGCCAACAGCAACGTCCCCAACATGGTCGGCCAGATCTCGACCTGCCTCGCCGATGCGAGGATCAACATCGCGGATCTGCTCAACAAGTCGCGGAGCGAGTACGCGTACACGCTCATCGACGTCGACGCCGTCATCGGCGAGGATCTGCTGACGCGGATCCGCGGCATTGCGGGCGTTCTGTCGGCGCGGCTCGTCTGATTCCGTCGCCATGGCCGCCAAGAAGACCTCTCGACGGCGCGGGGCGAGCACAACCGCCGCCTCGCCCAACACCGTGAAGCTCGAGGCCGTCCGCGCACGCATCGACAACGTCGACGAGCAGATCCACCGCCTGATCAACGAGCGCGCCAAGCTGGCGCAGCTGGTCGGCATCTCCAAGAGCCGCGACGGGCACACCGTCGATTTCTACCGCCCGGAGCGCGAGGCGCAGGTGCTCCGCCGGGCGCGGGAGCGCAACCACGGGCCGCTGCGCGACGAGGAGGTCGTCCGTCTCTTTCGCGAGATCATGTCCGCCTGCCTCGCGCAGCAGGAGCCTCTCAAGGTCGCCTATCTCGGTCCCGAGGCCACCTTCAGCCAGACCGCGGTGCTGACGCACTTCGGACACTCGGTGCGCGCCCTGCCCCTGGGCTCGATCGATGAAGTCTTCCACGAGGTGGAATCCGCCGCAGCGGACTTCGGGGTGGTGCCGATCGAGAATTCCACCGAGGGCACCGTCAACCACACGCTCGACCGCTTCATCGCCTCGCCGCTCAAGATCTGCGGTGAGGTGGAGCTGCGCATCCATCACTACCTCATGGGCAACATGGGCGGCCTCGGGCGCGTCGTGCGGATCTGCTCGCACCCACAGTCGCTCGCGCAGTGCCGCGGCTGGCTGCAGGAGCACCTGCCGAGCGTCGAGCTCGTGCCCGCATCGAGCAACGGTGAGGCCGCCCGCCGCGCGCGCGACGAGCGCGGCACAGCCGCCATCGCGGGGGAGACGGCTGCGGAAGTCTACGGCCTCAAGATCCTGGCGGCGGAGATCGAGGATCGCGCCGACAACACCACTCGCTTCCTCGTGCTCGGGCGCAAGCTCCTCGCCGCCAGCGGCCAGGACCGGACGACGCTGCTCGTGTCGGTCTCGCACACCGATTCACCCGGCGCGCTGCATCGGCTGCTCGAGCCTCTCGCGCGCCATCGTGTCAGCATGACGCGCATCGAGTCGCGCCCCTCCCACCGACGCAAATGGGACTACATCTTCTTCATCGACATCGAGGGCCATGCCGAGGAGCCGCACTTGGCCCGTGCTCTCGAGGCGCTCAAGCGCCGCTCCTCGCTCTTTCGCGTGCTCGGCTCCTACCCGCGCGCAGTGCTGTAGAGTGTCGGCCATGACGACAGCGGGCACAGGCGCACGTTATCGGGTGCAGCCGGGCGGCGAGGTCGCAGGCGAGCTCACGGTACCCGGCGACAAATCGATCTCCCATCGGGCGCTCATGCTCGGCGGGATCGCCGAGGGCGAGACCGAGATCACGGGCTTCCTAGCGGGCGAGGACTGCCTCGCGACCCTGCGTGCGCTGCAGGCGCTCGGCGTGCGCATCGAGCGGCCCGAGCCGCAGCGTGTGCGTGTCAGTGGCCGGGGCATGGAAGGGCTGACGGCTGCCACGATACCTCTCGACATGGGTAATGCCGGCACCGCGATGCGGCTCTTCATGGGACTGCTCGCGCCGCAGGCATTCGACTCCACTCTGATCGGTGACGAGTCGCTCATGCGCCGGCCGATGGAGCGGGTGGCGGTGCCGCTGCGCCTCATGGGTGCTGACATAACCGCCCGGGAGGGCCGGCCGCCGGTCCGGATCCATGGCACGCCCAAGCTGCGCGCACTCGACTACGCTTTGCCGGTTGCGAGCGCCCAGGTCAAATCGGCCGTGCTGCTCGCCGGCCTCAGGGCCTTCGGCCGGACGCGGGTGACGGAGCCGGCACCGTCCCGCGACCATACGGAGCGCATGCTGAGTGCTTTTGGCGTCGAGGTTCTGCGGGAAGGGGCGACGGTCGCGGTCGAGGGGGGGCAGCGCCTCAGCGGCAGGCCGGTGGCGGTGCCGGCGGACTTCTCGTCCGCGGCTTTCTTTCTGGTTGCCGGCTGTCTCGCGGCCGAGCGCGGTCTCCTGCTGCGCAATGTCGGCGTCAACCCGACCCGTACCGGACTCCTCGAGATGCTCCGGCTCATGGGGGCGGACATCCGGGTGCACGCGCTGCGGCAGGAGGCGGACGCCGGCGGGGAGCCGAGCGCCGACATCGAGGTGCGCAAGAGCCGGCTGAAGGGGATCCGCGTGCCGGAGTCCCTGGTGCCGCTCGCGATCGACGAGTTTCCGGTGTTCTTCATCGCGGCGGCTGTTGCGGAAGGGGAGACGCTGGTGCGGGGGGCGCTGGAGCTGCGCGTCAAGGAGAGCGACCGGCTCGCCGCCATGGCGCAGGGCCTGAGCGTGCTCGGGGTCGAGAACCAGCTTCTCGACGACGGCCTCTGGCTCCGCGGCGGCTCGGTCCTGGGCGGCGGCACGATCGAGAGCCACGGCGATCACCGCATCGCCATGGCGTTCGCGGTTGCGGGGCTGGCGGCGCGCGGCGCCATCGAGATCCGCGATGTCGCAAACGTTGCGACCTCTTTTCCGGGCTTCCTGGAGATCGCCCGCTCGGCGGGCCTGCAAATAGAGATCGCATGACCGGGACGGCCCCTGTCGTGACCGTCGACGGGCCGAGCGGGTCGGGGAAAGGCACGATCAGCCGGGCAGTGGCACAGCGTGCGGGCTGGCACCTTCTGGACAGCGGGGCGCTTTACCGGCTGGTGGCCTACGCCGGCCTCGATCGGGGACTCGACCCTGGCGATGTCGATGGCCATGCCCGCCTTGCCGCTGGCATGGGGGTGACCTTCGGGGTGGGCCCCCACGGCAACGAGCAGGTCCTACTGGAGGGCCGGGACGTCACCCAGGCCATTCGTACCGAGACCGCCGGCCAGGGGGCCTCACGGGTGGCAGCCTGGCCGCCGGTCCGTACGGCGCTCCTCGAGCGGCAGCGCGCCTTTGCGCGCCCCCCGGGGCTGGTAGCCGACGGGCGTGACATGGGGACGGTCGTCTTTCCGGGCGCCCCTCTCAAGATCTACCTTACGGCCAGCGCCGACGAGCGGGCGCTGCGGCGCTATAAGCAGTTGAAGGAAAAGGGGTCTGGTGTTAGCCTTTCCGCCCTTTCGCGCGAGATCACCGAGCGGGACGCGAGGGATTCGACGCGGGCGGTGGCCCCCCTGATTCCCGCCCCCGACGCGGAGGTGATCGACTCGACGGGTCTGCCGATCGAGGAGGTCGTCGGCCGCGTGCTGGAGCTTGGAGTCCGGCGGTCGCTGTGGGGGTTGCGGGCGTGAAGCCCTGAGTCCCTGAAACCGATCTCGCTGAAGGTTTTTTCTTGGTCGGTGCGCAGCATGAGGCGCGCGCCGTATTTGCATCTGCCTGGCCCGCCGCAGGAGCACGAGGTCGCCAGTATTTCGACAGAGAATATGACAGAAAGTTTTGCGGAGCTATTCGAGCAGAGTCTCGCCAACCAACGCATCCGCCCGGGGATGATCCTCACCGGGCTGGTGGTCGACGTCACTCCTGACGTCGTAGTCGTCAATGTGGGCCTGAAGTCCGAGGCCGTGATCCCCGTCGAGCAGTTCAAGAACGAGCGCGGCGAGATCGAGGTCAAGGCGGGCGATCAGGTGGAGGTCGCTCTCGACTCGGTCGAGGACGGTACCGGCGAGACGCGCCTCTCGCGCGAGAAAGCGAAGCGCGCCCGCACCTGGACGCGGCTCGAGGAATCATTCAACAAGTCGGAGATCGTCACCGGCATCATCACGGGCCGCGTCAAGGGCGGCTTCACCGTCGAGATCGACAACGTGCGGGCTTTCCTTCCGGGATCGCTCGTCGACGTGCGCCCGGTCCGCGACACTTCCGATCTCGAGGGCAAGCCGCTCGAGTTCAAAGTCATCAAGCTCGATCAGAAGCGCAACAACGTGGTGGTGTCCCGCCGCGCGGTGGTGGAGCAGGAGTTCTCCGCCGAGCGCAACGCGCTCCTCGAGAACCTGCAGGAAGGCTCGGTGGTGCACGGCTCGGTCAAGAACCTCACGGATTACGGCGCGTTCGTCGACCTCGGCGGCATCGATGGCCTGCTGCACATCACCGACATGGCGTGGAAGCGCGTCAAACACCCCTCGGAGGTGGTGAAGGTCGGCGATGAGATCGACGTGCGCATCCTGAAGTTCGATCGCGAGCGCTCGCGCGTCAGCCTGGGTCTGAAACAGCTCGGCGCCGACCCGTGGGAGAACATCGCCCGGCGCTACCCGCCGCACACCCGCGTGTTCGGCAAGGTCACCAACATCGCCGACTACGGCGCCTTCGTCGAGATCGAGGACGGCGTCGAGGGCCTGGTGCACGTGTCGGAGATGGACTGGACCAACAAGAACGTCAACCCGGCGAAAGTCGTGCACACCGGCCAGGAGGTCGAGGTGATGGTGCTCGACGTCGACGAGGA
>DATAXF010000146.1:0-3977 GCA_036273095.1 Steroidobacteraceae bacterium | reverse complement strand
CCGTCCTATCCCCGGCGGCGCGATCGCAAAGTTGCATTCCTTGGTGGCGTCGAACTCCCGTGACTGCCGGTCGTTCATGATCGCGCGCACCAGCGTCGCGGCCTGCTCCATGGTCAGCGCGCGCTCGCTCTGCGGACGGATGTCGCCGTCGATCTTGATGGCGGGCGGGAAGCCGGCGGTCACGAAGAGGTCGGAGGCCTTCTTCTCCACCATCCGGCGCAGGAGATCCTGCATCAGCTTGATTGCTTGATCACGATCCACGGCAACTTTCCCCCGGCGCGCTTCGCGCCGCTTCATGGGCGGGGTTCGCTTCGAACCCCGTTAAGACCTGCGCGCAGCGCATCACAAAGCGTCTTTGTTCTGAGCCTTGTATCGAGCCTCTTCCTTGCTGACCATGCCCTTGGTCACGAGCTCGGTGAGGCACTGATCGAGCGTCTGCATGCCCGACGCCTGGCCGGTCTGAATCGAGGAGTACATCTGGGCGATCTTGCCCTCGCGGATCAGATTGCGAATCGCCGGGGTGCCGATCATGATCTCGTGCGCGGCGACCCGGCCGCCGCCGTTGCGCTTCATGAGCGTCTGCGAGACCACCGCCCGCAGCGACTCGGAGAGCATGGAGCGCACCATGTCTTTCTCCGCGGCCGGGAACACGTCGACCACGCGGTCGATGGTCTTGGCGGCGGAGCTCGTATGCAGGGTGCCAAACACGAGGTGGCCGGTCTCGGCCGCCGTGAGGGCCAGGCGGATGGTCTCCAGGTCGCGCATCTCGCCGACCAGGACGATGTCCGGATCCTCGCGCAGCGCGGAGCGCAGCGCCTCGCTGAAGCCGAGCGTGTCGCGATGCACCTCGCGCTGATTCACCAGGCAGCGCTTCGACTCGTGCACGAACTCGATCGGGTCCTCGATGGTGATGATGTGGTCGGGCCGGTTGTCGTTGCAGTGATTGACCATGCCGGCGAGAGTCGTCGACTTGCCCGAGCCGGTGGGTCCCGTGACCAGCACCAGGCCGCGCGGCAGCATGCACAGGTCGCGGAAGATCTTCGGCGACTGCAGGTCATCCAGCGACAGGATCTCCGACGGAATGTTGCGGAACACGGCGCCGGCGCCGCGGTTCTGGTTGAAGGCGTTGACGCGAAAGCGCGCCAGCTTGGGAATCTCGAAGGAGAAATCCGTCTCGAAGAACTCCTCGTATGCCTTCCGTTGCTTGTCGTTCATGATGTCGTACACCATGCTGTGCACCTCCTTGTGCGTCAGCGCCGGCATGTTGATGCGTTTCATGTCGCCGTCGACGCGGATCATGGGCGGCACACCGGAGGACAGATGCAGGTCCGATGCCTTGTTCTTGACGGCAAACGCCAGCAGTTGCGCGATATCGACGGCCATAGGAGTTTCCTGGGCTACTACCGCTTGCGACGGCGGCTCTCAGAGGGGCGCGCGGCAGTATAGCGGAGCTGTTTGGTTGTCCATATGTTAAGGTCCTCGCAGAATTTACCGGTGCACGTCGCCGCGTTGCGTGCCCGGATGGCCGCGGCGGCCGTAAGCGCCGGCCGGAATGTCGACTGCGTCACACTCCTGGCCGTTTCCAAGGGTCAGCCCCCGGAACTGATCCGCGCGGCGGCGGCCGCAGGGCTGGGCGACATCGGGGAAAGCTACCTCGCCGAGGCGCTCGGCAAGATGGACGCCCTGGGCGACCTGCCCCTCACCTGGCACTTCATCGGCCGGCTCCAGGCCAACAAGACCCGGCAGGTGGCGGAGCGCTTCGCCTGGGTGCACGGCCTCGACCGGCTGAAGATCGCCGAGCGGCTGGCGGCACAGCGCCCCTATCACGCACCACCGCTGAACGTCTGCATCCAGGTGAGCCTCGCGGGCGAGGAGAGCAAGGGGGGGGTACCCGTCCCGGAGGCGCCGGCTCTCGCCGCCGCCGTGGCTGCGCTGCCGCGTCTCGCGCTCCGCGGGCTGATGTGCATTCCACCCGAGGAGACCGATCCCCGGCGGCAGCGCGAATGGTTCGCCCGACTCAGGGCGCTCAGGGATTCCCTGAACGCGGGCGGTCTCAGCCTCGATACACTGTCGATGGGGATGAGCGGGGACTTCGAGGCGGCGATCCAGGAAGGGGCGACGCTGGTCCGGATCGGCACCGCCATTTTTGGGCCGAGATCAGTTTGAGGCGCTGGATCCGGGCTCCTGCCCGGCCCGGCGCGCCACCCGGTACAATCACCGCATGAGTCATCTTGAGCTGACGGTTCTGGGCGCCGGCAACATGGGGCGTGCGCTCATCGGGGGTCTGCTGCGCCACGGCATGCGCCCGGAGCAGATAGCGGTCGGCGAGAGCCACGAGGCGGCGCGGGCGGCGCTCTCCCGGGAGCTCGGCGTTGCGGCAACGGCGGACAATGCCGCCGCGACAGCCAAAGCCAATCTCATCGTCCTTGCGGTGAAGCCTTACCAGGCAGCCTCTGTTCTCACATCCTTGGCCGCGCAGCTGCAGCAACGCCGTCCCGTCGTCCTCTCAGTGGCGGCAGGCGTCAGGATCGAGGCCATGCAGGGCTGGTGCGGGGCCGGCGTTCCGGTGATCCGGGCCATGCCCAACAGGCCCGCCCTGGTGGGCGCTGGAGTGACCGGCCTGTTCGCTTCCTCGGATGTGGACGCCTCACACCGCGCGATGGCGGCACAGGTCATGCAATCCGTCGGGGAGGTCGTCTGGGTTGAAACAGAGGACGCGCTCGACGCGGTAACGGCGCTTTCGGGCAGCGGGCCCGCATATTTCTTCCTGCTGGCGGAGGCCATGGCAAAGGCCGGCATGGACCTCGGACTTCCGCTGGATACCGCGCGACGTCTGTCGATCGCGACGTTGCACGGCGCGGGACTCATGGCGCAAGTCGGCGACGGCGATCTCGCACGGCTGCGCGCCGAAGTGACATCCAAGGGCGGCACCACGGAAGCAGCAGTGCGCGTCCTGCAGAGCGCGGGATTCAACGAGCTCATCGGCAGCGCGCTCGAGGCGGCGCGCCGCCGCAGCCGGGAGCTTGCCGAGGAGGCCGGAAAAACCTTATGACGTTACTGGTATGAATTTACTGGCAATGATCGTCAGCGAGCTGCTTTCGCTCGCCCTGTTCGTGGTCCTCATGCGCCTGCTGCTGCAGTTGGTGCGAGCGGACTTCCGCAACCCGATCTGCCAGGCAATCGTCCGGCTCACGAATCCGCTGGTGATTCCGCTGCGGCGCATCCTGCCGCCCATTCGCAAGGTCGATACGGCGACGGTCGTCGCAGTCGCGATCATCGCGTGCATCTTCGTGGGGGTGGGCTTCGCGTTCGCGGGCTTTCCAGGCGATCCGCTGCTCTGGATCCAGCAGGTGGTGCTGACAGTCGCGTACACGGTGCTGTGGATCTACTTCTGGGCGATCGTCGTCTATGCGCTGCTCAGCCTGGTCGCGCCGGGCGGGTACTCGCCGCTGCAATCCGTGCTGGCGAGCCTCTGCGAGCCCGTTTTAGGCCCTTTTCGCCGCATCATCCCCGGCATTGCCGGCATCGATCTGTCGCCGCTTTGGGCCTGCCTGGCCATTCAGATCATCCTCTATTTCCTTCCGCGCCCGGCCTTTTTCGCGTGGTGAGATAAGCGCTTAGCGACGACATCGCTGCAAACCCTTTAAAAAAAGGCATTTCAGCGCACCTTCAAGCGAAAAAAGCTGTCGCGCAGGCACGCGCATGTGCTATTTTCCGCGCCGATTCATATGGCGCGACTGCGGCACAGCGCGCTCACAACCATTAAATATCGAGGAGTAGCGCAATATGGCGAAAAAGGGTGGTGCTCCGACCAAGTCGGAAGTCCTGACTCAGATCTCCAAAGACACTGGGCTGTCGCGCAAGCAGATCGGCGGCGTCTTCGACTCGCTCAACGGCGTGATCAAGAAGAGCCTGAAGAGCAACGGTCTCTTCACCATGCCCGGCCTGCTGAAGATGAAGGTCGTGAAGAAGCCGGC
>DATAXF010000145.1:0-18956 GCA_036273095.1 Steroidobacteraceae bacterium | reverse complement strand
ACCGCGAGATCGCGCATGGACTGCAGGTCGTTCGTGACTTCCTGCATCGCGCCCGAGGCGGTCTGGGCGAGCGACACGCCGTCGTTCGCGTTCTGCGAGGCCTGGTTGAGGCCATCGATCTGTGAGGTCATGCCCTGCACGATCGCGTACCCGGCGGCATCGTCAGCCGCGGTATTGATACGCAGACCGCTGGAGAGCTGCTGCAAGGACGTCTGCAATTGATTGCCCGACGTGCTCAGAGCGTTCTGAGCGATGAGCGAATCAATGTTCGTGTTGAGGACGAGTGACATGGTATGAGGACTCCTGAAAGTTTCTCTCAGGCGCCGGACACCCGTCCGTCGCGCTGCCCCGGGGGGCAGCCCTTGGGGTGCCTCCGGTCAGGTACCTTATCGGTGCGCCGGGGCGGAACTTGAACGGTCTGGCGGCGGACTGGGGAAAGTGGGCGGCGCATCACAGGGATGAGCCCACTAGCCGGAGATGTAGTTGAACAGCGACAGTTTGGCCAGCGAGGCATAGGACTCTTCCGCCGCCTGGAGCGCGACCTCCTCGCTGCTCAATTGGGTCGTTGCGGCCGCGTAGTCCGTTTGCGACAGGTTCGCGATCTGGCTCTGGTAAGTGGTCTGATTGCTCGTCTCGGTCGTCTGCGCGGTGGTCACGGCGTTGATGCGGGCGCCGACCGAGGCTTGCACGTCATTCAGGTTATTGACGGCCGAGCTGAGCTGCTCGATGGACTGCGAGATCTGGGTGGCCAGCTGGCCGGAGTTGAGGCCCGTCGAATTGAGGGTGGTGATCAGGCCCTGGATGGTGGCGAAAGCGCTCGAGCTGCCCGCGGGCGCCACCGTGAACTGATCGCCCGTGGCCGGGTCGCCGCTGATGGCGACCTGAATGCCGTTGAATGAGACCGTGTTCCCGGTCGTGCTGTCGTAGGTCCCCTGGGTCACCACCGTGCCCGCGCCGTCCGTGACCTGGTAGGCCGTGGGACTCGTGAAGCTGATCGTGTACGTGCCCGATGCGGCTTGCCACTCCGACGGGCTCGTCACGGTGCCCGGCCCGATCGAGGCGGTGCCGGTGTTCGCGGCCGCGGCCGCGGTCGTGAAGGTGCCATTGCCGCCTGCAACGTTCATGAAGACCGAGCTGCCGGTATCGCTGGTGGAGACGGACTGATCGGGGGCGATCTGAACCTGGCTCGTCTCCTCGGCCCCGGAATACGCCACCGAGTCGCCGTTCTGGGCGAAGGGCTGCGTGGTGGTGGCGTAGCCCGAGAAGAGGTAGTTGCCATTGCCGTCCGTGCTGTTGGCGATCGACACGAGCTGCTGCAGCTGCTGGCTGAGCTGGGTGCCGATGTCCTGCCGCTGCGCGCTCGTCAGCGAGGAATTGTTCGCCTCGTCGGCCAGGCTCTGCACGCTCTGCAGCACGTTGGTGGCGTTGGTGAGCGCCTGCTCCTCGAGCTTGAGATTGGTGCTCACCAGATTGCCGTTGCTCGAATACTGCTGCGAGGCGGACAGTGCCGTATTGAGCTGGTTGACCTGCACCATCGCGGCCGGATTGTCGGCGGCGTCCTGCAGGCTGACGCCGGTGGACAGCTCGTTCTGGGTGGTGGAAAGGGACTTTTCCAGCGCTTCGATCGAGTCGAGCGCGTTGGTCTGGAAAGTCAGGGTCGATATGCTCGTGAGGCTCATGCTGGTCACCCGCCGTTGGCGCTAACGGCGCTGATGAGGGAGTTGAAGAGCTGCCCGGAGACCTGGATAACCTCCGCCATGGCCTGATAGGCCTGCTGATACTGCAGCATGGTCGCCGCCTGCTGGTCCAGATTGACGCCGCTGACGTTGTTGAGATTCGTCGTGGCGTTCTGGTTCGCCGTCTGCTGGGTGGTGGCGTTGTTCTGCGCCTGCTGCGTCACCGTTCCAATCTGGCTGACTATGTTGTTGGTCGCGGCGTTGATGGAGGTGGTGCCGTTGTCCAGCGCCGATGCCGACAGCGCGTTGACCATGGCGTACAGGTTGCTGTTGTCGCCGGTATTGGACGTGCTGTTCGGGCTCACGGTGAAGGTGTCGCCGCTCGCGGGCGAACCGGTCAGGGTGAGCTGGATGCCGTTGAAATCGATCGGGTCGCCGCTGGTGTAGCTGCCGTTGGCGACGGTGGTGCCGGAGCTGTTCGTAACCGTGTACGCGTTCCCGGCCGAGAAAGCCACGGTGTACGTGCCCGACGTCCAGGTGCTCGGGTCGGTAACCCCCGCGGAGCTCAGGGTACCCGTGCCTGTATTCGCGGAGCCCGCAGAGGCCTGGACCAGAGATGCCGCGGCGACCTGCGACGGGCTGGTCAGCACCATGGAGAAGCCCGCCGCCGCGCCGGCGGTCGGCTGGACGAGGAAGCTGTCGCCGGCCTGCGGCGTGCCGCTGACCACGATGGAAAGACCCGCTCCCGTGAGCGGGCTCGTGCTCGTGCCGCTTCCGCTCAGCGTGACCGATTGACCCGTGGTCGCGTCGGTGAGCTGCCAGGGAGTGGTACCGCCGGTGTACTTCAGCTCGTAGTTGTCCGTCGTCAGATCGCTGAGGTTGCCACGGGTGACGGCGAGGCTGGCGCTGCCCGCATTGGCGCTGTTCGGCAGAACCGACACGCCGCCCACGGAGAACATCGCCTGGCCCGGCGCGCCGGTCAGGTCCATGCCGGACTGCTGCTGCTGGTTTACGACCGTGGCCACCCCGACGGCGATCTGGCCGATGGCGTTGATGGCCGGATCCAGCACCTGGCTGCGGGCGCTCAGCAGGCCGCCGAGCGCGCCACCGCTCACCTCGGAGGTGATGTCGGCGGTGCTGCCGCTGCCGCTGGTGACGCCGATGTCGAGCTGCGAGGGGTCGTAGGCGTTTGTGATCGTCGCCAGAGTCTGCGAGCTCCCTCCGGTAACCAACGCCTGGCCGCTGCCGATATAGACATTGACCTCGTTGTTGCCCTGCGAGGCGGTCTGCACGGAAACGTACTGGCTGAGCTGGTTGATCAGCTGGTCGCGCTGATCGAGGAGCGCGTTCGGAGTCGCCCCGTTGGAGGAGGCGGCGGCGATCTGCTGGTTGAGAGTCGCGATATTGCTCGAGAGGCTGTTGACCTCGTTGACGTCGCTGCTCAGCTGCGACTCGAGCTGGGTGCTGCCCTGGGAAAGCTGCGAGCTATAGGTCTGAATCTGCTGCGCCAGCGCCTGGCCGCTGCTGAGCAGGGCCTGGCGCGCGGCGGTCGAGGTCGGTGTGGTCGCGGCCGTCTGTAGCGCGTTCACGAAGCTCTGCAGGGTGGCGGTGAGCCCCGTGCTCGAGTCGCTCAGCATGTTGTCGACCTGGGCGGCCTGCGTCGCCAGGGTGTTCGAGCTCGAGTAGCTCGCTTGCGTGGAATTGACCTGCGCGGCGAGGTAGGCGTCGTAGGCGCGCGTGATACTCGAGATATCGACACCGCTGCCGATGTAGCCGACCCCCGTGGTCTGGCCGGGCTCTTCCTGGAAGTTCGCCGTCTCGACGTCGTAGCCGGGCGTCTGCGCGTTCGAGATGTTGTTGCTCGTGACGTCCAGCGCCTGCTGGAATGCCAGGAGTCCCGAGACGCTGGTGGAAAGCAGGTCGGCCATCCGTCACCTTTTAGAGCGTATTGCTGCCGGAGGTTGTCGGCAGCGAAGCGGCCGACTTGAGAGCATTGCCGCCGCCCACCGCGCCCTGCAGGGCTTGCGTCAGGGTGCGGGTGAGGGTATTGGCCACCGCCCCGAGCTTGCTGGCATAGGCCGGATCGGTCGCGTAGCCGCCGCTCTGCAGGCCGGCGGCGAACGCGCGGGTATCGGCGCCGGTGCCGAGGGCGGCCGCATAGCGCGGGTTGTTCTGCAGCAGGGAGACATAATCCTGGAAGCACTGAGTCGGCGAGGCATAAGAGCGGAACTGCGCTTTGACCGCGGTGGCCGTGCCGCTGTCATATTCCTGGGTGCTGCTCTGGACGCTGCTCCCGCTCCAGCTCGACCCCGCCTTGATGCCGAACAGGTTGTTGCTGGTCGAGCCGCCGGCGGCGCGCGGCATGCTGCGGCCCCAATCGGTCTCCAGAGCCGCCTGGGCGACGAGACTCACGGGACTGACGCCGAGCTGTCGGGCGGCCTGCTGCGCCTCGGGCCACAGGGACTGGGCGAACTGTAGCTGCTGGGCGGTGCCCGGGCAGGAGCTCGCGGTCGAGCCGGTCGCGGTTGCGGCCCTGGGGGATGGGGCGCCGCCGGCGCCGGTAGCCGCGGGCCGGGTTGCCGCAGCCGCTGCGCCGCTCGATGCGCTCGATGCGCTCGATGAGGCGGGGGCGGCAGAGCTTCCCTGGGTGGTGCCGGGCAGTCCGCTGCGCCGCAGCTGCTGCACCAGCCTGTCCGCGAGGCCCAGCCCGCGACCCTTGCTGATCTCGGAGGCGATCTGGTCGTCGTACATGTCCTGATACATGTCCTGCTGGTCGGAGCCGAACAGCGAATCGCCGAAGTTCGCCTGGCGCATGCTCTTCAGCACCATGCCGGTGAACAGGCTCTCGAACTGCTGCGCCGCCTCCTTGAGCGCCTGCGGGCTGTGCGCCGCCGCCGCCTGTTGCAGCGCCGTCAGGTTGCCTGTGTCGGCGAGCGTGCTGGAATCGACTATCGGCAGCGTCATATGACTATGAGCTGGGCGCGGAGCGCCCCGGCCTCCTTCAGAGCCTCGAGAATCGCCACGAGATCCCCCGGCGCGGCGCCTACCGAGTTCACGGCGCGCACGATCTCACCGAGATTGACGCCAGCCGGGAACTCGAACATGTGCGCCTTCTCCTGCTTCACGTCGATCGCGCTTCGCGGAGTGACGGCAGTCGTGCCATTGCTGAGGGCGTTGGGTTGACTGACATCGGACCGTTCCGTGATGGTGACAGTGAGGGATCCGCTGGCCACGGCCGCCGCCATCACCTGCACTTCGGAGCTGATCACCACCGTACCTGTTCGAGAATTGATGATCACTCGCGCGGGTGGCGTCGCCGGGTCGATGTCGAGGCGTTCCAATGTCGAGACGTATGCGATCCGCTGACTCGGATCGACGGGCGCCCGCACACGCACCGAAACAGCATCGAGCGCTTCAGCCGTTCCGGCGCCGAGCAGCTTGTTGATGGCATCGGTGAGCCGCGTGGCCGTCGTGAAGTCGGGCGTATTGAGGTTCAGGGTGACATAGGGAGTGGCGCCGAAATTGTTCGGTACCGCCCGCTCCACCGTGGCGCCGTTGGGAACCTGTCCGCTGCTGGGAACGTCCACCGTAATGCTGGAGCCGTCCTTGCCTTGGACGCCAAAGCCGCTGACCAGGACACTACCCTGAGCCATGGCATACACCTGGCCGTCGGCGCCGCGCAGCGGCGTCATGACGAGACTGCCGCCTCGCAGGCTCTTGGCGTTGCCGATCGAGGAGACGGTGACGTCTATGGTCTGGCCCGGCTTGGAGAAGGGCGGCAGGTCCGCGTGCACGGTCACGGCTGCGACGTTCTGCAGCATCGGATTGGCGTTGGCCGGCACGGTCACGCCGAACTGCGCCAGCATGTTCTCGATGCTCTGGATCGTGAACGGCGTCTGCGTGGTCTGGTCCCCCGTGCCGTCGAGTCCGACGACCAGCCCGTAGCCGATGAGCTGGTTGGTACGAACGCCGCCCACACTCGCGAGGTCCTCGACACGCTCGGCGCGCGCGGTGCCAGCCGCAACGAGCAGGCAGAGCAGGGCGACGGCGAAGGAAGACCTGCGGTGGCGCGGATGGCTCGGGCGGCGATTGTCGTTAGCTGGACTCACGAATGCTCCGGTCAGAAGGGCAGCCACGAGAAGTTGAAGAAACGCGACAGCAGGCCCGGGGCGTTGGCGTCGTTCAACGCGCCGTGCTGTCCATAGGCGATGCGCGCATCGGCCACCTCCGTCGAGGGGATGGTGTTGTCCGGCGCGATGTCGACCGGCCGCACTATGCCCTCCAGGCGTATGAACTCGCTTCCCTGGTTGAGATCGATCTCTCTCTGCCCCCGGATTTCCAGGTTGCCGTTCGCCAGCCGCTTGATCACTGTCACCGAGATGTTGCCGGCCAGGCTGTCGCTCTGCTTGCTGTCGCCGGCGCCGCTGAAGGCGTTGGCGTTGTTCAGGCTGCCGCTGAGGACCGCCGTGCCATGAATGGTAACCGGCATTCCGAGTACCGTCGGTGCGCCGAGCGAGTCCTTGGTGGTCTTGGACGTGTCGGTCTGCGAGCTCTTTGCCGCGGTGGTGGCCTCCTCGAGCAGCACGGTCACCACGTCGCCGACGTTGCGGGCGGTCGGATTCTCGAACAGTCCGCCGTTGTAGCCGGAGTGAAAGATGGCGCCGTCCGACGGAGGCGCCGGCGGCATTGGAAAGTCGAGCGGCCTGTCGTCGCTGCGCTGACGATGAGTGGCGCAGGCGGCAAGCAGGCAGAGCGCCAGGGCCGGTAGAGCCCGCAGCAGCATCCGCGCGGGCGACTCACATGTTCTCGGTTGCATACTGCAGCATCTGGTCCACGGTGGAGATCGCCTTGGAGTTCATCTCGTAGGCGCGCTGGGTCTGAATCATGTTGACGAGCTCCTCGACGACATCGACGTTGGAGCTTTCGAGATCACCCTGGGTGACGGTTCCGAGCCCGTTCACTCCGGGCGTACCGGTCTGCGGCGAGCCGCTCGAGGCCGACTGCACCAGCAGGTTCTGGCCGATCGGCTGCAGGCCGGGAGGGTTGATGAAGTTCGCGAGCTGCAGCTGTCCCACCTGGGTGGGGGTGGACTGGTTCGGCAGCAGCACCGTGACCGTGCCGTCGCTGCCGATCGTCACGCTCTGGGCGCCCTGTGGAATGGTGATGCCGGGCTGGACGACGTAGCCGGTCGAGGTGACGAGCTGGCCCTGGGCGTTGGTCTGAAACGTGCCGTCGCGGGTGTAGGCGAGAGTGCCGTCGGGCATCTGCACCTGAAAGAATCCCTGCCCCGAGATCGCGACATCGAGCGGGTTGCCGGTCTGTGTGGGTGTCCCCTGGCCGTATTCCTTTTCGGTGGCGACCACTTCCACGCCGGTGCCGATGTTCATTCCGGAGGGAGACTGGGTGGTCTGCGAGGTGTCCGCGCCCACCTGAGTCTGATTCTGGTACAGCAGGTCCTCGAACACCGCGCGGTCTTCCTTGTAGCCGGTCGTGTTGACGTTGGCGAGGTTGTTCGAGATGACCGACATCTCGGTCTGCTGCGCGTCGAGGCCGGTCTTTGCCGCCCATAGTGCTGCATCCACGGGTCTTAGCTCCTGTTCAGGTGGACTGGAGGAGTGACGAGGAGGACTGCGCGTTGGTGTCCGCGGTCTGCATCGCCTTGACCTGCAGGTCGAAGCTGCGTGCCAGGTCGATCATGTTCACCATCGCGCTCGCCAGGTCGACATTGCTCGACTCGATCGCCCCGGAGGCGATCTTGACCGAGGCGTCGGCCGGAGCGGGGTCGCCGGCGGCAATCTGGAAGAGGCCGCCGGATCCGCGTGTCAGGCTGTCCGCCGGTGGATTGACCAGCTTGATGCGTCCCACCGTGGCGACGGTGCCCGGCGTCGACCCGAGCGGCACCACCGAAACGGTACCGTCCTCGGCGATCTGGATCGAGCTGCTCGGCGGCACGGTGATCGGGCCGTCGTCGCCCAGCACCGCCTGTCCCGTGCTCGTCTGCAGCACTCCGTCGGCGGTGAGCTGCAGGTCGCCATTGCGCGTGTAGGCCTCCTGGCCATTCGGTCCCTGCACCGCGATGAATCCCTGCCCCTGGACGGCGACATCGAGTGACCGGCCGGTGGTGGCGATCGTGCCCTCGCTGCTGTCCCACCCGCTCGAGGCATCCGTCGCGTACACCCTCGAGGCATACCCGGTCCCGGTGACCGCCTGGCTCTGGAACGCCGTCAGGTCGGCCTTGAAGCCGGTCGTATTGGCGTTCGCCAGGTTGTAGTTGTTGACGGCCTGCGCCTGCAGGATCTCCTTGGCGCCGGTCATCGCAACGTAGAGGGACTTGTCCATGTTAATTTGGCTGAAACAGGCCTGCGGCCGTTTCAGCGGCCAGCCGTATGGCTATCTCGGACCCGCCGTCAAAAAGCGTGGTTTTTGCCGGCGAGTTATTTGCTTTCGACATCGCGATCACTATCAGCCCTGGCTCGGGATGTTGATGACGGTCTGCGTCAGCTGGTCCTCGGTCGAGATCATCTGCGCGTTCGCCTGGAAGGCCCGCTGGGCGGTGATCATGTCGACCAGCTGCGAGGTGATGTCGACGTTCGAGTCCTCGAGAGCGCCGGACTGGAGGGTGCCGAAGCCGCTGCCGCCCGCCACGCCCTCCACGGGTGCGCCGGAGGCGAAGCTCTGCGTCCACTGCGTGTTGCCGACCTGCTGCAGGCCCTGCGGGTCGGCGAAGTTCGCCAGCCCGAGCTGCCCGAGGGTGGTCGACTGGCCGTTGGTGAAGTTCGCCTGCACGACGCCCGTTGCGCTGATGTTGATGCCGGTCAGGCTGCCGGTCGTATAGCCGTTCTGTGACAGGGAGTTGACGCCGAAGCTGTCGCCGTACTGAGTCGAGCCGCTGAAGTTGAACGTCATGTTCATGGCGGCGGCGCCGGTGGCCGGCGTGTAACCGTCGAAGTCGAGCTGGCCGCTGGTCGGCGCGGTCAGTGTTCCGGCATTCGAGAAGGTCAGAGTCTGTGCCGAGCCCACGGCCGTGCCGTCCACGTACAGCTGGGCGCTCCAGGTATTGGCGGGACCGGAGGCCGCGCCCTTGCTGAAGTAGAGCTGCGCGGTATGGGCCGCGCCCAGGGTGTCGTAGACGGTGAGCGAAGTGCTGTCGGTGTAGCTATTGGCGTCGGACGGACTGAAGGTCGGGTCGGTGGGCGCGGTGGCATTCGACGGCAGGTTGAGATTGATCGTGGCGGTCGTGGTCGCCTGGGGCTGGCTCTCGGCGGTGGTGAGCTGCATGTTCGAGAGCTGGCCGGTGTTGAAGCCGCCGGTCGACAGCGGTGCATAGCCCTGCACGAGGTCTCCCGAGCTGTCGACCAGGTAGCCGTCCTGGTTGACCTGGAAGGCGCCGTTACGCGTATAGGAGACCGAGCCGTTGTTGCTCAGGATGAAGAATCCGTTGCCGCTCAGGGCGAGGTCGAGATTGTTCGAGGTCGTCGTGATGTTTCCCTGCGCGAACTGCTGCGCCACCGCGGCGACCGCCACGCCGTTGCCGGTGGCCGTCGAGGCGACCCCCTGCTGCGTCTGGGCGTAGACATCGGCGAATTCGGTGTCGGATTCCTTGAATCCGGTGGTGTCGACGTTCGCGATGTTGTTCGAGATGACGTTGAGATCCGTATTGGCGGCATCAACGCCGGACAGGGCAATGTCGAATGACATGGAAGTGGTCTCCTTACTGGACCTGGACGACCGAGCTCAGGGGCACCGAGCCGGCATTGGTATTGATCGAGAGGGCCTGGGTGCTCGGATTCACCGAGACGCTTTCCACCGTGCTTGCGAACATCGGCGTGAGTGTCGTCGACGTTCCACCTCCGGCGGCCGCGACGTTGAACGTATAGACGCCGGTGGGCGCGGCGGCACCCGAGCTGGCGAGTCCGTTCCAGGTAAACGTGGTCGCGCCGCCGCCCGATGGGGGAGTCACGGAGAAGGTCGACACGGCGTTGCCGTTTGCGTCGGTCACCTGCACCTGCAGGTTGGTGGTGGTCGAGGGAACGTTGAGCGCGCCGGTGACCGTGCCGCCGGTCGTCAGAGCGGCGGTGGTGGTCGAGGCGATCACCTGCTGGCCGATGAGGCTGGTGCCGCTCGCGACCTGCGAGGCGAGCATCGAGCTCGCCAGGTTGCTCATCGAGCTCTGCATGCTGTCCATGCCACTGACCTCGCTGAAGCTGGCGAGCTGGCTGACGAACGCGGTCGGATCGCTCGGCTGTGTCGGGTCCTGGTCCTTCATCTGCGCGACCAGGAGCGACAGGAAATCGTTTTCGCCGAGCTGCGGAGTGGCGATCCCGGAGGCCTGGGAGCTCGCCATGCTCGAGGCGGTATTGGCCGCGTCGGTCGCGGTCTGGGCGGCATAAGCGCCTACTGAATCGACGGACATGGATGTTGATCCTCGGTGTTACGGGTGACTCAGCTCTGCCCGAGCTTGAGGGTATCCAGCATCAGCTGCTTTGAGGTGTTGAGGACGTCGGCATCGTTCTGATACGAGCGGGAGGCCGAGATCATGTCGGCCATCTGCTCCACGGCGTTGACATTCGAGGAGTAGACGTAGCCGTTGGCATCGGCGAGCGGATTGCCCGGATCGTAGCTGGCGGTACCGGGGGTGGTACTCTGCACGATGCCGTCCACCTTGACGGCGGCGTCCGCCGCCCCGGTGGGCCCGGTGCCGGCGGCGAGGGAGTCCTGCACCGCCTGAAACACCGGATAGCGCGCCTTGTACGCGCTCTGCGGGCTGTTGCTGACGCTGTCGGAGTTCGCGAGGTTGCTCGCCACGGTGTTGAGGCGGACCGACTCGGCGGACATGCCGGAGCCGGCGATATCGAATATGTTGGAGAGTGCCATGAGGGGACCTGCTAGTCGCTGATCACGGTGTTCAGGTTGCTGAAGTCGCCCTCGATGAAGGTGAGGGCGGCCTCGTAGCGGACGTTGTTCTCGGCGAACGCGCTCTCTTCCATCTGCGAGTCGACGGAATTGCCGTCGAGCGACGGCGCGAGCGGCACGCGATACTTCAGGTATTGCTGGGTCGAGACGCCGCTTTGCGGCGAGCCCGCGGTGAGATCGTCAGGGCTGGTGGTTTCCGGCTGCAGCGCGCCGCCCGCGGAGGCGGGCGCCCCCTGGCCGCCGCCCTTGCCGTCGCTCTGGCCCGCGGCCGCGAGCGCCGAGCGGAAGTCGATGTCTTTCGCGAGGTAACCCGGGGTGTCGGCGTTGGCGAGATTGGCCGCCAGCACGTCGGCACGCTGCGAATAAACCTCGAGGGCATCGGGTTGGACGCCCAGATACGAGTCGAGGTTGAAGGACATGTCGGAATTCCGGCGGTCGGTGAGCCTGCCGGACAACGAGCAAAACGCATGCCAATCGGGCTCGAGGCCGGCTGGCGCGCCCCCGGGGGCGGAGGCGGGCGCCGGAGTGTGAGTTGGTTCACACTCGCGCGGCAATGGCTCGCCGCATACGGCATTGCGAGGGCGCGGCACAAGGGATGTGCGCGCCGGCATGTCATCGGCATGTCGAATCGTTACTTTAGTCGAGCCGACCCGGCGCCGGTTGGCGCGGAGCTTGCAAGCGTATCCGCGCATGAACCAGCTGGCGTCGAAATTCCGTCGCAACGCGCGTCACGTTGGACGTGTCCTGCTTTTGGGGGTTGTGTGCATCGGGGCCGCCGCCGGCGCAGCAGCGGCCGCCGCCGCCGCGGGCGTTGCGACTCAACCGCTCGAATCCATCAGGGGCGCGGCGCAGGACTTCGTGCGCTCGCAGATGCCTCCCGGGCAGGGCGACATCGTGATCACGGCCGCGGGGCTCGATCCGCGCCTGCGTCTGCCGCGCTGTGGCGGGCGACTGCAGACCTCTCTTCTCTCTGCCATGCGCATGCAGTCACAGGTCTCGGTTGCCGTCGGCTGTCATGAGGGAGGCAACTGGACCATCTACGTGTCGGTGACGGTGCAATCGCGCATTCGTGTCTGGGCGTTGCGCGCGCCCGAGGTTCAGGGTACCCGCCTGACCGCCGGGGATGTCTCGCCGGAGGTGCGCCTGGTGGGCGGACTGCCGGTCGGATACCTGACCGATCCGGCGCAGCTCGGCCGCGCCGCACTGCGCCATTCCCTGCCCGCGGGGGCGATTCTGACTGCGGACGACCTGCTGCCGGATTTCATGGTGCGCCAGGGCGAGCAGGTGACTCTGGTCGCCGCCGTCGATGGCATCGAGGTCCGTGCCGCCGGGCTCGCTTTACAGAATGGGCGCCAGGGGGCGCTGATCCGGGTGGAGAACGCCACCTCTTCCAGGGTGATTCAAGGTGTGGTGGAGAGCGATCGTGTGGTCGACGTCACACCCTAAAGTATTCCGCCTGCAGGCCGATACCCAGCTCGAGGGACCTCGTGGAGATCCTATATGCCTACTAAAATCAGCGGTTTGAGCGGCAGCCTGGGGGCTTCCGCTCTCGATGCGGGCCGGCCGGCCGAGAAAGCCCGTGACGCGACGACGGGCGGTGGCTCGTCCGCGCCCGACGGCTCGTCCTCGGACACGGGTGACGTTCACATCACCGACTCCGCCAGCCAACTGGCATCTCTGGAGCAGACCCTGCGCAGCCTGCCGGCAGTGGACAGCGCGCGCGTGGCCCAGCTTCAGAGCTCCATCGAGCAGGGGACGTACACGGTGCAGCCGCAGCACGTCGCCGACCAGCTCATGCAGCTCGAGCAGTCTCTCGCCGAGCTTCCCGGAGGCTGACGGTGGACCCGGGCGTCTGCCGCGAGCACCTGACCACGCTGTTGCGCGAGGAGTGCACGCTGCTCGGCGAGCTCGAGGAGCTCCTGCAGCGTGAGTCCGTCATTCTCGAGACCTCCGACGTCCAGGCTCTGGAGGCGACGACCCGCGCCCGGCAGGAGCGGGTGGGGGCGCTCGCACGAATCGAGGAGCAACGCCGCTCCCTTTGCGCAGCTCATGGCTTCTCCGCTGATCGCGCCGGCCTGGAAGGGTTGATCGAGTGGTGCGATAGCCAGGGCACACTGCTGCCGCGTCTGCGCGAATGCGCAGAGCGCGCGGTGCGCTGCCGCGATCTCAACGACCGCAACGGCATCGTCGTCGCGGCGAAGCTGAAACGGGTTGAAGGAATGCTCGGCGCGCTGACCGGCCGGCCCACCAGGTTCGATACCTACAGTCCGCGCGGCTATGGCAAGCCCGGGAGCCGCCCCGGTAGGGTGCTCGGCGCGGCTTGATTAAGCGCTGGATCCGGGCTCCTGCCCGGCGCTCCCGGATCAAGCGCTGGATCCGGGCTCCTGCCCGGCCCAGCGCGCCTCGGGCAAAAAGCGTGGTTTTTGCCCGAGGCTCCGCCACCTGCGGCGGCGGGGCACATCCTTGTGCCTGCGATGCGCCGTGCGCAGTTAGCCTAGAGCTTCCCGCAAGGCTTCGACTTCCTGGGCGGATTCGATGAGGAAGCGCTCGCACGCCTGTTGATCGAGTCGCAGGCGCTGCAGCGGCTTCGCACACTCCACCTGGGCGGCGAGGGCGGTGGCATCTCCGTTGAGCTCTGCCAGCAGAGTTCCGACCACCAGCACATCCGGCAGTGCGGGCGCACCACGCGAGTCACGCTCGATGCTCTCCGACTCGTGCACCGCCTGCACGATCTCGGCCGCGATTCCCCAGTTCTCGAGCAGCGCCGCGGCGATGCTGAGATGCCAGTCCTGCTCGATGGCCTGGTAGGCGGCCGCGTCGCAGAAGAGGGAGCGATGGCGGCTGGCGCGTGTCAGGATATAGAGGCGGCCTATGCCCTGGAGCAGACCGGCAAGGAGCGCCGTGTCAGGATTGACGTTGGTCAGGCGGCGGGCGACGACGCAGCAGAGGCTTGCGACCTGCACACTGCGGCGCCACAGAACCCCTAGCTGCATCTCGAGTCCGCGCAGCGCCGGAGCCTCGCGCAGTTGCTGTATGGCGAAGGCGATCGTCGCAGTGCGTACCGTATCAACCCCCACACGCGTCACTGCGGCGCGCAGGTCGGTGACGGGCGTGCTCCCAGGGTTCAGGGCCGCGGAATTGGCCATGCGAATGAGTTGCGTGGCGAGCACGGGGTCGCTGCCGATGACGCGGACGATCTTGGCCGCGTCGGCCTTTTCGTCGCTCAACACACGCTGCACGCGCATGACGATGTGCGGGAATCCGGGCAACTCCACCTTGCCGCCGGACAGCTCCGCGGCCAGCGCCTGTACGAAGGTGAATGCCACGTCGGCCCCGTCGTGACCCGGGTGAGCGCTGAGGGAAGGGGGGGTGCGTTCGGCGTGCATGGTGGTTGGGCGGTTCGCTATGGTCACACGCCGAGGGCTTGACGCAGGGCCTCGATCTCGTTCTCCGACTCGTCGATCAGCTTCTCGTAGCTCGAACGGTCGATGTTCATCCTCTTGCAGGCGGCGACGTCGTGCATGTTGAGCTCCAGGCTGTCGGGATGCTCCTTGAAGGCTGCGAGCAGGTAGCCGACGGCCAGCGCGTCGGTGAGATCCGCGGGGCCTTCGTGCTCACGGGACAAGTCCTCGTATTCGCTCACGGCGGCGATGATCTCCTCGGCCATGTCCCAGTTCTCGAGCAGCGCCTTGGCCACCGGCGCATGCCAGTCGCGCACAATGGCGTTGTATGCCGCCTGATTCGCGAAAAGAGCGGGGTGCCTGCTCGAGCGCGTGAGGATGTAGAGCCTGCCGATGCCATGCAGCAGTCCTGCGAGCATGGCGGTGTCGGGATTGACGCGGCTGAAGCGGCGCGCCACGGCGTGTGACATGGCGGCGACCGCGGCACTGCGCTGCCAGAGCTCATCGAGCGGCTGCTCGAGTCCCTTCAGCGAGTCCACCTTCTTCAGCTGCGACATCGCGAAGGCGATGGCGGCGCTGCGTACCATGTTGAAGCCCATGCGCGCGATGGCGGTGCGCAGGTCGGTGATCGCCTTGCCGGTGAAATTGATGGCCGCGGAGTTGGCGATCTGCATGAGGCGGGCGGCCAGCGCGGGCTCCGAGCCCACCACACGCACCACCTTCTCCTGAGAGACCTCCTCGTCGGCGAGCACCTTGCGCACGCGCAGGGCGATGTCCGGAAAGCTCGGCAGGTCCACCTTGCCCCGGGACAGCTCGGCCGCGAGCGCCTGCACGAAGGCGAACGCCTCCGGGTCACCGACGCCCTGGGAATTCTCTGCAGCGGAGCTGGTCATCGCATCGCCCTCTTCCTGTGGTATCGGCGGATCCTGCCCGCTATTGAGACCTGCGTCGTCATATTGGTTCACGGATCGTCCGAGCCGCCGAGAGCCTTCGTCTCCCGCGTGATGTCCATCGCGTCCGCCAGCCCGAGGATCCTCGCGGCCACGCTCTCCAGGGCGATGACATGCTCGGCCGCTCCGAGTGCAACGGCTTCGCCGGGCATGCCCCAGACGACGCTGCTGGCCTCGTCCTGGGCGATGGTGCGACTGCCGCTGTCCAGCATCTCCTTGAGGCCCCGCGAGCCGTCCTTGCCCATCCCGGTGAGCAGCACGCCGATCGCATTGCGGCCCGCGTTCTGTGCCACAGAGCGGAACAACACATCGACCGATGGCTTGTGACGGTTGACCGGCACACCGTCATCGAGGCGACACACATACCGGCTGCCGTCGCGTACCAGCATCAGGTGTCGGTCGCCAGGGGCGATGTAGGCATGGCCCGCGAGCACCTGTTGCCCGTCCTGTGCCTCGCAGACCGACATCGGGCAGCAATCGTTCATGCGCCGCGCGAACGGTGTGCTGAATGCCTTGGGGATGTGCTGCGCAATGACGACGCCGGGAGAGTCCGGCGGCAGCCGCATGAGCACCTCCTTGATCGCTTCCGTGCCGCCGGTGGAGGCGCCGATTGCAATGACACGGTCGGTCGTGCGCAGCGGCCGGCCGCGCGGCGGCGCCTTCGGAAGCACGGCATCGGCGCTGTGCGCCGGCCCGACAGCGCCGGGCGCGCGCGGCAGTCTCGGATCGAGCGCGCGCACGCTGGCGCGGGCGGCGATGCGGATCTTCTCGATGAGCTCGTCGGCGTAGTCCTGCAGAGTCGCCGCGAGATCGATCTTGGGCTTGGAGAGATAGTCGACCGCGCCGAGCGCGAGCGCATCGAGCGTGACGTCGGCGCCGCGCTCCGTGAGCGAGGAGACCATGACCACCGGCATGGGCCGCAGCCGCATCAGGTTGCGCAGGAAGGTGATGCCGTCCATCTTCGGCATCTCGACATCCAGCGTCAGCACGTCCGGGTTGAGTTGCTTGATCTTCTCGCGCGCGACATGAGCATCGGCCGCGACTCCCACGACCTCGATTCCCGGGGCTGCCTTCAGGATGTCGGAGAGAAGGCTGCGCACCAGCGCGGAGTCGTCCACGATGAGCACGCGGATCGGCCGCTTCGCGGCCGGCGTAGCCCTGGATTGCGCAGTGGGGATCACGTTCGTATCCCTCACTCGAACAGCTCGACGTCGCCGCCGGCGGCCTGCCTGCCGAGGCTGGCGAGATAGAGTTGCTCGTGATGGCTGATGATCCGGTTCTCCACCGGACGCAGCTTGCGCAGCCGCGCGCGGCCGCTCTGCGGGAAGTAGACGACCTTGCGCGGCTGGGTACCCCCCAGGTCCTCGGCCGCGACCCGATAGCCCTCCAGGGACATGTAGTTGCGGATGAAGTCGACGTTGCGTCCGCCGACGTCAGTCATGGCGGCGAGGATCCGTCCGCCGCCGAAGAGCTTGATCTCCAGGCGCTCGCGCGCCGCCCCGAGCTTGAGGAGGTCGTTGATCAGACTCTCCATGGCGTAGGAGCCGTATCGCGTCGCGAGACCGATCGACGGATCGAGCCAGTCGTTCGCGCCCACCGCGGCGTCCTCGGGCAGCATGAAGTGATTCATGCCGCCGCAGCCGCGTACCGGATCGCGCACGCAGGCGGACACACACGAGCCGAGCACCGTCGAGATCGCCTCGTCGTTGCGGCTCACGTAGTACTCGCCCGGGAGGATCTTGACCATCCAACAGGCGTTCTCGCGGTCCCAGAAGCGCTGGAAATGCTCGAAGCCCCGCAGCGGCGGTGGCGTGGCGCCGGCCGCGGCCGCTTCGGCGTCAGACGCGCCTATGGATGGTTTTTCCGATGAGGGCATAAGTGTCACAGACCTTGAAGAGGCTCTCGGAATGGCCGAGGAAGAGGAGGTCGCCGGGGCGCTGCAGCCGCGCCATGCGCGTGAACAGCTCCCGCTGAGTCTCCTTGTCGAAGTAGATCACCACGTTGCGGCAGAAGATCGCATCCAACGGTCCCCTCATGGGCAGGGCGTGGATCAGGTTGAGCTGCTTGAAGGTGACCAGCGCCGCGACCCCGGGTTTGATCTGGTGGCAGATTCCGCCGGCGTCCTGCCGCTCGATGAAGAAGCGTTGCAGACGCTCGGGCGAGACCGTGCCGGTCCGCTCGGGAGGATAGATTCCGCGGCTGCCGCGCTCGAGGACCTCCGAGTCGAGGTCCGTGGCGAGGATCCGCACGTCCCAGCGATCGGGGTCCGGCAATGTCTCGAGCACCGTCATGGCGATGGAGTAGGGCTCCTCGCCTGTCGAGCAGCCCGCCGACCAGATGCGCACCCGCCGGCGGCCGCGCGGCTCGGCGGCGAGCGGCGCCAGCACGTGATCGCGCAGATACTGGAAATGGTGCGGCTCGCGAAAGAAGGAGGTGAGATTGGTGGTGATCGCGTTGCAGAGCTCCGCGAGCTCCTGCACGTTGCCGCACAGCTGCTCGCGATACTCGGCGAAGCTGCGCAGCTGCAGCGCGCGCAGGCGCCGCGTCAATCTGCCATAAACGAGCTCGCGCTTCTGCTCCGAGAGATGGATGCCGGTGAGCGACTTGACGAGCGCGCGCAGCGCCTGGAAGTCCTCCTCGCCAAAGGCGAACTCCCGCAGCCGCCGCAGTGTGGTGGTGGCGCCGGTGTCCCGCGGCCCTGTTTGTCCGGGAGCGTTCAGAAGAGCTCCACGCTGCCCTCGCTGGCGTGGAGGGAAGGAGCGTGACTGTGGCCCTCCGTATCCGGCATGAGCAGGTTGAAGAGAATGCGATGTGACTCGGAAGTGAAGCGCGCGCGCAGATTCTCCATCAGCACCGGCCAACTCTGTCGTCCACCGGCAGCCGTATCGGCGGACCCGGCGGCGGCTACTGCGGCCAGCAGGTCACGCACCTGCGACAGCTGCTGCACCAGCCGGTCGTGAAACTGGAGACACTCGACGCATGCGTCGAGGTCACGCGCCGCCGGTGGGCTGCCGGCGGACAGCGCCGCGCCCACCCGTGACAGCGCCTCGCCGAGCTCCGCCACGGGCCGCTGCGACTCGCTGAGCGCGAGCTCGACCAGCGCCGCGGCGGTTGCCGCCGCGCATGCCAGGTCGTACGCGGAGTTGACAGAGCTCATGCCCCGCGAGCCCCGTGCCGTCAGCGACACCTGCGCCTCAGCCGTGCTTCGATTTGAAGGTTTTGACCTGCGTGTTGAACTCGTCTGCGACATGGGTGAGCTGATCCACGGCCGCGTTGTGCAGGCTCGTCTGGTCGCCGGCGCTCAACTGGTTCTGGCGCGTCTCGAAGTCGAGGCACTTGAGATACGTCTGCACGTCGCTGCTGTATTGCTTGATGGTCTCCATGGCCGTGACCATTTCCTGTTTCGTGGCCGTCGCGCCGTCGGGAATCTTGCTCGGCGCCGGCGGCAGCCTGCATTGGTCGGCGTGGGCCTGGAGGCTCACGACGCAGGCGGCCAACAGAGCGGCCAGGGCCACGATTCGCTGCGGGGAGTTCATGGTACGTTCCTCATTGTCACAAAATGAATCAGAGAATCAGCCGAGCACCTTGGCGATGGTCGCGAGCAGCCGCTCGGGGTTGAAGGGCTTGACCAGCCAGCCGGTCGCCCCGGCGGCCTTGCCCTGTTGCTTGCGCTCGAGAGTCGCCTCGGTGGTGAGCACGAGCAGCGGCACGTAGCGATAGTTCGCGCGGCTGCGCAGCTCGCGCACCAGCGTGATGCCGTCCATCTTCGGCATGTTGACGTCGGTGATCACGAGATCGAACTTCTGGCGCTCCGCGATGGCGAGCGCCTCGGCGCCGTCGGCGGCCTGCTGCACGTCATGGCCGGCGCCGGTGAGGGTGATGCCGACCATCTGGCGCATCGCCGCCGAGTCATCTACTGCGAGTATCCGGGCCATCACGGCGCTCCGAGAGTTGAATTGGGTGTCGACATGATCTAGAACTCCTCCCACTCGGAATCACCGGTATCGCCGGTTCCG
>DATAXF010000144.1:0-14764 GCA_036273095.1 Steroidobacteraceae bacterium | reverse complement strand
CGAGATGAACTGGGCGGCGAAGCCGGCCTCGAGCAACTGATCGTTCTTGGCATCGAATCGATGCGCCACCTCGCGGTGGCGGCCGAAGACCCTGACCAGCTCGTGCCCGGTGAACGCCTCCTCGATCTGACCATTGAGCTCCCCGGTCCGCGTCCACTGTGCGATGAAGTGTCGCTGCGATCGCTTCGATACCACCCGGGTGAGCAACAATGCCAGCGGGATGGTCACGAGCGCGATCAGCGCGAGGAGCGATGAGACGACGAACATCATCGTCACCGTACCGAGCAGCGTCAGGAAGGATGTGAGCAGTTGGCTCAGAGACAGCTGCAGGCTCTGCGAGATGTTACTGATGTCGTTGGTGACGCGGCTCAGAAGCTCGCCGCGCGTCTGCTGATCGAAGTAGCGCAGCGGCAGCCGGTGAATCTTCTCTTCCACATCGGCGCGGAGCTTGCGCACGACCGCCTGCACGACGTCATTCAGCAGGTAACCCTGAACCCAGAGGAAGACGGCGGAAGCGAGATAGACGGCAATGGTATCGAGCAGGATGACGCCGAGCGCCTTGAAATCGATGCCCGCGCCCGGCACCAGATTCATGCGCGAAAACATGTCCGCCAGATGGCCGTGGCCCGCCTCTCGCTCCGCGGCCACTACCTGCTGCTTCGACTCGCCTGCCTCGAGGTGCTCACCGACGACGCCGGCGAAGATAATGTCCGTGGCTCGGCCGATTAGCATCGGCCCGGTCACTGACAGCGCAACGCTGACCAGGGACGATGCGACTACGAGGACGAGCGCCAGACGGTGCGGCTTCAATCGCGCCAGCAACCGGCGCGCCGACGGCCAGAAGGCCATCGCCTTCTCGCCCGGCTTGCCAAGGCTCATCCAGGGAGGTCCACGGCCCGCGGATTGACCGGCGGCGGGCAGTCTTCCCGGCAGCGGGCCGCGCCGCGGCGCGCCGCTCACGCCGCCTCCTTGGGCGAAAGCTGTGAGCTGACGATTTCCGCATAGGTCGGGCAGTTTCGCAGCAATTCAGCGTGCCGGCCGACGGCGATCAGCGTACCACCGTCGAGCACTGCGATCTGATCGGCATCCATGATGGTTGAGACACGCTGCGCGACGATGACCACCGCAGCGTCCCGCGTGACGGGGCGGAGCGCCGCGCGCAACCGTGCCTCGGTACCAAAATCGAGCGCAGAGAAGGACTCGTCGAAGAGAGAGACTTCGGGCTTGCGCACCAGCGCACGGGCGATCGCAAGGCGCTGCCGCTGGCCGCCTGAGACGTTGGTTCCGCCCTGGGCGATGGGCGCCTCGAGCTGTCCCTTCATCGCCGCGACGAAGTCCTTCGCCTGAGCGAGCTCGAGCGCCTGCCACATCTGCTCCTCCGTGGCCTCGGGGTCGCCGTAGCGAAGATTGCTCGCCACCGTGCCGGAGAAGAGGTACGCCCTTTGCGGAACGAGCCCGATACGGCCCCACAGCAGATCGGGGTCGAGCGCACGCACATCGACTGCGTCGACCAGCACGGCGCCCTCGCTGACGTCGAGCAGCCGCGGTATGAGCGACAGGAGGGTGGTTTTGCCCGCGCCGGTGCTGCCGACGATGGCGAACGTCTGGCCCTCCGAGACGCGCAACGACACGTCGTGGAGCACCGAATCGGCGGCGCCCGGATATTGGAACTTCACTCCCCGAAACTCGACCTGCGCGCGCAGTTGCACGGATTTGACCGGCTCCGATGGCGGCGCCACCGACGATGCGGTCGCCATGACTTCGCCGATCCGCTCGCCGGATACGGCGGCGCGCGGAATCATCATCAGCATGAAGGTCGCCATCATGACCGAAAGCAGAATCTGGGCGAGGTAAACCAGAAAGGCCGTGAGGTCCCCGATCTGCGACTGTCCGGCGCCGATCCTCCCGGCGCCGAACCATAGAACCGCAACACTCGAGACGTTGAGGATGATCACGATGGCCGGAAAGAGCAGCACCGCCAGCCGCCCCGCCCGCAACGCCGTATCCGTCAGATCGGCGTTGGCCCGGTCGAACCTCAGGATCTCGGCCGGCTCGCGCACGAACGCGCGCACCACGCGGATGCCGCCGATCTGCTCCCGCAGGATCCGGTTGACGGCGTCGACGAGCTTCTGCATCCGCCGAAACTGCGGCAGCATCTTTACCGCCACGATCCCGATGACGACCGCCAGGACAGGGACGCTGACTCCCAACAGCCAGGAGAGCCCCGGATCCTCGCGCAGCGCCATGATGATGGCGCCCACCCCCATGATGGGCGCGGTGATCATGGTGGTGCTGCTGACGGCCACCAGCATTTGCACCTGCTGCACGTCGTTGGTGTTTCGCGTGATGAGGGATGGCGCCCCGAACTTCGCCACCTCGCGCCCGGAGAATCCCATGACGCGGCGGAACAGCGCCGCGCGCAGATCGCGCCCGAAGCACATGGAAATGCGCGCACCGAAATAGGTAGCGGCGACCGAGAAGGCGATCTGTCCCACGGTCATGAGCAGCATCCAGCCGCCGGTCCGCAGAATGTAGCCCGTATCCCCCTTCACGATGCCGAGATCGATGATGTCGGCGTTGAAGGTCGGGAGATAGAGCGACGCAATGGTCGCAAGCAGCTGGAACACGGCAACGCCCAGCAACCCGCGCGCGTAAGGCCGCAGATGCTCGCGCAGCAGCCTGATCAGCATTGGCGGGCCTTCGCGATAGCCTCTTCGCGCTGCTGCCGCAGGAAGGGCCGATCGATTTGCTCGGAGTACAGCTCGATATCTGCGGACGTGACTCCGCATGCATCAAAGTGTTGCTTCCATCTGCTCACGACCTGCGCGACCGCACGGGCCTCCCGCGCCGCCTCGTCGCTTGTCAGCGCGAACAGGGACGACATGGACAACGCGTTGGCGAGAGTGGAATCAGCAGCCTGCTCACCGACGCGCATCTGTTGGAATCCCAGGGCTTGGCCGGAGGGAAGCACATCGAAAGCGGGAGCCAACTCGTATTGCCCACGCTGGGTCATGACGAGGGCGTGGTTCTTCTCGTGATCGTCAGTATTGTCGATCAGGATGTTGAAGACCATGCGGCGAAAGAGCTCCTGCATGTCCTGCGAGTATCTGTTGCCCTGCGCAACGCCCTTGCGGCGCAGCAGTTGCGCGAGCTCGGGATAGCCGAATTGCTCACCGGCGGCGCGGAGCGCCACTGCTGCCGACAGACAGTGACGCCGGCCCGTCCCCGCGCGATCGAAGCGCCTGATCGCGACCGCATGCCCTGCGGTCAGCCGCACTGCCCTCGTGGAAGCGGTGCGGATCTGCGCCTCTCGCGCCAGCGTCATCGTTGCGTGCTCGATCAACGGGGTATCCGCTGGCTCACCGTCGGAGAACTTGATGACCCATTGCTCGCCGCCCAGGTTGAGCAGCGCTTTGGGCCGGGCGCCGCCCATGGTGGCGCCCGGCGAAATGAGTCTCTTGAGGTCGGACGGGATCGGCTCGTTGTCCTGGACCTTGCGGATGAGCTCGTGGATCTGGTCAGCCTCCTGCAGCGTTGGCAGCGGCCCGAGGCGGCGCGGCAGGTAGTCATCGGGTGAGGTCGAGACTCCAAGCGCTCCGAAACGATCATCCCCCGCGAAGTACAGGTACTCGAGAAGCGACAGGCGAGGAGGCTTGTCAATGAATCGGATGACGCGTTCGCCCCAACGATCGGGCCGCGCATCGTCCACCGCGCCTACGACCGTATTCCTCTCGGTGGGCAGAAACTGCTGATCGATGAGAGGCAGATCCTCGCTGAGTTCGAAGCCGTGCTGGAGCCAGTGCGCGAAATATCTGAGGGCAACGCCTTGATTCGAGCGTATCAGGCTGAGCTCGGCCACAACGAGGGGCCGCGCAGGCTCGAGCAGCGACCACAGATACAGCCGATCTACCGGCTGATAGGCACTCGGCCCGGCTGCGATAGTAGCGTTCACTCTCGCTTATTCTCCGGCCGTCCCCGGGCAAGCCGTGCCCGCGCCGATGCGGCGGAACGGGAGGCGCGCCGCTCGAGCGCCTCGCGAACATCCCCCTCGAGCGCTCCCTGATCCTCTGCGGGCGCGGCAAGATCGGGCAAGCGGCCGGCTCTTCCGATCAGCCATAGTGCTGTTGCATAGATTCCGACTCCGACGGCAGGGTCGCCCCGTTCGAGTCGAATCAGCGTCGGGACCGAGCATCCGAGGCGGCCCGCCCATTCCCGCTGGGATTCCCGTCGCCTCAATCGGGCGATTGCCAGATTCTCGCCCAAGCCGCGCAGCGCCTGCATGGCTGCGGGGGGAAGAGTGGCTAACGCTTGTGTGCTCTTCGACATGTCACATATAGTTTATCGAAACTACACATTTGAGCAAGTATATAATTTACTATAAAGTCAACAACCAGTATAGTACTGACTATTGACTATATGCCGGCCAATGATAGTCTGAGTGCGTGCCCGACTTGAACCCACACTTCCTCGCCATCCCCCTGCCGGCACTGCTCCGACATGCCCGCAACGCCTACGGCTCGGCCATGAGACGCGCTCTCGAGGACGCTGGCTACGACGATATTCCCAAGAACGGCCTCTATGTCATCGGCGGCCTGGCGCTCGGGGCGGGCGACGTTCCCCTCGCCTCCCTGATCCAGGACCTGCGCATTTCCAAGCAGGCCGCGGGACAGCTCGTCGACACCCTGGTCAACCGCGGCTATCTGGCGCGCACCATCGACGAGCAGGACCGCCGGCGGCTCATCGTTACGCTGACTGATCGCGGGCGGGCGGCAGCCGCAACGCAGACGACTGCAAGAGAACGCGTGGACGCGGAGTTGCTCGTGAAGGTGGGACCGGAGTGCGTCGAGCACGCGCGCATCGCGCTTGCGGCACTCACGGAAATGGCAAGTTGGGGTGAGACCGCGACAGACGAAGAGACGTAACGGAGAGCGCAATGTTCCGATTCGGGCCCGCACTCGTCATCCCCCTGCTGTGGGTGGCCTTCGCAATCTCCTGGGTGCTCGCCGCGGGCTGGAGCGCCCCGGCCGAGCGGCGTGTTGGAATCAAAGGCGAGCTCGGCTACCGGCTCGTGCTCATCGCCGGCGCGCTCGTTTTCCTTCCGCGCGCGCATGGTTATCACGGACCGATGAGACTCTGGTTCGTCACGCTCGATGAGGCGTGGCTCTGTACCGCCCTCATCGCTCTCGGATTCGCCTTCACCTGGTGGGCGCGCATCCATTTGGGAGCGCTGTGGAGCGGTTGGATCACGCGCAAGGCCGACCATCGCGTCGTCGACACCGGCCCCTACGGCATGGTGCGCCACCCGATCTATACCGGGATTCTGCTGGCGGTCTATGCGACCGCCGCCGCGAAGGGTACGATACTCGGGCTGCTCGGCGCGCTCGTGATCACGCTGGGGCTTTGGATGAAGGCGAGACTCGAAGAGCAGTGGCTGCGTAAGGAGCTCGACGCGGGCGCGTACGATGGCTATCGCAGCAGAGTCCCGATGCTCGTCCCCTTCGGACCGAGGTAACAATGGATCCGCGACTCGTCACCCCTTATCTCATTACGGCCATCGTCGTCTGGGCCGTTTATCGCCGCATGCGGCGCTCGTTTGGCCGCCAACGCGTCCAGGAGAAGCGCATGTGGATCAGGATCGGCTTCCTGACACTCGCCGCTGCCCTCATCGTTACCTCGGTGGTGCGCAATATCGATGTGCTCGGCGCCCTCGCCGCCGGCATCGCCTGCGGAGCCGCGCTCGGTTTCGCCGGGCTCAAATACACGAAGTTCGAGATCACACCCGAGGGGCGCTTCTACACGCCGCATGCCTATATCGGGCTGGTGGTGACCGCCCTCTTCCTGGGCCGGCTTCTGTATCGGTTCCTCGAAGTCTACAACGGCGTGACCCCGGCCGCGGCCGCGGGTCAGAGCCTCGCGGCAACGTATCAACACAGCCCGTTCCTGCTCGCCGTGTTTGGGGTGCTCGTAGGCTATTACGTGCTCTACTACTTGGGTGTCCTGCAGCGTACCAAGCCTGCCGCGTCTCTTGACCAGCAGACCGGCGCCACCGGGCAGTAGCCCGCTACGGCGCGAAAAGCTGAGCTGCCGCCCGCGGGTTGGAGGGAAAGTACCCATGGAAGTAGGTCGCCACCAACCGCCCACGACGATATATCGCCTCTCCTGCCATGCCGGATTGCGCGCGCTCGGTGTAGACCTCTGGAGTGAGCGGTGTCTCCACAGTGGAGTGATGGAAGGTATGGCCGCGTAGGGTGCCGCCCGGCAGTGGCGCACTGTGGTAGCCGAGGCTCTGCAGGCGCGTGTGCATGACCGCGTGCCCGGGCAGGATGCCGGCCAAGGTCGCGCGCCTACCCTCCCTGTCGGCCATCGACTCCAACAGATAGAGCATGCCGCCGCATTCGGCGTATACCGGCTTGCCCGACTCCACATGCCGGCGCAGCGCGTTGGCCAGCGCACGGTTCTCGCTCAGCCGTCTGAGATGAAGCTCCGGATAGCCACCGGGCAGATAGATGCTGTCCACGGGCGGCAGGTCAAGCGTCGTCAGCGGTGAGAAGAACGTCAGCTGAGCGCCCATGGTCCGCAGCAGGTCGAGATTCGCGGGGTAGATGAAAGAAAACGCCCGATCGCGCGCGACGCCGATGCGCACACCCGCCAACAGGGGCTCGCGCGTCGTCGAGTCACCATCGGCTTCGGCGTCGTCCGGGGCACTCAGCTCGACTTCAGGCGGCATGCCGCTCAGCTCGGTGCTGCCCAGCGTCGAAGCCACGGCCGACAAGCGCTCCTCGAGGTCAGCGACCTCCTCCGCCTGCACGAGGCCGAGATGCCGATCCGGCAGCTCAAAGGCGGCGTCCCGGGAAATCGCGCCGAGGAACCGCATCCCCGCCGGCACACCCTGCTTCGCGAGACTTGCATGCCCAGGCCCCGCTACGCGATTGGCCAACACGCCGTGGAAGGGAATCGCGGCCGAATAGTGCGCCAGCCCGTAGGCGACCGCGCCGAACGTCTGCGCCATTGCCTCGGCATCGATTACCGCGAGCACGGGGATGCCGAAGAGTCTCGCCAGGTCGGCGCTGCTCGGCGTGCCGTCGTAGAGACCCATGACGCCTTCGATCAGGATGAGGTCGGCGGTAGCGGCAGCGTCGTAAAGGAGCCTGCGGCAATGCGCCTCGCCTCCCATCCACAGATCGAGCTGATAGACCGGCCGGCCGCTCGCACGCTCGAGAATCATCGGATCGAGAAAATCCGGACCCGTCTTGAACACCTGAACCGCGCGCCCCTGCGCGGCGTGATGCCGCGCCAACGCGGCGGTAACGGTGGTCTTACCCTGACCGGAAGCAGGTGCGCTGACCAGGAGAGCCGGGCAACGCCTGCGCGGCACGATCAACGCGCCTTGGGCCGCGGCGGGCGGCGGATTTTTCCGGACCTGTCATACGGGTTCCGATCCGTACGGTACTCGATGACTACAGGCGTTGCGAAAAGGTCATACGTCTTGCGAAAGGTGTTTACCAGGTATCGCGTGTAGGCATCCGGAACGGACGAGGTCTGATTGCCATGAATGATGACTCGGGGCGGGTTCCGGCCGCCCTGATGTGCGTAGCGCAGCTTGATTCGCCTGCCGTGCACGAGCGGGGGCTGGTGCACCGTCAGCGCGCGCTCCAGCGTGCGTGTCAACTCCCTGGTAGACATCTCGCGCATGGCCGCCTCATAGGCGCGCACAGCCGACTGCATCAGCTCACCAACTCCGGTACCGTGGCGCGCCGAGATGAAGTGCAGCGGCACAAATGGCACGAAATCAAGTCTCAGCGCCAGTTGTCGATGAATCTCCTCGCGCTGCTCTGCCGGAATTCCGTCCCACTTGTTGATAGCGATGATGAGCGCGCGGCCTCGCTGCAGCGCTACACCGAGAACGCTCGCGTCCTGCTCCGTGACGGTGTCATGGGCATCGACGACGAGGATCACCACGTTGGCCTCATCGATCGCCTGCAGCGTCTTCGCGACGCTCGCCCGCTCGATCACATCCTCGACCCTGGAGCGGCGACGCATGCCGGCGGTATCGATGAGTTGAAACTTTCGCCCGTCGCGCTCGAACGGTACGACTATGCTGTCGCGGGTAGTTCCCGGCTGCTCGCTCGCGATGACCCGCTCCTCGCCGATCAGGCGGTTGACGAGCGTGGACTTGCCGACGTTGGGCCGGCCGATGATGGCAATGCGCACTCCCTCTGCGGCGGGATCCGTCGCCTCTCCTTCCGACTCCGGCTCGAGCCCGGCAAGCGCCTGCTCCATCAGCTCCTCGCATCCCTGCCCGTGACTCGACGAGATGCCGAGCGGCTCCCCGAGGCCGAGGGCATGGAAATCGATCGCCGCCAGGTCGAGATCCAATCCTTCCAACTTGTTGACGGCGAGCGTCGTCGGCTTGCCGGACTTGCGGATCTCCCGGGCGACGAAGTCATCCTGAGGCGTGAGGCCCGCCCGCCCATCGACCAGTAGAATGAGCCGATCGGCTTCGGCGACCGCGCGCTCCGTCTGGGCGCGCATTTGGGCCTCGATGCCCTTCGGGTTCTCGACCAGGCCGCCGGTATCGATCACGACGAAAGGCAGCGGTCCCAGCCGCCCGAAGCCGTATTGACGATCTCGGGTGAGTCCCGGCACGTCCGCCACGATCGCGTCCCGCGTGCCGGTCAGCACGTTGAACAGGGTCGATTTGCCGACGTTGGGCCGACCTACGAGAGCAACGATGGGCAGCATGGGATGCTGCGCGTGTTATGTGCGGGGAGACATCCGGAACGCGTTGATGCGGCCATCGTCGTTGATGACCACCACCTCGTCGCCCTGGGCGATGGGCGCGTTGCTGATGCGCAGCTTGCCGCTGCGCACCCGCGCGATGATCGCGCCGGTATGCTTGTCCAGGAAGTGAATGTAACCCTGGAAATCGGCGGTAACCACGGCATCGTCGCCCACCGCGACGGCTGTAAGACCACGGAAGGCGAGCGCGGGCTGGCGCCAGATCACAGCGCCGTTGCTGCGATTGAGCGCGACGATCTGCCCGTCCGCGGTCGCCATGTAGGCCGCATCGGCGCCCATCGCCAATCCACGGTAGCTCGATGCCTTGTGAGACCACCATGTCTGACCGCTGTCGAGCGCCAGCATGGTGACGTTACCGTGATAACCCACGGTGTAGACATCCTTGTTGGCGACTTCCAACGGTCCGTCCACGTCTGACAATCGTTCGATCTCAGTCCTGCCATGCGGCTGCGAGACGGTCGCCAGCCAGACCTGAGAGCCGTCGCCCGCGTTCACGGCGAGGACCTTGCCGTTGTCGAAGCCACAGATGATGAGATCCCCGATGATGAGCGGCGTCGATGTGCCGCGCAGCGACAGCGATGGCACATCCTGCTCGGCCTCCCAGAGCTCGTGACCGTCGGTCGGGGAGAGGCCACGGAGCCTGCCGTCGACGGAGCGCACCGCGACGACGTTGTCGGAGATAGCAGGGGGAGCGATCACCGAGCCGTTGATGAGCACCGTCCAGAGCGGCTTGCCGTCGGCCGCATTGAGCGCCGTCACGTGTCCATCCGTGGCGCCGACGACAACCAGGTTGCCGCGCACCGCCGGTCCGCCGCCCAGCGGCAGCTTGGTGTTGGTGCGCCAGAGCCTGCTGCCGGTCTGGAGATCGAACGCCGCCACTTCCCCACGGTAGCCCGATGCGAATACGCGATTGCCATCGACCGCAAGACCCAGCCCGAGGCGCAGCCGCTTCGCGCCGCGGTCAGAGACCGAGGCGTCCCAGATGCGCTGCACGCGCAAGGTCGACTTGATCGGGCCGAGCTTCGCCGGCTGCTCCGGGTTCTTGTTCTTGGAGCAGGCGGCCAGCAGGCACAGGGCCGCCGCCAGCGCGGCCCAGTAGCGCATCGATCGCAGGGTGTTGATTTGCAAGGGAGCTCTCATGCGCAGCGCGCAATGGTCAATGGGGTTGGGTTGAGGCGCTCGGGGGCGCGCTCTGCGGCGCCGCCGGCGAGGCCATGTCAGCCGCGAGGTCGGAAATCTTCAGGTCGAGGAGCCCCGAATCGGCCCCACCGTCCTTGTCGCTCGCGCGTGCCAGCCGGTATTGCGTCAGGGCGTTGGCTTTGTCCCCCATGGCGTAATAGGCGTCGCCGCGCACGTCCGCATACTGTGGGAGGAGCGCGCCAGGATTGGCACCGTTCAGCGTCGCTATCGCCGCCGACGGGTCATGCTGAGCGATCTGCACGCGTGCGAGCCTCTGTCGCGCGATGAGACTCAAAATGGAATCATGAGAGTGCTGCATGACGTCCTGCAACTCGGCCGCAGCTCTCGAGAGCTCGTTATCCTCCACGAACGCTCTTGCAGACGCCAGCTTCGCCTGATCCGCGTAGGGTGAAGATGGGTATGTACGTTCCAGGATGCCGAGCAACATGAAGGCCTGGGTGCGGTTTCCCTGCGCAAAGGCACTCTCCATCTGGACGTACGCCTCCCCGGCCGCGAGCTCTGTATTGTTCTCGTGGGCTTGCCACCAGCGATAGCCGGCGAGCCCCAAGGCGGCAACGGCGACGCCGGCCACGATAGCCGGCCCGTTTTCCCGCAGCCAGCGCTTGAGCGCTTCCCACTGTTCACGTTCGCTTAATAAGTAATCGTCCACCACCCGCTCCTCGAGGAATCATTCCGCCGGCGCCCTGGCGCCGGCAAGTGCCGCTTCGATGGCCGCGGCTAGCTCAGGCAGCGGGCATTCGCTCTGACCCGCCTCGTTGCGTAAAGGTTTCACGGCCGCGACGCCCCGCGCCAGCTCGTCATCGCCCAGGATGACCGCGAGCGCGGCGCCGCTGCGATCGGCGCGGCGAAACTGCGCCTTGAAATTGCCGCCGCCGAGATTCAGGTCGAACCGCCGCGCCGGCAGCTCGTCCCGCAGCCGTTCGACGAGGCCGATACCCGCAGCGCTCGCGTGCGCTCCGTTAACCACCACGTAGACGTCAGCAGCGGGTGCCGCTCGAGCCTGACCCGCCTGCACGAGCAGCTCCACGACCCGCTCCATCCCCATCGCAAAGCCGACGCCTGGCGTCGGCTCGCCGCCGAGCTGCGCGATGAGCCCATCGTAGCGGCCGCCGGAGCATACGGCATCCTGGGAGCCGAGTGCGTCGGTGATCCACTCGAACACCGTGCGGCTGTAGTAATCCAGCCCGCGGACCAGCCGCGGGTTGACCCGATAGGGGATGCCCACGGACTCCAGCGCGGCGCAGAGCGCTTCGAAGTGCTGGCGCGACTCCGGGTCCAGATGGTCGGTGAGAAGCGGTGCGTCCGCTACGATCGCGCGCATCTCCGGATTCTTGCTGTCGAGGATGCGCAGCGGGTTGCCTTCGAGCCGCCGCCGGCTGTCGCCGTCGAGAGCGCTCTCGTGGGTGCGGAAGTACGCGATCAGCTTCTCCCGGTAGACGCGCCGTGATTCCGGCGTGCCCAGGGAATTGATCTCGAGCCGTACCCGCTCGATGCCGAGCCGGCGCCAGAGGCGCGCGGTGAGGGCGATCAGCTCCGCATCGACGTCCGGACCGGGGAAGCCGACCGCCTCCAGATTGATCTGGTTGAACTGCCGGTAGCGGCCTTTCTGCGGCTTCTCGTGGCGGAACATGGGGCCCATGCACCAGAGCTTGTGCCGATGGCCGCGCAGCATGCCGTTCGAGATGAGCGCGCGCATGATTCCGGCGGTCGCCTCGGGACGCAGGGTCAGGCTGTCCCCGCCCTGGTCCAAGAAGGTGTACATCTCCTTCTCGACGACGTCGGTGTATTCGCCGATCGCGCGCTTGAAGAGCGCCGTGCTCTCGACGATGGGCACGCGGATCTCCTCGTAACCATACGAGGCAAGCAACTCGCGCGCAGCCTCCTCCAGTCTATGCCAGGCGCCAACCTGCGCAGGCAGCACATCGTTCATCCCGCGGATCGGCTGGATCTCTACCGTCAACTCAACCTCCATTCTTCCGCGGCGCGGCGAGCACGCGCCCGTCGGCGGCAATCAGGAACCACGCGGTGTGATCGGCCCGCACGAAGTGCGCGATCGGCGCCGCATGGCCGCCAACCTCGATGGTGACGCCGCTGGCATCTCCGAGTAAGACGCTGAACGGCGGGACGCCTTCTAGCCTGCGTGTGGCATGCCCGAGGGAGAGCCCATAAAGCAGCCGCCGCCCGGTGGCGTCGTAAACCTCCGTCCAGCTGTCGTTGGAGTACACAAACACCGCTTGGATCTCTCCATGCGCAGGCACGGCAGCGGCCGCCTGGCCGCCGTTGGACGACCGCGGGGCGCGCACCGGCGAAGCCACCGCGAGGGAGACGGGCTGGTCCGGCTCCTCCGGCGTTACGGTGGGTACCGTGATCGGCACGGGATGGGAGGCTGCAATGAGCCACCCCCTGTGCGACAGCGACAGGCCCCACCATATGGTGCCCGCCACCGCGAAGCCGATCACCACGATCACCGCGGGCGCCACCAGTCTGCCGGTATCGTCAGGTACCGGCTTGGGGACGCGTGTCAGGTCCGGCGGCGGAACCCGGGCGCCCTGCGAGTAGATCTCGAACAGAGCCTCCGGCGACTCGCCCACCAGCTCCGCGTAGTGGCGCAAGTGTCCCTTGGCGTAGACCGGCGCGCCGAGCGCCGCGAAGTCATCCGCCTCGAGCGCCTCCAGAATGTCGGGGTCGACGTGCAACCGCTCCGCGGCCTGCAGAATGGTGAGGCGCCTGCGCTCACGGGCGCCACGCAGCCGCGCCCCGATACCTTCCGACATGGCGGTCAGCCCGGGTTGTGGCCGAGGGAGGCCAGCTGACGCGCCTCGGCCGAATTCGGAAAGTCGAGCTGCAGCCGGCGAGCGTAGAGCTCCGAATCGAGCGCGTCGCGCTGTGCGCGCGTCACTTTCACGGCAAGCAGCAACAGATCCGGCGTCGCCTGGTTGGCGGCGAGGAAGGAGTCGATCTCCTGGCGTGCGTCGGCGAGTTTGCCCTCGGAGAAATTGAGGTCGGCGAGCTGCCACAGGGCCTGCCCGAAGTTGGGGCTTATGGTGAGCGCATCCACGAACATCTGCGCCGCCTCGACATTGTGGTGCGCGGAGCGCAGGCAGACGCCCGCGTTGTCGTACGCCAGCTGCGGCGTCAAATACTCCGGATTGTGCGCGGCCCTCAGGAAGGTCTGCACACCCTCGTCGACACGGCCGGCGCTGCAGAGGTAGACCGCGTAGTTGTTCTGGAAATCGGGGTTCCTGGGTGCGAGCCGCAGAGCCTCGCGGAACTCATTGTCAGCCTCCTTCGGGTCGCCGAGCCTGGCGAACAGGAGGGCGCGCGCGCTGTGTACATCCGGATCGTCGGAGTTTTCCTTCAACGCGCGATCGAGCTTGGTCTGCGCCAGGGCCAGATCGCCGCGGCGCATGTAGGCGATGCCGAGCTCCGTGTTGTAGATGGCGGCATCGCGACGCTGCGCCGCCGCCTGTTGGTTCACACAGCCGGCCAGGACGGCGGTCAACGTCGCGGCCGCGATGACGCCGGCGACGCGGACGATCCTGGCGCAGCCGGTCATGCCTGCACCGCGACGCCGAAGACGCGGCTGCCGAGCCGCACCGTGGTACGGTCGATCACCCGCCCGGCGAGCTGGCCGCAGGCGGCATCGATGTCATCGCCGCGCGTGCGGCGCACCGTGGCGAGCACGCCGCGCTGGATCAGCTCATCGCGGAAGCGATGCACCACCTCGGGTTCCGAACGGTGGTAGCGGGTACCGGGGAAAGGATTGAACGGGATGAGGTTGACCTTGGCGGGATGGCCCTTGAGAAGCCTGGCGAGGGCGCGCGCCTGGGCGGGCGAGTCGTTGACACCCGCGAGCAGCACATACTCGAAGGTCACGCTGCGCCCGTTCTGCTCGTCGATGTAGTGCCAGCAGGCCTCGAGCAACTCCGCGATCGGATGCTTGCGGTTGATTGGCACGAGCTCGTTGCGCAGCTCGTCATCGGGCGCGTGCAGCGAGACGGCGAGCGCCACGTTGCTGTGCTCGGCGAGCTTGTAGATCTGCGGCACGAGGCCCGAGGTCGACAGGGTCACGCGCCGGCGCGACAGGTCGAAGCCGAAGTCATCGAGGAATATCTCGAGCGCCGGCACGACGTTGCGAAAGTTGGCGAGCGGCTCGCCCATGCCCATGAGGACGACGTTGGTCACTATGCGCTCGCGAGCGGCGTCATGGGCGAAGGAGCCCGACAGCTCGCGGTTGGCGAGCCAGACCTGACCGACGATCTCGGCGGTGGTCAGATTGCGGTTGAAGCCCTGCTGCGCGGTCGAGCAGAACGAGCAATCGAGCGCGCAGCCGACCTGCGAGGAGATGCAGAGCGTGCCGCGGTCCGGCTCCGGGATGAAGACCATCTCGAATGCCTGCGAGGCGTCGGCCCGCAGCACCCATTTGCGCGTCCCGTCGGCGGACTGCTGTGCGGTGACGATCTGCGGCGTGGCGACACAGGCGCGCCCGGCGAGCTGAGTGCGGAAATCCTTGGCGAGGTCCGTCATGCGCTCGAACGACGATTCGCCGCGCTTGTAGACCCAGTTCATGAGCTGGCGCGCGCGAAACGGCTTGCTGCCGAGCCCCGCCACGAACGCCTCGAGCGCCGGGCGCGGCAGCCCCAGCAGATTCGTCGCGGTCGTGTCGGGAGAGGTCATGGCGGACTCCGCGGCCTCAGCCGCGCGGATGCAGCTCCGTGGCGCTGAAGAAGTAGGCGATTTCCCCGGCCGCGGTGTCCGATGCATC
>DATAXF010000143.1:0-17230 GCA_036273095.1 Steroidobacteraceae bacterium | reverse complement strand
TTGCGCTCGCCGCTCCACTGCAGCGTCGCCCGCTCGCCGGACTGCGGGAAGTTGATGTCGTCCAGGGTGTCGAGGGTGAAGCGCATGAAGTAGGTGCGTGAGCCGAACGCCTGATGCGGCGGGAAGGGAAGCCCCGAGTCGTCCGGATCGCCGATCATGAGCCGGGAGCGGTCCTGCTCATGGTAGGCGCCCGCACGGATCTCACCCCAGTTGCCGAATTGCTTGCCGAAGTCGAGGCCGTAATCGAAAGTGTCGACGCGATATTGCGCGCGCTCCTCCTGTCCGAAGAAGAACGGCAGGTTGCGATCCTCCACCGCCGTGTGCGGCATGACGAACCAGCCGGAGAAGTGCGACAGCGGCAGGAACACCTCCGTCGACAGGAGCGAGGTCTGGCCGATCTGCGCGTCCGTGACCCACTCCCCGCCGCTGCGCGTGATGTCCGACATCACATACCGCGCCGCCAGATCGTAGTAGGAATCGCCCTCGAAGTCGTCCTGCAGGCTCAGGCCGAAGCGCACATAGTTGGGACCGATGGAGTTGCCGCGGGCATCGACCAACAGTCCATACTCGTCATCCTGGCGCACGACACTGTAATCTAACGTGTCGAGGCCACCTTCACCATATAGCGTGGTGATCCTGCGTCCGACGGTGTCGGGGTCGAGTTGCTTGCCGACGATGTCATGGAACAGCTCCTCGATCGTCTGCGAGTACGCCTCCGAGCCCGTTTGCACCTTCACGAAGTCGATGCGCGGTGACGGCAGGCGCGGGGCTTCGCGCCGCTGCTCGTAATCCTGGTACTGCGCGGGGGTGACCGCCAGCGCCGCCAGCCGGTCGCGCATCTGCCAGGCGGCCGCGGCGCCGATGCCCAACAGCCGGTGGACATTGCCGAAGTCGAACGAGGACGCGTCGCCCAGCGACGGACTGATCAGGATGTCGTGCGGGCCGAGGCGCGCGAGCTCCGCCTGCGACTTGCGCCGCATCAGGATTGCGAGCATCTGGCTGGAGATTGCCCCGACGCTGGTCAGCTTGCTGCGGGGCAGCAGCGGGAAGTCCACATCCACGACGATCACGACGTCGACACCCATCGCGCGGGCGACATCGACCGGCACATTGTCGGATATTCCGCCGTCGACCAGCATGCGGCCGCCGCGTTCCACGGGAGCGAACACGCCGGGCGCCGACAGGCTGGCGCGCATGGCGCTGGTGAGATCCCCGGAGCCGATGATCACTTCCTGACCGGTCTCGAGATCGGTCGCCACGGCCCGAAAGGGTGTCGGCAGGTCATCGAAGCTGCTGATCCGGGCGACGGGCAGCGTCAGGCGGCGCAGAACCTCCGTGAGGCTCTGTCCCTCGATCAGGCCCATGGGCAGCACGGGCCGGCCGCCCCTGATGCCGAATGGAAACTCGACCAGGAAGTTCTCGTCCTCCTGCTTGCGCCGCAGTGTCAGGTCCTCTCGCGGCGGCCGGTCGCGAAACGCCTCCTGCCAGTTCACGGAGCGCAGCGTCGCCGCGATCTGCTGCGGCGAAAGACCGCTGGCGTAGAGCCCGCCCACCACGGCTCCCATGCTGGTGCCGGCGATGGCATCGATCGGCACATGCAGCTGCTGGAGCACCTGGAGCACGCCCACGTGCGCAATACCGCGCGCGCCGCCGCCCGAGAGCACGAGCCCTATCCGCAGGCGGTGCGGTGCCGCAGCGGCGGGCTGCCCGGCGGCCGTGGCCACCGAGCAGGCGAGGCAGAGCAGAGCTAGTGAGAGACGGCTGCGCACTCCGCGGCGGCGCCCGAACGATCGTGACCACCCCATGGGCGCGGAGCATATCGCATCGGGCAGCGGGCGAGGCCCGGCAACGGCCGCGGCGGCGAGATGCGTTACGATTACGGGATGGGAATCCTCTATCTCCTGCTGCCCTATCTGCTCCAGGGCACGGCAATCGTCCACTGCATCAGGGCCGGCCGCAATTCGCTCTGGATCTGGGTGCTCATTTGGCCGGGCATCGGCGCCGTTGCCGCTCTTGCCTACATTGCGATCGAAATCATCCCCGATCTCTTCCGCAGCCGCACTGCGCAGCGCACCGCCCGTGGATTCAAGCGCGCCGTCGACCCGTTCGCGGACCTGCGCCGCTTCGAGAACGAAGCGCGTCTCGCCGGCAACGTCGCCGCGCGGCAACGCTACGCGGATGAGCTCGTGCGCCACGGACGCTACGAGGAGGCGATCGAGCAGTATGGCCAGGCGCTCACGGGCCTGTACGTGCACGATCCCAACCTGATGCTGGGCCTTGCCCGCGCCCAGTTCGGCGGCGGCGGCGCGGCTGGCGCACGCGCGACCCTCGAAGAGCTCATGCGCGCCAATCCCGACTTCCGCTCGCCGGAGGGGCACCTTCTCTACGCACGCGCGCTCGAGAGCGAAGGCAACGTGCAAAAGGCGCTGGAGCAGTACCGGCTGTTGTCCCACTCCTATCCGGGGGCAGAGGCCGCGGTCAGGTATGCGCAGCTGCTCGACACCCAGGGACAGCGGGACGAGGCCCGCAAAGTGGCACGGGAGCTGCTCGATCAGGCGCGGATCGCGCCAGGCCACTACCGCCGCGCGCAGCGCTCCTGGCTCGACGCCGCGGCGAGGCTGGCGGGTTAATGTAACCTCGTGGGCCCCGGTCTCGTGCGCGCGATGTCGTAGCTCGGTATCTGCTGCGTGATGCAATGGATGCCGCCGCCGCCGAGGAGTATCTCGCGCGCGGGGACGCCGACGATCTGCCGGTTGGGACAGGCCCGCCTGAGCACCGCGGCAGCCTCTTCGTCCGTGCGCTGATCGAACAACGGCATCACGATGCCGCCGTTGACGAAGTAGAAGTTCACATAACTCGCCGCCAGCCGGTCGCCCGCGTAGCGGCGCTTCATCGACTCGCTCGGCACCAGTCCGCGTGCCTCTTCCTCGGTCATGTGAAATGGGCCGGGCATCGGGACCTTGAACACCTCGAGGCGCCGGCCGAGCGCGTCACGCGCATCATTCAGGCGCTCCCAGGCATCGAGTGAGATCGCGTACTGCGGGTCGTTCCTGTCGTCCGTCCAGGTGAGGCACACCTTGCCGGGAGCCACGAAGCAGGCGAGGTTGTCGACGTGACCGCTGGTCTCGTCGTTGAAGACGCCCTTGCCCAGCCAGATGACCTGGTTGACTCCGAGGTAATCCCGCAGCACCACTTCCGCCTGCTCGCGCGTCATGCCGGGATTGCGGTTGGGGTCGAGCGCGCACTCCTCGGTCAGGAGCAGCGTCCCCTGGCCGTCCACGTGGATGGCGCCGCCCTCGAGGACGATCGGCGCCGCGTAGCGGTCCCGCATCTCCCTGCCGAAGGCTTCCGAGGAGATCTCACGCGGCACCGTCAGATCGCGCGTGTAGGGCTTGTAGAGACCGCCCCAGGCATTGAAGCGCCACTGGACGCTGCGCAGCGTGTCGGGCCGGTCCGCGACCAGGAACGTCGGCCCGATGTCGCGCACCCAGATATCATCGTATTCGATGTTCACGGCATGCACCCCCGGCGGAACGAGCGGTCTCGTTTCCTCGTAGCGCGCCGGGCTGACACCGACCACCACCCGCTCGAACTGGCTGATCGCCGCCGCGACCTTGAGAACCGCCTCCTGCGCAGGGCGCGCGCCGTCGCGCCAGTTGTCGCTGCGCTCGGGCAGGAGAAGCCACGTGGCCTCGTGCAACTCGAACTCCGCCGGCATCCAGTAGCCTTCGGCAACCGGTGTTTTCTCGCGCAGGTCGAAAGTCGCCTGGTCGACGGTCTCCCAGTACTCCTCGCCCAGCTCATCCTCTTCGTCGGGGGTCAAGAGTTCACCAGTCGCATCTTGCTGTGCTTGTAGCCATACAGCGCGTAGATCGCGAAGCCGAGCACCGTCCATAGCACCAGCCGGATCCAGGTGGCATTGGAGAGAAAGTAGGTCGTGCCGGCGCATACGACCGCGCCCAGCGGGCAGAGCAGCCAGGCCGCCGGGACGCGGAACGGCCTGTGAACCTCCGGACGGGTGAAGCGCATCACCAACACTCCGATGCATACCACCGCAAAGGCCAGCAGGATCCCGATGGAGATCAGGTCCGCCAGCACGTCGAGCGGAAACACGCCGGCAATCAGCGCCGCGCCGATCCCCGTGACCACGGTTGCGACGTGCGGCGTCTTGAATCGGGGATGACACCGGCTCATCGCCCGGGGTAGCAGTCCGTCATCCGCCATGGAGAGAAGGATACGGGGTTGGCCGAGAAGCGAGGTCAGAATCACCGAAGTCATGCCCGCGATGATGCCCAGCTTCAGGAACACTCCGAGCCATGCCAGCCCCGCGTGCGCATCCAGCGCCACCGCGACCGGCTGGGCGTCGTTGAGCTTGAAATACGGCACCATTCCGGTGATCGCGGCCGCCATCGCCACGTAAAGAATCGTGGAGATGACCAGCGTGCCGATGATCCCGATCGGCAGGTCGCGTTGCGGATTACGCGCCTCGAGCGCCGTGGTCGATGCGGTGTCAAACCCCACGTAGGAGAAAAAGATGATCCCCGCCCCCTGCAGCACGCCGGTCCAGCCGAAGTGGCCGAAGGTGCCGGTGTTGCGTGGAATGTAAGGATGCCAGTTGCCGGGATCGATGAACTTCAGGCCGGCCACCACGAAGATGACGATCACCCCGACTTTCAGCGCGACCATCAAGTTGGTGGCGCTGGCCGTCTCCCGGATGCCGATGTAGCAGAGCCCGCTCATCGCCGCGACGATCAGGATGGCGGGCAGATTGATGATGGAACCGGTAGCGATCAGGTGGCCGGTCGCGCTCTCCCCCACCGGCGCGTTGACCCAGATCGCGGGCAGGTTGATGTGTATCTCGGCGAGGAGGTTGACGACGTACGCCGACCAGCTCACCGCCACCGCGGAAGCCGATATGCCGTACTCGAGCAGCAGATTCCAGCCAATGAACCAGGCGATCGCCTCGCCGAGAGTGGCGTACGTATAGCTGTAGGCGCTGCCCGGCACCGGCAGGAAGGCCGCGAACTCCGCGTAGCAGAGCGCCGCCAGCGCGCTGCCGAAGGCGGCGATGAGGAGCGAGAGCGTGATGGCCGGTCCCGACTGGTTGGCTGCCACGGTACCCGTGAGCACGAAGACGCCGGTGCCGATCGTGGCGCCGATGCCGATCGACATCAGCGACCAGGCGCCCAGTGTCTGCTTGAGGCGCTCCGCCCCGGCGAGCTCGCGCGACTGCACCGGGCGTACCGCGAGGAGCTTGCGCAACAGGGATGGCTTGGCGGCCGGCTGCCGGTCGCCGTTATCGGTCGCGTTGTACATCGACGGATTGTACTCGTTTAGGCGCTGGATCCGGGCATTGCGCTACGCACTCCATGCTTCGCGCAAGCCCGGGGTGGCCATCCATGGCCAGCCGTGCGACGCATGCGTCGCACCCTGCCCGGCCCAGCGCTGCCTCGGGCAAAAAGCGTGGCTTTTGCCCGAGGCTCCGCCACCTGCGGCGGCGGGGCACAGTCCCTGTGCCTGATCCGGAGCTTTCATGTGCTAGCATCCCGCGTTCGGCCGGGGCGCCCAGCCAGCTCGCGGCGATCGAATTGAATCCCGAGGAGTTCACCCAATGTCCACGGCCGCGCCTCTGAAGCTCACGCCGCCCGCCCAAGGGGCCAAGATCACGCAGCGCGACGGCAAGCTGGTCGTCCCCGACAACCCCATCGTCCCCTTCATCGAGGGCGACGGCACCGGGCCCGACATCTGGCGCGCCAGCGTGCGAGTCATGGACGCCGCAGTGCAGACGGCCTACGGCGGCCGTCGCAGGATCCACTGGATGGAGGTGTTCGCGGGCGAGAAATCGAACCGGCAGTTCAACAGCTGGCTGCCGGATGAGACCGTGGCGGCCTGCCGCGACTACCTGGTCTCCATCAAGGGTCCGCTGACCACGCCCGTCGGCGGCGGCATCCGCTCGCTCAACGTGGCACTGCGCCAGCTTCTCGACCTTTACGTCTGCCTGCGCCCGGTGCGTTGGTTCAAGGGGGTGCCCTCCCCGGTGAAACACCCTGAGAAGGTGGACATGGTGATCTTTCGCGAGAACACCGAGGACATCTATGCCGGCATCGAATTCGAGGCCGGCACCGAGGAGAACCGCAAATTCCTCGAGCTCTTCAAGCAGCATTTTCCCAAGGCCTACGGCAAGATCCGCTTCCCGGCGAGCTCCGGCATCGGCATCAAGCCGGTCTCGAAGGAGGGCTCGGAGCGGCTGATCCGCGCGGCCATCGAGTACGCCATCACCAATAAGCGCCGCAACGTCACTCTGGTCCACAAGGGCAACATCCAGAAATTCACCGAAGGGGCGTTCCGCAACTGGGGCTATCAGCTGGCGGAGCGGGAGTTCCCCGGCGCCACCTACACCTGGGAGCAGTGGGAGCGCACCAAGGCCGGCTCCGGCGAGAAGGCGGCCAACGCCGAGCAGGACGAGGCCAAGCGCGCCGGCAGGGTCATCATCAAGGATGCGATCGCCGACATCACCCTGCAGCAGGTGTTGACCCGTCCCGATGAATTCGACGTCATCGCAACTCTGAACCTCAACGGCGATTATCTCTCCGATGCCCTTGCCGCCCAGGTCGGCGGCATCGGCATCGCCCCCGGCGGCAACATCAACTACATGACCGGTCATGCCGTGTTCGAGGCTACCCACGGTACCGCGCCGAAGTATGCCAACCTCGACAAGGTGAACCCCGGCTCGGTCATCCTCTCCGGCGAGATGATGTTCCGCTACATGGGCTGGACCGAAGCCGCCGATGCGATCATTCGCGCCATGGACAAAGCCATCGGCCAGAAGACCGTGACCTACGACTTCGCCCGCCTCATGGAAGGCGCGAACGAGGTCTCGACCTCCGCGTTCGGCGACGCGTTGATCCGTAACATGTGACATGACGCTGCTCGACTGGGCCAGAAAGGTGCAGGCGATCGCCCAGAACGGGCTCGCCTTCACCAATGACCCCTTCGATAAGGAGCGCTACGCCGAGCTCACCGAGCTGGTCGCTTCCATGCTCGCCACCGGGCTGGAGATCCCCGTAGCCCAGGCGAAGGGATTCTGGGAGGGCGAGGAAGGCTACGTCACTCCCAAGGTGGATGTGCGCGGCGGCATCTTCGAGGACGGCCGCGTGCTGCTGGTCCGCGAGCGCTCCGACGGCAGGTGGACCCTCCCCGGCGGCTGGGTCGACATCAACGACTCCCCCTCCGGCGCCGTGGTCCGCGAGATCCATGAGGAGTCCGGCTACCAGGCACGGGCCGTGAAGCTCGCAGCGCTCGTCGACAAGCGCCGCCATCCGCATCCTCCCGGCGTCCATCACATCTACAAGCTGTTCTTCCTCTGCGAGCGCATCGGCGGCGCCCCCACGACGAGCAACGAAACCGACGCCGTGCAGTTCTTTGCCGTGCAGGCGCTGCCGGAGCTCTCCACCGGCCGCGTCCTCGCCTCGCAGATCGAGCGGCTGTATCAACATCAGTTGCATCCGGAGCTGCCGACATACTTTGACTGACCCCGCGCAGCTGGCCGCCCGCAGGATCGTCGGCGCGTTCGCCGAATACAACGCACAGTTCCGGGCCATCACGCGGCGGGCGCCCGTGCGGTTCGATGCCCGCGATTGGAAAGGCAGTCAGCGCGACGCCGTCGAGCGCATGGAGCTCTACGACCGCTTCGTCACCCATACCGTGGCGGAGCTCGGGGCGATGCTCGGCGAGCGGGCGCGCGATCGAGCGCTCTGGACGCAGATTCGCGCCGACTTCGCCGCGCGCATCGCCGGGCTGCCCGATGAGGAATTCATCAAGACCTTCTTCAGCTCGATCAGCCGCCGGCTCTTCGGCACGGTGGGCGTCGCCCCGGAAATCGAGTTCGTGGCCACCGATCTCGATCCGCTGGCGAACGTGACCTCCACGGTCACTACCAACACCTACGGCAATCATGGCTCGCTCGCCCTCCTCTTCGAGGACCTGCTCGGCGACGTACGCTTCCGCACCTCGTGGAAGGACCTCGACAACAGCATCCGTCACGTGACCAGCGAGGTGCAGGCGCACCTCGCGACCCGCGGCGAGCAGCGGGCGGTGCAGCGGGTCGAGGTCATCCGCCCGGTGTTCTATCAGATATCCCGCGCATATATCGTCGGGCGGCTGATCGGGCGCAACTTTCTGGTGCCGCTGGTCATAGCGCTGAAGAACTCCGATGGCGGCATGCTGGTCGATGCGGTGATGCTGGCGGAAGGCGATGTCAGCATCGTCTTCAGCTTCTCGCGATCGTATTTCCACGCGGACCTCGAGCACGTGGCGGAGGCCGTGGTGTTCCTCAAGTCGCTGCTGCCGAGGAAGCCCGTGAGCGAGCTCTTCACCGTGCTCGGACGCTCGCGACAGGGCAAGACGGAGCGCTACCGCGAGATCATGCGCCACCTCGCCGGCACGGCGGATCGCTTCGTCGAAGCTCCGGGGCAGCGGGGCCTGGTCATGGTGTGCTTCACCCTCGCCTCATTCGATGTGGTCTTCAAGGTGATTCGCGACCGTTTCCCGTATCCGAAGAGCGTGCTGCGCGAGGAGGTGTTGGCAAAATACCAGCTCGTCTTCCGCCACGATCGCGCCGGCCGGCTGGTCGATGCGCAGGAGTTCCGCCGGCTGCGCTTCCCGAAGGCGCTGTTCGCGCCCGACCTGCTCGCGGAGCTGCTCACCGAAGCCGCGCTCACCGTGCACGAGGCCGAAGAGCATCTGGTGTTCGATCACATGTACATCGAGCGCCGCATGACTCCGCTCGACCTCTACCTGCGCGCAGCCTCCCCGGCCGCGGCCGAGCAGGCGGCGCTGGAGTACGGCCAGTGCATCCGCGACCTCGCCCATACCAACATCTTTCCCGGCGACCTGCTGCTGAAGAATTTCGGCGTCACCCGCCATGGGCGCGTCATCTTCTACGATTATGACGAGCTCTGCCTGGTGACCGACTGCCACTTCCGCGACCTGCCGCCGCCGGCGAACCCCGAGGACGAGATGCGCGGCGAGCCCTGGTTCTACGTCGGCGAGCACGATGTCTTTCCGGAAACCTTCCTCAGTTTCGTGGCCTTCGATGAGACGCAGCGCGCCGCGCTCCTGCGCACTCACGGGGAGATTTTCACGGCGAAATTCTGGCGACAGGTGCAGCGGCGGCTGTCGGAGGGAGAGGTGCTGGAGGTTCTCCCCTACCATCCGCACCGCGTACGGGTCGCCAGCGCGTAGAAGGACGCCGCATCCTCAGGCGTCGAGCGCCTGAGTCACGTCCGCCAGCAGGTCATCGATGTCCTCGAGCCCGATCGACAGGCGCACCGTGCCATCGGTTACCGCCGACACGGCCTGCTGATCGGCCGTGAGGTCGCGGCCGCCCATCATTTGCGCCGTCACCACCAGCGACTCCGTGGCGCCGAGGCTCGCCGCCATGGAGAAGAGCTGCAGCGCATCGGCGAACCGGCCACTCGCTTCGAGGCCGCCCTTGAGGTCGAAGCTCACGATGGTGCCGAATTCCTTCATCTGCGCGCGCGCCAGGGAATGCTGCGGGTGCGACGGCAGGCCCGGGTAGTGCACGCGCGCCACCGCAGGGTGTGCCGCCAGGAGCTCCGCAACGCGCTGCGCGCTTGCCGACTGGGCCTCGTAGCGGACGAAGTAGGTCTTGAGGCCTCTGAGAATGAGATACGCCGCGTGTGGATCGAGCGTGCCGCCGAGCATGCCGAAATCCGTCCGCAGCGAGCGGATCAGCTCGCTGCGTCCTATGACCGCGCCACCAAGCACATCACCCGCCCCGGAAGCGTATTTGGTCAGGCTGTGCACGAACACATCGACGTCGTACTCGCCGTGCTGATGCAGGCCCGCAAAGGTATTGTCCATCGCGACGAGAGCGCCCGCGCCACGTGCGAGACGCGTGAGCGCTGCAATGTCGGCCACCTTGGTCACGGGGTTGGTGGGACTCTCGAACCATACGAGCCGCGTCGGATGCGCCGCCAACGCGCGCTCGATGCCGGCGAGGTCCTCGATCGAGAGCATGGTATGCGTCACCCCGAAGCGGCCGAGGAGGCGACGCACGAGATACCGCGACGGGTTGTAAGTCTCGACGAAGCAGAGGATGTGATCGCCCTGCTTGGTGAGCGCGAGCAGCGTCTGCGCGACGGCGCCGACACCCGAGGCCGTCACCAGACATTCCTCCCGGCCCTGCAGCTCCGCGAGCAGCAGCTCGAGCTGGCGCGTGGTGGGATTCGAGGTGCGGGTGTAGAAAAAGCCGGGCCGCTCGCCGCGCAGGTAGCGCTCGGTCTCCGCCAGCGTATCGAATTCGAACTTGACGCTCTGGTAGATGGGCGCCACCACCGCGTGGTTATCGGCGGCGAGCTCGACCGGCGGCGGATGATTGACTCGGGTCGGTTTCTTCATCTGTCTCAAGCTCCCGCCCGGCTCAGTTGTGCCGCGAAGTCGGCGAGGCGCGCGGCGGCCTCATCGAGTGTCTGATCCTTCTTGGCGATGCAGAGTCTCACGACAGCGAGCCGGGGCGGCTCGGCATAGAAGGGCGAAAGCGGAATGGTGGCCACCCGAGCCTCGGTCAGCGCCCGCTCCGCGAACTCCAGGTCACCGGGCGGCAGCAGCCGGCCGAAGTCCAGCAGCTGAAAGAACGTGCCGTGGGCGGCCGGCAGCGCGAAACCCGAGCCCGCGAGCGCATTGCGCAGACGGTCGCGCTTCGCCTGGAAGAAAGCGGCCAGCTCGCGGCCGGTCTGCGGCCTCTCGGCGAGGTATGCGGCGATGGCATGCTGCAGCGGGTTGGCAATGCTGAATGTGTTGAATTGGTGGACCTTGCGCAGCTCACCCGTCAGCGCCGGCGCCGCAACACAGTAGCCGACGCGCAGACCCGTCGCATGCAACGTCTTGCCGAAGGAAAAGACAGCGAAACTTCGCTGTCGCAGCTCAGGATGCGTCAGCACCGAAGCATGCACCCGCCCGTCGAAGATGACGTGCTCATAGACCTCATCCGAAAGCACGACGATGTCGCGCCCCCGGATGATCGCGGCCAGCGCGTCGAGGTCCCCGGCCGTCGCCGCCGTGCAGGCGGGGTTGTGCGGGGTGTTGAACAGGATCAGCCGGGTCCGCGGCGTGATCGCGGCGCGTACCCGATCCCAGTCGTAACGGAAGTCGGGAGGCAGCAGCGGCAGCCGGATGCATCGTCCGCCCGCGAGACGCACTGCCGGCTCGTAGGAGTCGTATGCGGGATCGAACGCTATGGCCTCCTCACCCGCGCCCACCACAGCCTGGACGGCGGAGTAGATCGCCTCAGTGGCGCCGAGCGTGACCGTGATCTGCGACTGCGGATCGAACTCCCCGCCGTAGCTCGCAGTCAGCTTGGTTGCAATGCGCTCACGTAGCTCCGGGACACCCTCCATCGGGGCGTACTGATTGTGACCCTGCCGCATGGCCTCGGCCGTGAGCTCCGCGAGCCGCGGGTCGATGTCATAGTCCGGAAAGCCCTGACCCAGGTTGAGCGCGCCGAGCTCGCGCGCACGCCGCGACATGACGGTGAAGATCGTCGTGCCGACATCCGGCAGCTTGCTGCGGGGAAGCACCACTACGAGACACCGAAATCCGCTTCGGCGGCCGCGAGCGCCGCGCCGAGCACGCCGGCCTGATTGCCGAAATGAGCCGGGCGAACCTCCGCCTCGCAATGCAGCAGCGGCGCAAAGTCCGCGAAACGCTCGCTGATCGCGCCGCCCAGGATGAAGAGGTCGGGCCAGAGGAGCGCCTGCATCCGATCCAGATAGACGTTGACCCGGTCCATCCAGGCGCGCCAGTCGAGATTGAGCACGGTCTTGACGTGAGCCGAAGCGTATTTCTCCGAGTCCATGCCGTTCAGCTCCATGTGCCCGAGCTCGGTGTTGGGAAAGAGCTTGCCGTCGATGAAGAGCGCCGAGCCGATGCCGGTGCCGAAAGTGAGCATCACTACCGAGCCCCTGACTCCCCGGCCGGCGCCGAGGCGCATCTCCGCGAGGCCCGCCGCATCCGCATCGTTCAGGAAGAGCGCGTCGCGATTCAGCGTGCGCCGGATGAGCGCGGCGCCATCGGCACCGATCCAGGAATGATCGATGTTGGCGGCGGTACGCGCCTTGCCGCTCTTGACCACGGCGGGGAACGCAAGCCCGACGGGGCCCATGGCCGCGGGCAGCTTCGCGGCGAGAGCGGCTATGGTCGGCATCATGCCTTCCGGGCTCGAGGGTTGGGGCGTAGGTGCCGAGATCAGCTCCCCGACGAGCTGTCCGGCCTCGACGTCCACCACGCCCGCTTTGATGAAGGATCCCCCGACGTCGACACCCAGCAATTTACGAGACATAAGCGCTTTTCCGATAAAAGTTGGCCGGTCAAAGGTTGGCGGCGGCGGCGAGCTGCGCATCGCGCTCCCGCCGCTTCTGACGATGGCGCATCCACACCGCGGCGACTACCACTCCGCTCGCCACCACCGACACCATCAGAGTGGCGAGCGCGTTCACATCCGGGCTGACTCCGAGCCGAACCTTGGAGAAGATCACCATCGGCAGCGTGCTCGAGCCCGGCCCGGCGACGAACTGCGAGATCACGAGATCATCCCACGAGAGGGTGAAGGCGAGCAGCCATCCCGCCAGCACCGCGGGCAGGATGAGCGGCAGCGTGATGCGCCAGAACACCTTCGCCGGGCGTGCGCCGAGGTCCTGCGCCGCCTCCTCGAGCGACTCATCGAACCCGGCCAGGCGCGACTGTACCACCACCGTGACGTAGGCCATGCAAAAGGAGATGTGGGCGAGCGTGATCGTGAGCGCTCCCATGCCTTGCGGCCAGCCGATGGCCTGCTCCAGGGCGACGAACAGCAGCAGCAGCGACAGGCCGCTGATCACCTCCGGCATGACGATGGGCGCGGTCGTCATCCCGACGAGGAGGGACCGGCCGCGGAAGGCGCCAAACCGCGCCAGCGCTGTGCCCGCCAGGGTGCCGAGGATGGTGGAGGCCGTCGCCGCGCAGACGGCCACCCGCAGCGACAGCCACGCGGCATCCAGGACCTCGCCGTCCGACAGCAGGACCCCGTACCACTTGAGTGTGGGCGAGTGCGCAGCGTCCCACACGGTGACCAGCCGGCTGTTGTTGAAGGAGTACACGATCATCGAGAGGATCGGCACGTAGAGGAATACGAGCCCGAGGACCAGCGCGGTACGAGAGAAGAGCCCTCGCCGTCTCATTTAGCCGTCTCCAGGTTCCGGCGCTCGACCCGCTGCAACAGCACGATGGGGACCACCAGGGCCAGCAGGATCAGTATCGCGACACCGCTGGCCACCGGCCAATCGCGGTTGTCGAAGAACTCATCCGACAGCATGCGCCCGATCATGATCTGATCGGTGCGGCCGAGCAGCGTCGGAATGACATACTCACCGACCACCGGGATGAAGACGAGCAGCGAGCCAGCCGCGATGCCAGGCACCGACTGCGGTAGCGTCACACGCAGGAAGGCTGTGATCGGCCGCGCGCCAAGATCCTCGGCCGCCTCGAGCAGCGCCGTATCATGCTTCTCCAGGTTGGCGTAGAGAGGCAGGATCATGAACGGCAAATACGAGTAGACGATGCCGACGTAGAGCGAGAAATCCGTCTGCAGCAGGATGATGGGATGATGGATCAGGCCGAGGCGCAGCAACACCTCGTTGATGAGGCCATCGTTCTGCAGCAGGCCGATCCACGCATAGACGCGAAGCAGGAACGAGGTCCAGAACGGCAACACGATCAGCATGAGCAGGAAGTTGCGCCACGTCTCGCTGGAGCGTGCGATGGCATATGCCATCGGATACCCGATCAGAAGACACATGAGCGTCGAGACCGCCGCCACCATGACGGAGTACAGGTAGGAGCGCAGGTAGAGCGGATCGGTGAAGAGATAGGCATACCCCGAGAGGTGAATGCCGGGTACCGGCAAGCCGTGCAGCCAGGTGAGGAACGGCGCATACGGCGGAATGGCGAGCCGCGCCTCCGAGAAGGAGATCTTGAGTACGATGAGGAAGGGAACGAGGAAAAAGACGGTGAGCCACAGCGCGGGTATGCCCGCAACGAGCCGCCGCGCCGAAAACCAGCGAGGCACGACCCTCCTCCCCTCACCCTGTTCCACTGGCGGTTACCTAACGCGTGAGGATCACGGGACTTTCAGGCTCCCATGACAGCGTCACGGTCGCGTGTCGCAGATTCCGCTGCGCCGCGATCCCGGAGCGATTGGGGAGGGTCACGCGAAAGGTCTTGCCGGAATCGATCTCGACCAGGCAGATCGAAACATCGCCCATGTAGGCGACCTCGCGGACCTTGCCGCGCACGCGGTTCTCCGCGCGCGCCTCATCCGGCGAGCCCTCACTCGCGAGTGCTATCTTCTCCGGACGGATCGCCGCCCAGACCGTGTCCCCCGGGGCGCACTCGACCCGCCGCCCCACCCGGATGGTGCAGCCGGCGGCATCGCAACGAATGGTCAGATCATCGGCGCCGAGAGCAGCGACCCTTCCCTCCAGAAGATTCACCGAGCCGATGAAGTCGGCGACGAAGCGGTTGACCGGCGACTCGTAGATCTCCGCGGGCGTCCCCACCTGCACGATTTGTCCACGATCCATGACGCCCATGCGCGTGGACAATGTCATCGCCTCCTCCTGATCGTGCGTGACCACTATGAAGGTGACGCCGAGGCGCTCCTGGATGTTGCGCAGCTCGAACTGGGTACGCTCGCGCAGCTTGCGGTCGAGCGCGGCCAGCGGCTCATCGAGGAGAAGCAGCTTCGGGCGCTTGGCGAGCGCCCGCGCCAGCGCCACCCGCTGGCGCTGTCCGCCGGAGAGCTGGTGCGGCTTGCGGCCCGCGTAGGGGCTCATCTGCACGATCTCCAGGATCTCCGCGACGCGCCGGCTGATTTCCGAGCGCCCGAGCCGTTCCTGCTCGAGGCCGAAGGAGACGTTCTTCTCCACGTTCATGTGAGGGAAGAGCGCGTACGACTGGAACATCATGTTGATGGGCCGATCGTAGGGCGGGACCGTGCTCATGTCCTCGCCGTCGATGTAGATGCTTCCGGCGCTCGGCCTCTCGAACCCCGCCAGCATCCGCAGCAGTGTCGTCTTGCCGGAGCCGGAGCCGCCGAGAAGGCAGAAGATCTCGCCGCGTCGGATGTCGAGCGAGACCGTGTCCACGGCGGCGAACTCACCGAACTTCTTGCTGACGGCCTGGAGGCGGACGTAGGGCGCCGCGGGATCGGGCGGCGTCGACGGTTGGGCGTTCATCGGCTGAATTGTGTCGCTCAGCTTCCTGTCTTGAAGTTCGTCCAGGCCCGGGTCAGCAGGCGCATGAACTGCATCGATTTCGCCCGCTCCGGGACCAGGGTGCGCATGACCGCGGGGGGCGGGTAGATGCCGGGATCCTCTCGCACCGACTTCTCCAGGTACGGCCGCGATGCGAGATCGCCATTGGCGTACCTGACGAGGTTGGAGTTGCGCGCGGCGACGTGCGGATCCAGGAGATAACTGATGAAGAGATTGGCGTTACGCGCATGCGGCGCGTTGGCCGGAATCGCGAGCACGTCGAAGTTCTCCACCGCGCCCTCCTTCGGAATGGAGTAGGCGATGGTGTAGGTCCTGCCGGCCTGCCCGGCCCGGTCCTCGGCCTGCTTCACGTCTCCCGACCAGCCGAGCGCGAGACAGATCTCGCCGTTGGCCAGATCGTCGATGTAACGCGAGGAGTTGACGTAGCGGACGTATGGCCGGATGGCCATGAGCACCTTCATGGCGGACGCGAGGTCGGCGGGCGCCTCGCTGTTCGGGTTCTTGCCGAGGTAGAGGAGCGCGGTGCCGATCACTTCCGTCGGCTCATCGAGCACGGTGACGCCGCAGTCCTTGAATTTCGAGACAACCGCCGGATCGTAGAGCAGCCGCCAGCTGTCCACCGGCGCATCGGGCATGCGGGCCTGCAGCGCCTGCAGGTTGTATCCCAAGCCGGAGGTGATCCACATGTAGTCGGCGGCGTACTGGTTGCCGGGATCGTACTGCGCCTCGCTGCTCCGCACGGCGGGATCGAGATACTTGAGGTTGGGCAGCTCCGACTTGTCGAGCTTCTCGAGCGCTCCGGCCTGGATCTCGAGCTCGAGGAACGGAGCCGAAGGCACGACGACGTCGAAGCCCGTGTTGCCGGTGAGGAGCTTGGTCTCGAGCACCTCGTTCTTGTCGAAGACGTCGTAGTTGACCTTGATGCCGTATTGCTTCTCGAAGTCCTTCAGCACCTGCGGGTCGATGTAGTCCGACCAGTTGTAGACGTTGACGACTTTCTCGTTGGATTGCGAGCCGCCGGAGCAGGCGGTGAGCAGCGCTGCGAGCGCGGCAATGGTCATGGAGAGCGGCGGTCGCATGATCACACGTTGAGCAACAGGTGCTCCCGCTCCCAGGAACTGATCACCTGCAGGAAGACCTCGTACTCGGCTTCCTTGACGAGGGCGAAGGCGGTGACGAAGGGCTCGCCGAGCAGCCGCACCAGCGGCTCGCTTGCGCGCAGCTCCCGCAGCGCCTCATCGAGCGAGCGCGGCAGGCCGAAGGGCAACTCGTGCGCGCTGCCGGTGATGGGATCGCCCGGTTGCACTCCCTCGACCATGCCGAGATAGCCGCAGGCCAGCGATGCCGCGATGGCGATGTAGGGGTTGGCGTCGGCGCCGCCGACGCGGTTCTCGACCCGGCGATCCTCCGGCCCCGACATCGGCACGCGCAGCCCCGCGGTGCGGTTGTCATAACCCCAGTGCACGTTGATCGGCGCCGACAGATAGCGGGTGAGGCGCCGATAGGAGTTGACATTGGCACAGAAGAGCGCCATGGCCGCCGGCAGATATTTCTGCAGCCCGCCGATGTGCGCGAAGAAGAGCGGTGAGGGAGTGCCGTCGGGGTTGCTGAAGATGTTGCGCCGTGTTTTCACGTCCAGCACGCTCTGGTGGATGTGCATGGCGCTGCCGGGCTCCTTGGCGTGCGGCTTCGCCATGAAGGTGGCGTATATCTTGTGGCGCAGCGCCGCTTCGCGGGCCGTGCGCTTGAAAAGGAACGCCTGATCGGCGAGGTCGAGCGGCGGTCCGTGGATCAGGTTGATCTCCATCTGCGCCGGTCCGTCCTCGTGGATCAGGGTGTCGATCTCGATCTCCTGGTCCTCGCAGAACTGGTAGATGTCGTCGAACAGCGGATCGAAC
>DATAXF010000142.1:0-10248 GCA_036273095.1 Steroidobacteraceae bacterium | reverse complement strand
CAGCTCCCCGAGGCCGAGCACGCCGAGCGTGTCGCCGATCTTGCGCAGCAGCTCCACCTGCGGGCCGCGCTCCTGCGGCTGGCCCGCGCCGCGGCGCTCGAAGATGTCGAGGACATCCTTGACCTTCGAGAGGTCCTCGCGGATCGCCGCTGCCACGGTCTGCATGAGCTTGACGCTCGGCGCCGAGAGGCTTTCGCGCTCCTGCTCGATGCTCTCATCCACCGGCAGCAGCTCCGCCAGTCGGAAGGAGGCCCGCACCGCCGAGACGCGCACGCCCTTGGACTCCGCGCGCCCGACGTAATAGAGCAGGTTGTTGAGGAGCTCGACGGGGGGGCTCTGACAGTAGCGCGCCTCACTGAGCTCGTAGAGGCGGCGGATCTCGCGGTCCGCGAGTCCGAGCAGCCGCTTGATCGACTGACCGCCCTCCAGGCCATGCTCGCGCAGCGCCTCGATGACCGCGCCCACCACCCACCAGAGCTGGAAGACCGGTTGGCGGGTGGCACTCTGCTCGAGCTTCTGCGCGACCGCCGCGAGCGTCTCGAGGTTCGCCTGGATGCGCTCGCCGCGGATCCAGCCGATGAGCCCCAGCTGAAAGCGCGCCCGGAGCCTGCGGCTCCACTGCTCGATGTTGAGCGGCGGCTCGCCCACCGGGGCGACGATGGGCTCCGCCTGTTTGTCAGACTTCAGGTTGAGGACGAGGAGCGTCCCTTCGGAGAGAAGCGCGCTGCCGCGCACCGCGCGCAGGTCGTTGAGCAGCGGCAGCAGGACGAGCGCGAGGTCGCGCCCTCCGGCCAGCACGCGCTCGAGATAGCCCGGCAGCTGCACCATCGCCCGCAGCAGCGCATCCAGGCTCTCCGCCTGCCCCTTGCGCTCCGTGACGGTGGCGAGCAGATACCCGGCGACCTGCTCCATCTCCTCGGCGAGCAGCGCCGCGCCATAGATCTCGAGCACCCGCAGCACCCCGTGCACCTGGTGCAGCTCCTGCTTGCAGCGCTCGAGCAGCGACACGTTGTCGGGCTGCTCGACGTAGGTCTCGAGCGCCGTGCGGGCCTCGGCCAACGTGCCATTGAGCTCGCGGCCGACGAGGTCCAGCGTCTGGGAGGCGACTTCCGGCATTCAGGGGCCTCGGAAACTCTTCAACTCAGGTACCGCCCAGGGCGGACACCTGGCGCACGGTGCCGCCGGCAGCGGTGTTGGTATTGGCGCCGCCGGGGGGCCCCGGGGGCACGCCCTTGCCGTCCGCGGGCGGCCGCCGGAAGGTGCCGGAGGCGCCGGTATCGGAGGAGGCGCCGGGCAGGCGGAAGCCCGCCGCCGCGCGCCTGAGGCCCGCGGACAGCTCGGCCAGCTTGGCGATGGCGGTCGAGGTGGCGTTGGTCGATTCCGCCGTCTGCACACTGATCTCCTTCAGCACCTGCATGTTGCGGGCGATGTTCTGCGCGCCGCCCGTCTGCTGGCGCGAGCTGGCGGAGATGTTCTGCACCAGGCTTGCGATCTGGTTCGATACCTGCTCGATCTCCTCGAGCGCGGCGCCGGCGTTCTCCGCCAGCAGCGCACCGCCCACGACGTCGGTGGTGCTGCGCTCCATGGAGACCACCGCCTCGTTGGTGTCGGTCTGGATGGTGCGCACCAGCACTTCGATCTGCTTGGTCGCATTGGCCGCGCGCTCGGCGAGCCGCTGCACCTCGTCGGCCACCACGGCGAAGCCGCGTCCGGCCTCCCCGGCCATGGAAGCCTGGATCGAGGCGTTCAACGCCAGGATGTTGGTCTGCTCGGCGATGTCGTTGATGAGCTCGACGATGTTGCCGATCTCCTGCGAGCTCTCGCCCAGGCGCTTGATGCGCTTGCTGGTCTCCTGGATGGTCTCCCGGATGGTGTTCATGCCGTCGATGGTGCGGCGGACCGCATCGCCGCCCTTGTGGGCGACCTCGACCGAGTGACGCGCCACATCCGCCGCCCGCTCCGCGTTGCCGGAGACCTCGGCCACGGAGCTCGCCATGCCGGCGGCCGACTCGGTGGCGGAGGAGATCTGCTTCGACTGCGCGCCGCTCGCCTTGGCGAGGTGCTGCGACAGCGCCTGCGTCTGGCGGGTAGCGCCATCGAGTTGGATGGCGGAGTGGTTGATGGTCGTCACCAGACCGCGCAGGGCGTCGACGGCGTAGTTGATGGAATCGGCGATCGCGCCGGTGATGTCCTCCGTGACGGTCGCCTGCACGGTGAGGTCGCCGTCGGCGAGACTCGAAAGCTCGTCGAGGAGGCGCAGGATCGCCTGTTGATTGCGGTCGTTCTCCTGGCGCTGGGTATCGGCCGCGAGACGCTGGTCGGCGACGGTCCGGTACAGCCGCGCGGCCATGGCCGCCGCGCCGCCGACGAGGAGCGCGGCCACTACGCCGAGCGCTGCCGGGCCGAAGACTTTCACCGCCGGCGGCAAGCCCGCGACGGCCGCGGAATGGCTGGCGAAGAAGTAGTAGGCGAGCGCCGCGAGCAACGCGACGACGGCAGCCGCGCCGAGCATCGTCGTGATGGATGACCCCGGGCGCGGAGAGATTTCGGAGTGTGCTGCGGTCATGCCGCGGCTTCCGCGAACGCCGGGCTTTCGAGCACCGAGCGCAGACTCAATACCGGCCACTGCTCGCTCGCGCGCTTGAACGCGCCGGCGAGGTAACGCTCGCAGCGGGCCACGGTCGGCGGCGCATCACCGCTGAATTCGCCTTCCGCGAAGCGGCGGAAGCCGAGGACCTCATCCACCAGCAGGCCGGCCGGGATGTCGCGGTGGTTGACGACCATGACACGCGTGTTGCGCGTGATCTGCGTCATGCCGCTGCCGAGGAACTGGCGCAGATCGATGATCGGAAGAAGCTGGCCGCGCACGTTAGCGAGCCCTTTGATCCAAGGCTTGGCGCCCGGCACGCGCGTCATGCCGGCCGGCACTCCGAACACCTCGCGCGTTTCCTCCCGCGCGACCAGATACAGATCACCCGCCATCCGCAATGCCACACCCACCCACTCGCGCCCGGCGGCGCCTTCCTTCTCCATCTGCGCCGAGACGGCGCGGCCGCGCCGCTCGAGCTCCGCCAGCAGCTCGAAGGGCCGATCCCTGAGAGACCTGAGAGCGACTTCCTCGGTCATGCCGTTGCCGCGCGACTCAAGGCGACAGAGTCGCCTGGGCCTTGGCGACGAGCTGGTCCGGCGAGACCGGCTTCACCATGTAGTCGACCGCTCCCTGGCGCAGCCCCCAGATGCGGTCGGTCTCCTGTCCCTTGGAGGTCACCATGATGATGGGAATCGTGCGCGTCCGCGGATCGTTGGCGAGCTGGCGCGTCGCCTGATAGCCGTTCATGCCCGGCATCACGATGTCCATGAAGATCAGATCGGGGCTCATCTCACGCGCCAGCCGCACGCCCTCGGCGCCGTCGGCCGCCGCTGCGGTCCGGTAGCCATGCTTCTCCAGGGCCTTCTGCATCACATGCACTTCGGTCGGCGAGTCGTCCACGATCAGAATCAGCGGCATGACCGTCATCTCCCGATATGCGTCTCGATCGCGCTCAGGAGCTCATCCTTGGTGAAAGGCTTGGTCAGATAGTGCTCCGAGCCCACGATGCGCCCCCGGGCGCGATCGAACAGGCCGTCCTTGGAGGACAGCATGATCACGGGAATCGAGCGAAACACCTTGTTGTGCTTGATGAGTGAGCACGTCTGATAGCCGTCGAGGCGCGGCATCATGATGTCGACGAACACGATGTCAGGCTGATGGTCGGCGATCTTCGCCAGCGCATCGAAGCCATCGATCGCCGTGAAGACCTCGCACCCTTCCTTGGCGAGGAGGGTCTCGGCCGTGCGGCGGATCGTCTTACTGTCGTCGATCACCAGGACCTTGAGGCCCTGGAGCTTCGTGTTGCTGCCGGTCACGGTCAGGCAACTCCTTCACGTGGCTTGATGCTCGAGCTTGCAAGCGGGGCCGGAGAGTACACGCAATGCCCGCCGGTTCGCCATCGACCCCTTCGCCTCCTGAAGGAGGCGCTGCGGGTTTTAACATATCGGACCCACCCCCGCCATGCTATGCGCATCACGTTTTTCGAGGATTTGCTTTCCCACGTCGCCAGTAGCCGGGAGCGCTGGCATTATGTCGCTATGTCCCAGCCCGTTCGCCTCGGGGTCGTGATGGACCCCATCGCCGCCATCCACTACGCCAAGGACTCGACGTTCGCGATGCTCCTCGCGGCCCAGGCGCGCGGCTGGACCCTCTCCTACATGGAGCAGCGCGACCTGTCCCTGCGCGACGGCATCGCCCGCGGGCGGCTGCGGCCGCTCACGGTCAGGCCCGATCCGGCCGACTGGTTCGAGCTTGGCGAGCCGCGCCTCGAGCCGCTGGGAGAGCTCGACTGCATCCTGATGCGCAAGGACCCGCCCTTCGACACCGAGTACATCTACAGCAGCTACGTGCTGGAGCGGGCCGAGGAGCAGGGGGCGCTCGTCGTCAACCGGCCGCAGGGCCTGCGCGACATGAACGAGAAGGTCTATACGGCCTGGTTCCCGCAATGCTGCGCGCCGACGCTCATCACACGGGACATGGCGGATATGGAAGCCTTCCTGGGCGAGCACGACAAAATCGTCTGCAAGCCGCTGGATGGCATGGGCGGGCGCTCGATCTTCGTCCTGGAGCGTCACGACAAGAACATGAACGTGGTGTTCGAGACGCTCACCGACTACGGCCGGCGCTTCGCGGTCGTGCAGCGTTACCTGCCGGAGATCGTGGACTCGGGTGACTCGCGTGTGCTCCTCATCGACGGGCAGCCCGTGCCCTACGCCCTGGCGCGCATTCCGCAGGCCCATGACAACCGCGGCAATCTGGCCGCCGGCGCCCGCGGGGTAGGCCGCCCGCTCGAGGAGCGCGACCGCTGGCTGGCCGGCCAGATCGGGCCGGCCCTCGCGGCCAAGGGAATGCTGTTCGTCGGGCTCGACGTCATCGGCGGCTTCGTGACGGAGATCAATGTCACGAGTCCGACCGGCATCCGCGAGCTCGAGAAGCAATTCCACATCGACATCGCCGGCCAGCTCATGAGCGCGATCGAGCGGCGGCTCGCGGCGGAGTAGCTTCTGGTGGCAAAGCGCGCGCTCATGCTGCGGGAAGGGAGAGCGCCGGTCTGGGACCGCCTGCTCACGATGCTCTTCTTCGTCGCGCTGCTGCACGGCATCGTCATCCTGGGCATCACCTTCAGGTCGCCGATCGCCCGCAGCGACAGCGCTCCGGGATTACAGGTGCTGCTGGTCTCCGACGAGGTCCCGACCGCGGATCGCAACGACCATGCGACCTACCTCGCGCAGCGCACTCAGCTGGGCTCCGGAAATACCCGCGAGGACGTCACCCCCCGCAATCCTCCGCAGGCGCCCGTCCTTCCGGCGCAGCAGGGGACTCCGGAGGGCACCGCCCTGTCGGCGGACGCTCACGCGGCCGGCTCGCTCGATCAGCGCGTCCTCACGAGCTCCGGCTGGAGCACCGACGTTCAGTACCAGACCGACGCGGGCAGCGCCGGCACCGCAGCGCAGCAGCCGATGCTCCTCGCACAGCAGACTCCCGCGCAGAACGGTCCCGAGGACGACGCTGGACCCGTGCAGCTGCGTGGACCGAAGCGCGATGAGCTCTGGGTCACACCGGATACGCGCGCCGCCATCGTCGCGCCGTATCTCGTCGCCTGGCGTACCAAAGTAGAGCGCATCGGCACCCTGAACTTCCCCGCGGCCGCGCGGCACGCCGGCAGCAATGCGAGCCCCGTGATCCAGGTGGGGATCGACGCGGATGGGCGTCTCGAGCAGGCGTCGATCCAGCGCTCGAGCGGCGATCCGGAGCTCGACCAGGCGGCGCTCACGATTCTGCGGCTCGCCAGCCCCTTCGACCCATTCCCGCCGGAACTCGCACAGCGCTACCGCGTCCTACGCTTCGTCTACGAGTGGCAGTTCGTTGGCGGACGGCTGACGACAGGATCGGTCAGCGCAGCGCCTTGAGCGCCGTTGCTTGTGAGTGCGCGGCTCCGTCTCCATACTTGGGGTTTATGAGCGAGGAAAGCAGCGAAAGCGAGGCAGCGGGCGGTGAGTCGGTCCCCGACGCCGATACCAGTGCGAGCCTGACGAATCACCTGCTGATCGCCATGCCTTCCCTCATAGATCCGAACTTCGCGCAGACGGTGGCGCTCATCTGCGAGCACACCGACCGCGGCGCCCTCGGCATCGTTCTCAACAAGCCGCTGCCGATGCACCTGTCGGATGTGCTGTCGCAGATGAAGCTCGAGCCGTCGACGGAAATCATCGCCGCCCAGCCGGTGCTGCGCGGCGGCCCCGTGCACACCGATCGCGGTTTCGTGCTCCACCGTCCGGGTGGCAGCTGGGACCACACGCACAAAGTGTCGGCGACCATCCAGGTCACGACCTCACGCGATGTACTGGCCGCGATGGCTCGCGGCGAGGGCCCGACCGACGCCTTCATCGCGCTCGGCTACGCGGGCTGGGAGTCCGGCCAGCTCGAGCGCGAGATGCGTGAGAATGCGTGGACTTCCATGCCGGTCGATGCGCGCGTGGTCTTCGAGCTACCCTACGAGGAGCGCTGGATCGGCGCCTGGCGGCTCCTCGGCATCGATGTCGACCGGGTGAGCCTGGTCGCCGGACATGCCTGAAAAGCCCGTCGAGGCCGTTCTCGCTTTCGACTTCGGACTCAGACGTATCGGCATCGCGGCGGGGGATACGCTGACCGCCACCGCTGCCCCCCGCCGCGCCGCCCTCGTGACCCGCACAGGCCCTGACTGGCCGGCGATCACGCGTGAGGTCGATGCACTCAAACCGCGCCGCCTCATCGTCGGTGCGCCGTATAATGTCGACGGCACCCCGGGAGCGCTCGCTCCGGCTGCCCGCCGGTTCGCCAACGAGCTCGAGCGCCGCTTCGAGCTTCCCGTCAGCATGGTCGATGAGCGCTGGTCCTCGCTGGAAGCGGGCACGGCTCTCAAAGAGCGGCGCGCCGGCGGCGGACGGCGGCGGATCCAGCGCGAGGATGTCGACAGCGCGGCGGCGGCGGTCATCCTCGAGCGCTGGCTCGCGGGCGAGAGCGGAGAAAGTTTGAAGTGACAGACCAATTGCGCCCTGACGGCACTCTACGGCACCTCCTCACCCTCGAAGGCCTGTCGCGCGAGCTCATCGGGCGCCTGCTCGAGCGCTCCCAGGGATTCGTCAGGCCGCTCGGAACGCGGCCGCCGGTCAGCCAGTCCCTCGCCGGACATACCGTCGCCAACCTCTTCACCGAGCCCTCCACCCGTACCCGCGTTTCCTTCGAGCTCGCCGCCAAGCGCCTCGGCGCCGATGTCGTCAACCTCGAGGTCCAACTCTCCTCGCGCGTCAAGGGCGAGAGCATGCTCGACACGGTCTACACGCTGCAGGCGATGCACGTCGATGCGATGGTCATTCGTGATGCAGAAGCTGGCGTGCCCGCCTCAGTGGCCGCAAACGTTGCTTCACACGTCAGTGTGCTCTCCGCCGGCGAGGCACACGTATCCCATCCAACGCAGGGCCTGCTGGACGCCCTGACAGTCCGGCAGCACAAGAAGCGAGTCGACGGCCTGAGCATCGTCATCGTCGGCGACATCCGCCACTCCCGCGTCGCACGCTCCGACTACCACGTGTTTCGCACCCTCGGCTGCTCCGACCTGCGGATCGTTGCGCCGCCCGCTCTGATGCCCGCACCCGAAGAATTCGCCGGCTGCTCGCGCCACACGTCTCTGAAGACGGGACTCAAGGACGCTGATGTCGTCATGATGCTGCGCATTCAAAAAGAGCGCATGGGCCAAGCCGACCTTCCCGACGCGGACCGCTACTTCGCCAAGTTCGGCCTCACACCCGAACGACTGGCAGGCGCCAAGCCCGACGCCATCGTCATGCATCCACAGCCCATGAACCGCGGCATCGAGATCGCATCTGACGTCGCCGACGGCCCACAGTCCGTCATCCGCGATCAGGTACGTAACGGCGTTGCCGTCCGCATGGCGGTCCTCGAGGAAGTGTTGACTTCCGGGGCGGCCGCGGCATGACCCGCGAAACGCGCGGTACGCTGCACCTCGAAGACGCGCGCGTAATCAAGCAAACTGCCTACGACGGCGATCAGTTCGTACTGCGTCTCGAGGCCCCCGCCTGCGCCGCCCGCGCCGAGCCCGGCAACTTCGTGCATCTGACCTGCGATTCCACCATCCCCATGCGCCGGCCGCTCTCCATCATGCGCGCCGACCCCCAGGCAGGCTGGATCGAGGTCCTCTACAAAGTCCTCGGCCCCGGCCTGCACGCTCTCGCCGCCCACAAGCCCGGCGAAACCGTCAGCATCATCGGCCCCATCGGCAACCCCTTCACCGTCCACCCCGAGCGCCCCCGCCCCATCCTCATCGGCGGCGGCGTCGGCATCCCTCCCATGGTCTTCCTGTCCGACCGCCTCCGCAAAGAGCCCGCCGGCCGCTACAAACCCGTCGTCCTGATGGGCTCGGAGATCCCCTTCCCCTTCCGCACCCGCCCCTCCACCATCGTGGTCTCCGGCATGCCCACCGCGACCATCGCCTGCATGCCCCTGTTGGACGAATGGGGAATCCCCAGCCGTCTGGCCACCCGCTCCGGCTTCCCCGGCTGCTACGAAGGCTTCGTCACCGCATTGGCCGACGAGTGGCTGAGCACCCTGGGCGCCCCCCAGCTAGCCGAAGTCGAGCTGTTCGCTTGCGGCCCAACCCCCATGTTGGCCGCAGCCGCCGCCGTAGCCCGCCGACACTCCGTGCCGTGTCAGGCTTCTCTCGAGGAATTCATGGCCTGCGCCGTAGGGGGTTGTGCCGGCTGCACGGTTTTGGTGCGGACGCCCGAGGGCGACGCCATGAAACGCGTGTGTGTCGACGGCCCGGTTTTCGACGCGTTAACAGTTTTCTAGCCGAAGTTGATCTTTGCCTCGAGATTGGCTCTCGAATCCGCATGAGCCAAAGCCTCCGCCATCTCCACCCGCCCATCCTTGCAAAGCCCGAACAGCGCCACGTCGAAGCTCTGAATCCCCCGCTCGCTGCTGGCCGCTATCGCCTCCTTGATCCCGATCACATCCCCCTTCTTCACCAGCTCCTGCATATGCGGCGTATTGAGCATCACCTCCATCGCCGCCACCCGCCGATTGTCCTTCCCCATCACCAGCCGCTGCGCCAGTATGGCCTTGAGGTACTGCGACATGTCCAGGAAGATCTGCTTGTGCTGCTCCGGCGGAAACATGTTGATGATGCGATCCATCGTCTCGGCGCAATTGTTGGCATGCAGCGTCGCCAGCACCAGATGCCCCGTGCCCGCGAGATTGATCGCCGCCTCCATGCTCTCCCGGTCGCGGACCTCCCCGATCAGGATCACGTCCGGCGCCGCGCGCATCGAGCCGCGCAACGCCCGCGCATAGGATTTGGTATCGAGCCCGACCTCGCGCTGATTGATGATCGAGCGCTTGTTGGTATGCAGGAATTCGATCGGATCCTCGATGGTGATGATGTGGTCGGAGGCGGTCTCGTTGCGCAGATTGATCATCGAGGCGAGCGTGGTCGACTTGCCCGACCCCGTCGCGCCCACCACCAGGACCAGCCCCCGCTTGAGCAGCGCCAGGTCCGACAGCACCTCCGGCAGCCCGAGTGAATCGAGCCGCGGCATGTCCGCCGTGATGTAGCGCAGCACGATCGCGGGATAGCCGCGCTGCTGGAAAACGTTCACCCGGAAGCGCCCCAGCCCCGGCTCCGAGATCGCGAAATCGATCTCGAACTCGGCCGCGAAGCGCTCGCGCTGCTCCGCCGTCATCAGGGCAAGCGCGGTCTGCCGCACCGTCTCCGGAGACAGCACCTGCTTGTTGACCGGAAAGATCTGCCCTTCGATCTTGATCTTGATGGGCGCATTGCAGGTGAAGAAGAGATCCGAAGCCTTCTTCTCCACCATCAGCTTGAAGAGCGGCTTGGTGTTGAGCTGCGGATGGGGACCGGTCGCCGCCGCGGCAGGCGTGGCATACGTTCCCGTCGCCGCCGAATTGGGCGAGGTGTAGGTTCCCGTCGCCTCGAGAGAGCTCAGCGACGCCGGAGCGACCGGCTTCGGCTCCGCATCCTTGGTCAATGTCATATGGGCCGGCCGTCTTCTTCTTCGACGATCTTGAGCGCGCCGCCGTCATCGATGGCCTTGTTCTCGCGCTTGCTCTCCAGCTTGATCCGCAGCCGCAGCTCGTTCTTC
>DATAXF010000141.1:0-13371 GCA_036273095.1 Steroidobacteraceae bacterium | reverse complement strand
TCAACTTGGATGGTCTGAGTCCGCTGCGTCTACCAATTCCGCCACTCGGGCACGAGGGCGCAAGTATAGGGGGGAGGGGGGCGGAAGCATATGGCTTGCGACCTTTTGCCGGGCTGGCGCATCTAAGTACCCCGTGAGCCGATTATCCGAAATTGCGATCTCGGAAGAGCTGATTGCGCGGGCCCGCGGCGGCGAGGAGGCGGCGCAGACGGCGATCTATCGGGGGCTGGGGCCGGCGGTGTTCGCGCTCACCCGCAGGCTGGTGGGAAACAGGGCCGTCGCCGAGGACCTGTTCCAGGACACCATGATGACCTTGTTCCAGCGACTCGGAGACTTCCGCGGCGAGGCGCCCCTTGGGATCTGGCTACGGCAAATCGCGGTCACCAGATGCCTGATGTACTTGCGCTCGCCCTGGCATCGGGCACGGCTGCAGTGGGAATCAGCGGACGATGATTTACCGCATCCCTTGCTGCCCATAACACCGGCGACTTCCTCCGATGCCCTCGACGTCGAGCGTGCACTCGCGAGTCTGACGCCGGTCGCGCGTGCAGTGGTTTGGCTGTTCGAGGTCGAGGGTTATTCACACGAGGAGATTGCGCGGCTGTTCGGACGCTCTGTGAGCTTCTCGAAGTCACAGCTTGCGCGCGCGTTGGTACGCCTGCGCCAGGGCTTGGCCCCGCAGGAGGATCAAGAGGCATGCACACCGATCTAGACCAAAAAAACATCGCTCGCCGCCTGCGTGCGGCGGCGGACGAGCCCGGCGAGGCGCCGTATGACTGGACTGAGTTTCAGCGCAGGCGGAACCGCTCGATGCTCACGCGCGTAATCGAGCGCAATCGTCCCGCCGCAATTGCTGCGGCAGTCCTGGCAGCTTTGCTGGTAAGCGCGGCGCCGTTCCTCCACTCGAGTCATGAGCGCAAGCCTCCGATTGTGCCGCCGGACAGTGCAGGGGCTCGGAAGGCTGGTGATTTGCAAGAGCAGGCGCATACGCGCGCGCTCGAAGGCTGGCTCGCAGCTCTGCCTCAGGATCATGCCATCGTGCGTGTTGGTGAGCACGCCGCAGTGACCCGTCTTCAGGACCAGATTGCCGCATTGGACGACCTGATGAGCGCCGAGCGCGTAGCGGGTGCGCAGCCCACCAGGCTCGATGCCCTCGAGCGCCAGCGGTCGCAGCTCGTAAATTCCCTCGCCCAGGTGCAATACGCCGAGATGTTGGCCTCGGCAAACCCATGATCGTGCAAAGAGACTCCATATGAGAATCCATATCAGACCCTACGCGGCTGTCCTGACATTGTGCCTCCCGCTCGCCGGGGCCACTGCATTTGCGGGCGATTGGCAAGCTGCGCCTCCCGCCCCGCTGGCACCAGCTGACTCCGCTACCGTCGCAAGCCCACCGGATGTCGATGAATCCGCCGTGCGCGCTCGAGTGGACGAAGCGCGCCGCCGCGCGGAGGCTGCCCGGAAGCGCGAAGATTCGCTGCGCGCCCAAATGGACGAGGCGCGTCGTCGCCTCGAGGTGGCAGCGCAGCAGCTCGCGGCGCTCTCCGCGCAGGTGAATGGACCGATGATGCAGCGCGTCGAGGCTTTGGCTGGTCCGACGCGCGTTCTTGTGGGCATACAGCTCGACGATTCGAGCGGTAACGCGGGGGCGCGCGTGCGCGAAGTCAGCCCCGGGGGACCGGCGGAGCAGGCGGGCATCCGCGCCGGCGATCTCATAGTGGCGGTGAATGGGACCGATGTGCGCGGCCACGAGCCCGTGGCGCGCGTCGTGCAACGGCTGCGCGACGTCAGGCCAGGCGACAAGGTCGTGCTGAAAGTGTTGCGGGACGGCAAGACGCGCGACCTCGTCGCGACCGCCCGTCCGGACGGGAATGAATTCTTCGTTGCGCGGGAATTTCCGGACATGCCTGCCATACCCGCGATGCCCGCGATGCCCGCGATGCCCGCGATGCCGCGGGTGAAGGCGTTCGCCGGTTGGGATGGTCCGATGATCATCGCCGGGCCCATGGCGGACATGGAGCTGGCCAGGCTCACGCCCGGACTGGGCCGGTACTTTGGAACTGACACCGGAGTGCTGGTGGTGCGTGCGCCGTCCAAAGGGGTGATGGGCCTCCAGGATGGAGACGTCATTCTGTCCATCGACGGACGCAAGCCGATCGACAGCTCGCACGTGATCCGGATCTTCAGCTCCTATGACCCCGGGGAGAGGCTCACACTGGACGTGCTGCGGCTGCACCGCAGGATCTCCGTGGTGGCGACCGTTCCGGCCGCGCCGCCAATGGCTCAATTTGGGGGTGCGCTTCGGAAGTACGCGCCGCGGGGCCCCGGAATGGTGGTCGCGCTGAGCGGCAACAACGGGACATTGTGACCCGAAGTGCCAGGGCCAGTACCATGCGCGCGTGCTGCGTACCGACTTCACCTATGACCTGCCGCCGGAACTGATCGCGCAGGCCCCGCCCCTGGAGCGGTCGGCGGGCCGAATGCTCGTGCTCGACCGTGAAACGGGCGCAATCTCCGACCGGCGCGTCCGGCAGCTGCCGGACTTTCTTGCCCCGGGCGACCTTCTGGTGCTGAACGACACGCGGGTCGTTGCGGCGCGAGTCTTCGGCACCAAGCCTTCGGGAGGCCGGGTCGAGCTCCTTCTCGAGCGGCCGGTCGGTGAGTCCGAGGCGCTCGTTCAGCTACGTGCCAGCAAGCCCATACGCGAGGGATTGGAGATCTCGACACCCGGGGGCAGAGTCCAAGTGCTGCTGCGGGAGGACGACCTGTGGCGCGTCCGCCTGCCCGCTCCGGCGCTCGATTTCTTCGACCGCTGGGGTCAGGTGCCGCTGCCGCCGTATATCCTGCGGCCCGCAAGCGAGCTCGACCAGCAGAGGTACCAGACAATTTTCGCCCGGGAGCCGGGCGCCGTTGCCGCACCCACGGCAAGCCTGCATTTTGACGAAGCTCTGCTCGCGCAACTCCGCGCTCGCGAGGTGAGTCTTGCCTTCGTGACCCTTCACGTCGGCGCGGGTACATTTCAGCCTGTGCGCGCGGACGACGTCGATTCACACGTGATGCACTCAGAGCGTGCCGCCGTCGGTGCCGCCACCTGCGAAGCAATCATGCAGGCGCGTAGCGCGGGACGAAGGGTCATCGCCGCCGGGACGACGGTCGTGAGAACCTTGGAGTCAGCGGCTTTGAGCGCGGGCGCCGACGGGGAGCGGCTCACGCCCTGGTCGGGCGAGACGAGACTCTTCATCAAGCCCGGATTCAGGTTCCGCGTGTTTGACGCGCTGCTCACGAACTTCCATCTTCCGGAGTCAACTCTGCTCATGCTCGTCTGCGCGTTCGCCGGCCGCGAGCCGGTGTTGCGCGCTTACCGGCATGCCGTCGAGGCCCGATACCGCTTCTTCAGCTATGGCGATGCAATGTTGGTAACGACCCAGGTGAGCGCTTGAGGCCGGCCTTCGAGCTGACCGCGACAGATGGCTCGGCCCGCGCCGGGAGGCTGCGGGCAGCGCATGGCGTCATCGAGACGCCGGCCTTCATGCCAGTGGGGACTTATGGCACGGTGAAGGCCATGACACCCGAGGAGCTCTACGGCCTCGGTGCCGAGATCGTGCTCGGCAACACCTTTCACCTGATGCTGCGCCCCGGCGTCGAGATCGTGGCCGCGCATGGGGGCCTGCACCGGTTCATGAGCTGGAAGCGGCCCATCCTGACCGACTCCGGCGGCTTTCAGGTCTTCAGTCTCAAGAGCCTGCGCCGGATCACCGAGGAAGGGGTGCGCTTCCGCTCGCCGGTCGACGGCAGCGAGGTGCGGCTGACGCCCGAGGACTCGATGGAAGTCCAGTTGGGCCTGCGCTCGGATATCGCCATGGCGCTCGATGACTGCACGCCGCATCCGGCCACCGAGGCCGAGGCGCGCGAATCGATGGACCGCTCCATGCGCTGGGCGGCGCGCAGCCACGCACGCTATCACCGTGACGAGCCTCCGGGCGGGCTTTTCGGGATCGTGCAGGGCGGGATGCACGCGACACTGCGGCTGGCATCCCTGGAGGCCCTGATGCGGCTCGACTGGCCCGGCCTCGCCGTGGGCGGCCTCGCGGTAGGCGAGCCGGAGGAGGAGCGGCTGCGGATTCTGGAAACCGTCGTCCCCCACATGCCTGCCGACCGCCCGCGGTACCTCATGGGGGTAGGCCGTCCGGAGGACATTATCGCAGCCGTCTTGCGCGGCATCGACATGTTCGACTGCGTGATGCCGACGCGTCACGCCCGGAACGGGCACCTCTTCACGGAGACCGGCGTCATCAACATCCGCAACCGCGTCCACCAGTCGGATCTGAATCCCATCGATCCGGAATGCGATTGCTACACCTGCCGGCACTACACACGGGCCTATCTGCGGCATCTCGACCGCTGCAACGAGATCCTGGGCTGCCGGCTGAACACCATTCACAACCTCGCCTTCTATCTGCGGCTGATGCGGTCGCTGCGACAGGCGATCGCCGAGGGTCGGGTGGCGACCTTCGCCGCGGCCTTTATGGGGCGGCGGGCGGCGGCGGACGCTGTGGCATAATGCCCCGCTTTTTGGCTCAGGGCTTCGGGCGTGCGGGTCTCATGGGGGTCCGGCGGGCCGAGGGCGCGCAGATTTTCCACGTGGTGAGTGCATGAATTCATTGATTCCCTCGGCATGGGCGCAGGGTGCTGCGCCGTCTACCAGCGGCCAGTTCGCGCCGCTCCTGGTGATGGTGGTTTTCATCGTCATCTTCTATTTCCTGCTGATGCGGCCACAGCAGAAGAAGACCAAGGAGCACCAGCAGCTGATCTCGAAGCTTTCGGTGGGCGATGAGGTGGTCACCAACGGGGGCATGCTGGGGAAGATCACCGAGGTCGGGGACAGCTTCGTCACCCTCGAGGTGGCCGATGGAGTGCGCGTCAAGGTGCAGAAATTCCAGGTGGGCGCCCTGATGCCGAAGGGCACCCTGAAGAGCGCCTGATCCATGCTCGAGTACGCCCGCTGGAAATACATCCTCATCGTCGCCGTGCTGCTGGTGGGGCTGATCTTCGCGCTGCCGAACGTATTCGGCTCGGCGCCCGCGCTGCAGCTCGCCCATAAGGACCACTCCCCGGTCACCGCGGCCGAGGTCACCTCGGTCACCGACTACCTGCGCCAGCACAACGTGCATCTGGACAGCGCCTACGTCGACAGCGGCGGCCGTCTGATGGTGCAGTTTGGCGATGTCCCGGCCCAGCTCCAGGGTCGTGACGTCGCCGATGCCAGGTATCAGGCGACTTATATCTCCGCCCTCTCGTTCGTCCCGAAGGCGCCGGCGTTTTTTCGAGCCGTGGGACTGAAGCCCATGCCGCTCGGCCTCGATCTGCGCGGCGGCCTCGACCTGCTCTACCAGGTGGACCTCAACAGCTCCGTGCAGCAAATGCTGCAGGGTTATTCGCAGGATTCGGCTCGGGCGCTTGCCGCTGCGAAGATCCCCGTTCGTAACATCGTGTTCGCCGCGACCGGCGGCAGCGCGATCCAGAATGGAATTCAGATCGCATTCGGGCCCGGCGCGGACCTCGCGGCTGCCCAAAAGGCGCTCACGTCGCCCCTGCAGGGACTCACGATCTCGACGCAGAGCGGCGCGGAGGGCCCGCAGCTCGTTGCGGCCATGTCGCCCGCTCAAGTGAAGCAGCGTGAGGATTACGCGATCGAGCAGAGCATCACCACCCTCAGGAATCGCGTCAATCAGCTCGGCGTATCCGAGCCCATCGTGGAGCGCCAGGGGCTGGATCGGATCGACGTGCAGCTCCCCGGCATCCAGAACGCAGCCGAGGTGAAGAACCTCCTGGGTCAGGTCGCGACGCTCGAGTTTCGCCTGCAGGATGAGACGGCGAATGCGGTGCAGGCAGCGCAGACCGGCAGTGTGCCTCTGGGCGACAAGCTCTATACGCATACGGCCATGGGCCTGCCGCTGCTGCTGAAGCGCGAGGTGATCGCCACGGGCGATCAGCTCACGAACGCCACCGCGGACCAGGGTCAGCAGGGACCGGAAGTCAATATCACGCTCAACAGCAAGGCCGGCGACAGCATGCTGCGGACCACGCGGCAGAACCTTAACAAGCATATGGCGGTGGTGCTCATCGAGCAGCACCAGGAAACGGCCACCGTCAACGGCAAGAAGGTCACGCACGAGGTCACCAGCGAGCGGGTCATCAACGACGCCACCATCCAGGGCGTCTTCAGCGACCGCTTCGATATCACGGGCCTCAGCATGGGCGAGGCAAGTGACCTCGCGGTCCTGCTGCGTTCCGGCTCGCTGCCCACCCCGATAGCGCTGGTCGGTGAGCAGGTGATCGGGCCCAGCCTCGGCAAGGACAACATCAGGATGGGCATCGACGCCCTCATCATCGGCATGGCGGCCGTGCTCGTCTTCATGGCGATCTACTACAAGACGTTCGGTCTGGTTGCGGATCTGGTACTCGTGGCCAACGTGGTCCTGCTGACGGCGCTGCTCTCAATGATGGGCGCATCGCTGTCGTTGCCCGGCATCGCGGGCATCATCCTCACGGTGGGTATCGCGGTGGACGCCAACGTGCTTATCTACGAGCGCATACGTGAGGAGATCCGCAAAGGGGTGACGCCGCAGGCGGCCATCCGCGCCGGCTTCGAGAAGGCTTTCTCGGCCATCGCCGACTCGAACGTGACGACGCTCATCGCCGGACTCGTGCTGTGGGTGTTCGGGACGGGAGCGATCCGCGGCTTCGCCGTGGTGCTGACGCTCGGTATCCTCACCTCGATGTTCACCTCTCTGATGGGCAGCCGCGCGCTCGTCACTCTCATGTACGGTCGCAAGCGCAAACTCGCCCGGCTGTCGATATAGTCAAACTCCAGGCCGACCGCGGCCCGACCTCAGGATCCTCTCGTGGAATTTTTCAGTCATCAAACCGATTTCAAGTTCATGGCCACACGGCACGTGTGGTATGGACTTTCGGCGATCCTCATGGTCGCCTCCATCGTGATGCTCTTCACCCGCGGCCTCAATCTCGCCATCGACTTCACCGGCGGAGTGAGCGCTCAGGCCACCTTCCCGGTGACCGCGGACCTCGGCGCCGTGCGGCAGCAGCTCGCCGCCGCGGGCTTCAGCGATGCGCAGGTACAGAGTTTCGGCTCTTCGCGCAACATTGCGATCCGCCTGCCGCCGTCGAAAATGAACCAGGAAGTGCTGCGCGAGCACGTGGAGCAGGCGCTCAAGGCCGTCAATGCGGCGGCGACCCTGCAACAGCTCGCGGTCGTTGGCCCGCAGGTGGGCAGTGAGCTCGAGACGAGCGCCGCCTGGGCGCTCTTATTCACGCTGATCCTGATCGGCATCTACATCGCCTTCCGCTTCCACACCTGGCGGCTGTCCCTGGGGGCGATCCTCGCGGTGATACACGATCCGATCCTGGTGCTCGGCTGGTTCGCGGCCTCGCAGACCTCGTTCGATCTGGCCGTGGTCGCTGCGATCCTCGCCGTCATCGGCTACTCGCTGAACGACACGGTGGTGGTGTTCGACAGGATTCGGGAGCGCTTCGAGAGCAACCGCCGGTTGCCGCCGAACGTCGTGCTCGATCAGTCGATCAACCAGACACTGTCACGAACCATCATGACGAAGGTCGTGACGTCGATCGTGGTGGTGGCGCTGCTCGTCCTCGGCGGACCCGTCCTCAAGGGCTTCTCGGAAGCGCTCCTGATCGGCATCCTGGCCGGCACGTACTCCTCGATCTACATCTCGAGTGCGGTCGCGTTGCAGTGTGGACTGACGGCCGAGCACATCTTCCCGACCATCAAGAAGTCCGCCGTCGACAGCATGCCGTAGATCAGGCGGTGCGCTGCTGGCGCACCTTGCTGTGGTGATAGCCGTAGAACGCGTACACCAGCACGCCGATCAGCGTCCAAACCGCAAGGCGGATCCAGGTGCTGACGGGCAGGCTGTACATCATCAGGAAGCAGATGGCGGCGCCGGCGATACAGGTGAACCACGGCCACGGTGCTCTGAAAGGGCGCGGCAGGTCCGGACGCGTATAGCGTAGGACCAGCACGCCGATACACACCGTAACGAATGCGAGCAAGGTGCCGATCGACACCAACTCGCCCAGGATGCCGACCGGGAACAGCCCGCCGACGATCGCGGCACAGGTGGCGGTGACCACGGTACCCGTCGAAGGCGTGCGGAACTTCGGGTGCACACGGGCGAATACCTGCGGCATCAAGCCATCCTGCGCCATGGCGAGAAAGATGCGCGCCTGGGCGATGGTCATCACCAGCATGACCGAGGTCATTCCGGCGATGGCGCCGAGCTTGATCGGCACACCCATCCAGCGCAGCCCCCGATAGGCATCGAGGGCAACAGCGAGGGGGGCGGCGACGTTGAGTTTCGTGTAGCTCACCATGCCGGTGAGCACTATGGAGACGGCGACGTAAAGAATGGTGCAGATCACCAGGCTCGCCAGAATGCCGATCGGCATGTCGCGCTGCGGGTTCTTCGTCTCCTGCGCGCAGGTGGAGATGGCATCGAACCCGATGTAGGCGAAGAAAATCACTCCCGAGGCGGCGAGCACCCCGCTCCAGCCGAAGACGCCGGACGTGCCGGTGTTCGGCGGGATGAACGGATGCCAGTTGGCGTGTTGAATGTAGCCGATGCCGAGGAATACGAACAGCAACACGACGGTGACCTTGATGGCCACGATGACCGAGTTGAAGGCCGAGGACTGCCTGATGCCGACGTAGCAGACGATGCCGAGCGCCGCAACGATCGCGACCGCCGGGATGTTGAGAATCGCTCCCGTGCGCACGATGGAGAAGCTTTGCCCCGCCATGCCGCCCTGCGCGAACGGCGCATGCGAGAGCGCGTAGGGCAGGTGGATTCCGAACTGATCGAACAGGCTGAGTACGTAGCCGGACCATCCGACGGAAACCGTTGCGACCGCGAACAGGTACTCGAGGATGAGATTCCACCCGATGAACCAGGCGATGCCCTCACCGAGCGTCGCGTAGGAGTACGCATACGCACTGCCCGTCACCGGGATCATCGCGGAGAACTCCGCGTAGCAGAGGCCTGCGAACGCCGAACCCAGGCCGGCCACGATGAACGACAGCGCCAGCGCGGGGCCGGCGTGGTTGGCGGCGGCAGTACCGGTCAGAACGAAAATCCCGGTGCCGATGATCCCGCCGATACCGAGAAGGGTGAGCGCCGTGGCCGAGAGCGTGCGGTGCAGCTGCTGCCCCTTCGCGTCGGATTCCTTGATTTCGGCGATCGACTTGGTGGCAAAGAGTTGGCTTGACATGCGCCCGGACTCTACACAAGCGCCTGCGGCAAAGCCAGCAAGCCCGGCCGCACGCCGGGCGCCAGTTGGCGCAATTCACGCCGTCCGTAACGCTTCCGGAACGTGGGGCGCGAAGAGCTCGAGCAGCGCCGCGTATACCTTGGGCGTGCCGGCGAGCACGTCCGCGCCCAGGTTGTACTCGGCGCCCGTCAGCGTGCCGATGTGGCCGCCCGCCTCCTGGATGAGGAGCGCGCCGGCCGCGGTGTCCCAGGGCGAGAGCCCGATCTCCCAGAAGCCATCGATCCTGCCGGCTGCGACATAAGCCAGGTCGAGGGCCGCGGCCCCGGGGCGGCGCACGCCGGCCGTGCTTTGCATCGCCGCCTTGAGCATCTCGAGATACGCGTCGATGTAGCCCGTGTTCGAGCGGAACGGGAACCCGGTGCCGATGAGAGCACCCTCGAGCGTGCGTTGCTTGCTGACCCGAATGCGATGATTCTCGAGGTGCGCGCCGCCGCCGCGCGTCGCGGTGAAGACCTCCTGGCGCATGGGATCGTAGACCACCGCAACCTCGAGCCGGCCCTTCTGCTGGACGGCGATCGACACCGCGAACGTCGGGAAGCCGTGCAGGAAGTTGGTCGTGCCGTCGAGCGGATCGATGATCCAGACGGTGTCGTGCTCGCCGCTGCGGCCGCTCTCCTCGGCGAGCACCGCGTGGTCGGGGTAGTGCCGGCGGATGATGCCGATGATTTCCTGCTCCGCGTTGCGGTCGACCTCGCTGACGAAGTCGTTGCGCCCCTTGGAGGTGATGGTGAGCGACTCCAGCCGGTTGAGGCTGCGGACGATGACTTCGCCGGCGCGGCGCGCGGCGCGGATACCGATATTGAGAAGCGGATGCACGGCGCGTAGGGTAGCAGATCGCCATGGATACCTCCGACATCCGCATCGTTCTGGTCGAGCCCTCGCACCCCGGCAACATCGGGGCGGTGGCCCGCGCCATGAAGAACATGGGGCTCGAGCGGCTGGTGCTGGTCAATCCGCGGCAGTTTCCGCACAGCGAGGCGATCGCGCGCGCCTCCGGAGCCGACGACGTCCTGGCCAGTGCGCGGCTGGTCGCGACCGTCGCGGAGGCGGTCGCCGGCTGTGGATTCATCGTGGCCGCGACCTCGCGGACGCGCGATCAGTACTTCCGTGTGGCGGACGTGCGCGAGGCGGCGGAGCGTGTGCTGTCGGAATCGCGCCGCGGCCCGGTGGCGGTGCTCTTCGGATCGGAGCGGGCGGGTCTCACCAACGAGCAGCTCGAGGCCGCGCACCTGCTGATCCAGATTCCGGCGAGCGAGGCTTATCCATCGCTCAATCTCGCCATGGCGGTGCAGATCGTCGCCTACGAGATCCATCGCGCCCGCGGCGTGCAGATCGACACCGCGCCGGCCGCCGGCCCGCTCGCCGAGCCGGTGGAGATGGAGCGGCTGTACGGGCATCTGGCGCAGGTGTTGGAGGAGATCGACTTCCGCGACCGCACCCAGGGCGGCACCCACCTCATGGCGCGCCTGCGGCGCCTGTTCCAACGCGCGGCGCTCGACCGCAACGAAGTCAACATCCTGCGCGGCATCCTGACGGCCGTGCAGAGCCGGCGGCGGCGGGCCGGCGCCGGCTCGGAGCGCGAGTGAGCGGACCCGAGCCGGTCTATCTCGACTATGCGGCCACGACACCGGTGGATCCGGCGGTGGCCGAGGCGATCAGCCGTTGCCTCACGGAGTCCGACTGCATCGGCAACGCCTCTTCGGTCACGCATCTCTTCGGCCGCCGCGCCGCCGAGCGGATCGAGCGGGCGCGCGCAGAGGTGGCGGCGCTGATCGGCGCGGCTGCCGCGGAGATCGTCTTCACGTCCGGCGCCACGGAATCCAACAACCTGGCAATCCTCGGCGCTGCGCGCGCCAACGCGTACCGGGGCCGGCACATCGTGAGCTCGCGAATCGAGCACAAGGCGGTGTTGGATCCGCTGCGGCAGCTGGAGAAGGAGGGCTTCGCCGTCACCCTGCTGTCACCGGACCGCAGCGGCAGAATCGATCCCGAGGCGGTGGCGGCGGCGATACGGCCGCAGACGGTGCTGGCCTCGATCATGCTGGTCAACAACGAGATCGGCGTCATCGGGGATGTCGCCGCGATCGGAGCGCTCTGCCGCGAGCGCGGCGTGCTCCTGCATTGCGATGCGGCTCAGGCGGCCGGCAAGATCCCTCTCGATGTGCGTGCCTCGCCGCTCGACTTCGTGTCCATCACGGCGCACAAGCTCTACGGTCCCAAGGGTGTCGGCGCGCTCTATGTGCGTGCCGGAGCGCGGGCCCACCTGCAGCCGATCCTCTACGGCGGCGGCCAGGAAAGGGGCCTGCGGCCCGGGACTCTGCCCACCCACCAGATCGCCGCCTTCGGCGTGGCGTGCGAGCTCGCCAGCCGCGAACTGACGGCAGAGCACGCCAGGCTCTCGGGTCTGCGGGAGCGGCTATGGCAGGGTCTGGTGACGCTCGGCGGTGTGCATCGGAACGGGGAGGGCTTGCAGTGCGTACCGGGCATTCTCAACGTGTCTTTCGAAGGCGTCGAAGGGGAGAGCCTGGTGGCAGGACTGCCCGAGGTGGCGGTCGCGACCGGATCGGCCTGCAATTCGGCATCGGCCGAGCCTTCCTACGTGCTGCGCGCCCTCGGCAGGGACACGCAGCTCGCCCAGAGCTCTCTGCGCCTCAGCTTCGGGAGGTTCAGCCGCCCGGAGCACATCGACACTGCAGTGGCCGCCATCGGGCGGGAGGTCGGGCGGCTGCGTGAGCTCTCACCGGCCTCGGAGCCCCCTGGGAAGACGGGGGAATCCGGCTACGCCCCCGGTGCAGGCGCCGGTGGCCAGATCGTCGGCGAGGCGGGCGGCCCGGGTCAGGAGGTCTGGGTCCGCTTCAGGCTCGAAGTCGCGGACGGCGTCGTGAAAGGCGCACTGTTCAAGGCCTATGGCTGTCCCCATACTCTGGCCGTTGCAGCCTGGGTGGCCGAGCGGTTGCGCGGCCGGGACCGCGCGGCTCTGGCGCCGGGAAGGCCGGCTGAGTGGGCCGATGCACTCGCTGTCCCGGTCGAGAAGCTCGGACGCCTGCTGGTGATCGAAGATGCGCTCGCGAACTGTGCCCGGCACTGGCCCGAACAGGGGTAAAATCGCGCTCATGGCTATTTCACTTACCGAATCTGCCGCTTATCGAATCAAGACGTTTCTCGCCGCCCGAGGGCATGGCGTCGGCCTTCGCCTCGGGGTGCGCAAGACCGGGTGCTCAGGCTTCGCATACGTCGTCAACTATGCTGACGAGGTGCAGGCCGGCGACCTCGTCTTCGAGGACCGCGGGGTGAAGGTTTGCGTCGATCCGGACAGCCTGGCGCTGGTCGACGGCACCACCGTGGACTTCGTCAAGCAAGGCCTCAACGAGGCATTCCGCTTCCGCAACCCCAACGTCAAGGGGGAATGCGGCTGCGGGGAAAGCTTCAGCGTATAGCGGCGAGGGCTCCCCAAAGGGTAGACTGTAGGGCTACGTTCCCGACCAGCTATCCCTGAAAGGACCCCGAATGGCGCTCGAGCGCACCCTGTCCATCGTCAAGCCCGATGGCGTCAGCCGCAACCTGATCGGCGAGGTCTACCGCCGCTTCGAGAAGGCGGGCCTCACCGTCATTGCCGCCCGCATGCTGCGCCTCTCCGAGCGCGAGGCAGAGGGTTTCTATGCCGTTCACCGCGAGCGTCCGTTCTTCAAGGACCTGGTGCGCTACATGACGTCCGGGCCGGTCGTGGTACAGGTGCTCGAGGGTGAGAACGCCATCGCGCGCAACCGCGAGATCATGGGCGCCACCGATCCCAAGAAAGCGGCCGCGGGCACGATCCGCGCCGACCTCGCGCTCAGCATCGAGCAGAACGTCGTCCACGGCTCCGATGCATCGGACACCGCGGCCGGGGAAATCGCCTACTTCTTCAGCGCCACGGAGCTGCATCCGCGCGGCTGAGGCCGCGGAGTCCGCCATGACCTCTCCCGACACGACCGCGACGAATCTGCTGGGGCTGCCGCGCCCGGC
>DATAXF010000140.1:0-9879 GCA_036273095.1 Steroidobacteraceae bacterium | reverse complement strand
CGAAATCGGCATTCATGTTGCCTATACTCGTCTCGGCGTCATCATGGCCATGACGCTCATCGGGATGCCGTTTGCCGTGCGTACCGTGCAGCCTGCGTTGCTCGAGGTCCAACGGGATCTCGAGGACGCCGCGGAGACGCTCGGAGCCGGCCGGTTATACGTGTTCCGCAGAGTAGTCGTCCCCGCGGTGCTACCCGCGATACTCACGGGATTCACCCTTGCCTTCGCGCGCGCTCTCGGCGAGTACGGCTCGGTCATCTTCATCTCAGGCAACCTGCCGATGAAAACCGAGATCACGCCGCTCCTCATGGTCATCCACCTGGAGGAGTTTGATTACCGCGGCGCCGCGGCGCTCGGCTTCGTCATGCTGGCGGCCTCGTTCGTCATTCTCCTCGCGATCAATCTGCTGCAGGCGTGGGGAAGGGATCGCATGGTCCGGAGGGGGGCTTGATGGCGGCCGGCGCGCACTCCGGGGCTCTCGAAGAGCTCGACACACGTCCCGGACGCGAAACGATCGTCAGCGCGCTCGTACGCCGGGGCCTGATCGGTCTGTCCGTGGCGTTTCTGGCGGCGCTGCTGCTTGCGCCGCTCGCGGTCGTCTTCGCCACCGCCTTCCAAGGTGGAGTGCAGACGTACCTGCACACTTTCGCCGACCGGGACACTCAGGCGGCCATCCGCCTGACGCTTCTCACGGCGGCCGTCGTGGTACCGGTCAATACAGTCTTCGGGCTCGCCGCGGCATGGGCGATCGCGAAGTTCGAGTTCCGCGGCAAGAGCTTGGTTCTCACCCTGATCGATCTGCCGATCGCCGTCTCCCCGGTCATCTCCGGGATGCTCCTGGTGCTGCTCTTCGGCATCCGGGGCTGGTTCGGGGCCTGGCTGGCGGCGAACGGCATCAGCCTGGTCTTCGCCATCCCGGGTATCATGATAGCGACGCTCTTCGTGACGTTCCCCTATGTCGCGCGCGAGCTGATCCCGCTCATGCAGCAGCTCGGCAACGATGAGGAGGAGGCGGCCATCACCCTGGGCGCCGGGGCCTGGATGACCTTCTTCCGGGTGACCCTGCCCAAGATCCGCTGGGGACTGCTCTATGGGGTCATTCTCTGCAACGCACGCGCCATGGGAGAATTCGGCGCAGTGTCGGTGGTCTCGGGCCACATCCGGGGATTGACCAATACCATGCCGCTCGCCATCGAGGCGCTCTACAACGACTACGACTTCACCGGCGCCTTCGCGGTCGCCTCGCTCCTCACGCTGCTCGCAGCGCTGACTCTGGTGCTGAAGTCGCTGGTGGAGCGGACCGGATATCGCCGGCGGTGATCCCATGTTCGATTTCCTGCGGCACCGCCGCTTGACCGCCCTCTGGCCCGATCCGGCCAACACCAGCCTCGCCTGGTGGATGGCCGCCGTGCAGGTGCTGCTGGTGCTGCTCGTCGGCATCGGATTGTCGGCGACAGCCATCGGGATGCTGCGCGGCCTCGCCGAGAGCCAGGGCAAGGCGCGGGTGCTCCTCGCGGGCGCCACGGCCCATGAGGACGTGCGCCGGATGACAGAGGACGCATTGAACTCGGCTCGCGTGCTGGCGCAGCGTCCGACACTGCAACGGCTGCTCAATGAGCACCAGAATGAGGCGCTGACGCCCTTCCTGCAGCGATTCTGCGATACCTCGCAGCTCGATGCCTGTGCCGTTTTCTCCGGCGCGGTGTTGCTCGCGGCGACCGGCCCGGCACTCGACTGGCAGGGGATAAAGTCGGAGAGCGCGGAGCAGGGCCCGACCTTCCTCGCGCTGCCAACCAACCTGCGGCTCGCCGCGCTCGGAGCGTTCGTGCCCATGCCCGGGCCGGGCGACATCCGGATCTACGTGCTGCGGCTGCTGGATGCACGGCTTGCCCGCGAGCTGACGGACAGGGTCGGGACGCAGATCCGCTTCCTCGATTACCGCTCGTACACCGCCGATGCGGTAGATGCCTACGCGCCGCTCTATTCGGCGGCCCTGGCCGACGGGCACTCCGCGGTGCGGCGCATCGACTCGCTCGGCCTCTACGAGGCGAGCGTGCCGCTCTTTGCCTCGAGCGGCGAGGCCATCGGTTTCATCGATGCGGGCCTGCCGATCGCCATCGTGGAAAGCTCGACGACCCGGCTGATCCGCAATCTCGTGCTGACGACTTTGATTCTCGCCGCAATCGCGGTGCTTGCCGGCACTATCCTGAGTCAGCGCGTCATCGGGCCCGTCAGGGCGCTCACCGACTCGGCGGTGCGCATCGGACAAGGCGATTTCTCCGTGTCGATTCCGCCGGGGGGCGCCGCTGAGGTCGGCGCGCTCGCGCAGACCATGGAGGACATGCGCCGCAATCTTCTCGAGCTGACGGGAACGCTGCGGCGCCGCGAGGCAGAGGCACAGGCGGTCCTCGGGGGCATCGTCGAGGGCGTCTATGCGGTCGATCAGCATCGCAACGTCCGCTATCTCAACGCCCAGGCCGCGCGTCTCCTTCGCATCGACCCGCAGGAAGCGGTGGGCCGCTTCTGCGGCGATGTGCTCCAGCCGCTGCAGGAGGAAGGCAGACGCCCCTGCGATTACCGGTGCCCCATCCTCAACGCGCGCTCCGAAGGCAGCGCGCAGTGCGTCGAGCGGCTGCAGCGCGGCGCCGAAACGCGCACGGCGGTCATCACCAGCGCCGGGCCGGTGGACGGACTTCAGGTGCAGGTGATCCGAGACGAGACGGAGCTCGAGGCGGTACGCCGCGCCCGCGACTCGGTGCTCGCCAACATCTCGCACGAGTTTCGCACTCCGCTCGCCGCGCAGCTCGCCTCGATCGAGCTGCTGCTCGACAATCTGGACGCCATGCCGCCCGCTCAGCGCCGGGAGCTCACCGAGTCGCTGCAGCGCGGGACCCTGCGCCTCACCCGGCTGATCGACAACCTGCTCGAAAGCGTGCGCATCGAGTCGGGCCAGCTCGCGATCCGCCGCCAGAGCGTCGACCTCGCGGAGGTCATCGAGGACGCGCGCGCGCTCATCGGCTCGCTGCTCGCCCTCCGCCGGCAGCGGCTGGAGGTTTCGCTTCCCGAGGATCTGCCGCTCGTCGAGGGCGACAGCCACCGGCTGACGCAGGTGTTCGTGAACCTTCTCGCCAACGCCAACAAGTTCGCGCCGGAAGACAGCACCGTGCGCATCGGCTGCGCGGCGGACGAAGGCAGGCTGGCCGTGTGGGTGGAGGACGAGGGCCCCGGACCGTCCTCGCCTGCCGGGGAAGGGCTCTTTGCGCCCTTCAGCCGCGGCGCGGAGCAGGAGCCGGAGCCCGGCGGGCTCGGACTAGGTCTCTGGATCGTGCGCTCCATCGTCGAGCGGCACGGCGGCACGGTGACCGTGGAGCGCACCGGCACGGAGCGCACCCGGTTCACGATGACCCTACCCGTGGAGGTGACAGCGTGAAGATTCTGGTGGCGGACGACGACCGCGATCTGCGTGACCTTGTCGGCTTCACGCTGACACAGGCCGGTTACCTGATCATCAAGGCCCAGGATGGGACGGCCGCCATCCGGGCCGCAGCCGATGAAGCGCCCGACCTGATCATTCTCGACATCAACATGCCGGGCGCGAGCGGATTTCAGGTCTGTGAGACGATTCGTCGCAACTCGCGCGTACCCATCATGATGCTGACCGTGCGCGGCGAGGAGGAAGACCTGGTGCGGGCCCTCGAGCTCGGCGCCGACGACTACCTGACCAAGCCGTTCAGTCCCCGCACCCTGCTCGCGCGCGCCAAGGCATTGCTGCGCCGGGCGGGCACGGAAAGCTCGTCGGTCCTGTCGTCCGGAACGCTCACCCTCGATCCGGATGAGCATACGGTACGCATCGGCGAGGCCGAGCCCATCCGCCTTACGAAGCTCGAGTTGCGCCTGCTTCAGATGCTGCTCGCAAACGCCGGCCGCACTGTCAGCTCGGATCGCCTCCTGGTGCACGTCTGGGGTCATCGCGGCTCCGGCGACAGACAGCTCCTGAAGCAGCTCGTCCATCGACTGCGGCAGAAGATCGAAGCCGATCCGGCCGCGCCGCAACGGCTGCAAACCGCTTCGGGGGCCGGCTACAAGCTGATGGCAGACTGACGGCGAGGGCCGCGCGACTACGCCGCGGCCCTCAGAACCAGAGTTGCGCGCGAGCCCCGATGGTATTGGGGCTATCCGACCCCTCCCTGCCGAGGTTGGCTTTGCCGTGCTCGTAATTCAACACGAAGCGGATGTGGTCATTGGGGTAGTAGTTGAGCCCCACGGTGATGAGCGTGACTTTGTCGGCTGTCGCGAGCGCCGCCTTCGCGCCCGCCAACGCGAGCCCCGTGTAGATGCCGTTGCTGCCGTCATTGGTGGCCTGATCGTAGCGCACGGCGACCTCCCAAGCGCCATAGCTGTGAGCAGGGGTGATGGTGCCGTAGGTCGAATCCTTGGCATTGTACGAGCGCGTCTCACCAGTCAGCGTATACGCCGCGGTCGCAGAGTAGGCCCTGACCGTGTTGTTCGCCTCTCCGGTCTCGTGGAACGCGACGTCATCGTATTCCGCCTGCAGATATGCCGGTCCGTAGGCCCCGGCAAGCTCCCCGCTGATCGATCTCGAGTGCGGCCTGGCGCCGGTGCTCGAGACGGGGTAGTTCGCGAGCGTCAGCTTCTCGTTGCTGTCGAAATAATCGCCGTACGCGTAACTCGCCTTGAGCGCGTCCGTGCCAGCCGTTGAGCTACCCGTGGCGCCAGTGGCGTCGATGATCGACGCCCCGACATGCGCCCAGGCGTCCTTCTCGATGATCGGCGCGTAGCCGATGCGAGCGTTATATGCGGAGCCCTGTGTGCTGGTGTCGGTGCTGCCTGTCTGCTTGTGCAGGGAGACCGCCGAGGCGCCAAGCCAAAGACTGTCGTTGTCGGTCAACGCCTGGTGGCTCCACTCGTAAAAGACTCCGTCACTGTAGGTCGCCGCTGCATTGACGCCGCTCGCCGAAACGATGTTGCGCTCCATGAACGGCGTGTCGGGATTGCGCGCCAGCTCATCCAGGCTACCCCATGGCTTGTCCTGGCCGATGAAGAGCGATCCATTCGGCAACAGGCCGTGCTCCAGCCACGCTCTTGCCAGAGCGCCGGTAACCGTGTCGTAGTCGACGTGATAGTTGAAGCTGTAAACCTTGCCGGCCAGAGTGATCCAGGCGCGCCGGAATCTGAAGGCGTTGTTCGAGCTTCCATTGGCGATCCCGCTGCCGATCCCGCTGCTGCTGTCGTTCTGGTCCTCATAAGCGTCGAACTGCAGCAGGGTGCCGACGGCGGCCGAGAAATCGCCGTTCGACGACACGACCTTGATGCCGCCGGTAGTCGTCACCACATCGGCGCGCGCCAGACCCACACTCGCGCCCGCGAGTGCGGCGACCACGCCGCTTTTAATCAGGATGTTCATGCGCAATCTTCTCTCTCTGTTTCCAGGTTGCTTCAAACCGCCTGTTTGAATCGACCGAGAGTCTATCCGGTCGACGGTTAAGTTCCGGTGTTATGTCTGTGCTGATTGAAACCGGTTTGTCACCGCCGCGGAACCCTGCCGGCACCGGCCGACGCCTGAGCGCCGCCGACACCCATCCGTCACCTGGATGAGACGGACTTTGCCACCACCCTTCCTGCAGGATGCTCCCCGTCCAGGAGCAATTGGAGATGGACCGCTGGATCAGCGTCCTGACTCAGAGCTTCGACACGCACGGGGTCGCGGCGGTCGCGCTCCTTCGGGCGGGACACGACCTCGAGGCGGGCTGGCTGGGGCGGGTTGCGGCGCTGAGCCGGCGCCGCGCCGTCTGGCTGTCTCTCGATCCGCGGCGTCCGGGGGACTTCGCCGCTGGGCGCCCTGCGCGCCGACATCACCCGCAACGGACCGCGCTTCGCCATGATCATCGACCCGGATCTAGGCTGCCGCCGCACGCTGCGCTATCGACCGCCGGGCGAGCCGCCCTCCCCGCTGGATCTGATCGGATGGGCGGTGGCGTTGCGCAAGACAGACGGTGGCCGGCTGTACCTGGGCGAGGCGCCGGAACCCTCGCTCCATTCAAATCGCGGTGGTCAGGCGTCGCCCGCTACCTCATCGCACAGGCATTCCGGGGCTGACGGCTGCCTGTAACAAATCCGTAATCCTTCTGAAATACGGATGTATCACAAAGGTCGCACAGTACGCCCCGGCTGCGCGGCCGACGGCGGAAAGGCGCCAATGGGACTCTTGCCAGATGTCCGCCGACTGCGCGCTTAGGCCACCAATCCCATCAATAATCAGGAGCCTGATGATGACGCGCCCGAGCATCGATCTCTTTCATTCGCGCCAAGTTCCCCGCTCTCGCTGCAACGCGATAGCCGCCGCCGTCGCGGTCTCTCTCGGTGCGGTCTCGGTGCCGGCCTTTGCGCAGACCGCAACCGCGCCGGCCCCCGCCATCCAGACCGGCCCACTGACGCTCACCTTCGGCGGCTTCACCGAGCTTGCGACCATCTATCGCGACCGCAATCAATCGGCGGACGTCGGCTCGGACTTCAATACCGGCATTCCGTTCTACGAGAACGCGAACAGCCAGGTATCGGAGTTTCGCGAGAGCGCCCGCCAGAGCCGGTTCTCGCTCCTCGCCCAAGGCGAGGATTTCGACGGGCTGAAGCCGGAAGCCTATATGGAGACCGACTTCCTGAGCGCCGGAGTGACTTCTAACTCCCGCGAAAGCAACAGCTACACACTGCGCATGCGGGTGTTCTACGGACGGATGCAGACGGACTACGGCCTCGATGTGGTTGCGGGCCAGAGCTGGAGCCTCGCGACCCTCTACAAGGACGGTCTCTACGTCCGGGACGAAAACGCTCCGCTCGGCATCGACGCCCAGTACATCGTGGGATTCAACTGGACCCGCAATCCGCAGCTGCGGGTCGTCGAGCACTTCAGCAAAGCCTTCTCGCTCGGCGCCTCGATCGAAAGCCCGCAGACGGTAACCTCCAACGGCATCAATGCCGCGGGCCTGCCGACGGGCAGCACCTTCCCGCCCTCGAGCGTGGATTACCAGAACTCCGGCGACTCGGCGGGTCTGGAGAATAATTCCACCACCTACACGACGGACCCGGCCCCCGACGTGATCGTCAAGGCGGCGTTCGACCCCGGCTTCGGGCACTACGAGGTCTACGGCCTGGGCCGCGAATTCCGCTCCAGCATCGACAGGTCGAGCAGTAGCACTTCCGGCGGCGGCGTCGGCGGCGGCATGATCCTGCCCGTACTGCCGAAGCTGCTGTCGTTCCAGGTGAGCGCCCTCGCCGGCAAGGGCATCGGCCGCTACGGTTCCGCGCAGCTGCCCGACGTCACGATGAAGCCGACGGGCGCGCTCGCCCCGATCAAGGAGTACGAGGCCCTCGTCGGACTGATCTTCACCCCAACCGATCGACTCAGCATTTACGCCTACGGCGGTCGGGAGAAGGAGAGCTCGACTTATTACAACGTCGGTGCCGCCACTTACGGATACGGCGCGCCGGAGTTCAATAACTCGGGATGCGACGCCCTCAGCGGAACCTGTGTCGGCAACACGAAGTCGATCGATGAGGTGAGCGGCGGGTTCTGGTGGAAGTACTACCAGGGCAAACTCGGCAACCTGCAGTTCGGCATGCAGGGCGAGTATCTGCAGCGCGATGCCTTTGACGGCACCGGCGGGGCGCCCGAGGCCAACATGTTCGTCGGCATGGCCTCCTTCCGCTACTACCCCTACCAGAAGTAACCTGACGATTGCCTGCCGTTCGGAAGCCCCACGAGGGCTTTCCGGACGGCGGGCCTGCGCCCATCAACTGGGCGGGCAGGCGTCAGAGATCGCGCTCGAGCGCGCGATCGACGGCCGCGCTCGCGCTTCTGCCCTCGAGATAGAAGCGAACCCAGGCAGGCCAGTCGACGTCCTCCAGAGAAATGTGGCCCAGCGCACCACGGAAGTCGCGCCGCAGAATGGCCACGACGTCGCGCTGCCACTCCGCCCAGGTTTGCGTGAGAGAACGGAGACCCGACGGCATCGCCGCCGGCGCGTAAGTTGTCTTCATGGTGTCGGCTCGAACGTGTATGGACGGCCGGGAGGCGAATGACGGCAAAATCGAACAGAGGGGGGAAGTTCAATCGCCACCGTCGATCCGCCGGCCCGGCGCCCAAGGACACGATACGCCGGGCCGCCGGGACCGCAAGCAACACTTTGGCATACCTGCATAAATATCTGACATGAGCCGTCACCGCTCCGATACGCGATGGCGACCGATTCCCAACCGACGCTCGTCTACGGTCACGAACATGACGGCCGTGGCCCGAGTCAGGTAGGCCCAGCAATGAACGGTCCCGCACCTTCGATTTCGATCAACATCGTCATGCCGGTCGGGCAAGTCGCCCGCTCGATCCGCATCCTGCGCGGCCACAAGGTTCTGCTTGATGCCGAGCTGGCAGCACTCTACGGAGTGACGATCAAACGCCTCAACGAACAAGTCCGCCGCAACAGCGAGCGCTTTCCGGTGGATTTTATGTTCCAGCTCACGATGGAGGAGGCCGCGGCTCTAAGGTCGCGATTTGCGACCTTAGAGGCCGGCCGCGGGCGGCACCGCAAGTACCAGAGTGCTGACTATTGAGCTTTGGAATAGATCTGATCGAACACCCCGCCGTCTCCGAAGAACTTCTGCTGCACGCTCGCCCAGCCGCCGAGGTCGGCGATGGTCGCGAGATTGATCTTCGGGTATTCCTTGGCGAACTGCGCCGCGACATCCGGATCGCGGGGCCGATAGAAGTTACGGCCGATGATCTCCTGCCCTTCCTTGCTGTACAGGTACTGGAGATAGGCGGTCGCGAGCGGTCGCTGGCCATGCTGCAGGGCGTACTGGTCGACGACGGCGACTGGCGGCTCAGCCAGGATGCTGACTGACGGATAGACGATAGTCAGGCCCTCATTCGGCTTCTCACGGATGGCGAGCATTGCCTCGTTTTCCCAGCCAATGAGTACGTCTCCGAGTCCGTGCTGCGCGAACGTTGTGGTGGCGGCGCGGGCGCTCGTGTCCAGCACGGGGACGTGGCCGAAGAGCTCGTGAAGGTATCGTCTGGCGCTCGCCTCATCGCCTCCCGGTTGCTTCAGTGCCCAAGCCCAGGCGGCGAGGAAGTTCCAGCGCGCTCCGCCGGAGGTCTTGGGGTTGGGAGTGATGACGGAGACGCCCGGCCTGATCAGATCGCTCCAATCGCGGATGCCCTTCGGATTCCCCTTGCGCACTAAGAACACGATCGTCGAGGTATAGGGCGAGCTGTCGTCGGGGAGGCGGGTCTGCCAGTTGAGCGGCAGCAGCTTGCCCTGCTGTGCGATGACGTCTATGTCCGGCGCCAGAGCCAGCGTCACCACATCGGCCCCGAGACCTTCGGCCACGGAGCGAGCCTGCAGCTCCGAGCCGCCGTAGGACATGCTCACGTGCACGGTCTGGCCGGTCTTCTTCTTCCAGTACTTCTGGAAGGCGGCGTTGTACTCGCCGTAGAGCTCGCGTGTCGGCGAGTACGAAGCATTCAGGATCGTCACGCCGGATGCGGCCGGGCGGGAGCAGCCCGAGACGGTGCCGATGACGAGGATCGCGATGGCGAGCGCGGCTGCTCGGAGCAGCTTCTTGTGGATGACCTGCATTGCCAGTCCTCTTGAGGATAGTCGGCAATGCTGAAGCGAATGCAGTTACGCCGTCAGTCGGGAGAAGGTGACAGATCGGTTATGGATATCCGTACAGGTGTCGCAGCAGGTATGGCTGCAGGGCCTCGGCCGCGACGGTCACGGAATCGACCGGGCTCAGGTCGGCCAGCCGGGTCATTTCCAGATCGGGAAAGCCGCAGGGATTGATGCGGCGGAACGGCTCGAG
>DATAXF010000139.1:0-27739 GCA_036273095.1 Steroidobacteraceae bacterium | reverse complement strand
CTTGACTTCCGTGCCGCTGTACTTGCCGAAGAGAATCTTGTCGCCGACCTTGATGTCGAGCGGACGGACCTTGCCGTCTTCGAGAATTTTGCCGTTGCCGACCGCGACGATCTTTCCCTGGACCGGCTTCTCAGCCGCCGTATCGGGAATGACGATGCCACCGGGGGAGGTACGTTCCTCCTCCAGGCGCTTGACGATGACGCGATCATGAAGAGGACGAATCTTCATGGTGGACGCTCCTAGGATGCTGGTGTGTTATGGAAAATATGCGCGGGAGCTATTAGCACTCTCCTCACGCGGCTGCTAATAATAGGCGGGGAAGGTCGGAATTCAAGCCCCGGCGGGGGAGAAATTTTCCGCGGCGGACTATGATCGTGCCGCCCCCCTCCCCAGACCCCCTGAAAGTGGCACCCCCCACGGAACCGATCGAGGTCATCGCGGTACTGACCACCTGCCCGAATGACGCGGTGGCCGCGAGGATTGCCCGCGAGCTGGTGGAATCGGGACTTGCCGCCTGCGTAAACCGGGTAGCGGCGGTACACTCGACTTATCGCTGGCAGGGAGCCATGCAGGATGAACCGGAAGTGCTCCTGATCATCAAAACGCTCAGTTCCCGGTATTCGGAGCTTGAGATGCGCCTGAAATCTCTCCATCCCTACGACGTTCCGGAGATCATCGCCCTGCCGGTGACTCGCGGGTCCGCCGAATATCTCGCCTGGCTGGGCGGAGCGGCGGCCCTGTGAGCCGGACGCCGGCGCGCTTGGGACTGGCCCTGCTGGTCGCGGCGGCCACCGTTGGACTCCATGCCGCCCCTGCCGGGCAATCCGGCACGGCTGCCGCTGCTGCCGCCCTGGCGAGCGCTTCGAGCCCGAATGCCGCCGCAACCTCGAGCGTGACGGGAGATTCCGTACCGGCTCAGCCCAAATTCCTGCCCGCGGATCAGGTTTTTCATGTCGGGGCGACGGCAGTCGGCGCGAAGGCGATCCGCCTCGACTGGTGGATCCGCAGCGGCTACTACCTCTACCGCAGCCGGCTCAAGGTCAATGCCGCCAATGGGGTCGCGCTCGGAGCGATGCAGCTCCCGAACGGCCAGATCAAGATCGACCCCTATTTCGGCCGGGAAGAGATCTACCGCAACGCGGTCAGCGGCACGGTGCCGGTGCCGGGCGCGGCCGCAGGCTCCGCTCGCAGTCTGTCGGTGCAGGTGACCTACCAGGGCTGCGCGGATGCCGGGCTGTGCTATCCGCCGATTACCAAGACCCTCACCGTGGCCTTGCCGGCAGGCGGCTCGGCGGGACCCGGGTCGGGAAGCTCGACTGCCAATAGCTCGAACAGTGCCATATCCGACCAGCAGGGGTACACGAGCGCCGCCCGCTCCGGGAGCCTGCTGGCAATGATTGCCGCGTTCTACGGCGCCGGCCTGCTCCTGGCCTTCACCGGTTGCGTCTATCCGACCATTCCCATCCTGTCCGCCATCATCGTCGGTCAGGGCCGCAAGGTGACCACAGGGCGCGCCTTCGTGCTCTCCCTGACCTACGTCCTCGGCATGGCTCTCACCTACACGATCGCCGGCACGGCGTTCGCGGCACTGGGTGGGCGGGCACCGGCCGCCGCCTTCGAGCAGCCCTGGATCGTGGCGACCTTCGCGGCGCTGTTCGTGGCCATGGCGTTGTCGATGCTGGGTTTGTTCACCGTGCAGTTGCCCGCGGCCCTGCAAACGCGGATCGCGAACCTCAGCAGCCGGCAGACCGCGGGAACGCTGGGCGGCGTTGCCGTCATGGGGGCTCTCTCGGCGCTCCTCGTCACGACGTGCGTGGGTCCGGCGCTGGTGGCTGCCCTGGCCGTCATCAGCCAGACCGGTCAGGTGGCCCGGGGCGCTGCTGCGCTCTTCGCCATGTCCATCGGCACCGGCACGCCTTTACTGATCATCGGCACCTCGGCAGGCAAACTGTTGCCCAAGTCCGGAGCCTGGATGGACACGATCAAGCGCTTCTTCGGTGCGGTCATGCTGGGCGTAGCTGTCTGGATGCTCGGCCGAGTGCTGCCGGCGCGCGCGACCCTGGCGCTATGGGCAGTGCCGGTGGGCACGGCGGCGGCGGTGCTGTTCGTCGGGACGCGCAATGTCCGGGCGGCGCGCTGGACGCTCCGCCTCAGCGGTCTGATCGCTGCGGTTTACGGACTTGCGCTCGTCACGGGAGCGGCGCTTGGCGGCACCAACCCGCTGTCGCCCATCCCCGCGTGGGCCGGCACTGAACAGCCCCTCCCCTTCTCGCCGGTGCGCACCGTCGCCGATCTCGATCATCAGGTTGCGCAGGCCTCGCGCGAGGGGCGACCGGTTATGATCGATTTCTACGCCGACTGGTGCACCTCCTGCAAAGAGATGGAGGCCACAACGTTCCTCGACCCGACCGTCCGCCAGACGCTGACCGGCACGGTCCTGCTGCGAGCCGACGTCACAGCCAACGATGCCGACGATCGCGCACTGCTGCAGCGCTTCGGCATCTATGGGCCGCCGACCATCGCCTTCTATGGTCGCGATGGGCGGGAGCGCTCTCGCTACCGGGTGGTCGGCTACATGAAGGGAGCCGAATTCGCCGCTGCCGCGCGGGCAGCCTTCGCCTCACAGCCGGCCTCCTGATATCGATTGATGCGCGCCTCCCTGACTCGGGCCCTTCCGGCTGCGGCGGTCATCATCGCCGCGGGACTGGCGGGGTTCTTCGCCGGCGGACATCTGATGAGGTCCGGAACCCTGACGCAAGCGACGTCATTCGCCGCAGTTCCGGCGTCAGCCGCGGATGGAGCCGCCCCGGCTGCGACAGCGCCTCATGACGACTCACCGCCGACCCAGTCCATTCCCGACACTCTTCCGGACATCGCCTTTGCAGACCGATTGGGCGTGACGCGCCACTTTTCGGACTGGCAGGGACGGCCTTTGCTGGTGAACTTCTGGGCGTCCTGGTGCATGCCTTGCCGGCAGGAGATTCCGCTTCTCGAGCGCCTCAGCCGGCAACGCGCGCCGCAGGGACTGCAGGTCATTGGTGTTGCGGTGGATTCCCGCGCGGCGGTGCTCGACTACGCCCGCCGTGCTGCCATCCAGTATCCTCTGCTGATCGGCGAGCAGCCCGGGCTCCAGGCAGTGCGGGCGCTCGGCATGGAGGAGGTCTTCCCGTTCTCGGTATTCGTCGATACGCGCGGGCGCATCGTCACCCTCAAGATCGGGCAGCTGCGACCGGATCAGGCCGCCCTGATCCTGGACCGGTTGGACGATCTCGACCGGGGTCGCATCGACCTCGCGACTGCACGGCGCAGGATTTCGGAAGGTATGGCCACGCTGGCCGTGGCGCACACGCAACGCTCGGCGGCCGCCAGGCTCTGAACAGCAGGTCGCTCGTTTCCCGGCATTCGCCGCAAAAATCACCCATTTCCTTGGAATTTGGGGTAAATTCCGGCGCGTCGCTTGATTTCGAGCACGCCTGCCTGTCCCCCATGACCCGTCTGCTGCTGCTGAACGGCCCGAACCTCAATCTGCTCGGAACCCGGGAACCGGGGATCTACGGCGCGCAGACGCTGGAGGCCATCGAGCGGCGGGCGGTGCAGCTTGCCCGCGAAGAAGGCCGGGAGCTCCTCTGCTTTCAGAGCAATGCGGAGCACGAGCTGATTGCCCGCATCCAGCAGGCCGCGGCCGAGAAGATCGGCGTGCTGATCTTCAATCCCGGCGCTTTCACCCACAGCAGCATCGCGCTGCGCGATGCGGTGCTCGGCGTGAGTCTGCCGATGATCGAGGTGCACCTCTCCAACCCGCAGGCGCGCGAGGAGTTCAGGCACCGGTCCTACTTTTCCGACATTGCCGTCGGAGTGATCTCGGGCTTCGGCCCGCTGGGTTATGAGCTCGCAGTGCGGGCCGCCTGCCGACATCCGGCCTCGTCCTGACACGCTGCGCTATTCACCAGGCCAACAACAGAACAGGGGGAGCAATCCCGGCATGGACATTCGAAAAATCAAGAAGCTGATCGAGCTGCTGGAGGAATCCGGCATCGCTGAGATCGAGATCAAGGAAGGCGAGGAGGCGGTACGAATCAGCCGCATGCCGGCAGGTGGCGCCATGGTGCAGCCGATGGCACCGGCCTGGTTCGGGCCGGCCCCGCCGGCGTGGGACCCGAGCCGCGGCGGTGCACCGCTGCCGCTCGCCGCGCCTGCGGAGCCCTCCGGTCAGGGCAACGCCGCGGGCGAGAGCGCCGCGAAACCGAAGTCCAACGAGCACGTGATCACGGCTCCCATGGTCGGCACCTTCTATGCCAGTCCCTCCCCGGGCGCCAAGGCGTTCGTCGAGATCGGCGACGAGGTAAAGGTCGGACAGGTGCTCTGCATCATCGAGGCCATGAAGATGATGAATCAGATCGAGGCCGATCGCGCGGGCCGCGTCACTTCCATCATGGCGCGCAACGGCGATCCGGTCGAGTTCGGCCAACCCCTCTTCGTGGTCGAATAAGCGCGGCGCGGTCATGCTGGAGAAGGTCGTCATCGCCAATCGCGGCGAGATTGCTCTGCGCATCCTGCGCGCCTGCCGCGAGCTCGGGATCAAAACTGTGGCGGTGCATTCCACCGCCGATTACAGCCTGAAGCACGTGCTGCTCTCGGACGAGTCGGTATGCATCGGGCCGCCGCCCTCGGCGGGCAGTTATCTCAACATGCCCGCGATCATCAGCGCCGCCGAGGTCACGGATTCCGTGGCCATCCATCCCGGCTACGGCTTCCTGTCGGAGAACGCGGATTTCGCCGAGCGCGTCGAGAACAGCGGCTTCGTCTTCGTGGGTCCCCGGGCGGAGACCATCCGCACCATGGGCGACAAGGTCTCGGCGATCCGCGTGATGAAGAGTCACGGCGTACCGTGCGTCCCGGGCTCCGACGGGCCCTTGGGTGACGAAGCGGAGGAGAATCTGCGCGTCGCGCGGGACATCGGCTATCCGGTCATCATCAAAGCCTCGGGCGGGGGCGGCGGCCGCGGAATGCGCGTAGTGCACAGCGAGGCGTCGCTCCTCAATTCCATCGGCATCACTCGGGCCGAGGCGCGCGCGGCCTTCGGCAACGACCAGGTGTACATGGAGAAGTTTCTGGATCGGCCGCGGCACATCGAGTTTCAGGTGCTGGCGGACGACCACGGCAACGTCATCCACTTAGGCGAGCGCGACTGCTCCATGCAGCGCCGCCACCAGAAGGTGTTGGAGGAAGCTCCCGCGCCGGGCATCACCGCACGGCAGCGGCGCGTCATGGGCGAGCGCTGTGTCGAGGCCTGTCGCGCGGTCGGCTATCGCAGCGCCGGCACGCTGGAGTTCCTTTATCAGGACGGGGAGTTCTATTTCATCGAGATGAACACGCGCATTCAGGTCGAGCATCCGGTAACCGAGCTCGTCACCGGCATCGACCTCGTCAAGGCGCAGCTTCTCATCGCCGCAGGCGAGCGCCTGTCCTATGTACAGAGCGACGTACAGATCCGCGGGCACGCCATGGAGTGTCGCATCAACGCCGAGGATCCCAAGACGTTCATGCCCTCCCCAGGCCCGATCCGCCTGTGGCACGCGCCGGGCGGCCCCGGCATCCGCGTCGACAGCCACATCTATTCCGGCTATCACGTTCCGCCCAACTATGACTCGCTGATTGGCAAGGTGATCGCCCATGGCGACACGCGCGAAACCGCCATCGCACGCATGAAGAATGCGCTCGCGGAAATGGTGATCGAGGGCATCAAGACCAATGTGCCGCTGCACCAGGAAATCTGCAATCATGCAGCCTTCCAGAAGGGCGGCACCGACATCCATTACCTGGAAAGGCGTCTGGGGCTGAGGTAAGCGTATTTCGCGCATCTTCCTCGAGATCAGCCTGGATCTCGGGCGGCTCGCGGCGGACGACGCCGAGGCCGCCTGCCTCTGCTGCGGAGCGATCGCCGTCACATTCGTGGACGCCGACGATCGTGAGGCCTCGCCGGTCCTCGAGCCCGCGCCGGGCGAATTCCGGCTCTGGCCGGCGGCGCGCCTGGTGGCCCTTTTCGCTCCGGACACGGACCGCGACGCGGTCGTTCGCGCGTTGAGTCGCTCGCTGGGGGTGGATCCTGCGTGCCTGCGCGCGCGCGAGGTGGCGGATCGTGCCTGGGAGCGCGAATGGCTGCGCGACTTCCACGCGATGCGCTTCGGCCGGCGCCTGTGGGTGTGCCCGCGCCACGAGCAGGTCGAAGAGCCGGGGGCCGTGGTGGTGACCATGGACCCGGGACTCGCTTTCGGCACGGGCACTCACCCGACGACAAGGCTGTGTCTCGAATGGCTCGATACGCATCCGCCACGGGACGGCGCGGTGGTCGACTTCGGCTGCGGCTCCGGCGTGTTGGCGCTGGCGGCACTGCGCCTCGGCGCCCGGTCGGCGAGCTGCTTCGACATCGACCCTCAGGCCCTGATCGCGACGCGCGACAACGCGAGCGCCAACGGGCTCAGCGAGCGGGTACGGCTGTGCGACTCCACCGGGGCGATTCCGCGGGGCGCGGACCTGCTGCTCGCGAACATCCTCTCCGGCCCGCTGGTGGCGCTCGCACCCCTCTTCGCCGACATCCTTCGGCCTGCGGGCGCGCTGGTGCTATCGGGACTCATGGAGCAGGATGTGCCCGAGGTGGAACTCGCCTATGACACGTGGTTTGATATGCAGGCCTTCGGGGTTCGCGAGAGTTGGGTCTGTCTCTGGGGACGGCGGAATGGCCGGGCGCGCGACTGAATGTTCACAGTTTGTCCCAAATGCGCCCTGACCCTGGTCGTCACCGCGGCGGATCTGCGCGTCGCGCAGGGCTATGTCCGCTGCGGGCGATGTCTGAACGTATTCAACGCGTTGGCACGGCTGTCGGAGGAGCGACCCCCAGCCGCGCCGGAGCCCGCGGACGCCACAGCTGCGCAATCGGATGTGCCCTCCCCGCCGGAATCGTCCGCATCGGCATTCGAGGTTGAAGAAACCGGCGAGATTGAGATCGAGCTCGATATCGGCAGCGTCCTCGTAACGTCCACTCGCCCTCCCGTCGCGCCTGCAGAGAGTGCGTCCGATGAAGGGCTGGTGGTGGAAGAGCCGGATCCTGCCGCCCTGGTCCCGGACACGATCCAGCCCGCACCCGCTGCGACCGCCGTTGCGCAGCCGAGTGCTCAACCGACGCCCGCCGCGCCCGTACCGACACCCCCGGAGCCTGCTCCGCCGCCACAAGCTCCGGAAGCGCAACAGACCAACACTCCGCAGGAACCGCCCGAGAGCGCATTCGAGCTCGTTGCGCGCCGCCCGCGCGCGGGTCTTGCCTGGACGGTCGGCGTCGGCGTGCTGACGATCACTCTCGCGCTGCAAGCGGTCAATCATTATCGCGACGCCTTGGCGGCCAACCCGGCGCTGACGGACCCCTTGACTCACGTGTACTCCGCGCTGGGTGTGAAGCTTGCTCCGCGCTGGAACATCAACGCGTATGACGTACGCCAGCTTGGCGCGTCTGTTAATGGCCCCACGACAGGCGAGATCGTCGTGCGGGCAAGCGTCAAGAACTCCGCGAGCCGTGCGCAGCCGCTGCCGCTATTGCGAGTGACGTTGCAGGACAGGTTCGGCAATCGCATTGCCGCACGCGACGTGCCGCCTGGCGCTTATCTGCCCTCGCCCGCCGCGCCGGGCTCGCTGCTGGCTGCTGGTGGCCGCGTGGATGCCACGATGGTGTTCGTGGATCCGGGACCGCAGGCGGTCGGCTTCGAGATCGACGCTTGCCTGCGACAGCAAAGCGGCGAGGTGGCATGTGCGCACGGACAATAGGATGATGCGTGATATGATTCGCCGCTCCCCGGAGAGGCATCTATGACAGAAAGAAAGAGGGGTCGGCAGCGGGACGCCTCTGGCGCCAGGTTCAACGGGCATGGGCGCACACTGAACGATCTGCTGCCACAACGGCCGCTGCTGCCGTTGCGCAGCCACGCTGAGCGCGCCCTGAGCGATTACTTCACCAGCCTCAACGGCTCGCGGCCGGCGGACCTCTACGACCTGGTGCTGCGCGAGGTCGAAGAACCGCTGTTTCGCGTGGTGCTCGATTACGCGGAGGGCAACCAGAGCCGGGCGGCCGGCATCCTCGGCATCAATCGCGCCACTCTGCGCAAGAAGCTCAAGCAGTTCGGCCTCTCACATTGACTGCGCAGATGTTGCCCGTGCGGCGGGCATTGCTGTCCGTCTCTGACAAGACCGGTCTCGTGGATGTGGCGCACGCGCTCGCGGCGCGCAACATCGAGATCCTCTCCACAGGCGGCACGGCCAGCCTGCTCAAGGGCAGTGGCCTCAGCGTGCGCGAAGTGTCGGCTTACACGGGATTCCCCGAGATCATGGCCGGCCGCGTCAAGACGCTGCATCCGAAGATTCACGGCGGACTCCTCGGCCGGCGCGGCATCGACGAGCAGGTCATGGCGCTGCACGGCATCCAGCCGATCGATCTGCTCATAGTGAATCTCTATCCGTTCGCGGAGACGGTCTCGCGCCCGAACTGCCGCTACGCCGAGGCGATCGAGAATATCGACATCGGCGGTCCGGCGATGCTGCGGGCCGCCGCCAAAAATCACGAATCCGTGGCCGTGGCCGTCGATCCGGCGGACTATCCCGCCCTGCTCGCGGAGCTGGCGGCGCACGCCGGCTGCACGACCGCGGCTACGAGATCCCGCCTCGCCGCCAAGGCATTTGCCCACACGGCGCAATACGACACAATGGTGGCGAGTTATCTCGCCACTAACGCCGCCTGGAGCGGCGTTGAACGCCCCTTGGGGCGGGCCGAAGGCCGCGGCGCAGGGACGGGGCCGCGTAACGGGCAGGAAGCGGCCGCCGAGCGCTTCCCCGCGACGCTGTCGCTCCTCTTCGCGAAGGCGCAGGACCTGCGCTATGGCGAGAACCCGCACCAGCAGGCAGCCCTCTACCGTGAGCCGATCGCGCGCGAGCCGGGCGTGGCGACGGCGCGGGTGCTGCAAGGCAAGGACCTGTCATTCAACAACATCGCGGACGCGGACACTGCGATCGAATGCGTGCGTCAATTCGAGCAGCCGGCCTGCGTCATCGTCAAGCACGCCAATCCCTGCGGTGTGGCCGTCGCCGCCTCGCCGCGCGAAGCTTACGATCGCGCGTATCGCACTGATCCAACCTCGGCGTTCGGCGGCATCATCGCGCTCAACCGGGAGCTCGACGCGGCGCTCGCCGCGGCCATCCTGGAACGCCAGTTCGTCGAGGTGCTGGCGGCTCCAAGCGTCGCGCCGGATGCACTGCGCGCTCTCGCCAGCAAGCCCAACGTCCGTGTGCTTGCCGTTGGCGATCTCGGCCACGTCCCCGCCTCCAACGAGGTCGAATACCGCAGCGTCAGCGGCGGATTGCTGGCGCAGACGCGCGATTCGGCACGGGTGAGCGCGGCTGACCTGACAGTCGTCACCCGGCGCCAGCCGTCGGAGCGGGAAGTCGCCGATCTGCTCTTCGCGTGGCGCGTGTGCAAGTTCGTGAAGTCGAATGCCATTGTGTTGGCGCGCGACGGAGCCACGGTCGGCATCGGGGCGGGACAGATGAGCCGGGTCTACTCGATCAGGCTGGCCGCCCTGAAAGCGGCCGATGAAAAGCTGGCCATCGCCGGAACGGTGATGGCCTCCGACGCCTATTCGCCTTTCCGCGACAACATGGACGTGGCCGCGGGGTACGGGGTCCAGGCGGTGATCCAACCCGGCGGCTCGAAGCGCGACCCCGAAGTCATCGCGGCCGCCGATGAGCACGGCATGGCGATGGCGTTCACCGGCATCCGCCATTTCCGGCATTAATGAAAGTCCTCATCGTCGGCTCCGGCGGACGCGAGCACGCCCTCGCCTGGAAGTGCGCCGCGTCGCCTCGCGTGGCGGAGGTGTTGGTGGCGCCAGGCAATGCCGGTACCGCCCGGGAGCCGAAGGTGCGCAATGTGCCGGTACAGGCGACCGACATCGGCGGCCTCACCCGGCTCGCGCGCGCCGAGAGCGTCGCGCTCACGATCGTCGGGCCGGAAGGGCCGCTGGTCGCAGGCCTGGTCGATGCCTTCGAGCGCGATGGCCTGCGCTGCTTCGGACCGCGGCAGGCCCCGGCGCGGCTCGAGGGCTCCAAGGCATTCGCCAAGGAATTCCTGCGCCGTCATCGGATTCCAACAGCGGCTTCGGTCACGGTCACCCGCGACAGCTTCGATCCGCAGATGGTGCGCAGACAGCGGACGCCCATCGTGGTCAAGGCGAGCGGCCTGGCGGCGGGCAAAGGCGTCGTGATCGCGCAGACGGCCGATGAGGCAGTCGCGGCCGCGGAGGCGATGCTGTCCGGACGGCTGGGCGAGGCCGGCCGCGAGGTCGTGATCGAAGAATTCCTCGAAGGCGAGGAAGCGAGCTTCATCATCATGGCGGATGGCTCGCACATACTGCCGCTCGCGACGTCGCAGGATCACAAGCGGCTGCAGGATGGCGATCACGGACCCAACACCGGCGGCATGGGCGCGTATTCGCCGGCGCCCGTGGTCACGCCCGCCATCCACGCGCGCATCATGCGCGAGGTAATCGAGCCAACGATCCACGGCCTGGCCGCCGAGGGAATGGCGTACACCGGGTTTCTTTACGCGGGCGTCATGGTTGCGCGCGACGGCACGCCGAATGTGCTGGAGTTCAACTGCCGCTTCGGGGACCCGGAGACGCAGCCCATCCTGATGCGGCTGCAGTCGGACCTGACGGTGCTCTGCGAGGCCGCCCTCGATGGCCGGCTGGACCAGGCGCGGGCGATCTGGGACGAGCGCGCCGCGCTCGGCGTGGTAATGGCGGCCGAAGGCTATCCCGACACTCCCCGCACCGGGGATGTGATCTCAGGGCTCGATGAGGCGGCGAAGCTCCCCGGAAAAGTCTTTCACGCCGGAACCCGGCTCAGGGGCGATGAGGTGCTGGTAAGCGGCGGCAGGGTGCTCTGCGCTACCGGGATGGGCGTAACGGTGGCCCAAGCTCAGCAGGCCGCCTATGCACTGGCTGGTGCCGTGCACTGGCGAGGTGCGCTTTATCGCCGCGACATCGGCTACCGTGCGATCGGGCGCGGTTTGTAAATTTCGCGCACCCTGGCATCGCCGCGCGCCGGCAGCGTGAACGGCCGCTTAATCACTTCTTTGTACGGTGCCCGTAGCCGCAGCGAGGCGCATAATCACCCCGCTGGTATGGTCGTTGCATAACCCGTATGGAAAAGGGGAGGAGCACTGACGATGACCGCGATTCACACTGCATCGGATCGTTTAGCGTCCTGGCTCGAGAGCGAGTATTGCGCCTCCGTGGCGGCAACCATGCTCGCGCGCACCGAATACTTCGAGCTGTTGGAGGATGCCATGATGTCGCCGGCGCGCCTGGCGCAGGCGCTCACCGCCTGGCGCGAGCACGCCAGCCACACCGAGGTGCTCGGCGGGCTGGTAGGTACCGCGTAACGTTCTAGCGCTTCATTGCCTCGAAGAATTCTCCGTTCGACTTCGTATCCTTCATCTTGTCGAGGAGGAATTCGATGGCGGCAAGCTCGTCCATCGGATGCAGGAGCTTGCGCAGGATCCACATCTTGGCGAGCTCTCCCTGATCGGTGATGAGCTCTTCCTTGCGGGTACCCGAGCGGTTGATGTTGACCGCGGGGAACACGCGCTTCTCCGAGATGCGCCGGTCGAGATGGATCTCGCTGTTGCCGGTGCCCTTGAACTCCTCGTAGATCACGTCGTCCATCTTCGAGCCGGTGTCGATCAGGGCGGTCGCCAGGATGGTGAGGCTGCCGCCTTCCTCGATATTGCGCGCGGCGCCGAAGAAGCGCTTCGGCCGCTGCAGCGCGTTGGCGTCGACGCCGCCGGTCAGCACCTTGCCCGATGAGGGCACGACGGTGTTGTAGGCGCGTGCCAGGCGGGTGATGGAGTCGAGCAGGATCACGACGTCCTTCTTGTGCTCGACCAGGCGCTTGGCTTTCTCGATGACCATTTCCGCGACCTGCACGTGGCGGGCCGCCGGCTCATCGAAAGTGCTCGAGACCACCTCACCTTTCACGGTGCGCTGCATCTCGGTCACCTCTTCCGGCCGCTCGTCGATGAGCAGGACGATGAGGTGGACCTCGGGATGGTTGGCCGTGATGGCGGTGGCGATGTTCTGCAGCAGCATCGTCTTGCCGGCCTTGGGCGGGGAGACGATGAGGCCGCGCTGGCCCTTGCCGATGGGCGCCACCAGATCGATCGTCCGGGCCGTCAGGTCCTCGGTGGAACCGTTGCCGCGCTCGAGCTTCAACCGCTTGGTGGGATGAAACGGCGTCAGGTTCTCGAACAGGACCTTGGTGCGCGAGCTGTCGGGCGAGTCGAAGTTGATCTCGCCGACCTTGAGCAGCGCGAAGTAGCGCTCGCCGTCCTTCGGCGGACGGATGAGCCCGGAGATGGTGTCGCCGGTGCGCAGATTGAAGCGGCGGATCTGGCTGGGGCTGACGTAGATGTCGTCGGGGCCGGCCAGGTAGGAGCCGTCCGCTGAGCGCAGGAAGCCGAAGCCGTCCTGCAGGATCTCCAGCACGCCGTCCCCGTAGATGTTCTCTCCATTGCGCGCGTGCGCCTTGAGGATGGAGAAGATGATGTCCTGCTTGCGCGAGCGGGCGAGGCTCTCGAGTCCCATGGACTCGGCGACCTTGACCAGCTCGTGGATGGGCTTCGCCTTCAGCTCCGTGAGGTTCATCGAAGCCCGCGACTGGATGAGCTCCGCGGGACTGATGATCTCCGAGTCGTCGGCGTCGAACGCCTCCGGCTCGTGCATCAATTCATCGGGGCGGCCGCCGCCATTGCCGTTGGAACGATTACCGTCGCGGTTGTCGCGGTTGCCGTCGCGATCACGACCGCCGCCGCCGTGGCGCGGACCTTTGGGCCGGTTGCGACCCTGATTGCCGAGATAGCCTCTCATGTCTGCGCCCGCTCGCCTGCGGCCTCGTCCAGATTGCTGTCGAGGAATGCCGCCAGTTGTGATTTCGACAGGGCTCCGACCTTCTGGGCCTCGACCGTGCCGTTCTTGAAGAGGATGAGCGTGGGGATACCACGGATGCCGTACTTCGGCGGTGTATGCGGATTCTCGTCAATGTTCAGCTTGGCGATCTTCACGCGGTCCTGGTATTCGCTGGCGATCTCATCCAGGATCGGCGCGATCATCTTGCAGGGACCGCACCACTCCGCCCAGAAATCGAGGAGCACGGGCTTGTCGGACTTGAGGACGTCCTGGGAGAAGGTGGCGTCACTGGTATGCACGATGTGCGGATTGCTCACGCGGTAGAACCTCCGTCGAATACAGAGTCGAAAGGTGTGGTCTTCGTCTTGCGAAGGGCTTGAATTGCGAAAACGGGCGGGGGACAGGGAAAGTCCGTGCCAGAAGCGCCCGTTAAACGGTTACACTAACTCGCGAAATGAGTATGAGCTTGAGCCTATTAGGAAAAGCCTGCTGGGAAGATACCGGGGCTGGCAGGTGGGGGCCGTTGGCCCGCCGTCTTGATACGCTTTGTAGCGCTTCCGGGCCAATTTTGCAAGGCCCGCCAACCCGTCTGCGTAACAGTATAAGTCCTTATTGATGACTGATCCACACTCTTCCACGTTCAACAGCCTCGGCCTGTCCCCGCCTGTCCTCCAGGGCATTCACGACGCCGGGTTCACTCACTGCACTCCGATCCAGGCCCAGACGTTGCCCATTGCGCTTGCCGGCCGGGATGTCGCCGGCCAGGCGCAGACCGGCACCGGCAAGACGGCCGCGTTCCTGGTCGCCCTGTACCACACGCTGCTCAGTCATCCGGCGCCGGCGAGCCGCAGCCCGACGTCCATACGGGCGCTCATCGTGGCGCCCACCCGCGAGCTCGCGGTGCAAATCCATCACGACGCCGAGACTCTGGGGCGGCACACGGGCCTCGCTCATGCCGTCGTCTATGGCGGCATCGACTACGAGAAGCAGCGGCGGCAGCTCGAGGAAGGCATCGACGTGCTCATCGGCACGCCGGGCCGTCTCATCGACTATTACAAACAGCATGTCTTCGATCTGAAGCACGCGCAGGTCCTGGTCCTCGACGAAGCCGACCGCATGTTCGACCTCGGTTTCATCGCGGATATCCGCTACATCCTGCGCCGCCTGCCGCCGCCGGAGCGCCGGCAATCGATGCTCTTCTCGGCGACGCTCTCGTACCGGGTGCTGGAGCTCGCCTACGAGCACATGAACAACCCGGAGCTGGTGCGCATCGAGCCCGACAAGATGACCGTCGACCTGGTGCGGCAGATGATGTACTACCCGTCGATGGAAGAGAAAGTTCCGCTGCTCGTGGGCCTGCTCCGCCAGAGCGAGGCGCGCCGCACCATGATCTTCGTCAACACCAAGCGCATGGCCGAGCGGCTCGAGAGCGTGCTCAAGGCCAACGACTTCCACGCGCAGGCGCTTTCGGGCGATGTGCCGCAGGCGAAACGCCTAAGGTTTCTGCGGGACTTCCACAACGGCGATCTGGCGGTACTGATCGCAACGGACGTTGCCTCGCGTGGACTGCACATCCCCGATGTCAGTCATGTCTTCAATTTCGACCTGCCGCAGGATGCCGCCGACTACGTCCATCGCATCGGGCGCACGGCGCGGGCCGGCGCGGAGGGGGACGCAATAAGCTTCGCGTGCGAGGAGTTCGCGGTATCTCTACCGGATATAGAAAGCTATCTCGGTCACAAGATTCCGTCGGCTGCGATCGGGCCGGACATGCTGGCCACGGGACTCGCCGCGGGGGAAATGCCACATCGGCCCCACCGGCGCCCCATGCGCGGCGGGGAGCGGCGGCCTCACCCATCGGGGCACTCGGGTGGACACTCGGGTCGTTCCGGTCGGTCGGGTGGTGGGCCGCGGGGAAAGCCGCGCGGCAAGCCGCACGGCGGCAGGTAGGCCTGGAATGGGGCTGGATCGGCCCCTTTCAAGTCTGCCGGCGCCATCCAGGCGTATGATAGCCTCACGCCCGCCACGCTTCGCGCAGCGCGCGGGCCCTTGAGACCCGCCATCACGAGCGGAGAGAGCGCCGGGAAACCCATGGCGGAAATCGAAGACAACGTCGACCGCGAGCTGTTCCGCAACATGGAGAAGCTGCGTCAGCTGCGCATCGAGCATCGCGACCTGGACGAGGTGATCACTCGCCTGGCGCTCGATGTGCGCGTCGATGAGCTGCAGCTCAAACGGCTGAAGAAGCGCAAGCTGATGCTGAAGGATCAGATCACGCGGCTCGAGAGCGAGCTGATACCCGACCTCAACGCCTGAGGTTGCGGATGCCCGTTCAGATCACACCGGACACTTCGCTTCCGGACCGGGACCTCGACTGGTCTTTCGTGCGCGCGTCGGGGCCGGGCGGACAGAACGTCAACAAGGTCGCGACCGCGGCGCAGCTCAGGTTTGATCTCGCGGGCACGCAGGCGCTCGCGCCGGCAGTGAAGCAGCGGCTGCGGGCGCTGGCTGGCCGGCGTGTGACCGAGGACGGAGCGCTGATCATCGTGGCGCGAAATCAGCGCACGCAGGAGGGGAACCGGCGCGAGGCGCTCGAGCGGCTGGCGGACCTCGTCCGGCGGGCTTCGGTGGTGCCCAAGGCGCGCAAGCCCACGCGGCCGACGCGGGGCGCGCGCGAGCGGCGACTGGAGACGAAGACACAGCGGCGTGCCACCAAGAGCTTGCGCGGCCGCGTACGCTGGGACGACTAGTTGCCCATGGATACACGTGCACCGAATCATGAAGCGGCGCGAATGCGTAGCAGGCACAGGGACGTGCCCCGCCGCCGCAGGTGGCGGGGCCTAGGGCAAAAACCACGCTTTTTGCCCTAGGCGCGCTGGGCCGGGCACGATGCCCGGATCCAGCGCTTCATACTAAGCCGGCAAAGGCCGCGGAGTCCTGCGCGAACCGCATGACGGAGTGGCGGATCTGCTCACTCAGCACGAACTGCGCATCCGCCGCCACTCGCAACAGCACGTCGTCGAACTCCAGCTTGCCCGCGGTGCTGGAGCGGATCACATCGCGGCGGCGCAGCAGGTCGATGAAGTTCTCGAACAGCGTGCGGTCGAAGAATTCGGGGGAGTTGAGCCCGTAAAGCATTGCGATGCGCTGCGCGTTCAGCTGACAGCGCTCCTCCAGCACGGACTGCGTGATCGCACCGCTGCCGGCGGCGACGAGCTGGGCTATGGCGAGGTAATAGCGCTCGATCGTCTGGATGCTGGCCTGCGCAAGCACCGAAAGCTGCATGGCCTCCGCCGAGGAGGGCGGCGGCCGGCGCCACATGGTGCGCGCGGCGTCGCACTGGATGAGGCTGTTCTGATGCATGCACTCGAGCACGCCATCGACCACGGCGGGAAGCTCGTCCTCACTCCAGGCGAGAAACAGCTCCGCGGCGATATACGGGTAGATCCGCCAGGCGAGGCGCTGGATGTCCTCGTGCCGCACCTCGGCGTTGCTGGCGAAAACGCATGCCAGGAGCGAGGGCATGGCGAAGAGGTGCAAGACGTTGTTGCGGAAATAAGTCGCGAGCACGGCGCTCTCGTCGCTCATGCGCACGATGTCTCCCAGCACGTGCTTCTGGCGCTGCAGCACTTTCATTGCCTCACCGTAGGCGATGATGCCGGCACCGCTGAGGTCGGTGAGCGTGACGCGCGCGCTGTATGGAAATCCCCGCAGCAGCGCGCGATAGAGGTCGATCTGGCGCTCGAGGTCGGCCTCCGGAAGAGCCTGCCGCGGCATTGCAAGAAGGATGGTGGCAAGCAGATTGATTGGAGTGACCGCGGCGGCGGCGTTGATGTTGCGCATGACGCGGCCCGCAAGGTCGTCCACAGCGCCCGCGATCCAGGGCGCGCGGGCGTCTTCGTCAAACGTGCGGGTGCGCCAACCGCTGTCGTGGCGATCCAGAACGTCCACGAGCGGAATGGGCTCACCAAAGTTGACGTACACGCGCCCGAACCGCTCCCGCAGCTTGCGTAGAGACCGTATCAGGCCGAGCACGCTCTCCTTCTCCTTGGGCGCGCCGGAAAGCTCACCGAGGTAGGTGGCGCCTTCGACGACCCGCTCGTAGCCGAAATACACCGGCAGGAAGACCACGGGCCGCGCGGGGTCGCGGAGGAAGCTGCGCACGGTCATGGACAGCATGCCGGTCTTGGGCTGCAGCAGGCGGCCGGTGCGGCTGCGGCCGCCTTCGATGAAGTACTCGATGGAGTGGCCCCGCTCCATGATGGCCGCGAGGTATTTCATGAAGACAACGGTGTAGAGACCGTTGCCGCGAAACTTGCGGCGAATGAAGAAAGCGCCTCCCATGCGCAGCAGCCGGCCGACGATGGGCAGATTGAGATTGATGCCGGCCGCGATGTGCGGCACCGGATAGCCGTTGACGTAGATGACGTAAGACAGCAGCAGATAGTCCATGTGACTGCGGTGGCACGGCACGTAGACGATCTCGTTGCCGGGGGCGGCGCGCTCGAGAGTCTCCATGTGTCCGACCGCAACCCCGTCATAGAGGCGATTCCACAGCCGGGTCAGCAGACGCTCGAGAAATCGAACGAAGGCGTGCGAGTAGTTCGCGGCAATCTCTTCCGCATAACGCGCGGCCTGAAGCATTACCATGCGCCGCGTGAGTGATTTTTCGCGCATCTCCTGAGCAACGGCGGTACGCACGGCACGCGTCCGCAGCACGCGTGTCACAATGGTGCGCCGGTGAGAAAGGTCGGGCCCGATGCGCGCCGCGCGGTGCTGGGTATAAAGCGCGCGCAGCAAGCGGGCGACGCGGCGGCCACGCACCGAGAGCCCTGCCTCATCGCCGAGGAGGCTGCGCAGGGAAATGGGCTCTTCCAGCTCGACGAGGGTGTTGCGGCCGTTGAAGAGCACCTGCATGAGCTTGCGCGCGCGGCTGGTGAGCGCCCAGTCCTCCACGAGCAGCAGCCGGAACCAGGAGGCTTCGCGCTGCGGCGCGCGTCCCCAATAGACGGCGACGGGCACAAACTCGATATCGAGGTTGGAGTCGGCGTCGAGCGCCGCGAGCATCTGATCGAGCTGAGGGGGCGGACGGCGGTCCAGCCGCTCGTCCCAGAAGCCGCGCGGCCGGCTGAGATAGAAGTAGGAGCGCAGGTCGGAGGACCCGCCAAGGAGGCGCTTGCGGGGACGCGGGAGCTTGAGGCGTACGCAGGCGCGCTGCAGGATGGCGAGGTCCGTGATGCTGCGCCGCTCGAGCACGTAGCACACGGCGACGGGGCGGCTCTGCAGGCGGGCGGGGATGTCCTCGGGCAGGACCCGGTATCGCACCCATATCGCGAGCACGCGATGCAACAGCCAGTTCAACCCGCCCCCCTGGGACTGCTATTCGAAGGCCAGCGCCGGAAGGTCTAGCGCGATCAGAAAATACTCGAAGAGATATTGAATGACGCGGATCTGGTTGTGCAGGTTGTGATCGCTCTCCAGAAGATGGAGGGCGGCGCGATACGTCTGCGCGAACCGCACGCTGTGGTCGAAGGGAACGACGTCGTCCCGCCAGCCGTGCACCACCGTTGCGGGACAATCGAGCACGCCCTGGCGCAGCTCCGGCAGGCCCGGCATGTAGAGAGCCGGCGCCATCAGAAACACGCCGCGCGCGTGCAGCAGTGACGCCGAGGCCACGGCGACATAGCCGCCGAGGCTGGAGCCGACCAGCACCAGGTCGCCGGCGAGCTCTTTGCAGAATTCCACGAGTCGCGCGATCCGCTGGCGCGGATCGTCGATGCCGCGGTAATCGACGGAATGCGCCTCATATCCCTCGCTGCGGGCGACTTCAGCGAGCGAGGATATCTTTCGTCCCCACGGGCCGCTTTCCTTGCCGTGGGAGAAGACCACGTGCCGTCCGGCCACGACCACATCCCCCGCCGCTGCGGCTTTGGGGTCGGTCGGCGGACTGGTATCGCCCTGGGTCATCGGGGCGAATCATGCACGCATGCAGTGCAGGTTGGGAAGCAGCGCGACCCAGTAACTAGGCACAGGGACGTGCCCCGCCGCCGCAGGTGGCGGAGCCGCGAGCAAAAACCACGCTTTTTGCGCGCGGCACGCTGGGCCGGGCAGGAGCCCGGATCCAGCGTTTCAACTATTGGCGGAGCCGCGAGCAAAAACCACGCTTTTTGATCGAGACGGCGCTGGGATGGGCAGGATGCCCGGATCCAGCGCGTTAACGATAGTCCATCTTCTTCAATATCGTGGTTTCTATCTCCCACTCCACGCGCTGGCGGGACGTAGCCTGCCGGTTGACGCTGACCGGGCGCACGCGGCTGGCGGCCGGGCGGTGGGTAACCAGCCAGGCATCGAATTCCCCCGGCCTGCTGGTCGCGAAGCCGAACAACAGATTGACGCGCCCATCGGCGACGGTGTCCGGGCGGTTGACACGCTCGTCGCAAATGACGAAGTGGCGCTCCTCGGCATCGGCGCCCGCGAACGCACCCTGCTCCGCCAACACCTCGAGAAACGTCTCGACCAGCGCGCGCGCGCGGGCCCAGGTCGCGGGCCCGTTCTGCTCGAGCAGCACCCAGCGCGTGCCACGCTCGACGCTCGCGGCGACCCACAGACCCAATCGCCGGGCCGAGAGATACTTCCAGTCGGCAAACCCGCTGCCGCCCGCCGCGAGCGTGCGCGCATCGACGCGCACGCCGCCGCCCGAGGCCGGGCGCGGCGCCGACAGTGTGTTGATTCCAACCTGCGCGAGTCGCAGACGATCCGCGTCGGAGATCACGACGGAAGGCTGCGTACCGGGACGCAGCGTCACTTCCTGGCTTTGGACGGCAGACCACAGAGGGGAGCTCTCGTCGGAGCGCGCGAGCATGCCGGCAACCGTGCCGCAGGAAGCGAAGGTCTCCAGCCGCCCCCGCAACCGATCGAGCGCCTGGACGCGCGGGTAGTACATCAGCGCGTTATCGCTGCGAAACGGCCAGCTGCGCATGCCATCGAGAGCTGCGCGCGCCGTGGCCCAGGATGCGGGCGGGTCGACGATCAGCATCGCGTGACGCTCGCGGCAATAGCGTGCGGCGACCAGAAGTGCGCTGAGTCCCACATCCTGTTCCCGTGACAGGGGCGGGATGCACAGGAAGTTGAAACCATCGGTGGCGCTCAGCGCGAACAGCCCCGTAGCCGCCGCCGCCGAGCCGATGATGTCGTAATCGGTGAGCGGACCGCCGTCGTCGCCGTCCGAGTTGGAGAAGGCGTAGCCGATTCCCGAGCCGCCAGGAGCCGCGGAACGATCCGGACGCTGGGCCGGAAGCGGACCGAGTGCACGGACCAAACGCGATTGCGGCAGAAGATCGGCGAGACAGCGGCCGGCAGAGTCCGGACGCAGGGAGGCGCGGCGGTAGATTTCCTGATCCTGGATGAGCTCCGAGCCTGCCGCACGGACCCGCTGCACGACCAGATTGAAGCGATCGGTATCACCGTCGGGAATGCCGTCGTAGTCGACGGACGCCCGAAGATATTCCCTGGAGCCGGGGTTCACGCCGGCGAGGCGGAGCGACCCGGTACCGGCCGACAGCGTGATCGTGGGCGGCCGGGCGCCGTTGGCGACGCGCACGATGATGGCGCGGCCACCGCCGTGCTCGAAGAACTGCTCGACCGTGTAGGAAATGGTCGCGGGTTGCCACAGTCCGCCGAACACGTGTTGGAATTCGGCGAAGCTCGCGATTGCGACGGGCCGGTGCACCGGCCCCTTGAGAGTGCGGCCGACGAAGGCGGTGACGGCGGTTGGCAGGCGCGCGATGACCGGCTCGGTCCGGGTTCGCGCGAGCTCCAGGCCGGGCGCGCCGCGTTCAGCCACTGATGAGAATCCCCGCCGTGTTCTTGTTATTGCCGCGGACTCTACCACAGCGCCATGACCAGCGCCGAACCGAATCCCGAAGCACAGGCACAGGCGCGCTGGGCCGGGCAAGGATGCCCGGATCCAGCGCTTATTGACTAATCCCGCGTGGGTCCGGTGGCAGCGGGAGGTGCGGTCGCGGGAGTGGCATTGCCTGACGCGGCGCTGTCTGAAGCACCCTGGTCGGTGCCGGACATCAGCTTGTTGAACTCGGCATCGGTCATCGGCAGGTCGGTCTTGCCATCCCAGGTGGAGCCGGCGGGCAAAACGTTCCGCACCAGGCGCACGCGGGCAAGCACCTGCTCGAGGCCATCACTGCCGCTGCCATCGACTTTCTGCGCTGTGCCTGGGTCGGTACTCTGGTCAACGCCGGAAACCGGGATCGGCACGCCGGCCGGCGCATTCACCAGTTGCACTACACGATCCCAGTCGATCTTGTCGTGCTGCCGCTTGAGGTCGACGCGCTGATCGCGTGTCAGAGTGACCGCAAGCAGTCGGCGGGCGTGCTTGTTCCAGGGACGCTTGTCATCCTCCAGCGGTCCGGCCGACTGCAGATAGAGGTGGCCATCCTTCCAGCCGAAGAGATACGGCTGATTGACCACCCGTACCTCGGTGCCATTCGGCACCATCTCGAAGATCTGCGCGATGTCCTCCGGAAACAGGTGCACGCAGCCATGGCTCACCCGCAATCCGACACTGACCGGCTTGTTGGTTCCATGGATCAGGTAGCCCGGCCAGCCAAGGTGCAGCGCGAAATCGCCAAGCGGATTGTCGGGCCCCGGCCCCATGACCTTGGGCAGGATGTCCCCTTCCTGACGGTGCTCGGCGATGATCGAGGGCGGGACGTGCCAGACGGGATTCTTCTCGTGCCAGAGGACGTGGGTCACCCCTATCGGTGTTTTCCACCCCTGCCTGCCGATGCCGACCGGATGCGTGATGACGGCCTGCGGCTTGCCGCGCTTATGCGGCGGGTAATAGAAGAACCGCATCTCCGCGACGTTGACGACGATACCCCGATGCGGAGCATCCGGCAGGATGTACTGCGTCGGCACGACCACCGTCGTACCGGGCTTTGGTATCCAGGGATCGACGTCGGGGTTCGCTCGGGTCATCTCCCCCAGACCGACGTTGAAGCGCCTTCCGATATCGCTCAGTGTCTCGTCCTTGCGGACCTTGACGATCTGCAGGCTTCCGACGACATCCTGTCCCTGTGCGAGTACGAACCGCTCGGTCTGCACGGGCAGTGGCGCCGGAGGCTCGACCGGCACGACCTTCTTGGGCGTGACCGCCACAGGACGTATCGGCGGCCGCAACAGCGAGCACGCGCCGAGGGTTAGAGACAGTGACGCCGCCAGGGCGGTACTGAGGGGGGAAGGCTTCATCGTTGCTGATTATGGCATCTCGGGCATCCCGTAGAGCAGCCTGTCGGCAATAAGCGACCCCGCCCGGAATGAAAAAAACCCCCGGTCCGTTAGGACCGGGGGTTCGAAATGCGGACTTTCGATGAAGGGAAGGAAGTCCGCTAGGGGATACCGATTACAATCAGTGCAAACGCGCCCAGTGCAAAATCCTGATCTCTTCAGAATCCAGATCGAAACTCTGCGCGAGCAGACACCGCAGCTCGCGCGTGCCACCTCCGCTCTCCAGGGGATGGCGCAGCTCCACCACACCACTCCACTCGCTCAACGAGGCCGCCGCGGCCATTGCTTCCGGGCCGCCAGTCATGAAGTGCGTGTAGTACTTCGTAGCCACGGCTGAAAGCGTAATTTCGCCGCCCAGCGGCGTCCGTGACCCGTTCCACAGAACATCGGGGTTTTGACAAAATCGACCTCATGGGACGATTCAGGGCAGCCGCCCCGCCGGCTTCGCAATACATCACCCGCGAGGGGGAGCAGCGCCTCCGCGGGGAGCTGGAGCAGCTATGGCGGCACGAGCGTCCCAGGGTGACGCAGGCTGTCGCCGAAGCGGCGGCCCAAGGAGATCGCTCCGAGAATGCTGAATATACTTATGGTAAACGACGGCTGCGGGAGATCGACCGGCGCGTGCGCTTTCTGCGTAAGCGACTCGACGGCATGGTTGTCGTTGATCAGCCGCCAGCGGATCGCAACAAGGTGTATTTCGGCGCGTGGGTTACCGTGGAGTCCGACGACGGGACACAGGCACGCTACCGTGTTGTGGGGCCAGACGAGTTCGACCGCGAGCCTGGCTATATCAGCATGGACTCGCCGCTCGGGCGTGCACTGCTGCGCCGAAGCTTGGATGACGAAGTGACGGTGGAGCTACCGGCAGGTAGCCGCACCCTGGTCATCGTGGAGATCGACTACAGGCTGCTCACCAGGCAACACGAACGTTCTTGAACTGCCAGGGATCGGTCTTGTCGAGATCCTCGGGAAACAACCGCTCCCGCTCGTGCAGTGGCGTCCAGTCAGTGTAGCGGCCGACGACCGGACCGAGGTACGGCATACAGATCTCCAGGTTGCGCCGGAAATCGATCTCGTCAGGCTCGACGATGCCGCAGTTCGGATTCTCCATTGCCCACACGACGCCGGACAGCACGGCAATCGTAACCTGCAGGCTGGTCGCATTGTTATAGGGGGCGAGCTTGCGCGCCTCCTCGATGGCAAGTTGCGAGCCGTACCAGTAGGCATTTTTCTTGTGTCCGGCGAGCAGGACGCCGAGCTCGTCGATGCCGCTCACGATCTCGTCCATCAGGATGCGCTGGCGCTCCTGCTGCACGTAGTTGCGGCCGGCAAGCTCGTGGACGGACATGATGGCGGAGTCGCAGGGGTGGTACGCATAGTGCACCGTCGGGCGATACACCACCTGCGCGCCATCGCGCACGGTCAGGTAGTCCGCGATCGAGATCGCCTCGCCGTGCGTGATGCAGAACCCATGAAAGTGACCGGCCTGAGGCGTCCACGTGCGCACGCGCGTGCCGGCGCCGGGCTGCATGAGATAAATGGCCGCCATGCAGCCGAAGTCATGCCGCTTGCCGTCACGCGGGAAGTTGCGCTCGTGAGTTCCCCAGCCCATCTCGCTCGGCTGCGCACCCTCGCTCACGAAGCCGTCGATCGACCATGTGTTGACGAACTCGCCGGGCTCCTTGGGCACGCGCGCGACCTGTGTGTCGCGCTCCGCAATGTGAATGACCTTGACGCCGAGCTGGCGCGCGAGCTCGCCCCAATCGGCACGGGAGGCCGGCTTGCCGGCATCCACCTGGGCGTCAGCGGCGATATTGAGCAGCGCCTGCTTGACGAAATGCGACACGAGCCCGGGGTTGGCGCCGTGCGTGATTACCGCTGTCGGCGCCCGCGCATTGCCCGGACGCATTGCCAGCGCTTCTTCGCGCAAGGCGTAGTTGGTGCGCCGGCCGGCAGGGACGGTCGGGTCGGTGTAGCCTCCGGGCCAGGGCTCGATGCAGGTATCGACGTACATCGCGCCCTTCTCCCAGCAGAGCTTGATCAGCGCGATGCTCGAGACTTCCACCGAGACGTTGATCAGCAAATCACCGCGCCCCAGCAGCGGGTTGAGAATCCGGCGGTGGTTCTCGCGTGTGAGACGCTCCTTGATGAAACGGATGCCGTAGCTCGCGGCCTCGGCATTGCCCTTGTCCTCCGCGGTCACGATGGTGACCCGCTCCGGCGCGATGCCGATGTGCCGCAGGATGAGAGGCAGGAGGCCCTGCCCGATGCTGCCGAAGCCGACGAGGAGAATGCGGCCGGGAAAGTCTACGTGGATCTTGTGCTCGGTCATGATCCCGCTAGGTTACCCGATCAACGCCGCCAATGAGGAGGATACGTGCGCTCGTAACCCGGCAGCGATTCGATGCGCGCGACCCAGCGGGCGACCGCCGGATAGTTCACCTCCACGGGCATGAAGCGGGACGCCAGCTCGCGCGCCTCGGGCCGCTCGAGCGCGCGCTTCAGCAGCTGGAAGCCGGGGAAGATGACCATGTCTACCGCCGAGAAGCTCTCACCGACCACCCAGTCGGATTTCGACAGGCGGCCCTCGATGGTCCGTGCCTCGCTCGCCGCCGCGTGCATGGCCCGTGTGATTTCGTCACTGCGCAGGTCGGCACTCCGGGTGAACACCGCCTCCAGGATTCGCGTCAGGTGCGGCTCGATGTACGCCTGGTACTCGCAGATCACCCGCATGATGGTGCCGGCTTCCTCGGGGCCGCGGCCGAAGATCGGCGGATCGGGATATTTCAGATCGAGGTAGTACAGTATGGCGAGCGACTCGAAGCAGACGTACTCGCCGTCCTTGAGCACGGGCACGCGCCCGCGCGGGTTCATGTGCAGCATCTGCGGCGACTTGTGCTCCTGCTTGTCGAACTGCAGCACGTGGCTGGTGTAGGGCAGGCGCTTGTATTCGAGCGCGAGCAGTACCCGCCAGGCGTACGGGCTGCCGCTGCCCCAGTAAATGTCAATCGCCATTTGTGACAATTGTAGCGAAAGGCGCGAAGATTCGGCTATGTCTCAGACGACGCTCATAACTCCGCGGCAGCTCGCCGCCCGGCTCGAGGATCGGGACCTCGCGGTCATCGATTGCCGCTTCGATCTCGCGCGCCCGGAATGGGGCCGGGAGGCATACGCAAGCGCGCGCATTCCGCACGCACTTTACGCACATCTTGACCATGATCTGTCCGGCAAAGTCACCGCCTCGACGGGCCGACATCCGCTGCCGCCGGCTGATGAGATGGCAGGATGCCTCGGGCGATGGGGTATCGACGCGCAGGTACAGGTGGTTGCCTACGATCAGAGCTCCGGAGCTTACGCCGCGCGGCTGTGGTGGCTGCTGCGCTGGCTGGGGCACGCGAAGGTGGCGGTACTCGATGGCGGCTTCGCGGCCTGGCAGGAGGAGCGGCTGCCGCTCGACACGATGCCTCTCGACTCTCAGGCGCCGCGCGAGCGGCCGGCACGGCGCTTCGATCCGCGGCCGGATGCCGAGATGGTGGTGAGCACAGCCGAGCTCGAGGGGCTCATCGCCTCGCGACAGCTCGCCGCCGCGGACCTGGTGTTGGTCGATGGCCGCAGCGCCGACCGGTTCGGGGGCCGCAACGAGACGATCGACCCCGTCGCGGGCCACATTCCGGGCGCGCGCAATCATCCCTTCACCGACAACGTGGACGCCGCCGGCAGATTCCTCGCTCGCGGCACGTTGCGCGAGCGGTTCGCGAACACCCTCGAGGGGGTACCGCCGGACGCGGCGATCTGCATGTGCGGCTCGGGCGTGACCGCGTGCCACAACCTGCTCGCAATGGAGGTGGCCGCACTCCAGGGAGCACGCCTCTACGCCGGCTCCTGGAGCGAATGGATCCGTGATCCCAAACGCCCCATCGCCACCACCACGGAATAGCGGGCCTGGGCCGCTCCGGGGCCCGCAGCGAAATGTGTAGGGTCTATGGAGAATTCGCCAATGTACATGTCACATACTTTTGCTATCGTGCGCGGCCTGTGAAACTCACGAGACCGACAGCGGACTCTCGCACGTGGCCGTAGACCCGAAGAGCGCCTTGAATGGCGCTCGCAAGTTCAATCCCGCCCAGCCCTGGCGCGTCGAGGACTCCCTGGAGCTCTACCACGTCAATGCGTGGGGCAAGGGTTACTTCGGCATCAACGGGGCCGGTCACGTCGTGGTGAGCCCCGACGCGCAGCCGGGGCGGGACATCGACCTCTACGAGGTCGTCGAGGGCCTGGAGGCCCGGGACCTGACCACGCCGGTCGTGGTTCGTTTCTCCGACATCCTGGCACATCGCCTCAAGCACCTGCACGCCGCCTTCGCGCAGGCAATCGCCGAGAACGATTATCACAACCGTTACGCCGCCGTATTCCCCATCAAGGTGAATCAGCAGCGGCTCGTCGTCGAGGAGGTCTACCGCTACGGGAAGGACTTCGGCTTCGGCCTCGAGGTCGGCTCCAAGCCCGAGCTCCTCGCCGTGATGGCGATGACCGAGAACGCTCCCGAGCGGCTGATCATCTGCAACGGCTTCAAGGATGACAGCTACATCGAGGCGGTGACCCTGGCCACGAAGCTCGGACGGACCATCATTCCGGTGGTGGAGAACTTCGATGAGCTCGGGCTCATCCTGAAGCACGCCGAGCGCTATCAGGTGCGGCCGCGCATGGGCGTGCGGGTGAAGCTCTTCACCGAAGGCTCGGGCCGCTGGCGGGAGTCCGCCGGCGAGAAGTCGAAATTCGGGCTCTTCATCACCGAGATCGTGGAGCTCTTCGGGCAGCTGAAGGCGCGCGGCATGCTCGATTGCCTGCAGCTCGTGCACTGCCACCCCGGCAGCCAGCTGCAGGACATCCGGCGCGTGAAGGATGCCATCAACGAGCTGGCGCACGTCTACGCGGAGCTGAAGCTCATGGGAGCGGGGCTACAGTACATCGACGTCGGCGGCGGCTTGGGCGTCGACTACGACGGCAGCAGCACCAATTACTCGTCGTCGATGAACTACACGCTCAACGAGTACGCGAGCGACGTCGTCTACCGGATCGCAAGCGTCTGCGACTCGCGCGACATCCCGCACCCGATGATCATCAGCGAGTCCGGCAGGGCGATCGCCGCGTACCACAGCGTGCTGGTGTTCGACGCGCTGGGCTCATCCGCGCTCGACAAGTTCCGCGTGACCGGCAAGGAAGAAGAGGACTACGGCGGCGAAGAGGAGCTGCCGCAGCCGATCCGCGACTTGTTCGGAGCCTTCCGCTCAGTGAGCGAGCGGCGGCTGGTGGAGTGCTACCACGACGCGCTGACGGCGCGCGACCAGGTGCTGCAGATGTTCAATCTCGGCCTCCTGTCGCTGGAATTCCGCGCCCTGGCCGAGCGCCTCTTCTGGGCCACGTGCGCCCGC
>DATAXF010000138.1:0-3049 GCA_036273095.1 Steroidobacteraceae bacterium | reverse complement strand
GCGCCGCACGCGGAACAGACCTGCGTGGTCAATCGCTCGTCAACCTCGAGGTACTCGGCCCCGTGCTTAATAGCTTTATAGCGGAGCTGGGATCGAAGCTGCGACCAGCCGGCATCGAGCACGGACTTCGCCAGGCTGGTTTTGGCAAGCCCACAGGAATTTATGCTGCCGACGCAGATGCGTTGGTTCTCCTGCACAAGCCGGGCGGACAGCCCATGCAAGAAGTGTCTGCGACAGTTCGCGATCTTGGCGTGGATGGCTCGAACGCGGGGCTTGCGCCCGGCACGCTGCGCGATGGCGAGCGCTTGCTCGTACTTGCGGTAGAGGCGCGGAGCCTCAATCTTTTCGCCCGTAGAGAGCGCTGCCAGGGACTTGAGGCCCAAGTCGATACCGACTTCGCCCGTCCCATGCTCCCTGTCCTCCGGAATCTCGACTTGCAGATTGAGATACCAGCGGCCGCGGGCGTCCTGAGCGAAGCTGCCGCAGCGAAGCTCACCATCGAGAGGGCGGCTGAGCCAGAGCCGATATCGGCGCTTGAGGAAGATCACCGCATCACCCTCCCAGCGGATCGCGCGCGCCGCCTGGAACGGGATCCAGCCCAAGGATTCTTCCCCCGCCATCGCGGTCGCTTGCGATGGGTGTCTCGCGAGATCGCAAACTGCTTGCAGACCGCCTGCACGGTATCCGAGTGCAGGCCGAGGAGCTTACTGCCGCCGGAAGTCAGCTTGATCAGATCGAAGCCCGAGGGCCAACGCTTGTTGTGGCGGCGGGCGGCCTCCTGAATCTCCCCGCAATAGTTCCACACCCGGTTCACCGCCCCAGCCTGTTGCTCAAGGTGCCGACCGGTGGTCGCATCCTTGATCCTGTACCGGTAGGTCAGCACCATGGCAACATGATCGTAGACACACGGTGCGAAAACAAGACCGACGCCAAACATCGTGCGGACATTTTCACGCTTGATTTGCCGTCGGTTTGCGACGCTAAAACTCACGCGAGTACAAATTCGATAGTAATCGGCAACGCGCTTCCTCCTCGCCGTGAACGGCGAGGTTTCCGGCGCGGGGAGCTCGGATGAAAATTGAAAACGCCCGTGCCGTCGTCACCGGCGGTGCCTCGGGGCTTGGCAACGCCGTCGCACGCCATCTCGTCTCGCTTGGCGGCAAGGCCGTCATCGTGGACGTTCAGGATGGGCCCGGGCGCGCCGCGGCGGCCGATCTCGGGCCCAGCGCCGGATTCGTGCGCTGTGATGTAACTTCCGAGGCGGAGGTCACCTCCACCATGGAAACCGCTCAGGCGCGCATGGGCGGCCTCAATCTGCTCGTCAACTGCGCCGGTGTGATCGGCGCCGGCCGGGTACTGGGCAAGAACGGTCCGATGGCGGGAGATTTCTTCACCAAGGTGGTGCACATCAACCTGATCGGCACCTTTCTCTGTGACAAGGCTGCCGCCGCGCTGATGCAGCACAACACGCCAAGCGAGGACGGTGAGCGGGGACTTTTGGTGCATACGTCGTCCGTGGCAGCTTTCGAGGGCCAGATCGGCCAGGCTGCGTACGCCGCCACCAAGGCGGGGCTGGCCGGCATGACCCTGCCCGTGGCGCGGGAGCTGGCAAGATTCGGCATCCGCTGCATCTCCATCGCCCCAGGCATCTTCCACACGCCCATGGTGGACTCCATGAGCGCCGAGGTGCAGGCTTCCCTCGCCAGTCAGATCCCCTTCCCCAAGCGCCTCGGCAAGCCGGAGGAGTTCGCGCGCCTGGTCGTCGCCGCCTTCGAGATCCCGATGTTGAACGGCGAGACCATCCGCCTAGACGGCGCCGTACGCATGCAGCCGCAGTAATGAACGCTCCAGCCGAAGAACAAAGCAACATCCAACGTGACGTCATGGAATATGACGTCGTCATCGTCGGGGGCGGCCCGGCGGGGCTCTCGTGCGCCATCCGTTTGAAGCAGCTGAAGCCCGAGCTGAGTGTCTGCCTGCTCGAAAAGGCAGCCGCCGTGGGCGCGCACGCGCTCTCCGGAGCCGTGATCGAGCCGGGACCGCTCGATGCGCTGGCGCCGGAGTGGCGGCAATCCCCGCCCGGCATCTGCGTGCCGGCCGTGCGGGACGAATTTCGGCTGCTCACCCGCAAGGGGAGCCTGCGGCTGCCGCTGCCGCCGCAGCTGCACAACCGTGGCAACTTCATCATCTCCCTCGGGCTCCTGACGCCTTGGCTGGCACAGAAGGCGGAATCCCTCGGCGTCGATGTCTTCCCCGGCTTCGCGGCGGCCGCTCCGCTCGTTACGCCGGACGGGATCATCGCCGGCGTGCAGCTTGGCGACATGGGCCTCGGCAAGGACGGCAGGCCCGGTCCCAACTACACGCCCGGCGCCGAGGTACGTGCGCGCACCACGGTGGTCGCGGAGGGCGCTCGTGGAAGCCTCGCCAAGCAGCTCATCCGCCGCTTCGGCCTCGACGCACGCTCGAGCCCGCAATCGTACGGCCTCGGGATGAAGGAGCTGTGGCAGCTGCCGGAGGGCCGGGTGCAGCCCGGGCTCGTCCAACACACCCTCGGCTGGCCGCTCGATTCGCGCACCTACGGCGGCAGCTTCATCTATCACCTCGACAAAAATCGCGTCTACGTCGGCTTCGTGGTCGGGCTCGATTACGAGGATCCGCGGCTGTCACCCTTCGAGGCATTCCAACAGTTCAAGCATCATCCGGAGGTCAAGCCTCTGCTCGAGGGCGGAGAGATACTGGCGGCCGGCGCGCGCGCCATCGCCGCGGGCGGATGGCAGTCCATCCCGCGGCTGGAAATGCCGGGCGCCATGCTCATCGGCGACTCAGGAGGCGGCGTCAACGTGCCGAAGATCAAAGGCGTGCACCAGGCCATCCGCTCGGGAATGCTGGCCGCGGAGCAGCTCGCCGAGACGGGCCGCCCCGCGGGGTTCGATGCCCGCTGGCGCACCTCGCCTGGCGGCCGCGAGCTGCACGCGGTGCGTAACTTCAAGCCTGCCTTCAAGCGTGGCCTCTGGCTCGGTATCGCCAACGCCGGCCTGGAAGCGCTGCT
>DATAXF010000137.1:0-7993 GCA_036273095.1 Steroidobacteraceae bacterium | reverse complement strand
CGAGCGCAACATGCGCGAGCTGCAGGAGAGCGTCATGCGGGTGCGCATGTTGCCGATCAGCTTCGTCTTCAGCCGCTTCCCGCGGATGGTGCGCGACCTCGCCCAGCGCCTCGGCAAGCAGATCGAGCTCAAGCTCACCGGTGAGCAGACCGAGCTCGACAAGACCGTGCTCGAGAAGATAGGCGATCCGCTGGTGCATCTCGTGCGCAACAGCATCGATCACGGCATCGAGTCGCCGGAGACGCGGATCGCGGGCGGCAAGTCCGCTGAAGGCACCGTGCATCTCGATGCATGTCACCGCGGCGGCAACATCGCCGTGGAGGTGAGTGACGACGGCGGCGGCCTCGACCGGGAGCGCATTCTCGCCAAGGCGCGTGCCCGCGGGCTCGTCGGTCCGAGCGATCCACTGACGGACAGCGAGATCTACGAGCTGATCTTCGTTCCCGGGTTCTCCACCGTGGAGAAGACCACTGACGTGTCCGGACGCGGCGTCGGGATGGACGTGGTGCGCCGCAACGTGAAGGAGCTGGGCGGCAAGATCGACGTCAGGAGCGAGCCAGGCCACGGCTCGCGATTCACGATCACGCTGCCACTGACGCTTGCGATCGTGGACGGCCAGTCCGTTGCGGTGGGCACCGAGACCTACATCGTGCCGCTCATCTCCATCGTGGAATCGATGCAGCTCAAGTCGACGGGCGTGACCCGGCTCTCGGGTCACAGCGAAGTGCTCTCCTTTCGCGGCGATTATCTGCCGATCATCCGGCTGCACGAGCTCTTCGGCGTCGAGCCGCGCTCGCGCGCGCTGCACGAGGGCCTGGTCGTCGTCGCCGAAGGTGACGGGCGGCGCGTGGGCCTGTTCGTCGACGACCTGCTGGGACAGCAGCAGGTGGTCATCAAGTCTCTGGAAGCCAACTACGGGCACATCGAGGGCGTCTCGGGCGCGACGATCCTGGGCGATGGCTCGGTGGCGCTCATTCTCGATGTGCCGGGCCTCATCCGCGCCGCGTCCCTGCGGGCGGCAGCGTGAGGCTCACGGCAGTGACGACGAGGCATCACAATCATGTCCACTAACGCGGTCGAGCGGCAACAGGGTTCCGGCGGCGACGCCCACCAGGTCCTGACCTTCGTGCTCGGCAACGAGACTTACGGGGTCGACATCCTGCGCGTGCAGGAGATCCGCGGCTGGTCCGCGGTGACCAAGATTCCCCATGCGCCGGCGCACGTTCTCGGCGTGCTCAACCTGCGCGGCTCGATCGTCCCCATCGTCGATCTGCGGATGCGCTTCGCGCTCGAGCGCATCGAGTACACCACGGTGACGGTGATCATCGTGATGTCGGTCAACACGCCGGCCGGCCGGCGTGACTTCGGGGTCGTCGTCGACGGCGTCTCCGACGTGGTCGACGTCAACACCGCCGAAGTCAAAGCGGCCCCGGAGCTCGGCTCGCGCTCCGCCACTGAATACATCCGCGGTCTCGTGTCGGTCGCGGAGCGGATGGTGGTGCTGCTCGACATCGACCGCCTCATCGGCCGGGATCTCGCTGTTTCCGCGGGCGGAGACGGCGAAGAGGCGCCCGCCGCGAGCGCCGCCTGAGCGGAGAAAGAACTCAAATGAGCGTCACCAGAAACATCGTCCAGGAGACCCGCGAGGTCATCGGCGCCGCATCGCAGGGCGATCTCACGCGCCGCATCGATGCGGGCATCGAGAGCCCCGAGCTGCGCGCCATGGCGGAGGGCATCAATACGCTCCTCGAAGGCATGGCCAGGCTCGTGCAGGGCGTCAGATCCACTGCCACCGAAGTGAGCCGCTCCGCGGAGGAGATCTCCGCGGGCAACGGCAACCTGTCGCGGCGCACCGAGGAGCAGTCCGCATCGCTCGAGGAGACCGCCTCCTCGATGGAGGAGATGACGACCACCGTCAAGCAGAACGCCGACAACGCGGCGCAGGCGAGTCAGCTCGCCCTCGCGGCCCGCGACCAGGCAGAGCGCGGCGGCGTCGTGGTGAATCAGGCTGTGGCCGCCATGGCTGACATCAAGCAGTCCTCGAAGAAGATCGCCGACATCATCGGCGTGATCGACGAGATCGCCTTCCAGACCAACCTGCTGGCGCTCAATGCCGCCGTCGAGGCGGCGCGCGCCGGCGAGCAGGGCCGCGGCTTCGCGGTGGTGGCGAGCGAGGTCCGCAGTCTCGCCGGCCGCTCCGCCACGGCTGCAAAGGAGATCAAAGGCCTCATCCAGGACTCGGTGCGTAAAGTCGAGGACGGCTCGGCGCGCGTCACCCAATCCGGCCACACGCTCGAGGAAATCGTCGCTTCGGTGAAAAAGGTTTCCGACATCGTCGCCGAGATCGCCGCGGCCTCGCGGGAACAGTCGGCGGGCATCGAGCAGGTCAACCGCGCCGTCGTGCAGATGGACGCGCTCACCCAGCAGAACGCCGCGTTGGTGGAGGAAGCGACAGCGGCTGCGCAGAACATGGCCGGCCAGGCCCGGGACCTCAACGAGAACATGGGGCGCTATCGGGTTGGACATGACATGGCGCAGGTGTTGCGCACCCCGCGGCCCTCTTCCATGGGAGCTGTGCGTACAACGCGCAGCGCCTGAGTCCCTTTTCATGAAAAAACTCGCGCTCAACCGTCTCAACCTCTGGCAGAAGCTGGGAGCCATGGTCCTGGCGCAGCTCGTGCCGGCAGTGCTGGTCGCGTTCTTCTTTCTGACCACCATGGGCGGCGAGCTGAGCCAGGTGCGCGGCGAGCTCCAGGGCGTGCGCTTCCTGCAGGCGATAGGCACCCTCCGGTCGAACTTGCTGACGCATGGTGCCCGCGCTTACGTATTCGCAAGCGGCGACACTGCGCGCCGTGCCGCCGTAGCGGCGGAGCAGCGGGAAGTCGACACGGCAATGAGCCGCCTCGACGGAGTCAGTGACCGGCTGGGCGAGCTCTACGGGGTCACGGAAGACGTCGGCATGCTGGGCTCGCAGTGGAGCGCGGCGGTGGCGAATCTTGCCCACACCCCCTCCCAGATCGCCGCGGCGAACGCCGCGCTGATCGCCCGTTTGAATCAGCTCGCCGCCGCGGTTGCGGCCGGCTCCAGAATCGCCTCCGACTCCGATCAGACGAGCCGCACGCTGCTCGAGATCGGTACCGAATTTGCGCCGGCCGCGCTGGCTCGCGCCGACGACATGCGCCGCTTCGCAGTCGATGCCGCCTCCAAGAGCTATCTCGGCGGCGACGACCAGATGGGCATTGCGATCTATCGCGCCCGCGTGCTGTCACAGTTCGACCGGATCCGGGCCGGGCTGGCGCAGCTGCCGCCGCAGGTGTCTGCCCGCCTGCAGAGTGACCTCGAGACGGCGGTGCAGCTCTTCGGGCAGTTCGACGGTGTGGTCGACTCGCAGATCGTCAAGGCCTCCAGCCTGAAGACCAGCGGTGGCGCGATCTACGACTCCGGAATTCCGGCGAGTCACGCCCTGCAGAAGCTCGCCGCCGATAGCCTGGATGCCGCCAGCTCGACGCTCCGTGGGCGGGCATCCTCCGTCGCCGCGCACCGCGACCTCGCCGCCCTCCTCGCGCTGCTCGCGCTGGGTGTGGCGCTGGCGCTCGCCAGGCTCGTCAGGTTGTCGCTCTCGCGGCCGCTGACGCGCGCCATCGGTATCTTCGAGCATATCGCGCAAGGCCGCTACGACAACCAGATCGAGACCCGCCGCGAAGACGAGGCCGGTCAGGTGCTGCGGGCGCTCGCCGTGATGCAGGACAAGCTGCGCGGCCAGATCGAGAAAGAGCGGGTCGTCGCCGCGGAGAACTCGCGCGTCCGACACGCGCTCGACAAGGCATCGACCTGCGTGGTCCTGGCCGACGTCGAGCACCGGATCATCTATCTCAACGACGCCGCCCTGGCGACCTTCGAGCGGCATGCCGCGGAGATGCGCAGCTCCCTGCCGGCGTTCGACGCCGCGCGGTTGCGCGGCTCGTCCCTCGATACTCTGTCGGCCAACCCGGCCGGCGAGCGGCGCGTTCTCGATACACTCAGCGGCGAACGGGTGGAGGAACGCGCGCTGGGCGGCCTCACCTTCAGAACCGTGACCAACCCCGTGACCGCCGAGCACGGCGAACGCCTGGGCACGGTGATGGAATGGACGCAGCGCACCCAGGAGGTGCGCGTGGAGGAGGAGCTGCAGCGCGTGCTCGATGCGGTGAACGGCGGCGATCTCAGCCGGCGCATCGATCTTGCCCACAAATCAGGCTTTTTCGAGGGATTGGGCGCCGGCGTCAATCGCCTGGCCGAGAGCCTGGTCGAGATCGTCTCGCGCGTGAAGAGCGCGGGCCGCGAAATCGCCCTGGGCGCCGATGAGATCACCGCGGGCAACTCGAACCTGTCACTGCGCACCGAGGAGCAGGCGTCCTCGCTCGAGGAAACCGCCTCCTCCATGGAGGAGATGACCACGACCGTCAAGCAGAACGCCGACAACGCGGCGCAGGCGAATCAGCTCGCCCTCGCGGCGCGGGATCAGGCCGAGCAGGGCGGCGCGGTGGTGGGCAACGCAGTGGCGGCGATGTCGGAAATCAACGAATCGGCGAAGAAGATCGCCGACATCATCGGCGTCATCGACGAGATCGCCTTTCAGACCAACCTGCTGGCGCTCAACGCCGCGGTCGAAGCCGCGCGCGCCGGCGAGCAGGGACGCGGCTTCGCCGTGGTGGCGAGCGAGGTGCGCAGCCTCGCCGGCCGCTCCGCGACCGCCGCCAAGGAGATCAAGAGCCTGATCGAGGACAGCGTCAGGAAGGTGGGGGATGGCTCGAGCCTGGTGACCCGGTCCGGACGCACGCTCGGCGAGATCGTCACCTCGGTGAAGAAGGTCTCCGACATCGTCGCCGAGATCGCCGCCGCCTCGCGGGAGCAGTCATCGGGAATCGAGCAGGTCAATCGCGCCGTGGTGCAGATGGACGAGCTCACCCAGCAGAACGCCGCGCTCGTCGAGCAGGCGAGCGCCGCCTCGCAGGCGATGTCCGGACAGGTGCGTGAGCTCAACGAAATGCTCGCGCGGTACGACACCGGCGTCGAGAGCGCCGCTTCCCCGGTCGCGCAGCAGCCCCCGGCGTCGCTGACGTCCGGCGTCAGGAACGCCCCCCCGCCCGCGCGCGGCAAGGCGCGCCCGGATACCCGCCGCGCCGCCGGCGGCGAATGGATCGAGGTTTAGAGGTAACTCCATGCAACTGCTCAACCGTTTGAAGCTCTGGCAGAAGCTGGCGGTGCTCGTCGCCGCCATGGCGGTGCCGACCGCCCTGCTCGGCGTCTTCTACCTGAGCACCGCCAACAGCGAGGTCGCCCAGGCGCGCGCCGAGCTCGCGGGCGCCGACTACGCTCACCAGATAGGCGCCGTGCTGGCGGCTGTAGCCAATCACCGCAGCCTCCTCTTCGCCGTGCTCACCGGCGACGACTCGCGCCGTGACGAGCTCACGGCCGCGGAGATCGCGATCGACAGGCAGATTGCCGAGGTCGACGACAGCGACGCGGCAGTCGGATCGCAGCTCGGTGTCGCGGCCGGGTGGCAGGGCATAAAGACCGACTGGCAGCAGTTGAAGTCCGACGAGGCCAGGCTGTCCGCCGACGATGCGGTAGCGCGACACGACGCTCTCATCGCCAGGATCGTGAAGCTCAGCGACCTGGTCATAGGGCGCTCGGCGCTCAATATCGACCCGTCGCAGCAGGCCGCTGCGCTCATTCAGATCGCCACCCGCGATGTGCCGGGGGCGCTCATCGCCTCGGGCAACGTCCAGTGGTACGCCACGCGGGCGAGTATCAAGGGCTATCTGGGCGGCGACGATCAGATGGCGCTCAACCTATATCACGACGAGGTCGTCGATGACTTCGCGGCCGCGACGCGCGACCTGAATGGCGCGCCGGCGGCGGCGCGGACGAAGATCGGCCCCGCACTGGAAGCGGCCCAGGGCGCGTTCGACAGCTCGTACGGGATCATCCAGGCACAGATCATCAACGCCCAGAAGATGACCATCACGACCGCGGCGCTCTTCGCCGACTCGCGCGCCATCAGCTCGAGCCTGCAGAGCCTCTCCGACCTCGGCTACTCCAGGATGGCGGCTGCGGTGAGGCAGCGCCTGTCGCAAGTGACGATCTGGCGCAATGTAACGGCCGGGGTAGGCGCCATCGCCCTCGGCGTGGCTCTGCTCCTGTCTTGGCTCATAACCCGCGCGCTCGCCGCGCCGCTGGCGGAGGCGATCGCCGTGTTCGGGCGCATCGCGGCCGGCAATTACGACAACACGATCGATCTCAGCGGCTCGGACGAGACCGCCCGGGTGCTGCGCTCGCTCGATGACATGCAGGGCAAGCTGCGCACGCAGATCGAGAACGAGCGGCTGGTCGCCGCCGAGAACGCCCGCGTCCGCCAGGCGCTCGACAAGGTATCGACATCCGTGGTGCTCGCCGACGGGGACCAGCGGATCATCTATCTCAACGACACGGCGAGCACCGTCTTCGCGCGCACCCAGAATGAGCTGCGTCTGAGCCTGCCCGGGTTCGACGTGCAGCGGCTGCGCGGCGCAACCCTCGAGGCGCTGTCGGCCGATCCGATGGCCGAACGTCGCGAGCTCGACGTGCTCGCGGGCTCGCGCACGGCTGAGCGGCAGCTCGGCGCCTGCACCTTCCGCACCGTCACCAATCCCGTGCTCGACGAGCGCGGCGCGCGCATCGGCACGGTGATGGAATGGACCGACCGTACGCAGGAGGTCGGGGTCGAGAAGGAGATGCAGGGGATGCTGTCGGCGGTCGTCGCGGGCGATCTAGGCAGCCGCATCGATCTCGCCGGCAAGACGGGCTTTTTCGAGGCCATGAGCCGTGGCGTCAACCAGCTCGCCGACAACATGGCCGAAGTGGTCTCGAGGGTGAAGGCTGTCGCGGCCGAGGTCCACCGCGGCGCCGACGAGATCTCCGCCGGCAATTCCAACCTGTCACAGCGCACGGAAGAGCAATCCTCCTCGCTGGAGGAGACCGCCTCCTCCATGGAGGAAATGACCACCACGGTCAAGCAGAACGCCGACAACGCGGCGCAGGCCAACCAGCTCGCACTGGCGGCGCGCGACCAGGCCGAGAAGGGCGGCAGCGTGGTGAGCCAGGCGGTGTCGGCCATGACCGGCATCAACGAGGCGTCCAGAAAGATCGCCGACATCATTGGCGTCATCGACGACATCGCCTTCCAGACCAACCTCCTGGCGCTCAACGCGGCGGTGGAAGCCGCCCGCGCCGGCGAGCAGGGCCGCGGCTTCGCGGTGGTGGCGAGCGAGGTGCGCAGCCTCGCCGGCCGCTCCGCCACGGCGGCCAAGGAGATCAAGGAACTGATCCAGGACTCGGTCCGCAAGGTCGAGGACGGATCGGTGCTCGTCACCCAGTCCGGCCAGACGCTCGAGAGGATCGTGGCGTCGGTGAAGAAGGTCTCCGACATCGTCGCCGAGATCGCCGCCGCCTCGCGCGAGCAGTCCTCGGGAATCGAGCAGGTCAACCGCGCCGTCATGCAGATGGACGAGCTGACGCAGCAGAACGCCGCTCTGGTCGAGGAGGCCACCGCGGCCTCCCAGGCAATGGTGGAGCAGGTGCGGGGGCTCAACGAGATGCTGGCGCGGTTTCAGGTCGGCATGGCGGACATTGGTGTGCCGGCGTTCGCGCCGGGGAGCCACCCGTCGAGGGCAGTGGAGCGCCGGGGAGCCAAGCGACCCTGGACCGGGCGCGGCCCCGGCAGGGCCACCGAGCAGAAAGCAGCGATGGAGCCAGCACGTGCGGCCGGGGCCCGGCCGTCAGCGAAGTCCGGCGGCACGGCTGCCGCATCTACCGTCGCGGCCCGCGGCAACGGAACCGGCGATACCGGTGATTCCGAGTGGGAGGAGTTCTAGATCATGTCGACACCCAATTCAACTCTCGGAGCGCCGTGATGGCCCGGATACTCGCAGTAGATGACTCGGCGGCGATGCGCCAGATGGTCGGCATCACC
>DATAXF010000136.1:0-30080 GCA_036273095.1 Steroidobacteraceae bacterium | reverse complement strand
GCGAGGCGCTTGGCCTGCACGGCCTGCTTGAGGCCCTTCAGACTGGCCGCCTGCGCCTTGCTGCGGCCTTCCGCCAGCGCCTCGGCGAAGTTGGCGAACAGCACCGTGAACCAGAGCCAGATCGCGACGTTCAGGATGAACCAGGACGGCGCCTCGCCGTGGCCCGCGAGCGCCTGGAACCAAAAAGCGGTGGTGAGGATGCTGCCGATGTAGACGACGAACATCACCGGGTTGCGCCACTGCACGCGCGGATCGAGCTTGCGAACCGAGTCGACGATCGCCGGGCCCAGCAGCGCCCGATCGAACATCGAGAGTCTGCCGCGTCGGGCGTGGCGCGGCGGCTCGACGGCCGGCTGCGGCTGGCCGGCGTCAGGGCGCGCGCTCGAGGTCTGCGTGGTGATTGACATCTCAACGTCCCCAGAGGGTCAGGTGCTCGACGACGGGGCCCAGTGCGAGCGCCGGCACGAAGGTCAGCGCGCCCACGAGCAGAACCGTACCGATGAGCAGGATGATGAAGGTGGGCCCGTGCGTCGGCATGGTGCCGGTGGTGACCGGGATGCGCTTCTTCGCGGCGAGACCGCCGGCGATCGCCAGCACGGCGACGATGGGCCAGAAGCGGCCGAGCCACATGACCAGGCCGAGCGCGGTGTTATAGAAGATCGTATTCGCCGAGATGCCGGCAAAAGCGCTGCCGTTGTTATTGCTCGCCGAGGTGAAGGCGTAGAGGATTTCCGAGAAGCCGTGCGCGCCTGGATTGGCGGCACCCGCCTGGCCCGCCGTGAGGTTCACCGCCACGGCGGTGCCCACGAGCACGATGAAAGGCATCACCAGAATGGCGATCGAGCTCATCTTCATCTCGAACGACTCGATCTTCTTGCCGAGATACTCGGGCGTGCGCCCGATCATCAGGCCTGCGATGAACACCCCGACGATGGCGAAGATCAGCATCGAGTACAGGCCTGTGCCTACGCCGCCAAAGACAACTTCGCCCAGCATCATGGCAAAGAGGGGCACGAAGCCGCCGAGGGGGGTATACGAGTCATGCGCCGAGTCCACTGCGCCGGTGGAGGTGCTGGTGGCGATCGTGGCGAACAGCGACGAGGCGGCGATACCGAAGCGCGCCTCCTTGCCCTCCATGTTGCCGCCGGGCTGCTGCAGGCTTGCGGTCTGATCGACGCCGAGGGCGGCGATGCGCGGGTTGCCGATCTGCTCGTAGTGGCTGCAGACCGCGTAGAGGGACACGAACAGAATCGCCATGGCGGCGAGCACGGCCCATCCCTGACGGGTGTCGCCCACCATGTGCCCGAACGTGTAGGTCAAGGCGCCCGGGATCACGATGATGGCGAGCATCTCGATGAGATTCGTGAGCGGTGTCGGATTCTCGTACGGATGGGCGGAATTCGCGTTGAAGAAGCCGCCGCCGTTGGTGCCGAGCTCCTTGATGATCTCCTGCGAGGCGACCGGCCCCATCGGCAGGGTCTGAGTCTGTGTGGTGACGTTCGCCATCACGGGGTTGCCGGCGGCGTCCTTGACCGGATTGCCGGCGGCATCGGTCTTCTGCTGCTGGTAGGTGACCGGCTGGAGCATGGTCACGTTCTTGTAGGCGCTGAAGTTCTGGATCACGCCCTGGCTGACGAGCACCAGCGAGAACACGAAGGCGATCGGCAGCAGCACGTACAGGGTCGAGCGGGTGAGGTCGGTCCAGAAATTGCCGATCGCCCGGGCGCTGTGCCGGGCGAGGCCGCGGATGAGCGCCACGGCGACCACGATGCCGGTCGCGGCGGAGAGGAAGTTCTGCACCGCGAGCCCGGCCATCTGCGTGAGATAGCTCATGGTGGACTCGGGCGTGTAGCCCTGCCAGTTCGTATTGGTGATGAAGCTCATCGCCGTATTGAACGAGGAGTCGGGCGAGACAGCCGTGAAGTGCTCGGGATTGAGCGGCAGCCAATATTGGACGCGCTGCAGGGCGTAGACGAGGAGCGCGCCGAGCATGTTGAACACGAGCAACGCGACCGTGTAGTGCCTCCAGCCCATCCCGGCTTCCGGGTCGATGCCGCAGGTTCGGTAGATGAGGCGCTCGAGCCCCCTGGCCGCACGGAGGGGCCAGATCGGCCGTCCCTCGAGGACATTGGCCATATGGAGCCCCAGCGGCTTGACGCAGAGGAGCGCGACGGCGAGGAACAGGGCGAGCAGCCCCAGGGATTGGCCGGTCATCTCAGAAGTTCTCCGGCTTGAACATGGCGTATAGCAGGTAGACGCACAGGGCGAGTGCCAGCACTCCGCTGACGATGTACGCGACGGTCACGACTCGCTCCCGAGGCGCGAGATCGCCCAGGCGATCCAGTGCGAGGCGGCATAAAGGGCCGCTATGACGAGAATGAATACGATGTCCACGCCCTGCCTCCGGTGAGTGGTGAGGGGCGGCCAAGGTACCGCGCCGCAGGTGAGCGGGCAGTGAGTAAAAGATCAGGGCAGGAGGCATGGCGATTCAGCCGTCATTCAGAGGCTATCTGGTCTGATGAGGGCGTAGAGGAGGCAGAGGCAGCGAGAGGCAGCAGCAGTGAGAGATGACGAGGAGCGGCAGTTTCGGACGAGAAGCGGCAATCGCGGCCCACGAGGGCGCAGGCCCCGCGGCAACTCGCGAATTGCGCTGCTCCCGTCCGCGCTGCGCGGTTGGAGTCAGTCTGCGAGCTGCTTCAAATTTTTTTCGCGGCGCGTGCAAAGTCGCCTTCCGGAGACTTCCCCGCCGCACCGGCACGGTGTTATGTTCAACACGCATCGCACGGGGGATCGCTCATGCACCTGGAATATCTGACATCGGCGCCGCGGGCGCTCGCCGCGCTGGCGCGCGACAACAGCAATCTTTCCATCCTGGTCCTGGTACTCGGCGTGGTCGGCGGCTGCATGCTGTCGGCCTGGCGGGAACAGCTTCGTGAACGCAAGTCACAGTTCGGCCGCAGAACCAACCCACAGGAGTGAAGCCGGATGGCGTACTGGAACACCGCTTGCTTGCCTGACTGTCGCACGCCCGTCACGAACGAATGGCATTCTTCGCCCGTCATGCAGGTCAGTCCTCTTTTCATCGTCACCCAGCGCCGCGATCTGGCCGCGCGCTACGCCACGACCACTCGACAGTGGCTCGTCGCGCGCACCACCTATCGACGGCTGCACGAAGCGCCGGTGAAGAACATCACCGCGCTGCGAGATGCGGCCCGGAGGCTGGACCAGCTCGAGCGCGGACGCGCGGCTCTCCTCCGGGACCTCAAAGCCCTGGCGGATTAAGTCGATTCCGGCGGACAATGCGGCGCTAACGCCGCAGCACCGTCCGCCCGATGCCGTCTACTTCTTCGCTATCACCCTACCGCGCATACCCCGCTCTTCGGCCCGGTGATCCGGTCGCAGTCGTCGCGCCGGCAAGCCCTTTCGACCGCGCTTCATTCGAGGCCGGTCTCGAGGTCATCTCCAGCCGCTATCGGGTCCACTACGATCCCGGTCTGCTGGCGCGGCACCGTTATCTTGCGGGCAGCGACGAGCGGCGGCTCGCCGAGCTCGCGTCCGCACTCACGAGTACGAGTGCACGCGCAATTTTCTGCGCCCGAGGCGGCTATGGCCTGATGCGGCTGCTGCCGAAGCTGGAGGGTATCGCCCCCACCGCAAAGCCCGTGATCGGTTTCTCCGACATCACAGCGCTTCACCAGATGCTGCAACGGCAGCGCCTGGTCAGCGTTCACGGCCCCGTGCTCACCCAGCTCCCAAAGCTCGGCGCGCAGACGCACGCGCGGCTCTTCGAAGTTCTCGAGTCCGATGCGCCGGCCGCGGATCTCACGGGCCTGGAAACCTATTTCGACGGCACGGCGGAGGGGCCACTCATCGGCGGCAATCTTGCGGTGCTCACCCGGCTTCTGGGTACGCCGTTCCTCGCGCCGCTCGAGGGCGCCATCCTTCTGCTCGAGGACGTTGGCGAGCGTCCTTACCGGCTGGATCGCATGTGGACTCATCTTGCGCTCGCAGGAGTGTTCCGTCAGATACGCGGCATCGTCCTCGGAGCGTTCACGGGCTGCGAGGAAAAGGACGCGGACTACTCGAGCGCCGACGTGCTGCGCGAGCTGGCCGTCGCAACCGGGCTGCCCTGCGCGGCGGGATTTCCGATCGGTCACGGCGCCCAGAACCAACCCGTGCCGCTCGGCGTGCGCGTGCGCTTGGAGGCAGGCAGCCGCCGCCTCACGTTTCTCGAGAGCGCAGCACGGCGGTGAGATATCCCGAGAACGACGGCGGCGTGCGCAGGGTCAGGGAGCGGCGCCAGAGGCTCAGTGTGCTGAGAATCACCGCGATCAGGCGCGGCAGCAGCCGCGAAAGTCATAGCCGGCCATATACGATCAGATTCCAGAGCAGGAGGCCGACGAGCGGGTACGCGAAGATGTCGATCCGGCCGCCGTCCGCGAAGGCGAGCGAGACGGCGTCACCGGCCAGATCGGTCTGCTCGATGGCGTGAACCAGCAGAAGGGCTTGCAGCGCCCGCTGTCGCATGACGCCATTTTGCTGCACGATAGCAGGTGTAGGCAAAGCATCGAGTCGGAGCCAATGTCCCCCAGCACGGAAATCGAGCGAATCCTGAGGCTGTCACCGGTCATGCCGGTGGTCGTCATCGAGGAGGCGGATCTCGCCCCGGACCTGGCGCGAGCCCTCGTACGCGGCGGCCTCCGCACGGTCGAGATCACCCTGCGCACGCCTGCGGCGCTGGCCGCGATCCAGGCAATCGCGAGAGCGGTACCGGAAATTGCGGTGGGCGCGGGCACGGTGCTGTCCGTCGAGGACCTGCGGGCCGCGGCAAGCGCGGGCGCCACATTCGCGATCTCGCCCGGCGCGACCCCCGCCCTCCTCTCCGCGGCGGCAGCGGCGTCCATACCCTATCTGCCCGGAGTGGCGACATCGTCGGAGCTGATGCAGGGGTTGGCCTCCGGCTATCAGTGTTTCAAATTCTTTCCGGCCGGCCCTGCGGGCGGCACTGCGATGCTCAAGGCATTCGCGGGTCCTTTCCCGCAGGCTCGCTTCTGCCCGACAGGAGGCATCACCCAGGACTCCGTGAAGTCATACCTCGACCTGCCGAACGTCCTCTGTGCCGGAGGCTCCTGGCTGTCGCCAGCGGATGCGCTCGCGGCTCGCGACTGGAAGCGGATCGAGGCGCTGGCCTCGCGGGCAGCGTCATCCAGAACTTAGGCGCTCTTGCGGCGGTCTGACTCCGCGGCGCTACCCTCGCCCTCACCCCCGAGCGTTCGATGTCGTCAATCCGAGCCAGTGCGGTCCCTGTTTGCGCCACCGCCCTCATCGCGGCAGCAGCCCTCGCGAGCTGCGCCGGGGAGCCTCGCCTGTCCTCGCAACTGCCCTCCGGCGTGCGCCTCGCCGGCGATTGGAAACTCGATCCTGCCCACAGCCAGGACCTTGCCAGCGCAGTCGAGGAATTGCGCGCGCAGCAGGCGAAGGCGCGGCACGAGACGGCCCAGGGGCAGCAGGCCCAAGGACAGCAACAAGGTTCCGGCGGCCATGGGCGGCGGCGGTCGGGCGGCGGTCAGCAAGGCGGCGAAGGCGGACAGGGCGAGAGCTCGTCAGGGCCGGAAGGCGGCGGCGACCTGGGAATCGGCGCTGTCGCCCCGCCCCGCTCCTCGGCCGTGGACGAGTTGATGTCGAACGTGCCGCAAGGCGACTATCTCAAGATCAAAGTCAGCGCCAGCGCCTTCACGGTGGTATCGGGCGACTCGACCGACGAATACACGCCGGGCGTCGAGAGCGACATCTCCGCGGTGCAGGGCGATGCACAGCAGTTCACGGGCTGGAAGGGGACCGACTACCTGATCGACACCAGGCCGCAGCTCGGAGAGGAGATCATCCAGACCTTCAGTCTGACGAAAGACGGCACGCTCTCGATGACGTTGCGGCTGAGCGGCAATGGGATCCACTTCACCTTCAGCCGCATCTACGACCGTACGACGGGCGTGACACCGCTCGCTCCGCCGACGATCAACTGATGTCGCAGCGACTCCGGTGAGGTCTGTCGCATTGCCGCGCCTTGGCGGCCTCATGCGCCTGCTGGCGGGCGTCGCGCTCCTCTGCCCCGTGAGGTCGGGAGCTGCCGCCCTCCAGAGCGAGGCCGCGCCGCCGATGGCTGCGCCCCTGCAAGTGGTGATCTCCGGCAGCTATAACGGCCCGAAACTCTGGCGGGTGAGTAAAGACGGGCACGCGCTCTGGCTGCTCGGCACCGTGGAACCGCTGCCGAAGCGCATGGTCTGGCAGACGGCAGACATCCAGGGACTCCTGCGGCACACCCAGGAGGTCATTCCCGCATGGCCGTCGGTGGGCATCGGCTTTCATCCATTCACCGCATTGCGCCTTTATGCCCTGTGGCGCGAGGCACAGACGAATCCCGGCCGGCTCCCTCTGCAGGCCGTGCTGCCGCCCGCCCTGTACGCGCGCTTCAGCACACTCAAGCTGCGTTTCGCGCCGCGCGACCGCCGCATCGAGCAACTGCGCCCGATCCTGGCGGCGCGACGCCTCTATGACGACGCCCTGAGCGCTTCCGACCTGACTCCTCACAACGACATCCAACAGACCGTGCTGCGCCTCGCGAGGCAGGAGGGCGTGCCCGTCCATCGCGACAAGCTGCTCGTGAAGGATCCGGTCGACGTCATGAAGGACCTGACCGAGGTTCCCCGCGCCGCGGAAATCGACTGTCTGCAATCGGTGGTGACGCGGCTCGAGACTGACGTCGGCCCGATGCAGGCGCGCGCCCGTGCCTGGGCACTCGGCAATGTCACCCTGCTGCGCAGGCTGCCGCACATCGACAATCGCGCCACCTGCCTCGAGGCGGTATCGGGGTCCGCGCGCGTGCGGGCGCTCGTCGCCCAGGCGCAGCAGGACTGGATGACCGCCGCGGTGCAGGCGCTCGCTCAGAACCGGACGACGCTCGCGCTGCAGTCCATGGACCTGCTGCTCGGGCCGAACGGAACACTCGAGACGCTGCGGCGGATGGGGTACACGGTCGAAGGACCGTGAGGCAATCAGCTGCCGAGGGCGAGACTCCAGGCGGCGGCCATGATGACTATCGCGGCCAGCCCGGCGGGCCATTGCGGGAGGTCGTGCAAGTGGCGGCGAACGGCAGGGAGCCCTGCGGCCGCGCCGAGCAATACGCCGATCCCGAAGCCGAGCAGATGGGCCATGACATCGGTGTGCGTGCCGGCGGTACCCAGCCAGCCGAGTAGGATGATCCCGGCCACGAGCGGCCCCCAGCGCTGGACCCAGCCCTGCGGCAGCTGCAGACGCTCCCGCCAGGTATATGCCGACATGAGGCCGAGCGCAGTGAACACAGCCGTGGAAGCGCCGACCGACTGGTGCCACGGCGGACCCAGCAGCCCTTCCACCAGATTGGCGATCCCGCCGCCCGCCACGATCAGGAGCCACGCGACCCCGACACCGAGCTGGCGTCCCGCGAAGTAGCCGAACCAGATGCCGGCGCACAGGTTGGCGGCAAGATGAGGACCACTCACGTGCAGCGTGAGTGCCGTCCATGCGCGCCACCATTGCCCGCTCTGCACACGCGCGGCATCCAGCTCTCCGGCGTTGAATGCATCGAGACGAACGAGCCCGTTGGACAGGGCATACGCAACACCCAGCAGCCAGGCCCCATAACCCACGCATCCTATCCAGGCATGTGAATGCAACGGAGGGGCAAGCGGCAGCGGCCGCGGGGCGCGGTTCTCGGCCTCGTACTGAATCAGATGACTCGACGCGCGCAAGGCATCGGGCTCGGCGACTTCCAGGGTGAAGTGCTCCTCCCGCAGCGCGATCGCGCTGGCGATGCCCACAGCGCCGAGCATGAAAGCGCGGTCCTCGCAGTCCCGACGCCAGAAGGAACGGTAGATCTCGACGCCCGCGTCACTCACCGGATCGTATGTCGAAGGTGAGTTGCCACGAGGAAATCTCTGATCCCCTCGCCCACCAATTCGTAAACGGCATTGCACGACTGCATCAGGCCGGACGCGGTCGGAAGGAACGTCATGGCGTCGAATTGCTGCGGTGCCCAGACCCAGCCACCGGTGGGCGCGGGTACGACGCCCAAGCCCGCCGCCGCGAACTCGTGCGCCGCGCGCCGCAGATGAGTATCGCTGGTAACCAGCACGACGCGCGTAATGTTCGCGGCGCGAAGGATGCGCGCGGAGTTCTGCGCGTTGTCGTAGGTATCCTCGGCGGCTTCGTCCACCCACTTTGCCTGTACCCCGAAGTCACGGGCGAGTGACACTCGCATGGTGACCGCCTCGTCACCGTTGCCAGTCACCAGCACAGGCAAGCCGGTATGTCGGGCGACGTACGCGCCGTATGCGAGGCGCTCGTACATGGCGTATCGCGGCGCGGGGCCGCCATATTCCGGCGCATCCTTGCGATAACCGCCGCCGCCCAGGATCACGATCGCCCGCGCAGCAAGCGGGTGAGACAGGTCCAGAGGCGGGTAAGGAGCTGCGATCAGCTCCAAGCCATCCGCGATGACGGGTGTTGCGAGGAGCCAGAGAACAGCAAGAGCCAGCGCGGCGAGACCCACACCGAGCCGCCTGTAGCGCCGCGCCAGCAGCAGCCCGAGGAAAGCGAGAATGAGGAGACAGGCAGGCGGCAGGATCAGGGTGCGAAGCAGTAGCCTCAGTTGGAAAATCATGCGCGGCGACGGGGCTGGCGCCGGATCGCGACCCGATCGTCGCGCCCTGCAGCGTGGGCTCCATAATAACATGCGCCCCGCGGTCAAATGCGTTCAAGACGTCCCGCAACGGCCCAGGCACTCTGAAGCCAATGAAACCGGCGCTGAAATCGGCCGCGCTGAGCGTGGCGCTGATCTGCTCCTGCGTGGCCGGGGCCGGCACGGCAAGCAGCGATCCCGGAAAGATGCAATGGGCACCGAGCCGCACCTACCACGTCGAGAACTACAAGCTCACCCTGCATTTCTCTCAGGCCAGGGGCGAGGTGTTCGGCGACGAGCTGGTGACGATCAGGCCCTTCGCAGCCGGATTCGACAGGTTCTGCATCAACAGCGCCGAGCTGACCATTGACTCCGTGACGATGGCAGGAACGGCAGGCATGGCGGCGGCCCTGGCGCATACGACGGATGACCATTGCCTGTGGATCGGATTGAAGCGCACTTACGGGCCTTCGGACTCGCTCAACATCCGCATCGTCTATCACGGTCACCCCAGGATAGGACTCTTCTTCGTCAATCCCGGCAGGAACGATCGCGACGCACCCAGGGAAATCTATACACAGGGAGAGCCGGAGTTCAATCACTACTGGTTCCCGTGTTGGGACTATCCCAACGACATGTCCCGCAGCGAAACGATCACCACCGTGCCCGAAGGGCAGGTCGTCGTCTCGAATGGAAAGCTGGTGAGCGTGAAGCGTGCGGCGGGCCGGGTGACGTACGATTGGGTCGAAAGCGTTCCCCACAGCTCCTATCTGTTGTCGCTGGCGATAGGCCCATGGAAAAAGACCTCGGACAGCTACGAGGGAAAGCCCGTGGATTACTACGTTCCCAGAGGCGTCAATGACGCGGAAGTGAAACGACTCTTCCACCTGACGCCCGACATGATTGGATTTTTTTCACGCGCTACCGGCGTCGAATATCCATTTGAGAAATACGCTCAGGTCACCGTCCGCGACTTCATCTTCGGCGGCCAGGAGAATGTCAGTGCCACGACGCTGACGGATGCGGCGCTCCATGACGCCCAAGCCGAGATTGACGATCCGACCACGACTCTGGTCGCGCACGAGCTGGGGCAGCATTGGTTCGGTGATTACGCGCAGGGCCGGGACTGGGCCAACATCTGGCTGAACGAGGGATTCGCCACGTACATGACCGCGCTATACACGCAGTATCACGTGAGCAACGACGCCTATCGCTACGAAATATACAACGACCAGAACACCGCTCTCGGGGTGGACGCATTGCGCGGCCACCGTCCCCTGGTTGCCCACGAATATGTCGATCCCCTGGACATGCTCGAGGAGATTACGCATGACAAGGGCGCCGCCGTGCTCGACATGATGCGTTACGTTCTCGATGGCGATGCGGCGATGCAATCGCCGGCATCGCAAAACGAGACGCTATTCCAGGCGTTGCATTATTACCTCACCACGCACGAGGCGCGGACGGCGGACTCCACCGAGCTTCTGCGAAGCATCTGGACGAGCACCGGGAATGAGCTCGGTTGGTTCTTCCATGAATGGGTATTCGAGGGCGGGCACCCCGATTACCGCGTCAGCGCCACTTACGACCCGCGGAGAAAGACGGAAGTGGTGAGAGTCGCTCAAACGCAGAAGGTGGATGCGAATACTCCGGTTTTCGATATGCCCATCGATCTGGCGTTTTTTGGGGATGGAAATCAAAGACTGGAAACCCGGATTCGCGATGATGGCGCCACCCGGGTGTTCGACATACCGCTGCCATTCGTGCCCGCCTGGGTCGATTTCGATCCCGACGACATACTTTACAAGTCCGTCGTCTTCGACAAGACGGACGGCGAGCTGATCAAAGAGGCGCAACACGATCCTCATATGATGAGCCGGCTCTGGGCGGCACAGCGGCTCGGCGACAGGCTGAAGGAGAATCAGGGCTGCTGCGTGCGGGCGCTGCAGCGCGTCTTGGACCACGATTCCTTTTATGCCGTGCGCATTCAGGCTGCCATCAGCCTCGGAGCGGGCAGGTCCGGGCAGGCGAAGCAGGCGTTGCTGAATGCCATGAGTCAGGCCGACAGCCGTGTGCGCGCGGCAGCGGTGAGCGCAATGAGCAACTTTCTTGGCGATCGCGCACTCATCGATACATTGATCAGGACCCTGCACGAAGACCCAAGCTATGCCGTGCAGGCGGCTGCCGCCGAAGAACTGGGCCGCTCAGGCGATGACGCTGCCTTCAATGCAATACGCTCCGAGTCGGAGTCCAAGCTGCAGGAAATCGTGGCCGTGGGAATACTGGATGCGCTGGCTGAAAGCGGGAAGCCGCAGGCCGCCGGCATCCTTCTTCGTTACGCTCAGCCCGGCACCCCCGAGAGAGTCCGCGAACATGCGCTGTCGGATCTGCCGAAGCTCAAAGACGAATTGCAGCGATTCGATGCGCCGGCGCTGGCCGGCACGGTCGGCGATGCGTTGGATGACCCCTACCTTCCCGTGCACGAGGTCGCCGATCACCTTGTCGACGTATTCAAGCTTGCGCAGTTCACGGCGGTCATCGAGCGGGATGCGGATCAGGCCGTGATCGTGGATGACCGCAACGATGCCAGGCGCATTCTTCGGGATTTGCGCAGACCGTGAGCAGTCACTGCAGCAATGGCCTGCGACGCCAGGCCAGGGGAGGCAGGCCGGTGAGCCGGTGCACCCACCGGCTCATGTGAGCCTGATCGGCGAATCCGGTTTCGGTCGCTATCAGACCGAGCCGCTCCGACTCGCGAGTGATGCGAAACCATGCGGCCTTGGTTCTCAGCTCGGCGCGAAACACCTCAGGCGCGATGCCGTAAGCCTTGCTGAAGCCGCGGGAGACTGTTTCGCGGGCCAACCCATGGCAGTCCGCCCACGTTCCCAGGCTCATCGACGGGTTGCGGCCGAGATCGCCCGCGAGTCGGTCGGGCCAATCGTTTTGCTCGCCCGGACAGCCTGGAGGCCCGCCGTCGAGTATTTCGACGAGAAGCGCGCTCGCTTCTTGGACGTCCCGTTCCGCGACACGGACGAATTCGTCCAGCCTGTTCATATGGCGAAGCCTGCCGCTGCCATCACGATCGAGCCATGGCAGCCTGATCAGGCTGACGGTCGCAGACACCTCATGATTCGCGTGCGTGTCGAGATCGGGGTGGATGAGCACGTCACCGGCGGCCGCGCGGATTCTTCCCGCATAACTCGACTCCTCGAACGTGCCGCTGACGACAACCGTCGCGTAAGCGCGCAAATGCCGGTGGCGCGGCCGCGTGATGTTGTCGCTCAGGCATTCGAGCCCGGGCACGATGCTTCTGAGCATCAGCCGGGGCGATTTGGCGAGGGCTGCGGGGATGGCACGGAGGGGAAGCCTCTTGCGGTGGAGTTGGCGGCGAGAGGGCAATGGTATACGGTGTAGCATCAGCCGTGAACAGCCCGGCGATGAGACGCAGAATGAGTGCCGTAATGGTGTTCGACACATGACCCGCGGGTTGCGCGCGCTGCTAGCCGCGCTGGCTGTCGCTATCGTGGGGATCACGGCATACCTCACGCCGGCCGTGAGCGGCATTACGCACGTAGTGCTCGGGCTTCTCGCGGCGGTGACGCTTTGGTACGTCTGGCGCTGGCCTCAGCTCGAGCAGCGACTGGCTGCCGCCGAAGAGTCGGCGCCCGCCGGATCCGGGGGGCCGCGACCGTTCGATTTCGCCGTGGGATTCGTCACCGACTTCTTCGATACGCTCGGCATCGGCAACTTCGCCCCGACGACGGCGGCCCTGAAGCTCACGCGGCGAATACCGGACGAAGACATCCCCGGTACGCTCAACGTCGGTCATGCGTTACCGGTTCTCACCGAGGCGCTGATATTCATAGCGGCGATTGTCGTTGACCCACGGTTGCTCGTGGCGATGATCGTTGCCTCGATTCTGGGGGCTTGGCTCGGTGCCGGGGTGGTTGCACGGATGCCGCGACGCGCCGTACAGATAGGCATGGGTACTGCGCTCGCCGTCGCAGCGGTTCTGTTCATCGGCGCCAACCTGCATTGGATGCCGGCTGGAGGATCTGCCACCTCCTTCTACGGCACGCGGTTCCTGATCGCAGTGGCCGGGAACTTCGTGCTCGGCGCGCTGATGACACTCGGCATAGGACTCTATGCGCCCTGTCTGATCATGCTGAGCCTCATGGGTCTCAGCCCGCGGGCGGCGTTCCCCATCATGATGGGCTCGTGCGCCTTCCTCATGCCCATCGGCGGGATGCGTTTCGTGCGCGGCCGCCGCTACAGCGTGCCGGTGGCGCTGGGTCTCGCGATCGGTGGGCCGCCGGCAGTGTTGCTCGCGGGATATCTGGTCAAGTCGATGCCGCTCCTGTGGCTGAGCTGGTTGGTAGTGTGCGTGGTGCTTTATGCCGCCGCGATGATGCTCGGCTCGGCGCTACGGCGCGCGCCGCAGTCAGACCCCGACGCCGCGCGCAATACGCCGGCAGTCACGGCCCACTCACCTCGCGTGGGCTACTAGCGTGCCGGCCAGCAAGGAGAATCCGCCGGATCTGGACGAGCTCTACGGCCTCGAGCCGGTGATCGAGCCCGGCGACGCCACGCGCGACTGCTCCGCGGTCCTGCAGCAGCGGACGGTGGAATGCCCTTACTGCGGCGAGCCTTTCGAGACCGTGGTCGACCTCAGCTCCGGATCGACGAGTTATATCGAGGACTGCACCGTCTGCTGCCGCCCGATCGAGTTCAGGCTGGAGGTCGCGGATGAGCGGACGGCCGCGAGTCTGCAGGTCGGCCGCAGCGATTGAGCCATGCATCGAGGAGTCGCCATGTTGCGATCACTTACCATCGCCATTCTGCTCGCCGGCGCCTGCACCGCATGGGGACAGGAAAAGCCGACGGTCATCCCGGCACCCACGCTCGGCGGCACTCGAGCCTCCGGCGCCTCCGAGAAGGCGGACCTGGCGGGTGGCTGTTACTGGGGAACGCAGGGCATCTTCGAGCACGTCAAGGGCATCGAGCGCGTGGTCGCCGGCTTCACCGCCGGGCACAGCGACGAGGACGGAGGTGCCGAGTCGGTGCTGATCACTTTCGACCCCAAGGTGATCAGCTACAGCAAGCTGCTGCAGATCTTCTTTTCCGTCGTGCACGATCCGACGCAGCTCAACCGCCAGGGTCCCGACATAGGCACCGGCTATCGCTCCGACATCTTCTACATGAGCGATCAGCAGCGCCGCATCGCGCAGGCGTACATCGCGCAGCTAGGCCACACCAGCGTATTTCCCAAGCCGATCGTGACCCGTGTCGATGCGTTCTCCGGCTTCAACCCCGTTGGCCTCGAGCAGCAGGATTTCATGATCAAGAATCCGCACCTGGCGTACATCGAGGTCAACGACCTGCCGAAGCTCGCGAGCCTCGAGCAGCTGTTCCCGGCATCCTACGCGCCGCTGCCGCGCGAATATCGCTGACGGTCACCGGCGACCATCGCTACAGTCTGCCGCCGAGCACCCTGGCCGGTAGGAAAAGAAGCGCGCGCAGGAGCGCGAACACACCCTCCACGGCGATCCCGAGCAAGCGGAACGGCAGCGTCAGAAGCCAGACTACAGGCCAGAGCACCAGCGCCAACAGGGCCAGCGGCCAGCACAGCACGAGCAGGATGAGCCAGAGGATGACCGTCAACATCGGAATACCTTACCGCGAGCCGAGCTGCGCCGCCACCCAATCGTCGATTGCACGGTAGTAGAGCTCCGCGTGCACCGGATCCTGCGGCGAGTGATGGGCGCCGGGGATGCCGATGAACTTCACGGCAATTCCGCGGCTGCTCAGCGCATGGTAGAGCGCGAAGGACTCGGTGATCGGCACGGTGGTGTCGTCCGTACCGGAAAGGATCAGGGTCGGCGTGGTGATGGCGCCCACATAGGTCATCGGGGAGCCGGTGCGATAGAGCGCGGCGCTCTGCTTGTCCCACGGACCGCCGCCTAGTGAGTCGCGTGTCCAGGCGAGATTGCCGGCGCCCGAGAGCTCGTACTCCTCGGTCCAGTCGAGCGCGCCATCGGCCACCACCGCACAGCGCCAGAAGTGTTGGTGCGAGATCAGCCATCCCGTCATGTAGCCGCCGTACGAGTGCCCGACCGCGGCGATGCGCGAGCCGTCCACGATGCCCTTCCCCTCGAGCATCCTGATGCCCGATATCACGTCGCTGTCCGGCCCGGCGCCGGGATCGCGGTAGATCGCGTGCTCGTGCGCGGTGCCCAGATTGTCGCTGCCGCGGTAGTTCGGCTCGAACACCAGAAATCCGTGTGCCGCGAACAGCTCGCGCAAGGGACCGATCTCCGGCACATCGAAGTCTTCACTGGAGGCGGCTTCCGGACCGCCATGGCTGAACACCACCAGCGGGTAGCGCTTGCCGGGCTGATACCCATTCGGATAGGTCAGTATGCCGTCGTTCGGTTGTCCGTCCGGCGCGTGCCACTGCACTTCGACGCTCGCCGGATAAGCAAAAGCCTCGAGCGCGCTGTTCGCGTTCGTCAGACGCACCGGAGCGCTGTCCGGCGTGCGCAGGAAGTAGAGCTCGGGCGCCTGAGTCGCGCCATCGGCGACGACAGCGAGCGAGCCCGCGGTCGACGATGTCACTTCCAGGGGATTGAGAGCACCGAGATTCAGCGCATGACCATGGCCGTGCAGGGGCTGCACGTGGAGTTTGCTGCCAACATGATCGTCGGCCATCACCACGACGCCGCTCGCATCGGGCAACCAGGCAAAATCGGCGGCCACGTTTCTATCCAGGTCGGCACTGACATCCCGGGCGGCGTTGCCCTCCGGGGAGCCGACGAACAGGTCGCTGTCGCTGATCGCACCGGGTCCGTGGAAGTAGAGGTAGGCAACTTCGTTGCCCTTCGGTGCGAAGCGCGGCGCGTACTCGTAGGTGCGTTGCTCAGTGATCGGGTGCTCCTGGCCGCTCGCGACATTCACGGCAACTATCGTGGTGCGGTCGGAGTCGCTGTCGTTGGCGTCCGCCTGCTGGTCGTAGGCGATCCACTGGCCGTCGGCCGACCACGATGGCGCGGTGACGCCGCCGCTGATTGGCGGCGCGGTCTCGAGCACGCTCGGGGAGCCGCGAGTGAGCTGGCGCGCCTGGCCGGTCCGCACGGAGAGCAACCAGATGTGCGACGGGACAGCGGGCTGGTCCGCCAGATAGTCGTCATCGTGGATCGTGAAGAGGTCGTGATGCGTGCGCTGGTCCTTTGCGCTGAGCGGCGAGTCATCGGGAGTGACGTAGGCGATGCTGCTCCCATCCGGGCTCCACGCATACTGCTCCACGCCGTTCGGCGCATCGCCAAGCTCGGTCGGCGTACCGCCCGCAGCCGGGACGGTATAGATCTGCGCCTCCCGGTCGCCGACCTTGCCGATGAAGGCCACGGCTCGCCCATCGGGCGACCACCGCGGCATCTCGATGTCGCTGATGTCCTCGACCAGAGTACGTGGCTCGCCCCCCTCGGTGGATATCGCGCGCAGCGTCGCATCGTAGCGGTCGTGAACGAAATCCGAGCGCAGGGAGACGAACGCGATTTGCCTCCCGTCAGGCGAGAATTGCGGCGACGCGATGCGCACCAGGCTCCGAAAATCCTTCAGACCGATCGGCGCGGCCGCCGCCGCGGCGCCGAAGGAAGCCAGCGCGAGCAGAGCGGCTGGCAGGCAGATGAATGCCAAACGACCTTTCATCCGAGCTCTCCGCACCGGAAACCTCGCCGTTCACGGCGAGGAGGAGCCGCGCTGGCGATCACTGTCGAATTTGCACTTGCGTGAGTTTCAGCATCGCAGACCGACGGCAAGTCAGGCGTGAAAATGCCCGCACGATGTTTGGCGTCGGTCTTGTTTTCGCACCGTATGTCTACGACCATGTAGCCATGATGCTGACCTACCGGTATAGGATCAAGGATGCGACCACCGGTCCGTACCTTGAGCAACAGGCTCGGGCGGTGAACCGGGTCTGGAACTATTGCGGGGAGATTCAGGAGGCCGCCCGCAGGCACAATAAGCGTTGGCCCTCGGGCTTCGATCTGATCAACCTCACTCTCGGCAGCAGTAAGCTCCTCGGCCTGCACTCGGATACCGTGCAAGCGGTCTGCAAGCAGTTTGCCATCTCGCGAGATACCCATCGCAAGCGGCCGCGATGGCGGGGGAAGAAATCCTTGGGCTGGATCCCGTTCCAGGCGGCGCGCGCGATCCACTGGGACGGCGATGCGGTGATCTTCCTCAAGCACCGATATCGGCTCTGGCTCAGCCGCCCTCTCGACGGTGAGCTTCGCTGCGGCCGCTTCGCTCAAGACGCCCGCGGCCGCTGGTATCTCAATCTGCAAGTCGAGGTTCCAGAGGATAGGGAGCACGGGGCCGGCGAGGTCGGTGTCGACTTGGGCCTCAAGTCCTTGGCGGCGCTCTCGACGGGCGAAAAGATCGAGGCCCCACGTCTCTACCGCAAGTACGAGCCAGCGCTCGCCATCGCCCAGCGTGCCGGGCGCAAGCCCCGCGCTCGAGCCATTCACGCCAAGATCAGGAACTGTCGCAAGCACTTCCTGCATGAGCTTTCCACCCGGCTCGTGCGGGAGAACCGGCGCATCTGCGTCGGCAACGTCAATTCCTGTGGGCTTGCCAAAACCAGCCTGGCGAAGTCCGTGCTCGATGCCGGCTGGTCGCAGCTTCGATCCCAGCTCCACTACAAAGCTATCAAGCATGGGGCAGAGTACCTCGAGGTTGACGAGCGATTGACCACGCAGGTCTGTTCCGCGTGCGGTGCATGTGGCGGCCCAAAAGGTCGAGAGGACCTCGTAGTAAGAGACTGGATTTGTGGCGGATGCGGTGCTTCGCATGATCGAGACATCAACTCGGCTATCAATATCCTCGTCTTGGGCCGGAACGTCGGCCTCCAGGAGACGGAAATCCCCTCCCTTGAGGGAGGGGAAGACGTTAAGCTATCCTCTTACAATTGCTCGCGACGCTGAGCGGCGTCTTATGCTCGGTATTATCGTCGATACCGCCGCTATTATGGCCGGTAGTGCGCCTGCGGGAACTCCGCTATAGTCCGGATGGGCGTGTTTGAGCATCGGATGGCCGCACCGTGGATCCTCCGCAAAGATCCAAGCCGAAATCCACCCCGCCGGGCCACGCGGCGGCGGGGTCCGTCAAGTCGAGTCCGAAGGACGATCCGGTCCCATCGGGCCGCGTCCGCCACGATGAGCGTGGCAACGCAGTGTGGGACTGGCTCAAGGATACGGGACGAAACGCCCTCGAAGCCACGTCGCGGCTGCTGAAGAAACTCGAGGCGCCGCACCTCGAGATGGAAGACAAGAAGGACGAGGAGCTGCGCATCCAGTCCGATCAGGATAGGGATCCGGGCGGCGGCTACGATCCCTACAACCAATCATCGGGCAAGTCGCGCGGAACTCCGCCCCGCAAGGACCGCTAGTCCCCGGTGGAACCCGGGTTCTAGCCGCCCGGCCTTTGGACAGCGTTCGGCGGGCTCGCCATGTACTTGAGGAGATCGCCCTGCGCCCGCGCCCTGGCCACCACCTCATCCGAGCTGACGCAAGCCGTTTTCGGGACCAGCGAGCCGGTCAGCTCCTCACGTTGGCAATAGAGGGTCTTGCCATCGACAACCATCGGTGTGGTGTAACCCTCCTCGTTTGCCATCTGCATCACAGTCAGTTCACCGGAGACCGACGCCGGCGCCGACGGCTGATGGGCGCAACCCGCTGCCGCGGCGGCGAATGCCGAGACCAGCGCGACTGACATGAGCGGTGACTTGGTCATCTGCAACCCCCCCAAGGATCCTCCGAGGATATCAACGGTACATGAGTCAACAGATTGCCACAACAGGGTGCCAGAACAGGCCGGGGCAGACCACCATGAGGGAGCCAACGACGAAAGGAAGCGCTCGGACAGCGGCGACAGTTGACTTATCCTATCGGCAGAGTGGAGGCGCAATCCCATGATCCAATCCGATCTCTGGCCCGAACTTACGTACGCGAATTGGCGCGAGACGGCCGCCACGCTGCAACTCTGGACGCAGATCGCAGGCAAGCTGCGGCTCGCTCTAACCCCGTGGGTCAATCACGGGTGGCAGGTACCGCTTTACGTGACCGCCCGTGGACTCGGAACTTCGCCCATCCCCGCCGGAGCGGAGATCCTGGAGATGGAATTCGACTTCATCGCGCACTGCCTCCGCATGCGCACGAGTCTCGGCGAGGAACGTCTGCTCGCGTTGCAGCCGCAGTCCGTCGCCGAGTTCTACGAGCGACTGATGGGCCTCCTGAACAGTCTCGGCGTGAGCGTCAGAATCAACGAGAAACCGAACGAGGTTGCAAACCCGATCGCCTTCTCCCGTGACCGGACCCACCGCTCATATGACGCCGCGGCCGTCCACGCGTTCTGGCGGGTCCTGGTGCAGGTCGACCGGATCTTCAAGCATTTCCGCAGCGGCTTCCTCGGCAAGGTGAGTCCGGTCCATTTCTTCTGGGGCAGCTTCGACCTCGCCGTCACGCGCTTCTCCGGGAGAGCGGCGCCGCCGCATCCGGGCGGAATCCCGGGCCTGCCGGACGACGTCGCGCGGGAGGCATACTCGCATGAGGTGAGCAGCGCCGGCTTCTGGCCCGGAAATGACGCTTATCCTCGGCCCGCTTTCTATTCCTACGCCTATCCCGAGCCCCCGGGCTTTCGCGATCGGCCGGTGACGGCCGGCGCCTCATTCGACGCCGCACTCGGAGAGTTCATCCTGCCCTACGACTCCGTCCGCACCGCTGCGGATCCCGACGTCACGCTGCTGGAGTTCCTCGCGAGCACGTACGCCGCGGCCGCGGACGCCGGCAGTTGGGACCGCGCGCAGCTCGATTGCGCTCTCGGGGCTCCGGGACAGGTGCGCCGGCTTCCCTCCGGCGGCGGCCGTTCATCCGCTTAGGGCACCTGGCCGAAGTAGGCTGCGGTTATCTTCCCGTCGGAGGAGAACGCGAGCGGAGTAATGTTGTACTCCACCCGCGCATGAGCAAATGTCACTTCATAAACGTCCCAACCGTTCGCAGCCACTTTGTCAAACGCCACGGATTCGAACTTGCCCAGCCTCAGCATCAGCGCGCGGATCCTGGCCAGATTCAGCTGATTCGCGTAGGCCAGAACCGGCCCCATGTCGTCGTAATCGGGCTCGCCTCGCTCCATGCCGTCGATCATCCGGCGCGCGTAAGCCTCGGTTTCCGGGCTCGGGACATCGTTCCTGATACGCTGCCGCAGCTCGGCTTCCGCCCGGGTCGCGACAGATTCCGCCACCCTTTTTGCCGGTCGCAAGAATCCGTCACGATACAGGACCAGGCCGCTTACGCCACCGGTTGCGTCTGACACGAATCTGACCTGCGACACGCGAATAGTGGAAAAGAACTTCGTCGCGCTTTCGGGAAAGATCTCCAGGGCATCGTCATCCGTCAGGTCGAAGTAGTAGCGATTGTTTTCCCGGACGACGTGGGCAAAGTACATGGGCGCGAACTGGTAGTAGCCGACGTATTTGTCGAAGTCTTTGGAATCGAAGGGAACTTCTTTCTGAGGTCGCGACTGCTCGTAGTCCTCCCGGGCGATCTCCTGCGGCGTGCGGGACCCCGCCCCCTGCGCGTTGGCTACCGGATAGAGCAGCAACCCGAAGCCGACAGGAAGAGCAATCACCACCGTGGCAACCGCGCCCACGAGGGCCTTCTGTGCGGCATTGATCGGGATGGTCCTGCAGCCTTCCATGATGCCCCGTACCCGCTCCTTGAGGTCGAGTCCCGACACGCCGGCAATGCCGACAACAGGCGCGCCGATGTAGAACCGGCTGACCTTCAGGATACTCTCGACGTAGATCCGAGGCTCGTGGCCGGCGGCCAACACAGCCTCATCGCAGGCGCGCTCGCGTTCCGCGAGCAAACGTTTGCCCAGCCACCAGATCGGCGGATAGAACCAGAATATGGTCTGGGCGAGCAGGTGGATGCCGTAAGTCAGATTGTCGCGGCGCCGAAGATGACAGAGCTCGTGAGCGAGAATCGATTCGACCTCCTCGAGAGACAGCTTGTCGGCGAGGCGCTGCGGCAGCAGAAGCACCGGGCGAAGAATTCCAACGAGCCCGGGCTCGAATGTCGAGGGAGCGGATCGCACCGGCACCGGGGCGGCGAGCGGCAGCAGTGGCGAGCTGCGGACCAGCACCCGTAGTTGCCGCCAGCGCAAAGCCCAGTTCAGCAGGAGTCCACACACCCCAAGACCCCATACCACGATGACGATCTCATCCCACGGAATCGTCGCAGTGGCCTTGATCGACGCCGCTTCCTTGAAGGGAACGGCCAGTCGCTGTGCGTTCAAGGCCTCGGGTATTACAGTGATTGGCCCCGCACGGTCCGGCAGCGCCTCGTGAGGTGCGAGCTGCTGTCCGAGGGTGAGGAGCAGTGCAAACGGCACGAGAAACTTCGCCGAAGCGGCGAACCACAGCCAGAAGCGGCTGTGCGCGCCGTTGCGACGCAACAGCAAGGTGAGCGCTGCAGCCGCAAACAGGCACAGGGTCGACTGCCAAAGATGATTGAGTACGGCGGCCATCATGTTCGTGTCCCTCGTTTGGCGATCTCGCGCACCGTACGCTCGGCCTCCTGGATGTCCTCCAGGGTCAACTTCCCGGTTTCGATGAGGTGCGCCATCACGGGCTGTGTGCTACCCCCAAACAGACCCAGGAAGTCTTCGATGAGGCTCCGGTGAGCCGCGCCACGCGATAGGACTGCTTCGAAGATGTGAGCATTGCTGATTTTCTTTGCGCGCCTCACCGCCCGCTTGCCCTCCAGGCGGTAGACGATGGTCTGCACCGTCGTGTACGCCGGACGCCCCCGCGCGGGGAAACTCTGCTGGAGTTCCCGTATCGATGCGGGCCCACTCTTCCAGAGCGCTTCCATGACGCTCAGTTCGAGCCTGCTCAACTTGGCCATCGCGCGCACCTTATCTACTACGGACGTCGTAGATAGTACTATGAGCACGTTCGCGCTGCAAATGCAGCCCGGTGCGCGATTTCAGATCCGGATCCGCTGCCAGGCGCGCGAGCGCCAGCGGAGGTAAAGCGTCATGCCGAGGAGGACGATGTAAACCAGCACTGCCGCCCAGCCGCCCGGGGCGCCATATCCCAGTTGCGGCAGGAAGTGAAACCACCCCTGGCCGGGCGCGAAGATGAGGATGTGTGCCAGCGGCAGGAACACCAGCCAACAGACCGGGAAGACGAGCGCCACCGGCACCCTGACATCACCGGCGCCGCGTAGACACATGCTGCTGCCGAGATTCAGGCCGTCGAAGAACTGATAGGCCGCGGCCAGCCAGAGAAGATGGATGCCGAGGGCCGCCGCCGCGGCGGCGTTGCGGTCGTGCGAGCCGGCAAAAAGCGGCAGCAGCCAGGGTCCCGCGACCGCGAGCGCGAGGCCGATGCCCCCCATGACGAGCGCCGCCAGCAGGATCACGCGGGTGCCGAGCCGCATCGCCCAATTCCGGTCACCGGCGCCGATCGACTGTCCGACGAGGGTGGTCGCGGCGGTCGCGATGCCGATCCCCGGCATGTAGGCGATCGAGGTCAGGACGGACACCAGCTGTGTGGCTGCGCCGGCGACGGTGCCATAACGCACCTCCATCATCTGGAACACGGAGAAACCGAGCACGTCCGCCGCGGGCATCATGCCCATCGGCAACCCCAGACTCAGCTGCTCGCGGAAGAGGCGCATCCGAGGGCGCCATGCCAGGTGCGACTTGTGGGACTGGCGGAATGGCACCCTGAGAAAGAGGTTGAATGCCATGGCGAATCCCACCGCCTGCGCGACATTGCTCGCCCACGCCGAGCCCGCAACGCCCCACCCCAACTGGAAGATGAAGACATAGTTGAAAATGGCGTTGGTGATTGCGGTCGAGATGGCCACGAAAAAGCTGACGCGCGGGCGGCCGATACCGTTGAAAAATCCGATCATTGCGAACGCCGCAACACCGAAGGAGGCGCCGCCGACGCGGGGATACCAGAACTTCTGCGCCAGGTCAGCGATGTGCGGCGCGAAGCCGAACGGCGCCAGGATTCCCCTGCCCGCGGCCCCGAGTGCGATGAAGATGGGTGCGAAAAAGAGAGTCAGCCAGAGCGCCGTCCAGGCAGCCTGTGCCGCTCGTCGATACCGGCGCGCTCCGTGGGCGTGGGCGGCAAGCGTCTGCACGGCCATGCCGGCGCCGCCGATCACATAGACGAGCGCCAGAATCATCCACTGCACCGCACCGACGGCGGCCAGGGCGTCAGTCGAGATGTGCCCCACGAACCACATGTCGGTCAGATTCAGAACGATCTGCACCGCGCTGTTGGCCATGAGCGGCAGGGCGAGCGCAAGCACCGCGCGCAAATCGACGTGCGCGCGTCCTTGAGAATCGAGGCGCAGCGCCGGAAGGACCCCGGCGGGTGCGCGCGGTGATTGCAATACGATGTCCACGTCCACACCAGCCGACTTGCAGACAGCCGCTGTATTGTGCACCGTACCGCCCATGGCAGCTCGCAAGAAGACTTCCGGCACACCCGGCCGGCCTGCATCGAAATCCAAGCGCGCAAAGGGGAAGCTCGCTCCGGGAGCGCAGCTGCGCGGCCTGGAGGCGTCTCAGGTTGCGGTCGCGATCGACAGCCCCGAGGTCGCGGAGCTGGTGGCGCTGGTGCGGGAGGCCGGCGGGGCCCCGATCGGCGCGTATCACGAGCCGATGGGCGGGCGGCCGCTGCTGCTCGCGTGCATACCGCTCGCGGCGGTGCAGCCGACACCTTTCCAGCGCGACCTCTCGCCCACGCACGCCAAGCGGCTCGCGGAAAAGATAGGCGAGACGGCCGCATTTCTCGATCCGCTGATCGTGGTGCGCGGCGAGGAAGGAAAGCTCTGGACACCGAACGGCCGGCACCGCCTGGCGGCGGCCAAAGTGCTGGGGTTGCGGCAGATCACGGCGCTCATCTCACCGGATGAGGCGCTGGCGTATCGCATCCTGGCTTTGAACACCGAAAAGGCGCACAACCTGCGCGACCGGAGCCTGGAAGTGATCCGCATGGCGCGCAGCCTGGCGAAGCGGCAGAAGGGCGGCAGCGAGTCGTCGCTGGCGGCGGAATTCGAGGCCCCCGAGCTTCTGACCCTGGGAGTGGTGTATGAGCGCTCATCGCGCTTTGCCGGCGGCGCCTATAGCTCGCTCCTGAAGAAGGTCGACCGCTTCGCCGAGAAGCCGCTCACCGCCAGCCTGCGGGAGCGGGAAGACTACGCCGCGCGGCTGCTGGAAATCGATGCCCAGGTGAAGAAGATCATCGCCACATTGCAGCAGCGCGGCTTCAAGTCGCCATATCTGCGCAACTACGTGGTCGCCCGAATCAACCCGGTGCGGTTCCACAAAGTCAAGAAAGGCGACACCAAGCCGCCGATGCCGCTGCCACAGGCACTGACGCGCATGGCGGCCGCCGCGCGCACGTTCAAACTGGAATCCGTTTCCAACGCCGACCTCGCGTGGGTCGCGGTAGGCGCGGCCGCCGATTAGCAGACGGCGGCGGGCCTGTTTTGGCCTATCTAAAAATCACCACGACGATGGCCGTCAGGATCAGCAGCACTGCTGCCTGCACCCGGTAGTTGCGCCACGGTGCAACGGTTTGCAGCCGCGCCGTCTCAGCGCGGTAATGCGCGGGAGTCCAGACGAGCTCCGCGGCCGCAGCCGAGGCCGGCGCACGATTCCACAGGCTCGCGACGACCAGAATGGCGGTATCCAGACCCAGGAGGAGCGGCGCGACATACAGGAAGTGAAGATGCAGCAGGTGCAGCGGCACATTCGCGACGAAGAGCGCGATGCCACAGGCCGTGCCGAGCACCAGAGTAGCCGCCGCGCCGGCCGCATTGGCGCCCCGCCAGAACGTGCCGGTGAGAACCAACGCCACGATAGGTGGCACGGCATACGCCAGCATCGCCTGCAGATATTGCCAGAGGGTACCGAACCGGGTCAGCTCCGGCGCCCAGAGCACTGCCACGAGGAGCAGCGCCACCACGCTGCGGCGCCCGATGAGGACGATCCGACCTTCCGGCAGACCGGGAGCAAGCCGCTTCACCACATCCATGGTGATGATGGTGGAGGCGGAGTTGAGTGTGGAGGCGACCGCGGCCATGGTGGCGGCGATGAAGCCGGCCGCGACGAGTCCGACGAATCCTGCGGGCAGGAGACGCAGCATCAGTGTCGGATATACCAGGTCCGGGCGCTGCAGGTGTGGGAAGAGCACGAGCGCGAAGGTGCCGGGCAGGATCATCAGGAAGAGCACGCTCAGCTTCAACAGACCCGCGAACAGCGCGCCGCCGCGGCCGTCGTCGAGACTGCGCGCGGATAATGTCTGCTGCACCATGTACTGGTTGGTACACCAGTAGTAGAACCCGAGCACCGGGATGCCGAGTACGAGCCCGGGCCAGGGGACGCCGGGATCGCCGGCCGGCCGGATCAGCGACAGCATTGCCGGATCGACCCCGTGCGCGATGGCGCGCCAGCCACCCGCGCGAGTGAGCGCGGCGACCGAGATGGTGACCGCGCCGGCCATCAGCAACACGGCCTGCGCCGCCTCGGTGTAGATCACTGCGCGCAGGCCGCCCGCCAGCGTGTAGAGACCTGCCGCGCCGGCCAGCACGGCGATGATCGCCCAGAGCGGCGGCCCCGGCAGCAGCATCCGGCACACGAGCGCGCCGCAATAGAGCGCCGCCGCCGAATCCACGAAAACGTTGAGGAACACATTGAGCGCGGCGAAATACAGGCGCACGCGCCCATCGTAGCGGCGTTCTAGAAATTCCGGCATGGTGTAGGCGCGGCTGCGTAACACGAAGGGAAGCAGGAAAACGCAGTAGAAGACCAGCACGACACCGGCCGACCATTCGTAGTCGTACACGGAGATGCCCATGACGTAGGCGGCGCCGGCCAGCCCCACGATCGCCGTCGAGGAGATGTTGGAAGCGAAGAGCGCGAGCCCGATCGCCGGCCAGCGCGAGGCGCGGGCAGCGAGGAAATACTCTTCCGCCTTCGCCCGGCGGCGCGAGACGGCCAGCCCGAACCCGACGATGCCTCCGACGCATACCACCACGACGAGGAGATCGAGGACGGACGCGCCGGTTGACAGCGTTGACATTTGTTCTATCGTACTCCGATGAGCAAAGAGACGAGCGAGCGGCGGGGACCGGCGACCATCCAGATGGTCGCGGATCGCGCCCGGGTCTCTCCGAAAACGGTCTCGCGTGTGATCAACAACGAGCGTGGCGTCCGGGGGGAAACGCGCGCGCGCATTCTCGAGGCCATCCAGCAGCTCGATTATCAGCCAAATCTCAACGCGCGGGGCCTGGCGGGCGCGCGCTCGTTCCTCATCGGTCTCTTCTACGACAAGCCGGGCGATTACCTCAACGAGTTCCAGACCGGCGCCGTGCAGCGCTGCCGCGAATCGGACCTGCACCTGATGGTGCAGCCGCTCGACATCTCGAGCAAGGAGATGGCGCGCGATGTAAGCATGCTCGTGCGTCAACTGCGGCTGGAAGGGGCCATTCTGCTGCCGCCGTTGAGCGATCATCCGGTGATACGCGCGGCGCTCGCGGAGGCGGGTGTGCCTGCCGTGCACATCGCGCCGATGCGCGAGCCGGTCGACTCGCCCTCGGTCGACACGGACGACCGCGCCGCGGCGCGGCAGATGACGGTGCAGCTGCTGGAGCAGGGGCATCGGAGAATCGGCTTCATGCTGGGGCCGTCCGGGCACCGGGCGACGGAGCAGCGCTATCTCGGCTTCGCGGACGCCATGCACGCACGCGCCGTCAGCATCGAGCCGGAGCTGGTGCAGACCGGCAATTTCGAGTTCTCCGACGGCCTCGAATGCGCGCGGCGCATTCTGGGCTCGAGCGCGCCGCCGACGGCGATCTTTGCCAGCAACGACGACATGGCGGCGGCCGCCGCCTGCGCGGCGCGGCAGCTGGGACTCGAGCTGCCGGGGGAGCTGTCGATCGCCGGCTTCGACGACGCGCCGATCGCCAGCATGATGTGGCCCCAGCTCGCCACCGTCCGCCAGCCGGTGCGGGAGATCGCGCGGATCGCCGCCGACCTCATCATCCAACACCGGCCGCACCGCCGCGGCTGGCCGCGACCCATCCCGCGCCCGCGCCTCGATCTCGAGCTGGTGTTGCGGGGCTCTATCGCGCGCGCACGCGCCTGAGGATCATCAGTGGTGGCCGCGGAAGGCGGCGAGCTCCGTCGGCTCCGCGCTCCTGCGCGAGGATGCCCGTCCCTTCGCCGCCTGCAGGTCGTCGATGAAGCGAGTGTGCCAGCGGTGGATGTCGTTCTCGCGCAAAGTGGCGAGGGAAGTCGCATGGCGCGCGCGGCGCTCCGCGAGCGGCATGGTGAGCGCGCGCTGGATGGCGCGGGCGATGCCCCGGGTATCGTAGGGATTGACGAGGAGCGCCTCGGTAAGCTCGCAGGCCGCGCCCGCGCGATTGGAGAGTACCAGTACGCCCGGATCCTCGGGATCCTGCGCGGCAATGAACTCCTTCGCAACGAGATTCATGCCGTCGCGCAATGCGGTCACCAGAGACACCTGGGCGGCCCGCAGGAATCCCATCAGCGTTGCATGCGGGAAGTTGCGGTTGAGATAACGGATGGGCGTCCAGTCGGCATCCGCGAAGCGGCCGTTGGTGCGCCCCGAGCTCTGCTCGAGCGAGCCGCGGATCTGAGAGTAGGCCGGCACCTTCTGCCGCCCCAGCGGGGCGATCTGCAGGAAGGTGACCTGGCCGCTCTGCTCCGGATAGCTCTCGAGGAACTGCCGGTATGCCTGGAAGCGCTCGAGCAGCCCCTTGCTGTGGTCGAGCCGGTCGACGCCCACGATGAGCCGCCGGCCGACCAGGCTCTGCATCATCCGCTGCACCGGTGCCGAGCCTGACGCCTTGGCCGCGCTCTGCGCGATTGCATCGACATCGACGCCGATGGGGTAGACGCCGGTGCGGGTCGTGCGGCCATCGGCGGTGACGGAGCCACCCTCCCCGACCGCCTCGGAGCCCCAGAGGATGCGTGCCGCACCGAGAAAGCTCGAGCGATCGGTCTCCGTCTGAAATCCGATCAGGTCGTACGCCAGCAGCCCGCGCAGGATCTCGGCATATGTCGGCAGCGCGCGCAGCACTTCGTAGTGCGGGAAAGGGATATGCAGGAAAAAGCCGATCGGCTGGCGTGCGCCCTGCGCGCGCAGCTTCTCCGCCAGGGGGATCAGGTGATAGTCGTGCACCCAGATCAGATCGCCCGGTTCGAGCAGCGGCGACAGCCGCGATGCAAACAGTGCGTTGGCCTGCTCGTAGGCGGCGTATTCCTGGTCTTCGTAGCGAAAGCCCGCGAGGAAGTAGTGAAAAAGCGGCCAAAGAGTGCCGTTGGCGAAGCCGCTGTAGTAACGCTCGTAGAGCGTCTGCGGCAGGGGGATGGTGGCGTAGCTCAGCGACTCGCGGCTGGTGATCTCCGGCTCTCCGGGCTCCTGGCTGGTGGTCTCGCCGTTCCAGCCGAACCAGAGCCCGCCGCGCGCGCGCATTGCGGCGAGCACGCCGACCGCGAGCCCTCCCGGCGCCGCGGTTTTCGCGAGCGGCACGCGGTTGGAGACGTTGATCAGGCGGGCCATCAGGACTGACTCCGCAAGCGGGCGCCTCGTGGCGCGGACAGTTGGTCCAGCGCGGCTGCCGGCTCCGCCTGCAACTGTGCGAGCCAGCCATGGACGGCGTTGACATCCGCGAGACGAGCGTGCGCCGCGGAAGGCCGAGTGGGACCTACGACCACCGAGAGCCCGTCGAGGCGGTTTACGAGCTCGAACGCCGGCTCATCCGTAAGATCGTCGCCGATGAAGACTGGGCGGCGGCCGGCGAACGGCGCCTCCGCGAGGAACGCGCCGACGGCCTCCGCCTTGGTCGCGCCGGCGGGACGCAGCTCCACGACCATCTTACCGTGCTGCAGCTCCAGCTCTCCGGCGAGCCGGGCCGATACTTCCTCCATAGCCTTCATGACAGCCTCCTTCAGATGCGGCGCCTTGCGGTAGTGCAGCGCCAGCGCGAACCGCTTGTCCTCCACGAGCAGCCCCGGGTGCCGCTGCGCCAGATCCAACATCGCCACGCGCGCGTCCTGGAGCGCGGCGGCGGACGGGAGCGGCCGCCTGCCATAGGCGCCGGAGGCGCCGCGTCGCTCGAAGCCGTGCAGACCCGCCGACGGCAGCTTCATGGGCGTAAACAGCGCATCGAGATCCGTGAGCGCGCGTCCGCTGACGAGCGCAACCGCCCCGCCGCCGGCCCGAAAGAGCTCCTGGAGGCGTTCCCGCACGTCGTCGGAAACCGACACCGCCTGTGGACTTGCGGCTATCTCGAGCAGTGTGCCATCAACGTCCAGAAACAGGGCGATGTCCGTCAGAGCCAGTTTGTCGCTGCGCGTCGGACCGGTCACCGGCCTACTCTAGGTAATCGGAGTAGAAATGCAAAAAGTACCCGCCGGGTTCCCGGTGAAGGTGAGTCACGGCGGAGCGAGCCGCACCCATGTGGGCGCGTGATCGCTCGGCTTCTCACCGCCCCGCACCCAGCTGTCGACGTTGGCATCGATGAGCCGCGGCGCAAGGTCCGGACTCAGGAGCAGATGGTCGATGCGCAGTCCCGCGTTGCGCTTCCAGTGGTCCCGGAAGAAATCCCAAAACGTGTAGATCCGCTCCCCCGGATGACGCGCCCGCAAGGCGTCCACCCAGCCCTGATCGAGCAGACGCTGATAGCCCGCCCGGCTTTCCGGTTGCATGAGAGCGTCCTTGCGCCAGTTTGTCGGATCGTAGACATCGAAGTCGGTCGGCAAGACGTTGTAGTCGCCGGCGAGCACGGTCGGCTTGCCGAGAGCACGCAGCGTCTCTGCATGGCTGACGAGCCGCTTCAGCCAGGCCAGCTTGTAGTCGAACTTCGGACCCGGTTGCGGATTGCCGTTCGGTAGGTAGAGGCAGCCGATCACGACCCCACCGACCTCGGCCTCGATATAGCGGCTGTGCGTATCGTCGGGATCACCAGGCAAACCGCGGCGGATCTCGACCGGCGGCTTGTCGCGGGCGAGGATGGCAACGCCGTTGAACGAGCGTTGGCCGTGCCACACCGCCTCGTAGCCGGCCATCTTGAGGGCAGCCACCGGGAAGGCGGCATCCGGAGCCTTGAGCTCCTGCAGGCAGGCGACATCGGGCGACTCCCGGCCGAGCCATTCGAGGAGCGCCGGCAGGCGGCTGCCGATGCCATTGACATTGAAGGTTGCAATTTTCATAAATGTTCGAAAAAAAGGCCTGCACCGGCATTGACCCGGTGCC
>DATAXF010000135.1:0-14564 GCA_036273095.1 Steroidobacteraceae bacterium | reverse complement strand
CGCGATTCCTGGAAGCCGATGGCGGCGAGCAGCCGCCAGTCGACCCCATACTGGGCGGCGGCCTGCTGGAACCAGGAGCGGTAATGCGGCAGGCGCTGGGTCAGGGAGGCCTGGAAGAGGCGCAGCTCCTCGTACTGGAATGAGCTGGTATCCCCGGAGTCCTTCTGCATGAGACGGGGGAGCTCGCCGGTGGTCTTTTCAACCTGGAAGAAACGATTCACCGCGAGGAGCAGGTCATTGTCTCCCCGGCGCACCAGCCACTGGATCGGGCGCTTTTCGGGCAGGCCGAAACCGACTCTGATGTCCGGATAGAGATGATGGGCGTAGGAGTACGTCCGGGCATCGACGATTGCATAGCGGGCCTGCCCCGAATCCACGTCCTCCAATGGGTCCGCGGAGCTCGGTGCCGTTTCCACCCAGGTGAGGTGCGGTGCCAGGATCTCCTTCATCCTCGCGAGCAGCTGCTCCTGGGCGCTGCCGGCCTGGACGGCCAGCCTGGCGGTCTCCAGCTGCAGGGTGTCGCGCGGCTGAGTCTCGTCGCGGCGGTAGACCACGAGCTGCGGAACCTCGGCATACGGGGCCGACGCCTTCGCCACTCGCCACCATGAGGCGTTGGCAGTGAGCTGAGCCGCCGCAAGATCGGCCTGGCCGGAGGCCAGCTCCGAGCGGATGGCAGCTTCATTGGGGACGGTGTAGATCTTGAGGCGGACGCCCAGCTGGGCGGCAAACCGGGTGGCCAGGTCGTATTCCAGCCCCTCGGGGCCCTGCGCGCCCAGGTAGTAGCAGGTCGGCAGGTTCAGGGTCACGATCCGCAGCTCGCCACGGGCGCGGATCTGCTGCAGGGCGGAGGGGGCCGGCGAGCAGCTCGCGAGCAGCGCGGCGGCTACGAGCGCGATCGCCACCCTCCCTTTGGCAGGCCGGAGATGTCTACGGGCGCCTGACAGCGTCAATGCAAATCCCCACTGGCCTCAAATGCTTGGGCTAGAATACCAGCTCCCATCGCCTGGGTCCCGGTACGCACGCCCGTTCACCATAATGCGGCGTTTCCCGGCTTTGGGCAGGCCGGAGAGGTACCGAAGCGGTCATAACGGCGCCGACTCGAAATCGGATGGTCGGGTAAAACCGGCACGTGGGTTCGAATCCCACCCTCTCCGCCATTACTAAAAATTCGTTAAAAATCAATAAATTACGAGCGACAAGCAATAATCCGATCTGGCGGGTCGGAAGTCCACCAAGGTCCAAAATAGGCCAATGAATTCCAGTGCTTAACTCAGTCCCGCGTGAGCTCTGCCGAAGGCCAGTGAGGGCCGCAGAGCGCCAGGGTCTTGCAGGGGCAGCCACAAATTAAATGGGGTATTTTTTGGGGTACGACCGGACGTCCGACACCGGATACCCCAATTTTGGCGATTTGAAGATACCCCACCCCCCGCTTCAGCCCTTCAGCCCGGCAAACGGCACAGCGGAGTAAGTCACATCTGAAATGTCACTCCAATTGACAATTAGCGTGACGACTGCTTCAATGCGTTGGCGACAGATGAGGAGGCGACTCATGGGCGACGTTTGGCAAGCCGCAGAAGCTCGGCACCGGTTCTCCGATGTGGTCGATGCCGCTGTGGAAGGGCGGCCGCAATTCGTCCGTCGGCGTGATGGCCGGGAGGTGGTTGTGGTTTCCCGGGAGTACTTCGAGGAGACCAAGCCCAACTTCAAGAGTTACCTGGTGGGGTCCGGTTACGCTGGCGAGGGAGATGACGCGTTCGACGTTGCCATGCGTGGCGTCAGGACGGAGGGCTCGCCGCTGTTACGGCCGAGAAACGTGGATCTGAAGGACTGAGACATGTTCGTCTTGGACACGGACGTCATCAGCAATCTCCGGAAGAAGAAGCCCCATCCGACTCTGGCCGCGTGGATGGGCGAGGTCGGCTGGCAAGAGCTGGCCACCACGTCCGTAACGATCATGGAAGTTCAGATTGGCATCGGGCGCGCGCGGCGTTCCGATGCCGCAACTGCGCAGAGTGTGCAACAGTGGCTCGAAGGGCTCCTGGAAGTGGGCAGACCGCAGGTCTTGCCTCTGCACACGGATGCCGCGCTGCTCCTAGGCCGGATGTATGAAACACCGCCCCTACGCAACTTTCTCGTAAATGATCCCGGCGCCAAGAAGTCAAAAACGGGCGCCGACCTCGCAATCGCCTCGATCGCCATCGCAAACGAGGCGGTGGTTGCGACCGGGAACGGCAGCGATTTCCTCCTCATTCACGAGCACTTCCCGCTTCGCGGTCTGTATGACCCGTTTGAGGACAGGTGGCTTGTCAAGCCGCCCGGTTGAGGCCGTTCGCTTGTTGCAAGGCGTCTCACTGGAAGCGAAAGTCTATCGCTCACGAGAACCGCGGAGTTCCAATGCCCAGCGAAGCCCGCGTTCAACCATTGCCTACCGACGTCACGATTTCCGCCTTGAATGTTCCTCACTGCTCGATCGTTTTCGACCTCTATCAGGTGACCGACATTCTCAGATCGAGGAGTTCTTTCTCGGCCAGCCTTCCGCCGGCCTCCGGAAGCGTCGCTCGCGATCAATGCTTGAGGTAGACGTGAAGAAAAAGTTCAAGCACGAAGCAGAATTGTTCAAGGCGGCCTTGAGCGCCGGTGTCAAATATGCGGAGGAGCGCAAGGCGGTCGAGTTCGAGGCGACCGACTCGGCAAGCGACAAAGCGCTATACGTATATCGCTTACTTGTACATGACAAGGTGATCTCGCCAATGCCCGAAGACCAGGTCGGCGATAAGACGATTCGACATCGTCTGGCGGCTTGGTATGCGCATCAATTACCCGAGGAGCATCCGCTGTTGGATTAGCGGTCGCGACCTGACGAGTCGTCGGTTGCTTCTGCACCGGCGAGTGCGATACGTCGCTGAAAGAGCAGCCGCAGCTTGCTCGATGACTGGTGGTCCGCGCACAGGACGTGGGGCTTGGTGCCGCGTCCCAGTCGGGACTTCGTGGTTTTTATCGCGGTTGCGACAACTGACTGACGACCTTCCCGCTTGAGTCGAGGAGCTCGATCACGGGCGTGCCATCCGACGCGACCTTGATCAGTATCCGCGTATGCCCCTGCTTGTCCTTCAGCCCTAGGGAAACCGAGCCGTCCTGAGCCCGCGACATCATGAGACGCGGCGTGCCGTGGGGATGCGTCGCGGCAAAATGAGGCCAATGACTCCGGGGCAGTTTGAGTGCGTCGGTTATCGGCCAGTCCGGTTGATCGAGGAAGGCAAGCTTGGTGCTCTGGCCGGCTCCATCCTGCAGGTATTCGAGATTGAGCTCCTGATCTTGCTCGTAACGGTCGAAGCTGAGGTGGCCGTAGCTGGACACCGTGCCATCCTTGTTCTTCTGTCCACCGAAGATCAGACCGCCGTTCTCGGTACCCTCATCGTTGAAGAACAGCATCCCCGCTGTGTGGCGGTCGAACGGGTATTCCTTGCCGTGAATGATCGCACCCGGGAAGCGAGCCCTGTCGGAAATGACCATGCGCAGCGTGCCGTCCGGCTCCACTACATTGATGCGCTGGACGTCAACGGTGCCGAATGACGCTTTCTGCCGCGCGACCGCAAATCCCGAGACCGCGATGACCACGAATGCCAGCGTCGAGACGGCGCCATAGATTCTCCACATACGAAGCTCTCTCTGCACTCTCATACCCCGTACAGTGAACCGCTTGATCTAATTTACACGACGGCCGGCCGCGGGCTGACCTTCCGCGCGGCAATGGTGAGCCGGGTTCCCGCCAGGTTCACACCCTGCGATACCTCGGTACGGGCGTCGATGATGATGTCACCGGGGGTGCGGCCGGCCTGTACGATGAGCTGCGCGAGACCGTTGAAGAGACTGCGCGTGGGCTGCTGGTCCGATTCCTGGCAGTTTGGATCGCCGTTGCCGACGCCACGGAACCTGCCCGCGCCGGTCACCGAGAAGTGGATGGGCATATTTGCTGTGGGCACATGCCGCCCGGCGCGATCCACGACCTCCACAGTCACGAGCGCGATGTCCTCTCCGTCTGCGCATATCACGCTTCGATCAGGTGTCAGCTGGATCGTGGCGGGCTGACCGGTCGTTTCGCGCCGCGTGGTCACGACGGTTTGACCTTTCCGCATGCCGCGAGCCTCCAGGACACCGGGCGCGTACTTCACTTGCCACTCGAGGTGGCCGAGCCGGCGTGCCTCCTGCCTGCCGAGGCTCCTTCCGTTGAGAAAAAGCTCGATCTCTTCGAGGTTCGAGTACACCCACACGCGAATCGGCTCTCCGAGGCGGCCCTGCCAGTTCCAATGGGGAAAGACATGCAGCACCGCTTCGTCGCTCCAGCAGGCCCGATAATAATGGAACGCGTCCTTCGGAAAGCCGCAGGTATCGACGATGCCAAATTGCGAGCTGACGGATGGCCAGCCGTACGGTGTCGGCTCACCCCGGTAGTCGAAGCCCGTCCAAGCGAATCCACCGGCGAGATAGTCCCGCGCGGCATAGAACGGCCACCACTCCTCCGCGAGCTCCGCCCACGGAGGGTGGTTGGTGTCGTAGGCGCTGACCCAGTTGCGCCTCGGGTCGGTGGCGTAGATGCCACGCGTTGAGACCGTGCTTGCGGTTTCCGAGCCGATCAGGCGGCGCCGCGGCTGGGCGGCGCGATAGGGGTCGATGGCCCCGAGATTGTAGTTGAAGCCCAGCACATCGAGCGCCAGGGCCACCCCTTCGTCATAAGTGCCGTTGACTGCGGCCGTACAGAGTCGTGTCGGGTCGAGCTCATGCGAGCGAGCAACCATCGCGGCGACGATGCGCTGGCCCAGCGGGCTGTTCTGGAGAATCCACTCCTCGTTTCCCATCGACCACAGAATGATCGAGGGCGAGTTCCGGTACCGCCTGATCATGGCCGCGAGCTGACCGAGCGCCCCGGCGCTCGCGCTCATCGTGCGGGTCTCGCACATCATCATCAGCCCCAGGCGGTCGCAGGCGTCCACCCATTCCGGCGCAGGCATGTTGTGGGACGTCCGGACCGCGTTGCTGCCCATGCTGCGCAGCACTCTCACTCGGTATTCCTGCAGGCGGTCCGGAAGGGCCGAGCCGACGCCGGCGTGGTCCTGATGGTTGCACGTGCCCTTGATCTTGACGGATAGGCCATTCAGCAGCAGACCTCGGTCCGGGTCGAATTCGACGGTACGCACCCCAAAGTTGACACGCTCGGCATCGCGCGCCTGGCCGCTGCTCTCGACCGTCACCATCGCGGAGTAAAGATGCGGCGACTCCGGCGACCACAGCGCGGGAGAGGACAGCGTGGCGCGGGCGGTGAACGCAATACTTTCACCAGCTCGAATCGACTGCTCCGGGGTCACAGCGCCAGCGACCTCACGGCCATCCGCGTTCAGTATTCGCCAGCGCACGCGCGCGTGCTCGGCCTGGCGTCCTTGGTTCAAGACTCTCGTGTCGAGCGTCATCTCCGCCCGGCCGGGCCTCACCTCGCAGCGGACAGTGCTGTCCCAGTGACCCAGATGCAGCCGGTCGGTCCTGGTGAGCCAGATGTGGCGATAGATGCCGGCGCCCTCATAGAACCAGCCCTCGCCATAGGTAGCGTCCACTCGAACCACGATGCAGTTCCTGTTGCCGTAGTTCAGGAAGTCCGTGACATCGAGCTGGAACGGGACGTAGCCGGCGTCGTTGCGGCCGAGATAACAGCCGTTCAGGAACACCATCGCGCTGCGAAATACCCCGTCGAATTCGAGCACCGTGCGCCGATTCGCATCCGCGGCGGCGACCTCGAACGTTCGCCGGTACCATCCGATTGACGTTTCAGGATAATCGCGTCCGAGCGGCTTGTAGCCATGGCTCTGGGTGTTCTCGTCCTGGAAGAACGGCAGCTCGATCGCCCAGTCGTGCGGGAGATCGAGCATTTTCCAGTCGGAATCGTCGAAGCTCTCAGTCGCGAACGCGAACCCGCCCGTTTTCGAAAAGGCGTCGAGTCCATCCGCGCTACCGAGGTCACGCAGCGCCGGCAGGCCACATCCGAGACGGAACTTCCATCCGAAATCGAATAGCAGCCGCTCGCGGGGGCGGGCGTCGAGAGGAGACTCGGCGGCGGTTGCGGACGCCGCTGGGTCGACCGTGCCGCCCGCAAGAGCGGATGGAACATGCGCCTCGGCGCGATCCACCCACAGTGAGCCGGCCGGGAGTGCCAGACCGGTGCGCAACAGATCCCGACGGGTGATTTCGCTCAATCCAGGCCTTCTTGCGTTGCGAATCACGCGCAGCATTTGAACATTATGGCGTCCCGGAGGGAAGATTGACGCCCTGCTGCATGGGAAAGGTGTGCCGCCGTGTCCCTGTCGACCCGCGTTCTATTGTCTCTTTTGCTGACCACCTCAACGGCCGCTGCCGCCGCTAATGTTCCGGATTCCGCTCGGACGTTGGCCTACATCCACCAGGGCTGGAGCAGGCTGACTCGCTCGGCGACGGACTGCGCTTCGTACCGGGGCCCGTACGTCCGTGGCAAGCAGGTGCTGTATCTGCCGAAGGATCTGCCCATGCCGCAGTCCGTGCGGGATTTGCAGAAATGCGGCGTCGAGGTGCTGCGTTTGCCGGTGCCCATCCGCCGCCTGGGCGACCTCAACCCCGCCACCCTCGCGCAGCAGGGTTATCTGTATCTACCTCACCCCTACGTGGTGCCGGGCGGCTTCTTCAATGAGATGTTCGGCTGGGACAGCTACTTTATCGAGCTCGGGCTGATCGCCGACCATCGCGACGCGTTGGCCCGCGACATGGTGGAGAACATGCTGTTCGAGGTCGCTCATTACGGAGGAGTGCTCAACGCAAACGCCAGCTACTTCCTGAGCCGCTCCCAGCCACCGTTCCTCGCCGGAATGATGCGGGCGCTCCTCGCCGACAAGGTGGCCTTTCGCGATCCGGCGGCGGCAGCGGCCTGGCTCCGTCAGGCCTATCCGCTGGCCATCGCGAACTATTCCGTATGGGAGCGCGACGCCCATCGAGCCGGCAACACGGGCCTGTCGCGGTACTTCGACTATGGCGGGAACGGTCCGGGCATTAACAGCAGCGCTTATTTTCGGCAAGTCATCCGCTTCGTGCTGGCGCACCCGGGCGAGAATGAGGGCTATCTCATCAAGGCCTCGCCGCACCCCTCTGCCGCCGAGGCGGCGAGCCTGGCGAAGGCAAGCTGCGACTTGCGCACTTCGAAGGTGTGCGCCGACGCGTGGTACGGGGGCTATCGCCTGACGGCCAAGTTCTACCAGGGCGATCGGGCGATGCGCGAGTCGGGCTTCGATGTCAGCTACTGCTTCGGCCCGTTCAGTGGCTCGACCACCGATTACGCCCCGGTAGGCCTGAACAGCCTGCTGTACCGCTATGCGCTCGACCTGCGCAACTTCGCGCAGCGCCTGCGGCTGGCGGCCGACACGAAGCGCTGGGCGCAGGCCGCTGCGGCGCGCAAGCAAGCCATCAACACCTACTTATGGAATCCGGAGCTCGGCCTCTACACCAATTATGACTTCGTGACACGCAAGCGCTCGTATTACCCCTTCATTACCACGTTCTACCCGCTCTGGGCGGGTGCGGCCTCGAGGCTGCAGGCGCAGGCGGTGCGCGACAACCTGCCGTTATTCGAGAGGACGGGAGGTCTGCAGACCAGCACCTATGCGAGCGGTGCGCAGTGGGATGCGCCGTTCGGCTGGGCTCCGACCAACTGGCTGGCGGCGTCCGGGTTGGAAGCCTACGGAGACGACGGCGACGCGCGCCGCATCGCCGCCGAATTCACCGCCACGGTCGAGCATGGTCTGGCCCACGACGGCACGATCCGCGAGAAATACGACATGGCCACCGGAAACGCCGAGGTGAAGATCACCGCCGGCTACACTCAGAATGTGATCGGCTTCGGCTGGACCAACGCGGTGTACCTGAAGCTCGAGCAGCTGCTGAGCCCCCGACCCTAGGCGATTTTCCCGCCGTCACAGAGTATGAAGGCATGCGGGCAGACCCCACTCCACTGTCATACCTGCAACGGGCTCTCGCGATCGCGGCTCTTGAGCCCGGGATATGCGAGGTAGTGGAGGCGTTCGAGCCTGCGGACGGCGAGACCGGATAAAGTCCGCGACTATCGAACCGCCTTCGGAGCTTGGGGTGCCGACCTCAATTGGCCAGCACGCTGGTGGGGGCAGTGCCGCCCGATGTCCCGATGTTGCGGAGAATCCGGGATGAGCTGCTACCGGCTAGTGCCAAATCGAGTGCCAAATGCGGGGGGCGAGGGGGGTCCAGGGGAGCGAAATTATTGTCATTCAGTCAGTTACTGATCCTCAAAGCTCTCTCGGTGGGTTCGAATCCCACCCTCCCCGCCAATTTTCTTCCGGCCCATTACCCTACCGCGCGCATGGCCTGAGCATGTCTGCGCTCGCCGGCAATGCCAAATCGTATGCCGAGCGTCTGTTCACTTACCCGGAAATGGGTCCGCTCGATCCCACCGCTGCGCACGATGCGCTCGTGCATCCGGCCCGCAACCTCGGAGTGTCCTTTGACGAAGAGGCGGTCGATGCAGTCCTGTCCGTAACGAAGTGTTATCCCTACTTTCTGCAGGAGTGGGGATTTCACGTATGGAATGCGGCCCCGGAACCCCGCATTAGTCGCATCGATGTAGAGCAAGCCACTCCACGCGTAGTCCAGCATCTGGACGCTAACTTCTTTAGGGTCCGATTCGAACGGCTGACCGCCTTGCAACAGAAGTACCTGCGGGCCATGGCGGAACTCGGGCCCGGGCCTCATAAAACCGGTGAGATAGCCAGGGTCCTCGGAGTGAAGGCTGCAGCCGTTGCTACCGCCCGACAACAGCTCATCGATAAAGGCATGATATGGAGCCAGAGGCATGGCGAAACTGCGTTTACGGTACCGATGTTCGATTCATTTATGAAGCGCCAGATGCCCATCTTCGAGCGCCACGAGCCCAAGCGGCGGCTTCGTTCCGGCCAATCTCGCAGATAACGCTGCGAAGACGTTGGCGGGGTCATATGGCGCGCCCGTTGATAGCGCGCTACTGTCGAGACTGCAACGTAAGTTGGAAAAGCTTCGATAAGAACAGAGGGTCAGTTCGCCGCCGTCTTGGCCGCTATAGCTATGAACGAATGCCACCCCTTCGCGAAACCAGGGCACGAGCGCTTCGTCAGGTGGATTCGATGCTTCGAGTTCGCCTGCCTTCTGCGTCAGTGCGTCCAAATTCGTACGCAGCAACGCTTCGAACAGGGCTTCTCGCGTCGGGAAATGGCGAAACAGTGTTGCCAACCCGACGCCGGCCCGGCGGGCGGCTCAAGCCTGGTGGGTTTTACGTCATCGTTGACCACGTTGCCGCCGCTGGTACCGGCACAAGTCATGCCGAGTCGCTGCATCGGATCGAGCCTGCGGTCGTTCGCGCGGAGGTGGAAACAGCAGGCTTTGTGCTGGACGCAGAAAGCACCGTGCTGGCTAACAAGGATGATCCGCGGCTCTGGCAGGCGTCACATGGCTTCCGCGCATTCGGCGGCGACGCCTGCTGGTACTCATGGCGTGCGTGGAGAAATCATCCCGCGTGCGTGAGCCACCGCAACGGCTTCGGCCCGGGAGTGCACGCCCATCTTTGCCAGAACCGAGCATACATGGTGCTCAACGGTCTTCGGTGAACGGTGCAACCGCCGTGCGAGCTGCGCGTTCGTGAAGCCGCGGGCGAGCAGCTGTAACGCCTCCAGCTCCTTTCCCGTCAGGTTCCAGGGGTTCTGGCGCGTGACCTTGATCGGCCCGCGCGGAACACCGCGTGCACCGAGCTCTCGCAAACGCTGACGCACGAGTGCGGCGAGCGGGCCGGCCTCGAGTCGATGCAGAATTGCGAGCGCCTCGCGCAGGGCATCTTCGCCTCCTTCCGTGAGGGCAAGCGCTCTTTCGTACGGCTGACCAATGTGCTCCCACGCATCCGCCGCCGCCCGCCAGTCGCCCGCCAACATCAGCCGGTACGGCTGCGCTACCTCGCCTGCGATCACGGGCGGTCCGGCCAGCGACTGCCAGAATAGCAACTCACCATTTAGCCATGGTGTCGTATGTGCAGACACGTGCTCGAGGCCCGTGGCGACCTCGCGCGCGATGTCCGGTAGATCACCGCGATACCATGCCTGCTCGGCGCGTGCCGCAGCTACGCGTGCGATGCGGCTGGTTTCCCCTGTAGGTAGGGCGAGCCGCAGGGCCTCGTCCAACATCTCGTCTGCGCCTTCTTCTCCGCGGCGCAGCCGCACCAGGGCCAGGGTGGTGATGACGGTCACGCGTTGGGTCACACCGCTGATGACTGAACCATGCAGCAGCTCGCCGGCCGAACGCGCCGCGTCCGCCCATCGCCCGCGATCGAGATCACACACGGTGTAGTAGGCCCGGATGTAGGCGCTCTGCGAGAAAATTCCCCGCTCCTCGCAATACTCGACGCCCTCGTGAAAGGCCCGTTCCGCGCGCGGGAAGTCGCGAATCAAGCCGGCATAGAACTGCAGGGTGCGATAGGCGCGCGCCGCGTGATCCTCGAGCTCGTGCTCGAGAGCCAGCGAGAGACTCCTTTCGAGAGGCTCGTAGCCCGCGCGATCGCCATTCCCGAGCAGCGCCCCGCCGATCTGACAGAGCGCGTGCGACTCGGCCGCGCGATCCGCAAATTCGCGGGCGATCGCCAATGCGCGCTGCCCGTAGTCGAGCGCTTCCCGGTTCCATCCTCGATTAAGTGCAAGGAGAGACTTCGCCCCGTAGGCCATCGCCAGGTGAGCACTGCGCGGCCGTGCCTCGAGCAGCGCAATGGCACCGGCGACAGACTCATCCGCGCCCGCCTTGTCGCCCGCCGTGCGATATTCCTGAGCGAGCAGTGTCAGTGCGCGGGCCTGCGCCTCGGCATTGCCGAGCTCGCCCCAGGCTGCGGCAGCGGCGGCGCCGGATGCGATCGCGTCCCGCGTCTGATTTGCGAGCGCGCTTTCCAAGGCATGGCGCTCGAGAAGCTCCGCCCGCGCAATGGGAGTGAGGAGGACGCCGTGGCGCAGCGCGGCGCTCAAATGTGCGGCAGCTTCCCGATGTGCGCCGAGCCGAGCAGCCTGCGTGGCCGCAAGGGGCGCATTCTCGAAAACCGCAGCAGCATCCCCGGCCAAAGCGGCGTGGTGTACGAGGCGCGCCGGGTCCGCACCATGGCGCCCGAGCGCATCGAGCACCCTGATGTGCATCGCCCGTGCGCGCTCCGGCGCAATCGCGCCGAGTACTGCAAGCCGCGCAAGCTGATGGCGAAAGCCCACCGATTCGCTCTGGATTTCAAGCAAGCCGCGAACACCGGGTTCGTCCTCGATCGCGAAACGGATTCCCAGAACGGCATCGATGAGCCAACTCTCGGCCCTGGTTGGCGAGATCGCGACGAGCTCCGTTAGCTCGCGGGCCGTGTTCGAACAGCGGGCGAGCCGCGCCAGGACCGCATCACGCACCGTCTCTGGAACCGGTGCGCCCGGGCTCGCAAGCACCTCGCGCACAAAGAACGGGTTGCCTCCGGTCACCTCATGCAGGATGCGAGCGTCGCGCCCGCTCTCGCGCGCAAGCACCTCGACCGCCGCGAGCGAGAGCGGCGCAAGCCGGAGCCGAATCGCCTGGGGTCCCGTCAGCTCCCCGAGAGCCAGCCGCAGAGGATGCGTGGCAAAGAGATCCTCGTCGCGATAGGTCGCGAGAAGGAGCGCGCTGGTGCGCTGCATGCGCCGACCGATGAAGCGAAGGAAATCGAGCGTCGCCTCGTCCGCCCAGTGAAGATCCTCGAGGACGAGGATGCTGGTAGCGCCGGCATGGCGTGAGAGCTCCTCGAGGAGAGCGCGGAACAGCCGATCGTGCGACTCAGCCTCATCGGTGCCCAGCACCCCGAGGCCGATGGTCTGTGCGGCGATCTCGCGCACCGGCGCGAGCGGCCGCGGCGTAATGAGCGGATCGCACGCGCCCCATAGCACACGCGCTTCGCGCCGGTGCTCCAGCGCGAACTGCTCGACGAGCGAGCTCTTGCCGATGCCGGCTTCCCCAGCGATGAGGATCAGCTTGCCGGAACCCGCTCGGGTCTCCTGCAAGCACCGGCTCAACGTCTCAAGCTCGCTTTGCCGCTCGAGTAGATGCATACCCGGCGATTATGCAACCGAGGCGCCCATCAAGACCAAGGCGATCGGCCGGCTCGAAAAAATGGGGTACGAAAGGTGACAAGTCGGGGTACCTACCCGATTCGCGCGGCACGCTGCGCCGGTACCGTGCGTGAACCAGTTCCGAACACCCTGAAATCACCGGGAGATACGCCATGAGATTCCCATCGTCCGCTGCCACGCGGTTACGCCTGTCGGGGCGCACCGCTGCACCGGTGCTCATTCAGCTCGCGGCCCTTTTCGCCCTGTCCGGTTGCATGTGGCCTGTGCCACGTCTCGCGCAGGTCCCAACGGTAACTCTCGCTTTCCGTACCGCCGATCCTGCCACCGAGGGAGGCCTCCAAGTCCTTTATCGCGCGTGCGGCGGCACGCGTTCAGCGAATGAGGCTCCGACCGGTATTGGCAGCCATAACCCCGCATCCCTGATGTCGCGGGGATGACGGCCCGTTCCGGGCGCATGGGTGACAGATTGGCCAGCCGCTCATTTCCCCGCCACAGGTAACCCCTGGCCGCCGAGGCCGGTGGCAGCCATTGCATTGGCTGGCGATTACCTGAGGAAAAATCAGCCTGCTTCGTCTGATAGGCAGCGTCGTGCGATTCGACTGCAGCGCAGTGCGTCCGAACGTGAAATTTCATCATTACATCAGGCGGCCAAGTGATCTACCGCGTCGTAGCTGTCGTTTGCATGGGAGCCACCTTGTCGCTGCCCGCCCACGGCGCGGAGGCTCCCCTGCCGTCCAGCGCTCTTCGAAGCACCGCGGGCCGCGACGCGGCGCACGCGCGTTCGCGTCAATTGCTCCACACTGTGGCCATCACGGCGCAGCGGCTGATCAATCGACTCAGTGACACCTCCAAGCCCGTCACGATCATCGGCCGCGCGCGGATCGAGTCCCTCAATCCGTCCACGATATTCGATGTTCTCGCCACCGTGCCGGGGCTGTCGATCGCCCGGTCCGGAGGCCTGGAGGGCCAGATCAGCCTGCGGGGCCTCAACTCGAATTACTATCATTCGCCACTGTTCATCGACGGTGATCGGTTCAAGGGCCGGAACACGCTCGAATATCTGCTGATCGAGCCCGAGGATATCGCGGGCGTCGAGGTCGTCCGGGGGCCAGCTGCAGAGGCCTACGGCTCCGAGGCGGTCGGTGGCGTAGTGGAGCTCACGACCTATCACGCCGTCCCCGGCGGAGGCGACTTCAACGTGACGGGGGGCAACGTTTCAGCGGGCTACGCCACGGTAAACGATGCGACCGAAGCTCACGGAGATGTGGAGGCCTCCGGCCATGACCTGGGCTTTCGCCTCAGCCTGAGCGGCCGCGAGGCGGGAAACTATCAGACGCCCGAGGGCGTGGCGCGAAACAGCGACTACAAGACCGGAGGCATTGGGCTCGATACGGCGTACGCCATCGACCCCTCCGACACTCTGGACCTGACGCTGCGAGGCGAATTCGTCTCGGCCGGACGCGCTGGCGGCCTCGGCGGAGCGCCCGGCTACCCTTACGTGCAGCAGCGCGACCGGCTGCAGGACCAGATGGCTCGGTTCGCCTATAACGGCAACCGCGCGTTCGGCGCCTTCCGACAGATCAGCGCGGACCTATTTTACGACAATTTCTATGGCGAGATTCCCTCGATCCAGCGAACCACTCCCGGTGTCGTCAAGGAAAATATTTCCTGGGTCGTAGGTCCCGCCGTCGCGGGAGGCAATGCTCTCGGCACGATCCCGTGGGAGCAGGGGCACAGCACGCTGGGCATGGACTTCTTTCAGGAGATGCGGCCAGCCGGGAGTCAATCCTACAGCGACACGGAGCATCTGAACGCCTCAGGACAGGTAACGAGCATCAGTGTTACCCCGCGCCACCAGACGACGCCCGGGGATAACCAGCTGAACGTCGGCGCTTACGCGGACAACGTCTGGACGCCGGATGAGGAGTGGACGGCCACGCTAGGCGCGCGGGTCGATGGCTTTCACACCACAACGGGTACGAACCCCGTCGTGTCGCCCGCGCTCGAGCCCCTCTATGCGGCGGATCGCGACAGCAACAATTTCGCGGAAACGGTAAGCCTGGGCGTAACTCGCCGCATCAGCCCGATTCTGGATCTGGTCGCGGATGCGGGCACGCTTTTTCGCATGCCTTCGGACACCGAGCTCTTCAGCGCCAGCGTGTCGGGAGCCGGTTACTCGTTGCCGAACCCGGCGTTGAAGCCCGAGCATGGCGAGGCAGTCGAGGGCGGCTTCCGGGTGCACAGCCCGCGCGCATCCATGAGCGTCACGGCCTATTACGACCGCTTCCGGGATTTCGTCGAGACCGTACCGGTCACGTACCTCGGCACTTCCTCGACCCAGCCGCAGAACGTGGAGCGCGCGTCGCTCGAAGGCGTCGAAGGCGCCTG
>DATAXF010000134.1:0-28818 GCA_036273095.1 Steroidobacteraceae bacterium | reverse complement strand
GCGGTTGACGCGGTGCACCGGCCAGAGCGGTGTGATGGCGATGATGGTGGAGCAGTTGGGGTTGGCGATGATGCCACGGTGTCCGCGCACCGCCTCCGGATTGATCTCCGGGACGACGAGCGGCACGGCGGGATCCATGCGAAATGCCGAGGAGTTGTCGACGACAACCGCGCCCTGCTCCACGGCCAGCGGCCCGAAGCGCTTGGAGGTGCCGCCGCCCGCGGAGAAGAGCGCGATGTCGACGCCGCCGAAGCTGTCGTCCTGCAACTCTCTCACCGCAAGCGCCTGGCCGCGGAAAGACAGCGTCTTGCCCGCGGAGCGCGCCGAGGCGAAGAGACGTAACTCCGAGAGCGGAAAACGCCTCTCCTCGAGACAGCGGATCAGCTCGACACCGACGGCACCGGTGGCGCCGACGATCGCAACTACCGGCGCCGAGCCGGCTGAACGACCAGAGTGCATGCACGGACTCCAAAACGAACGAGGCCCCGACGGCGGTGCCGGCGGGGCCTCTGGTTGACTCGCGATGTTCCGACTCTGCTAAGCGCGCGCGACATCCACCAGGGCCCCCGAAAAGGGCTTCTTAATGATGATTTTGCGCGTTTTCGTCAGACGGCACATACCGCAGCCGACCCTACCTGAACCGTGGCCGACTGTAAAGGCATAGGCACAGGGATGTGCCCCGCCGCCGCAGGTGGCGGAGCTTTGGGCAAAAACCACGCTTTTTGCCCGAAGCTGCGCTGGGCCGGGCAGGAGCCCGGATCCAGCGCTTTAACGAGATATCTCGAAACATCGGTGGATCCGCGGGTTGCGCTCGAAGTCGGGCGGCAGAGTAGCGGCGGACACGTCACGAATCGCATGACGCTCGGCCAGCGCCGGCTGCAGTCGGAAACGCTGGGCGTTGGTGGAGAAAACGAGCAGACCGCCCGGCTCGAGGAGGCGCATGCAGGCATCGATGAGCGCTGGATGGTCACGCTCGACGTCGAGCACACCTGCCATGCGCTTGGAATTCGAGAACGTCGGCGGGTCGAGGAAGATGAGATCGTAACGCTCCGAGGAGCGTGCGCCATCGCGCAGCCACTCGACACAGTCCGCCTGCACGAACTCATGCTTCGGCCGCGTGCCCGGACTCCCCACAGAGAGGCCGATGTTGCGCGCAAGATTGCGTTGCGCCCAATCGAGATATGTTCGTGACATGTCGATGGACGTGGTTGCGGTCGCGCCGCCAGCCGCCGCGTAGACCGTGGCCGTACCGGTGTAGGCGAAAAGATTGAGGAAACGCCTGCCGGCGGCCGCCTCCTTGAGGCGGCCGCGGGTGATGCGATGGTCGAGGAACAATCCCGTGTCGAGATAATCGTCGAAGTTGACGATGAACTGCAGGCCGCCTTCGAGCACGATGTGAGAATCGGAGCGGTCATCGAGCTTGTCGTATTGCTCGCCGCGCGGCGTTCGCCGGCGTGTGCGCAGCTTGATCCGCTCCGGCGAAACTCCGATGGCGCCGGGCAATGCCGCCAGCGCCTCGCCACGACGGCGTCGGACCGCCTCGACCTCGATTTCAGCGGGTGCCGCGTACTCCTGCACGTAAAGCCACATATCCTCCGGCTCCACAGTGCGGTAGATGTCGATCGCGAACGCGTACTCCGGCATGTCGGCGTCATAGAGCCGGTAACACGACACGCCGCTTTTGGCGACCCAGCTCTTGAGCCGCTTCAGATTCTTCGCCAGGCGATTGGCGAACATCCGCGCGCCCGCCGTATCCCGCAGAGGCGGCGCATCCTCCCGAACGAGCGTGCCGGGCCGCCGCAGGCTCGCCGCCTCCACCGTCATCCTGAGCAGGCGGCATTCGATCGCGCCGTTCCAGAGCGCATGGGTGCGGGCCGCGCGGATGCCGAGCTCCATGCCGAGTTGCGGCGCTCCAGTCAACACCGCCGCCTGCCACCCTTGGAATCTCTCGCGCAGAACCTCGCCGAGCTCGCGGTGGACGGCGCGCGCCGCATCGAGATCCTCCATCCGGATGCCGTATGGAGGATTGGTGCACAGAAGGCCCCGGGGCTTCGGCTCGGATTCGGCGTCGCCACCGCCGGACTCGGCTGCAGGCACAGGAGCGGCATTCGCCAGCAGGCTCACCTCGAACTGCACCCAGGACCCGATGCCCGCGCGCTGAGCGTTCGCGCGCGCATCCCTCACCGCCAGCGGATCGCGATCCTGACCGCGAAGGACGGTTACCGGTTGCGCAGCGGCCATGCAACGGGCCTGCGCCCCTGCGCGCACGCGCTGCCAGAGCGCCGCGTCATGCCCGCGCCAGCCGAGAAACCCGAAATACTCGCGGCGCAGAGCGGGAGCGCAGCGCGCGGCGATCAGCGCCGCTTCGATCACCAGCGTGCCGGAGCCGCACATCGGGTCGAGAAATTGAGCGCCGGCCGCCGCCAGCTCCGGCCACCCGGCGCGCATCAGCACACCGGCGGCCACGTTCTCCTTCAGAGGCGCCTCGCCAGCCGCGCCGCGATAGCCGCGGCGGTGCAGACTCTCACCGGAAAGATCGATGGACAGAGTGATCGACGTGCCGTGGGCATGCGCGTGCACCCGGACGCTTGGCCGAACCAACACGATGTCCGGCCGGGCGCCGGTTGCATCGCGCAGTGCATCGACGATCGCGTCCTTGAGCTTCAGGGCACCGAAGTGGCTGTGCGTGATGGTCGGGTGCTTGCCGCTGAAATCGCACGCGAGCGTCGCCCCGGGTCCCAGATGTTGGCTCCAGTCGCACTCGCGGGCGCCGGAGTAGAAGCCATCCGCGTCCGCGGCCTCGAAGCGCGCGATCTCCAGAAACACGCGGTTCGCCAGCCGCGACTCGAGACAGGCGCGGTATGCGGTCTCGAGCGTACCGGTGAACGCCACGCCCGTCGTCCGGTCCCGCACATCGCCCGCCTCGAAGCTCGCCAGCTCCTTCGCCAGGAGATCGGCGAGGCCGCGCGGCACGCTCGCCAGGAATCGCAGGGAAGTCACGGTCCGGGGCCCGGAAAGCGCGCGCGGGCCCGGCGGTTTGTCTCCAGGTATGGCATTTCCTTATGATAAGGGGGTCTCTCCCGACCTAGCTACCCTTTGGCACCAGCGAGTCCCTCATGTCAGCCTCCGATCCCCTCTCCCGCGACGCGCTCGACGCGTTCTGGATGCCCTTCACGGCGAACCGCCAGTTCAAAGCGAAGCCTCGTCTGCTCTCCCGCGCAAGCGGCATGCACTACTTCACTCCGGACGGCAGGCAGATCCTGGATGGCGTCGCGGGACTCTGGTGCGTCAACGCCGGACATGGCCGCAGCGAAATCACCGAAGCCGTGGCGCACCAGCTGGCCACCCTCGACTTCGCGCCGACATTCCAGATGGCCCATCCATTGGCGTTCGAGCTTGCAAGCGCGCTCGCGCGGATTGCGCCGCCAGGACTCGATCGCGTGTTCTTCACCAACTCGGGGTCCGAATCGGTGGACACCGCGCTCAAGATCGCCCTCGCCTATCATCGGGTGCGGGGCGATGCGGCGCGCACCAAGCTCATCGGCCGGGAGCGTGCCTATCACGGCGTCGGGTTCGGCGGCATTTCAGTCGGTGGCCTCGGCGGCAACCGCAAGACGTGGTCGGCTTCGCTCCTGCCGGGCGTGGATCACCTGTCTCACACGCACGATCTCAAGCGTAACGCCTTCTCGCGCGGTCAGCCCGCCCACGGCGTGGAGCTGGCGGATGAGCTGGAGCGCCTGCTGGCCCTGCACGATCCCTCCACGGTCGCCGCGGTGATCGTGGAGCCGATCGCGGGCTCGACCGGAGTGCTGATCCCGCCGCGCGGCTATCTGGAACGTCTGCGGCAGATCTGCGACCGGCACGGCATCCTCCTCATCTTCGATGAGGTGATCACCGCCTTCGGACGTGTTGGCGCGCCGTTTGCCGCGCAGGAATTCGGCGTGACTCCCGACCTGATCACCACCGCGAAGGGCCTGACGAACGGTGTCGTGCCGATGGGTGCGGTGCTGGCGAAGCGGTCGATCCACGACGCCTTCATGCAGGGCCCCGAGGGCACGATCGAGCTCTTCCACGGTTACACGTATTCGGCGAACCCGACCTCGTGCGCGGCCGCGCTCGCCACACTCGGCATCTACGAGCGTGATGGCCTGTTGACGCGGGCGAAGGAGCTGTCGCAGTACTGGGAGGATGCCGCGCATTCACTGCGCGGCTTGCCGCATGTCATCGACGTGCGCAATTACGGGCTGATCCTCGGCCTCGAGCTGGAGCCGGCGGCGGGAAAGCCCGGCAGCCGGGCTTACGGAATCTTTCTCGAATGCTTCGAGCGCGGCGTACTCGTGCGCCAGACCGGCGACACCATCGCGCTATCGCCGCCGCTCATCGTCGAGCGTTCCCACATCGATCAGATGTTTGGAACGCTCGCCGAGGCGGTGCGCAATCAGCGGTGACGGTCGTGGCGTCCGTGCGTCATTGCCATCCACGCGATGGCGGCGACGGCGGCGACACAGACCAGCAGCAGCCCCATGTCGAAGGTCGAGAAGAGGCGGGTCGATTCAATGGTTACGGTCGGAAGCATGGCATTTCTCCGTGACAGCTCTCCGTGGCATCGGAGTTCGGCTCGCGGCGAAGGCTGCCAGCCTCCGCGGGCCGAGTGAAGCGGCGGCGCACCGATCTGCGACACCGTTCACCCGGCCCCTGGGTTATGTTGAGTAAGGCCGCCGGGTACTCAGCGGGCATCCGCCACCGTCGGGGCTGAGGCGGCCGACTCCGCCACGGCGACCCCCTGCAGCCGCACGGTCACGCGCCTGTCGAGCGCGTAGGCGTCCAGGTCGCCCTGCGGGCTGGTGGATTCCGCGGAGCCATGCCCCGCGATCACCAGCCTGTCCTGCGGACAGCCTGCCTTCTCCAGCAGGAGGGCCACGGCCTCCGCACGGCGCAGCGACAGGTCGTCATTGAGCGTCGCCGGTCCTCTCGGGTCGGCATAGCCGTCGATCTGCACCTTCGCCCCGGGCGGAAGCGATGCGGCGAGCGCACCGATCTTGCGCAGCGCCGGTAACTGCAGGCTGTTGATGGCGGCATCGGCCGTCCTGAAGGCCACATCGGTCTCGATTTCATCGGACAGCTGCACCGTGTGGTCGAGCTTCGCGCGCTGCGTCTCGACGGCGGTGAGCGATTCGCTGGCGAGATTCAGCCTTCCCGCCAGGGCCTCACGCTCCTGCTGACTCTGGCTGAGGCTTGCGGTGAGCGCCTGATTCTGTGACGCAAGCACATGGTTCTGCGCGGCCAGACTGTGGTTGGCGACGCTCTGCTTGTGATAGTGATTGCCCAGCAGCGCGCCGGCGACCATGCCCACCATCGCGCCGATCGGTCCTCCTGCCGCCGCGCCCACCGCGGCTCCCGTCAATACGCCGATGTTCTCCTGCTTGGAGGCTGGCTGCTGCGACCCGGCCGCCGTCTGAGCCGCGGACGCGGGCAGAGCGGCAAGGCTCATCGCGGCCACCGTGATGCCCACCGTTCCCACTCGAACTCTGTTGCTCAGGATGCTCATATGCTGACCCTCTTGCTGTGTGCGGCGCGCTTCGCGCCGTCGAGGACCAGTACAAGCCATGGGCAGGGGCCGGTAGTGACACAAACCGGGCCGTCCGATGATGTCTAGTGGCAAATCGTGGCAAGCAAGCCTGCGCCAAGCGGGCGCATCATTTCGGGTAAGTCAGGCGATCCTGGATGGCGAGGAGGACGTCGCTGCGCGATACCTCCCCGATCAAGGTGTGGCGCCACTGGCCGGGAGTAACCGGCAGCGCGGTTGCCTGCTCCCGCAGGAAGCCATCGAGCGCCTCGCAGAGCGGCATGTCGGGAGAGAGCGCGAAATTGATGGGTTGGGCGACCGCTTCCGCCGGCAGACCCCAACCGATCTCACCCTTCTGCAGCCGGTCGAGCACTTTGCGCGGATCGAACCATGCGACCAGGTCGTCGCCGCTCGTCACATACACACGCTGCAGGGGGCGCTTGGGAAGCTTGTCGTAAATGTCCGCCAGGCTGGTGGTGGCGGTGACCACCGCGGCGGCCGGTTTCACCAGCGCCTCGACGGTGCGCAGCCGCCAGTCATCGCCGTGCTCCGCAACGATCGCGCGGCTCAGGCTGGCGTGGTAGACCGACTGCCCCTTGCGGTAGACCTTCGCCGTGTAGTGCGCAGTCACGCAGGCGAGCATGAGCGGCAGTACGACGTTGTAGTCGAGGGTCATCTCGAAGATCATCAGGATCGAGGTGAGCGGCGCCTGGGTAGTCGCCGCGAGGAATCCGCCCATTCCGATCAAAGCGTACGCGGCCGGCACCGAGGCAATGTGCGGCATCAGGCCGTGCAGCACGCCCCCGACGAGCCCGCCCACGGCCGCACCGATGAAGAGTGAAGGCGTGAGGACACCGCCGACGCCTCCCGAGCCCACGGTCGCAGACGTGGCGACCACCTTTGCGAACAATATTGCCAGCAGCATGAGGGGAGCTATCTGGCCCTGAAGGATGTGGCTGACGACGCTGAAGCCGTTGCCCCAGACCTGCGGGATGAAGATCGAGATGGCCCCGACGATCACTCCGCCGAGCCCCAATTGCCAGTAGAGCGGCAGCTTCAGGCGCACGAACTGCGACTTCGCGAAGTCGAGAAGCGCGAGGAAGGGCGGCGCGAGGTGTCCGAGCAGGATGCCCAGGATCACGTAGAAGATCAGCTCCACGTTGGAGGATGACCACACCACGTGCGGGACGTCGAAAACGGGACCGTATCCCAGGAAGCGGTGGATGGTGGCGTTGGACATGACGGACGCGACCACCAGGGGACCGAAGCTCTCCATGGAGATCGAGCCGAGCACGATCTCGGAAACGAACAACGCGCCCGAGATGGGCGCGTTGTAGGCTGCGGCGATACCGGCCGCCGCGCCGCATGCGACCATGAGTCGCAGGCGCGGAATCGGCGCGCGCGCAAAGAGTCCGAGCCGCGACCCCAGCATCGCGGAGAGCTGCACCATCGAGCCCTCTCGCCCGATCGAGCCTCCGGAGGAGATGGTGAGAAGAGACCCGAAGCTGCGCAATATGGTAGCGCGGAAGCCAATCTTGCCGTCACCGACGATGACCGCCTCCATGTAATCGACGGCTTTCGAGGAAACGAAGGTGCGGCCGACGAAATACAGCACGGCGCCGGCGAGCACCCCGCCCACGACCGGCACGAGCGCCCGATGCCACCAGACCAGACTAGAGGCGGCATCGACCAGCCCTTCGCCCTCGCCGATTGCCACGTGCCCCGTGAAAAGCTTCGTGAAGAGCCGGATGGATTCCCGGAACACCACGCTCGCCAGCGCGCCGAAGAAGCCGACCAGCGCGGCCCAGAATATGATGCCGGCCAGGTCCTCGTGACCGAACAGGATCAAGCGCAGCCGCGTCAGCAGCGACAGTGGCACGCGTGCGAACTCTCTTGCCTGTAAGTGCATCTTCCGACTTGGCCCGTTCCCGATCCCGAACGGGCAATTATGCATTCTCGTCGCCCATCGCTGAGCGGGGGCTGAACAAGATATGACGAAAGTAGACAAATCCGCATCGATTTCCTAGCCTTCGGGATCACGCTTTGCGCCACCCCATCCTTCCACTCACTGCCGGAGAGCACCCGTGACCTTCACCCTCCCCCCGCTTCCGTTCGCGCCCGGCGCGCTCGCCGCCCGCGGCATGTGCCAGGAGACCTTCGAGTTCCATCATGGCAAGCATCATCAGGCCTACGTCACCGCTCTGAATGGCCTGGTGGAAAAGAACGACGCTCTCAAGGGCAAGTCGCTCGAGGAACTGATCAAGCTCGCTCACGGCCGCGAGGACATGACCGCCGTCTTCAACAACGCCGGTCAGCATTGGAACCACAGTTTCTTCTGGAACTGCCTGTCGCCGACGGGCGGTGGCATCCCGGGCGATCTCGAGAAGAAGCTCGCCGCCGACTTCGGCAGCGTCGATAAGTTCAAGGAGGCCTTCAAGGCCGCCGCCGTCGGCCAGTTCGGCTCCGGCTGGGCCTGGCTGGTGCTCGGCAAGGACGGCAAGCTCAAGGTCTCGAAGACCGCGAACGCCGGCCTGCCGCTCGCGAGCGGCGAAGGCAAGGCACTCCTCGTCCTCGACGTCTGGGAGCACGCCTACTACATCGATTTTCGCAACCGCCGCCCCGACTTCACCGACAACTTCCTGGCCAAGCTCGCCAACTTCGAGTTCGCCGCGGCGCAGCTGAAAGCTGGCTAGTTTATTGGCGCAAAGTCGGCATCCTGCCGCTTTGCGCGGCCAGCCCGGTGACAGGATCCATCTCGCGGCCCAGGGAGCGGCCCTGGGCCGCTTACTGACTTGCTTTTGAACGGCGAACCAATTGAGGCAGCAGGGGTCTCAGCTGTGATGCCTGCGGCGGCCGTCACGGGTTGGTCCCGGTCGCAGTGCGGCATTGAGAGCCGGGAGCCGGTCCTGTTAATCCAGGATCGGCTCCCTTTCGTTTTGCCTGAAGAAATCATATGCGTACAACTGTAATCACGCTGCTCGCTGTCTGCTCTTTGGCATTCGCGGCGCCACGGTCGCAGGCGGCAACGAGTCCGTCCGGATCGCAGGTCACCAGGGAGACGCTGGCGAATGGCCTGCGGGTGGTCATCGTGCGGGATCCGCTTGCGCCGGTGGTCGCGACGGCGGTGAATTACCTCGTGGGGTCCGACGAAACGCCCAAGGGGTTCCCCGGGATGGCGCATGCGCAGGAGCACATGATGTTTCGCGGCAACCCGGGCCTCACCGCCGACCAGCTCGCCGACATCGGCGGCGTCATGGGCGGCAACTTCGACGCCAACACGCGGGAAAGCGTGACCCAATACGTCTTCACCGTCCCCGCGGAAGATCTCGATGTCGCCCTGCACATCGAGGCGATCCGCATGAGCGGCGTGCTCGACTCGGAGGGCCAATGGAAGCAGGAGCGCGGCGCGATCGAGCAGGAGGTGGCGCAGGACCTGTCGGATCCGGACTACGTCCTCTACGCGAAGATGCGCGAGCAGATGTTCGCCGGCACCCCGTACGCCCATGATGCGCTCGGCACCCGCCCCTCATTCGAGGCCACCACGGGGGGAATGCTGAAACAGTTCCATGACACGTGGTATGCGCCGAACAACGCCATCCTGGTGATTGCCGGCGACGTCGATCCGGGATCGACGCTGCTCGAGGTGAAGCGGCTGTTCGGTGATATCCGGCCGCGTAAGCTCCCCGAGCGGCCCGCGGTGCGGCTCGGTGCAGCGCGCGCCGCGACTTTCACCATGAGCACCGATCAGCCGGACGGCATGGCGATGATCGCCGTGCGCACGCCGGGACTCGACAGTCGCGACTTCGCCGCGCTCGATGTGCTCGCGGACGTCCTCGATAGCCGCCGCTTCGCGCTCTTCGGTCTCGTGCCTCAGGGCAAGGCGCTCGATGCGGATTTCTCGCTCGATCCGCTGCCGCAGGCCGGCATCGCCTATGCAACCGTGTCGTTCGCCGCCGGCCAGGATCCCAAGGCGCTCGAGAGCGCCATCCGCTCCATCCTCACCGATGTAGTGAAACGCGGCGTTCCCGCGGATCTCGTCGTCGCGGCCAAGCTCCAGGAGCGCCGCGCGGCCGAGTTCGAGAAGAACTCGATCGCGGGCTTCGCCTCCGACTGGTCGGACGCCCTCGCGCTCTACCAGGTCCGCTCCCCGGACGAGGAGCTGGCGCAGATCGAGCAGGTCAGCGTGCAGGATGTGAATCGTGTGGCACGGAAATACCTCGACCTCGATCATGCCGTCACGGCTGTGATGCTTCCGCGAGGATCGGGCAAGCCGGTACCCTCGGGCGGCGGCTTCGGCGGCCAGGAATCGATCTCACTGGGTGCCGCGAAGCCGACGCCACTGCCGACGTGGGCGGCCGCCGCTCTGCGTCGCTTGAGCGTGCCGCCTTCGACTCTGCATCCTGTGGTGACTCGACTGCCGAACGGCCTGACACTCATCGTGCAGACCGAAGATGTCAGCAACACCGTGAGTGTCTACGGCCACATCCGCAGTCAGCCCGGCCTCGAGGAGCCCCGAGGCGAGGAAGGCGTGAGCGACCTGCTCGACCGCATGTTCATGTTCGGCAGCAACAGTCTGCACCGCCTGCAGTTCCAGCAGGCACTGGATGCGATCGGTGCGAGCGAGCAGGCAGGCTCGGATTTCAGTCTTCAGGTCCTGCCCGAGAATCTGGACCGCGGAGTGCAGCTGCTGGCGCAGAACGAGCTCGATCCCTATCTGCCGGCCAATGCCATAACCGTGCTGCGGGATCAGCTCGCCGAGAGCATCGCGGCCCGCAATCAGAGTCCCGGCTTCCTGACACGGCATTCGCTGCGCCAGGCGCTCTTTCCGGCAACCGACCCGAGCCTGCGCTTTGCGACGGCGGCCAGCATTCACGCGCTCACGCGCGCTGAAGTGCAGGCTTACTACAGCAAGTCGTTTCGCCCCGATCTCACGACCATCGTCGTGATCGGCAAAGTGACGCCGCAGGAAGCACTGTCCAACATCGAGAAGTATTTCGGCTCCTGGAAGGAGGTCGGACCGAAGCCCCCGACCGACCTGCCGCAAGTGCCGCCGAACGGGCCGGGCGTCGTGGCGGTGCCTGACTCCAGTCGCGTGCAGGACATCGTGGTCCTCGCCCAGACGCTGCCGGTCACGCGCAGCAGTCCCGACTATTACTCATTGGAGCTCGGGGATGCGGTGCTGGGCGGCAGCTTCTACTCGACGCGCCTCAGCATTGCGCTGCGCAAGCAAAGCGGCCTCGTCTATTCGGTCGACTCGACGCTGGAGGCCGGCCGGACCCGAAGCGCGTATCTCGTGGAGTACGCCTGCGATCCACCCAACGTCACCAGGGCCGCCGCGATGGTCCGGCGCGAGATCGCCGACATGCAGCGCACTCCGGTGGGCAACGAGGAGCTGCTGCGCGTGAAGGAGCTGCTGGTGCGGCAGATTCCTCTCGGGGAAGCGAGTGTGGATGAGATCGCGAGCGGTATCATCGGCCGGATCGACCTCGGGCTGCCGCTCGATGAGCCCTCGATCGCGGCCCAGCGCTACATCGAGCTCGGCCCGGCTCAGATCCAGGCGGCGTTCCGTAAATGGATGCGCCCGGCGGATCTGGTCAGAATCAGTGAGGGGCCGGCGCCGAAGTAGTGGGCGCGGCCGGCATCTTCAGGACCATGGGCAGGCTCAATGTGACATTGAAGTCGGCTGCCCGCGGCGACGGCGCCGAACAGTCGAAGTGGTCGCCATCGACGTGGGCGCCCTCGATGGAGGTGAGCAGCATCTGCTCGATTTGCTGCAGCAGCTCACAGTCCGAGGACTGAAGAGTCTTCGGCTTGCCCGGGGACAGCTGGAGAGTGCGCTCGATCGCTTTGGCGGGAGCCGATTTCACGCCATCCGACAGGAAGATCGGCAGCTGGAATCGGACCTCAACGTCGGGCGATCTCATGTAGCCGCTGGGCGCGGGACTGCAATTGTACGGCAGGATGCTGACACTGTATGGCCACGCCCCCAGGCGCATCAGGATGCCGTGGAATTCGTACCAGAGCTGGTTGCAGGTGTAGGTGCGCGGCAGTTTCTGCAGATCGACGATCATGTCGTAGGTCCGCCAGAGCGCGGGCCGGCCCGCTGCCACGCTCTTTTGTGCCGCGCTCGCGCCCGCCAAAGTGCCGACCGATCCCAGTGCCCAGACCGCGGCGGCGATCAAGCCGCGGCGCCCGCACCTACGCCCTTCGAAAAAACTCTTGTAAATCATAGATATTGACCCGCCGGCAGGCGCCGGTTCCGCTGCCCGAATTTGCCACGATTACGCCATGGCGCCAGCCGGATGGGCGCCGAGACTCTGCCACAGGTCGATGGCGGAGAATCGCAATGTTCACCAATCTCAGGATCTGGCTCAACCACTTCGAATACCACGCGGAGCAGCCGCGCGGCGCGCCCGGCAACTCGCTGCACGCTCTTCGGCCCGAGGAGCGCCGCCTCATCGCCCGTTCCATCGCAACGTTCCAACTGGGCGAGCAGTCGGACGGCACGGGCCTCCTGCGCGCGGCGTATCGCTTCGCGGCCACGCATGGTGACGAGCTGCTGCCACGCATCACGGAGCTCTTCATTCGCGAGGAGCAGCGGCATGCGCGCCAGTTACGTGCGTTCATGGACGAGCATGGCATCAGAGCGAAGTGCCGGCACTGGACTGATGCGGTATTCCGTCGCGTGCGCGGGCTCGCCGGTTTCGAGCTCTACCTCCATGTGCTCATCACGGCCGAGCTGATAGGCAACGTGTATTACCGCGCGCTCGAGACCGTAACCGGCTGTCAGAGGCTCAACCTCCTCTGCCGCACGCTGCTCGCGGACGAGCTCGCGCACATCGGCTACGAGTCGGACCTGATCCTCGAGCTGCGCTCCCGCAAGCCCGATGCGTTGCGGACACTGATCCGATTTGCACATCGCGCCTTCTTTGGCGGCGCTGCTTGCGCCGTGTGGATTTCTCATCGCGCTGTGTTACGGCACGCAGGCTACACCGCAGGGGGATTCCTGCGCGCCTGCTTTGCGCAGTACGCCTTCCATCTCGACCCGCCGGCGGCATGGGCCGCGCAGGCGGCCAGCTCCGCTAGGCGCCGCTGAATGAAATTCGTTCAGTGGGGCCCTTGTGCCATCCTGGCTCTGCTCGCCGCCGCGGCACGCTCCGCAATGTCGAGACGTGTCTTCCAGGGATCAGCCTCCGGGACCGGACCGTGGTCAGTGAAGCTCATGAGCTCGTCGCTGCTCTGATGATACTCCGGCCATGCCGGCCGGCCGTGCGGTTCCGGCCGCCCGGTGCGGGCGAAGGCAATCCAATACGCGTGCACGGCACGCGCCATCGCTTCGTCGGCGCGTGATGCATCCCCGCCGTAGCGTGCAGAGACCGTGTCGAAGACATAGGGAATCTCGGAAGCATGCGGCGCACCCGATTGCGTTTTGCGGAGTGCAGTTGCGACGTAGCCGAAGCGATATTCATACACATGCTGACCGCGCGCAGACAGGAGCCGCGCGATCGCGCGTGCCGGTTCCCCCATTACCTGATCGCCATCGGCCTCATCCGTGTTTACGCCGATCATGACCGGCACGCGCGTGCCGCCGCCCGCCGCATAAACTGTCGTCGGGGCACCAGGGTAAAGTCTGGCGTCGAGGATGGGACCGCCGACGAACGTTGGATCAGTCGAGTCGGTGTCCATGTTCAAACCATTCACCAGCCTCGCAGCAGGCAGCGCGCGCAGTTGTGCCAGCGCACCGGGCCCCTCGCCCATAATACCGAGGTGCCGAGCCAACCTGATGCCGATCGCCTCCGCGGAATCGGCCGAGCCCGAAAGGGGCCGCAGCGGCCGGACGTTGTCGCGCCCGGCGCCTGACTCGATGATCGCCCTGGCGAACAGGCCGCGCGCCAGCGGGCTCATGAGAAGAGCGTTGACCGACCTGCCGCCTGCGGACTCGCCGAAGATCGTCACGTTGTTCGGGTCACCGCCGAACGAGGCCACGTTGCGCCGCACCCATCGGAGCGCCGCGATTTGATCCATGAAGACGTAGTCGGCGCGCAGGCCGGCGCCGGCCTGCCGATCGAGCGCCGGAAACGCGAACAGGCCGAAGTTTCCGAGGCGATAGTTGAAGCTGACGAGCACCACGCCGTCGCGCGCGAACTGCGTGCCATCGTGTATGGCAGGCGACGTGCCGCCGTTGACGAATCCGCCGCCGTAAATCCAGACCATGACGGGCAGACCGTGGGCCGAGCGCGCCTTCGGGCGCCACACATTGAGGTACAGGCAGTTCTCTCTCGGGACAGTCCGCACCGGCCCGTCATCCCCCGGAGTGGGCAACTGCGCGCAGTCAGGGCCGAAGTGCAGGGCCGGCCGGATGCCGGTCCAACGCTTCACCGGCTGCGGCGGCGCCCACCGCAACGCGCCCACAGGCGGGGCCGCGTACGGTATCCCTTCAAACGCGATGACGCCGCGCTCGACTGCACCTCGAACCATCCCTCCGTCCACGCGTACTTCGCGGGGCGCGGTCCCAACCCGTGCCCTCGCCGTTGTCACGGCGGCCATGAAGGTGAGACCGATGCAAAGCGCCCAGGCTGCACAGGCACGCGAAAGAGAGGAACCGTGGCTCATGATTCGGGCTCGTTCCGCGCCTGCAGCGGCCGCTCACCGCGCAAGGCGCGGATCACATCCTCGCTCGCCCTGCGCCGCACCTCGCGCAACGAGGCATCGGAGGAGAATGCAATGTGAGGAGTGAGAATGACGTTGGGCCGCAGCAATCCGGCTGGAACGCACGGCTCGCCCTCGAGCACATCCAGCGCCGCGCCGGCAAGCCTTTCGCCCTCCAGCGCCGCGATGAGTGCCTGATTTTCGATCACCGCGCCGCGACTCACGTTGACGATGAAGGCACCAGGCTTCATGAGCGCGATCCGTTCGCGATCGAGCAGATGACGGGTGTCGGCGGTGAGGGGGACATGGACGATCACCACGTCCGAGCGGCGCAGTAGCTCCTCCAGGGTCGTCATTTCCACATCGCCCGCGTCGGCAACGGGGCGCCGCGTATGAGCGAGCAGGCGCACGCCAAAGCCGCGCAGCTTCTCGGCAGTCCGCCGCCCGGTGCGCCCAAATCCTATGATGCCGCAGGTCAGATCGCGCACGCGCCGCAGCTTTGCACCTGCCGGCTCCCAACGGCCCGCCCTGACCTCCCGATCGTAGTGAACGAGTCCGCGCGCACAAGCCAGCAACATGCCGACCGCGTGGTCCGACACTTCCTCGACGGAGTAGTCCGGCACATTCGTGACCCAGATGCCGCGCCGGGTGGCCTCATCGACCGCGATGTTGTCGAGCCCGACCCCCAGGCGCGCGACGATGCGCAGCGGCGGGCTGGCTGCGATCGCGGCGGCGCTCACCGGTGCCCAGTTCGTCATGATGGCGGCGGGCTGATGCTCGGCCGCGAGAGCGGTGATCGCTTCCGCGGAGGCCGGTTCGGCACGGCCGGTTACGAAGCGGAAACCCGCACCCTCGATCAGCTCCGCCTCGACGGAGTTATCGGACCACGCGTAATCCGTGAGCAGCACCGAGGGGCGCGAGGTCAGACGGGCCGATGCTGATCCGGGCATCCACCCATTATATTCGAGCGCGCCGTCGTCCCTCTTGTCCGCTACCGGCCGCCGCGCCGCATCGCGGCCCGGCCCAGCACCACACCGAACTCTTTATCGCCCTCGCCGCGCGCCAGCGCCTCGAGCATGGAGTCGCGAATCATGCTGCCAACCGGCATCGGAGTCGTAACGGCCTCGGCGGCGGCCAGCGCCAAACGCACGTCCTTGAGGCCCAAGCGTGCCTTGAAGCCGGCCGGCTCGAAGCGCCCGTCGGCGATGAGCCGGCCGTAGCCTTGGTAGACCGGCCCGGGGAAGAGACTCTGGCCGATCAGCTCGAACAGCATACGCGGCTCGACGCCGTAGCCCGCCGTGAGCGCGGCAGCCTCGCCCATGGATTCGATCGCCGCCGCCAGCATGAAGTTGACGGCGAGCTTGACGACATTCGCCTGCGAGGCGCGCTCGCCGACGCGCCAGACCTTCTGGCCGACGGTGCCCTCGAGAAGCGGCTGCGCGGCCTCGACTGCTTCGCGCGGGCCTGCAACGAGGACGGTCAGCTTGCCTGCGGCAGCGACGTCGGGCCGGCCGAGGACCGGCGCGGCGACATATCCGATTTTCCGCTCGTTGTGCCGCTCCGCGAGCTCATCGCCGAGCGCCGCGGAGATAGTGGCCAGATTGACGTGAAGGCGGGTCGCGGCCGGCGTGGCGCGCGCGAGGACGCCGCTGTCGAGCAACACTGCGCGCGTCGCCTGATCGTCGCTCAACATGGAGAATACGACATCACCGCGAAAGGCTTCCTCGGCGGTGCCCGCGACCTGCGCGCCGCGCTCGGCCAGGCGCCGTGCCGGCTCAGGCGAGCGATTCCAGACGCACAGCGAATGCCCGGCTTCCAGCAAACGCCCCGCGATGGCGCTGCCCATGTTGCCGAGCCCGATGAAGCCGATATTCATGACTGCCCTCCCCATGCTCGCCGCCGAATGGAAAGCAAGTGGGCGGCCCAGGGAGTTCCCTGGGCCGCGGTATCCAAGGTGGTCACGCGGCCGCCAATGAGGTCAATTCAGCTGACCTTGCCGCCCTGCCGGCAGAATCATTCCTACCATGGACTCCTCGTCCTCCTTCCAGGCATCGAGGCGTACGCGCTGCAGGAAATCATCCAGCGCCATCCACTGCCAGCCTTCCCACACTCCCTGCTCCACTCGCAACAGAATCATTTGACGATTCACACGAGCCTCCTACAACCCGCAGGTGACTAAAAGGCCGGCGGGAAGTTTGTCCCGCCGGCAGGACTCCCAGCGTGCCGGGGGTTGATAAGGGCACGCCGGGTGGGGGAGACCATTTGCGGTTGATCGGTCTGGCGAGCAGGTAACGGTCGCCCAACCAAGCGATCGCCCTGGCGCGTGCGGCGCTGTAGTCCACGAGCGGCGCCTGCGGCCGCTCGGCTTTGCCTGTCTGCTGCATGACCTCAGGTTCCTCCAGGAATGGACGCTCGAACTCCTTCTTCGGTTCCTATATTCGGGCTGTTCAGCGCGAACTCAACCGTGGGGCTCTCCCCCCAAAGGGGGAGCGCGCACTCCCCGGCAGGGGAGTTCCCTTTCAGGATCAATGGCTTACGGTTTCGAGCACCACCCGAGCCGCTGCCCGGCCCGGCATGTGCAGGCTAGGGAATCAGCCTGACACCAGCCACTGAGGCGCTCAATGCGAATAGCCTCTGCGTTCGCGCGGATTTGGCGCTTTTTCGGCTGCGGACGCCTCTTTGCGGTCAAAGCCTTCGCGGGCGGCATCGATCTCCGCCAGGTGACCCCGCGCCCACTCGCCGAGGGCGCTCACGGGCACATGGAGCGACCGCCCGAGGGGTGTGAGCTCGTACTCGACACGCGGCGGTACTACCGGGAAGACGGTGCGCTTCACCAGGCCGTCGCGCTCCAGGCCGCGCAGCGACAAGGTCAACATCCTCTGGGAAACACCGCCGATCGCCCGCTTCAGCTCGGAGAAGCGGCGTGTCCTCTCGGCCAGCATGATGATGATGAGGACGCTCCACTTCTCTCCGATCCGCGCCAACACCTGACTGATCTTCGGACATTCCTCGCTGTGCAGCTGCCCGGTCATGGTTACACCGACTTTACTCGGTCGCATACGTGTGCCTTCTTGTTTCGGCGCCGGGCGCTCACATAATTAGCCTCGGTAACAATTTTATACCATAATGCCGCCACCAGGAGACTCGGGATGAATACGCAATCGATACGCGGCGTTTCGCGGGTTGTGCGCGGGATGCCAACATCAGACGGCGCCGGCGTGAAGCTCACGCGCGTCATCGGTCAGCCGCGGCTGCCGGACCTCGATCCGTTCCTGATGCTCGACGAGTTCGGCACGGACAACCCCGGCGACTACATCGCGGGCTTCCCGGATCATCCCCACCGGGGCTTCGAGACCGTCACTTACATGCTCGACGGGCGGATGCGCCATCGCGATAACCACGGCCACGAGGGCATTCTCGTTCCCGGCAGCGTCCAATGGATGACGGCGGGACGCGGCATCGTGCATTCGGAGATGCCGGAGCAGCAGGAAGGCCGCATGCGCGGCTTCCAGCTCTGGATCAACCTGCCCGCACGGGACAAGATGACGGCGCCCAGGTACCAGGAGTTCGGACCGGAGAAGATTCCGGCCACGGACCTGGGGAATGGGGCGCGCGTGAAAGTGATTGCCGGGCATGTAGGTGGCGTCACAGGACCGATCTCTCAAGCCGCAACCGACCCGACGTACCTCGATGTGGAGCTCGAGCCCGGAGCGGCGTTCGCGCAGCCGTTGGCTCGCGGCCACGCGGCGTTCCTCTACGTCTACGAGGGCGCGGTGAAGGTCGGTACCGGGGAGTCCGCGGCGACGCTGGGAGCTCACGAGCTCGCGGTACTGACCGACGGCGATTCAGTGCAGCTCGAGGGTCGGGATCCGCCGCGCGACGGAGCGCTCAACCGCGCCATCCTGGTCGCCGGGCGGCCCCTGAAGGAGCCCGTCGCCAAGCACGGCCCGTTCGTGATGAGCACCCGCGATGAGCTGGTCCAGGCCTTCGAGGACTACCAGAACGGTAAGTTTTAGCGGACCCGTTGCCAGGCACAGGGGCGAGGCGGTGCCTTTCAGCGAAGCATCGCTTCGCTCCGCCGAGCGGGTGTCCAAGGATGGACACCCCGGGCTTGCGCGAAGCAGGATTGCGCAGCGCAATGTGCCCCGCCGCCGCAGGTGGCGGAGCCTCGAGCAAAAACCACGCTTTTTGCTCGAGGCGCGCTGGGCCGGGCAGGAGCCCGGATCCAGCGCTTCGAACTATACGGCGCCGATTGCCGGCGCCACGGCCTGCTGTCGCTCTTTTTCGTGATCGGCCGCCAACACCAGGTAGACGGCCGGCACGATGAAGAGGGTGAAGATGGTGCCGATCGAAAGACCGGTGAATATCACCCAGCCCATTGCCTTACGCCCCGCAGCTCCCGCGCCGCTCGCGATGACGAGCGGCACGACGCCGAGCACCATCGCCGCCGTGGTCATCAGGATCGGGCGCAGCCGCACCGCAGCCGCCTCGATGATTGCGGCGCGCTTCGGCTTGCCGGCCCGCTGCTCATCGTTCGCGAACTGCACCATCAGGATGCCGTGCTTGCTGATCAGGCCGAGGAGCGTGACCAGACCCACCTGCGAGTAGATGTTGAGCGAGGTGACGCCCAGGTTGATGAAGAGCAGCGCGCCGAACAGCGCCGCCGGCACCGAGACCAGGATCACCACCGGATCACGAAAGCTCTCGAAGAGCGCCGCCAGCGAGAGATAAACGATGATGAGCGCGAAGCCGAACGTGAAGACGAACGCGTTGGAGCCCTGTGCGTACTGCCGCGAGGCGCCCGAGTAATCGACGGTGTAGCCGCTCGGGGCCACTTCCTGCAGCGCCTTCTGCAGGAAGGCCAGTGCCTCGCCCTGCGATACGGCCGGCGCGCCGGCGATGGTCGCGGAGTTGAGCTGCTGGAAGTGGTTGATCGACTCCGGAACCGTCTGGCGCTGCAGGTGCGCGATGGTGCCGAGCTGGACCAGCGAGCCATTGGCGGCGCGCAGATGCAGGTTGAGCACCTGTGATGGATTCAGCCGGTACTTCTGCAGCACCTGCGGGATGACCTGGTAGGAGCGGCCGGCGATCGTGAAGTAATTGACATAGCCGCCGCCCATCGCCGCGCCGAGCACCGAAGCCACGTCCTGATTGGTCAGCCCGAGCTGCGCCACCATGTCGTGATTGACCACGATGGTCTGCTGCGGCTCGTCGAGCTTCAGGTCGCCGTCGACGAACCAGAAGAGTCCGGCAGCCTTGGCGCGAGCCAGGACCTGCTGCTCCACCTGGTAAAGGTTTTCGATCGGCTCGCTGGTCGTGATCACGAACTGCAGCGGCAGGCCCTGGGAGCCTGGCAGCGATGGGAACTGGAAGGCCGCAATCTCGGCGCCTGCGATCGAGTTCCACTTCTTCTGCAGTATCTGCTGCAGCTCGTCGGCGGAGCGGTTGCGCTCGCTCCAGGACTTGAACAGGATCCCTCCAAACCCTTGCGTCACCGACGGCGTGCCGACGATCTGGAAGGCACCCCGATACTCCGGTACGGACTCGCCGATCGCGAGCGCCTGGCTGGAATAGGTGCTCATCTGCGTGATCGTCGCATCGGGCGGCCCGATGAGCTGATACCCCACGAATCCCTGATCCTCCTGCGGCGCCAGCTCCGAGGTCGAGGTCGCGAAGAGGTAGGGGAGCGAGGCGAGCAGCAGCACGAGCAGCACGATGAGGACCGGCCAGGTCTCGAGCCAGCTCGCGAGCATGCGCTGATAACCCGAGCGCAGCCGCGAGAACCAGCGATCGACCAGCCGCGCGAATCGCCCTTCCTCCATCTCCGGGCTGAAGATTCGCGAGCACATCATCGGCGAGAGAGTGAGCGCGACGATCGCCGAGATGGTGATCGCGCCGACCAGAGTGAAGGCGAACTGCGTGAACAAGGCGCCTGTCAGGCCGCTCTGGAACGCGATGGGCGCATACGCGGCCACGAGCACCACGGTCATGGCGAGGATCGGGCCGCCGAGCTCGCGGGCGCCCTGGATCGCGGAGTCGAAGGGTGAGGCTCCTTCCTTCATGTGGCGATCGATGTTCTCGACGACGATGATGGCGTCATCGACCACAAGCCCGATCGCGAGCACGAGCGCGAGAAGTGTCAACAGGTTGATCGAGTAGCCGAGCCCCAGCATCACGATGAAGGCGCCGACCAGGGACAACGGCATCGCAATGGCAGGCACCGCAGCGGCACGCGGACTGCCCAGGAAGAGGAAGATGACCGCAGTGACGATGAGCAGCGCCTCGACCAGGGTCCTGATCACGTCCTGGATCGACGCGTGGATGAATGTCGTGGCATCGAAGGCTATCGCCTGGTTCACGCCGCTGGGCAGCTGCCGGGCGATTTCGGGCAGGTCCGCCCTGACCTGGCGCACGACGTCGAGCACGTTCGCGGTCGGAGAGGGCTTGATGCCGATGAACACTCCGGACAGGCCGCTGTAGGAAACGCTGAAGTCGTAACTCTGCGCGCCGAGGACCACGGTGGCCACGTCCTCCAGCCGGACGATCGCGCCATTCGCCTGCCGGATCACGAGCCGCTTGAAGGCATCCAGCGAGTGCGGGTCCGTCGAGGCGGTCAGATTGATGCTGACCATGTTGCCCTTGCTCTCACCGGCGGCCGACAGATAGTTGTTGGACCCGAGGGCCGCATACACGTCGCTCGCGGTCACTCCGTGGGCCGCCATCCGGTCGGGATCGAGCCAGGCGCGCAGCGCAAAGGTCCTGCCCCCAATGATCTCGGCCGCCTGCACGCCGGGGATGGAGTTGAGCTTCGGCTGCACGACGCGCAGCAGGTAATCGGTCACGTCATTGGCCGGCAGCACCTTGCTCGTGTAATTGAGGTAGAGGATGTCCGAGGTCTGATTCGCCTGCAGGTTGATGACCGGCAGCTGCGACTGCGGCGGCAGCTGATTGCGCACGGCGTTGACCTGGGTGCTGATTTCCGTGAGCGCTTTGCTGGAGGAATAGTTCATCTCCAGCGTCGCCGTGATGACGGAGCTGCCGGCGCTGGAGACGGAGGACAGGTAATCGATTCCCTGCGCCTGGGCGATCGCCGCCTCGAGCGGCTGGGTGATGAAGCCGGCGACGGTCTGCGCGTCGGCGCCGTAATAAGTGGTGGATACGGTGATGACACCGTTCTCGGTCTGCGGGAACTGGGTCACCGCCAGCTGGAAGATGGCGCGCAGGCCGAGCACCAGGATGAGGAGGCTGATGACCGCCGAGAGCACCGGCCGGCGGATGAAAAGGTCGGTGAGCTTCACGCGTGCCTCTCAATGCTCCTGCGGAGCCGGGTTCGGCTCATTGAGCGGCAGCACGCTGTTGTTGACGGCGAGCGGCGATCCATTCTTGATCTTCATCTGGCCGCTGCTCACGACGGCATCGCCCTCCTCGAGCCCTTTGACGATGGCAACCTGGTCGCCCCGTGTCGGGCCGAGAGTCACGAAGACCAGCTCCGCCGTCGGATTGGCGCCGGCCTTGGCGGGCTTGCGCACGAGGTACACCGTCTCGCCATAGGGGTTGTACGTGACCGCAGTCTGCGGCAGCGTGAGGTAACGCTCGGTCGCGCCCGCATCGACCATGGTGCGGACGAACATTCCCGGCAGCAGCTTGTGCTCGGGATTGCGGATCGTCGCTTCGGCTTCGAAATTGCGCGTCGAGGAATCGACCAGCGGGTCGATGGAAGTGATCTTGCCCTCGAAGGCCGTGCCCGGAAAGGCATCGACCCCGAGGTGGACGGTCTGGCCCACCGCAACGCGCGCCAGATTGTCCTCTGGCAGGCGGAAATCGACGTAAATGGGATCGACCGACTCCAGGGTGACGATCGGGTCGCCAGGATTGAGGTACTGGCCCGGATTGACGGTGGTGATGCCGAGCCGCCCGCGGAAAGGTGCACGGATGGTTTTTTTCGCCACCAGGGCGGCCTGCGCCGCCTCCTGCTCGCGGGCGCTCTTGAGGTTGGCGATATCGGTGTCGAGCTGCGCCCTGCCGATAGCCTGCGCCTGGTACTGAATGAGGTCGCGGTGATAGGTCAGGGCGGCGAGATTCGCCTCGGCCATCAGCGCCCGAAGCTGTGCCATGTCGGGATCGGCATTGAGCTGCACCAGCACCTGGCCCGTCTGCGCATCCGCGCCGGACTTGAACGCGATCGTGCGCACGAGGCCGGCCACCTCGGTGGTGACCTCGACGCCATGGATGGCCCGCAGGCTGCCCACGGCCTGGACCTGAGGCTGCCATTCGGAATACTCAGCCGTAGCCGTGCTCACGGTCTGGGGGACCGAGGCATTCTGGGCCTTGGCCTGCCCGATGAAGTGGGCCTTGACCATGTTCATGCCCACGGCCGCACCAACGAGCAGCATCACCAGGACCAGCACGATGGCCAGCCGAAGTATCGTCACGCCTTTCACAGCGACTCCTGACTCTGCGGTTCTCTTCCCCCCCCGCCGGTACGCCTCACGCGGCGACAGCACAGCCCCGCCCGTGGGGGCGGGCCGCGCCTGTGCGAGGGCCAACCGGGAAGGGGCGCATTTTAACAGAATTTAACAAGATGCCAGTCGGTTTACCGTCTCCCCGGCCGTACGGCCGGGGCGATCGCGCCGCAGGTACTCCGATACGGTATGGTGCATGGATGTACGAGCGCCCCCCTGATGGCGAACCCGGTTCAAAGGTGGTCCTCAGTGTCGCCGGGCTCTGCAAGAGCTACTCGCAGGTCGTCGCGGTCGACGGGGTATCCTTCGATGTGCATCCGCGCGAAGTAGTCGGACTTCTCGGCCCGAACGGCGCCGGCAAGACGACCACCATCAACATGATCCTCGGCGTGCTGAGCCCGACCGCGGGCAGCGTGCGAATCGGAGGTATCGATCTGGCGCGGGAGCGGGCGCGCGCCCTGGCATTCGCCAACTTTTCGGCCGTCTATGCCTCGCTTCCGGGCAACCTCACGGTCACGGAGAATCTTCGGTTCTTCGGCCTCGTTTATGCCATACCCGAGCTCCGGCGCAGGGTCGACGAGCTGTTGCGACAGTTCGACCTCGAGCGCCTGCGGGACACCAAGTGCGGTTTGCTCTCCTCCGGGGAGCAGACGCGGGTCGCGCTCGCCAAGGCGCTGCTCAACCGGCCGCGGCTGCTGCTGCTCGATGAGCCGACCGCCTCGCTGGATCCCGCCGCCGCGCAAACCGTGCGCGCGCGCATCCGCGGTCTCGCTGTCGAGACGGGCTGCGGGATCCTCTGGACTTCCCACAACATGTACGAAGTCGAGGAAGTCTGCGACCGCGTCCTCTTCCTCTCTCACGGCCGGGTACTGCTCGAGGGCGATCCGCGGCGCCTGCCGCGCGAGCACGGCGCCGCGACGCTCGAGGAGCTCTTCATCCGTCTCGCGAGCGAATCGCTCGCCGAGCCGCTGGAGCGCGCCGGATGAGGCTGAAGCCGGTGGCGGGCATCCTGCTGCGCCAGTTCTACCTCATCCGCGGCAGCCCGGTGCGCTCGCTTCCCATGTTCGCGTGGGTGGCCATCGACATCGTGATGTGGGGATTCATCACCCGCTATCTCAACTCCATGGCGGCGGGCCGCTTCAACTACGTGCCGAGCCTGCTCGGGGCGGTGCTGATGTGGGATTTCTTCGCACGCATCATGCAAGGTGTCAGCACGGCCTTCCTCGAGGATGTGTGGTCGCGCAACTTCCTCAATCTCTTCGCGACCCCGCTCACGATCTCGGAATATATCCTCGGGCTGGTGATCACCAGCGTGGCGACCAGCGCGGTCGGGCTGGCAGTGATGCTCGTGCTGGCGACGGCGGTCTTCGGCCTGTCGTTCTTTTCGCTCGGCACGCTGCTGGTCCCGTTCTTCCTCGTCCTGTTCGGCTTCGGGATCGCGCTCGGCATCCTTGCGAGCGCGCTGGTTCTGCGCCTCGGGCCGGCGTCGGAATGGCTGGTCTGGCCGCTGCCCGCGCTGCTCTCTCCATTCGTGGGCGTCTTCTACCCGCTCGCGACGCTGCCGCACTGGATGCAGAGCGTCGGACATCTGCTGCCGCCGTCATATGTGTTCGAGGGCATGCGGGCGGTGCTGGCGGGACGGTCTTTCTCGGCCGGAAACTTGGCGGTCGGGGGCGCGATCGCCGCGCTCGACATTCTGCTCACGGCCTATCTCTTCGCGCGGGTATTCCGTTATGCCGTTGCGACCGGGCTGCTCGCCCGCTACAGCGCCGAGGGCGCCGCATGAGCTCCGCGCATCGCCATGGCGATGACGGTGTCCGCTGGTGGTACCCGACGAGCACGCGTCCTGCGAGAGCCACGATCGCGGCAAGCCGATAGTCCGGTGAGTCATGCCGCTTGCAAAAATTTCAGGATCTGAGGTAACTTACGCGTTTCATATGTTGCTGTTTGCTCGGAGGTTGCGGTGAAGAAGTCCTTTCTCGTTCTCTGTCTCATCACTACGGGCATGCTGGCGGCTTGCAGCAACCCCAGCGCCGACTGGCAGAAGGCGAACCAGCAGAATTCGGTAGCCGCCTACCAGCAGTTCATTCAGCAGCACCCCAATGACGCCCGAGTCCCGCAGGCCCGCAACCGCATCAGCGCCCTGCAGGACGAGCAGGCGTGGAGCACCGCGCAGAGCACCAACACGCTCGATGGCTACCAGCAGTATCTGCAGCAGGAGCCGAACGGAATGCATGCCGCGGATGCGCAGGACAAGGTCAACAGCCTGCAGTCGGATGCCGCCTGGTCGAGCGCGCAGTCGACCAATACCGCCGCCGGCTATCAGGACTTCCTGCAGAAATATCCGAACTCGTCGCACGCCGCTGACGCGCAGGCTGCGCTGAAGCAGCTGCAGGGGTACCAGGCATTGCTCGGCTCGGCCCGCTCGCAGGCCGCCGCCGACAAGCTCGCCAAGCGTCTGAAGGACAAGTTCGGCAGCGATCTGCAGGACGTGGTGGAAGTGCCGCCGACCGGCAAGTCGAAGACCATCGAGATTCGCTCCGCGGGGATGACGCAGGACGACGCCAAGGCCGCCTGCGCCAAGCTGCGCAAGGCGCATCAGCATTGCGAAGTCGTGAAGAGCGCCTCCTGACGCTGACCGTCTCTTCGTCGCTCTCCTGAAAGCATCGCCCGCCGCAGGCCGCCTGCGGCGGGCGATTTCATCATGAGAGGGGCCCGCCCACCGCCAGCAGCAGTTGGATGGTGTCCAGGTACTGATGGGACTGTGCCTCGAGAAACCCGAGCTCGGCCCGCTGACGCTCGCGCTGGGCATCGAGGACCTGCAGAATGCCCGAATTGCCCGCCTGATAGCTCTGCCGCGCCAGCTCCAGACTCGCCTCCGAAGTATCCCTGGCGTTCGCCTGCGCGGCCACGAGCTGCGCGTCATGGTCCAGAGCGTCGAGAAGATCGGCGACCTGCCCGAAGGAGTCGAGGACGGTCTGCTGATATTGCGCCGCGCTTGCCCGCAGGGCATCCAGCGAAGCCCGCCGCTCGGCCCGCAGCGTGCCGCCGTCGAAGAGCGGCTGCGTCAGCCCGGAAATCAGCGACCACGCCGTCGATGAAGTATCGAACAGCTTTCCCGGAGTCAGCGCCTGCTGGCCGAGAGTCGCGCTCAAGGTGATCTGAGGATAGAGGTTCGCCGTCGCAACGCCGACCGCAGCCGTCGCCGCGTGCAGTTGCGCCTCCACCGCCAGGATGTCGGGACGGCGGCGGACCAGCTGCGAGGGCACACTCACCGGAAGCTGCCGCGGCAGCCGCAGGTCCGCGAGCTCGAGATCCGGCTGCGACCACTCGGCCGGGCTGCGGCCGAGCAGCACCGCTAGCGCATGGCGCGCCATGGCGAGCTGCTGGTAGAGCGGCGGCAACAGCGCCTGGTCGCTTGCAAGCTGACTCTGCGCCGTCAGGACGTCGAGCTTCGATACCGAGCCGTTGGCGAACGCCGTCTGCACCAGGCTCACGTTGTTGCGGTCCTCGGAGATCAGCTCCGCGGCCGCTCTGATCTCTCCGCGCATCGCCGCAATGATGACGGCCTCTGATGCCACGTCGCCCGTCAGTGTCAATTGTGCGGCATCCAGCTCGCTCCGCTCGTACTGCTCGAACGCCTTCTGCTCCTCGATGGAGCGCGCGGTGGCGCCGTCGTAGTCGAGCGTGTAGCTCACACTTGCCCCGAAGGACACATACGTGAAGGGCGCCACGGAGGGGATCAGTGAGCCCAGAAACTGCTTGCCGTACTGCTGTCGCCCCGCGCCGGCCGTCAGCCCCACCTGCGGATAGAGCCGTCCCGTCTGCGCCGCCACGAGCTCCTGCGACTGGGCCAGCGTGGCCTTCGCGGCTGCGAGATTGCGATTGTCGGCCAGAGCGCGCCGGATGAGTGCGTCGAGCTGAGTCGAACGGAAAAGTGTCCACCAATCGGATCCGGCCCCCGAGCCGAGAAGGACCTGCTGCGCGTAGGGTGCGGCTGCGGGAGCGCGCTGCTGCGCGGCGGCGGCCGTGGCACCAAGCGGACGCGATTGCGCGGCAGGGCGGTAACCCGGCGTCGCCGGCGCGGCCGGACGATGGAAGTTGGGCCCCACTGTACAGGCGCAAAGCAGAGCCGCCGCGCCCAGTCCGGACGCGGTAGCCGCCACTTGCCTGCGGGTCGGATCAAAGCTCACGGTCTCACTCCATCACCGCCGGTTCCCGCGGCCGCGAGCGTGCGGGCCGCAGCAGAAAAACCAAGGGGATCAACACCACTGTCATCACGAACAGCAGCTTGAAGTCGTCGTTGTACGCGATCATCTGCGCCTGGCGGGTCACGGCTGCATTCAGCGCGGCCAGCCCGGCGGGCGCGGTGAAGCTGAAAGGCGCCGGCAGCCGGATCTGTCCTCCCCAGGGAAGGATGTGGGCCGCAAGGCGCTCGTGCATGACCTGTGTGTTGCTCGTCAGGAGCGCTCCTGTTGCCGCGATGCCGATGCTGCTGCCCACGTTGCGCAGCAGATTGAACATGGACGTACCCTCGGAGCGATATTGTACCCCGAGAGTCGCGAACGCCACGGTGGTCAGCGTGACGTAGGTGAGACCGGTGCCAAGACCCTGGAGGAAGGTGGTCGACCAGACGAGAGTCTGCGGCATCAGCATGGAGTAGTCGCACATCATCTCGAGCGAGACGGCCGTTACCACGATGCCGACACCCATGAGGATCCGCGTATCGACGCGGCCGATGAGCCTGCCGGCGAAGTACATGGCGACGAAGCTCCCAAAGCCGCGCGGCGCCATGGCGATACCCGAGGTCAGCACCGGATAGCCGAGCAGATCCTGGAGCAACGGCGGCAGCAGGGCCATCGTGGCGTAGAGAACCACGCCGACGATGAACACCAGGAGATTCCCCATCGCGAAATTGCCGTCCTTGAACAGCCTGAGGCTGATGAACGGCTCACGTGCCGTCAGCGTGTGCACGAAGAAGACATATAGGGCGGCGACTGCGACTCCGCTCTCGATCCAGATCTCCGGCGAGCCGAACCAATCCTTGAGCTCACCGCGATCGAGGAAGATCTGCAGCGCGCCGACCGCGAGGCTGAGCGCGCTGAAGCCGAGAAAGTCGAAGCGCGCCCGGCGGGGCTGCGTCTCGCGCACATAAGCAATGAGGCCGATGGCCGAAAGAATGCCGAATGGCACGTTGATGTAGAACACCCAGCGCCAGCTGTAGTTGTCGGTCAGCCAGCCGCCGAGCACCGGCGCGAGCATCGGGCCGAGCACCACCCCCTGCCCCCAGAGCGCCATCGCGCGGCCATGCCGCTCGGGGGGATTGATGTCGAGCAGCACCGCCTGCGACAGCGGCACCAGCCCCGCCCCGGAGAGACCCTGCAGAACCCGGAACAACACGATCTGATCGATCGACTGCGCCATGCCGCAAAGCATGGAGCTGACGGTGAAACCGATCACCGAGCCGACCAGCACGCGTTTGCGGCCGAAGCGCCCGGCGAGCCAGCCCGAAAGCGGCGTCATGATGGCCGCGGCCACGATGTACGAGGTCAGCACCCAGTCCATCTGGTCGAGCGATGCCGAGAGATTGCCGCCGATGTGTGGCAGCGCGACGTTGGCGATGGTGGTATCCACCGCCTGCAGCACGGTGGCTAGCGTAACGGAAGCAGTGATGAGCCCGCGATGCTGCGATTGGCTCAAGATCCCGCACTGCCCGCGCGGCGCTCCGCCTCGCGCGGGCCGGTATCGACGTCGACCATCGCACTCAGCCCCGAGCGCACGGGCGGCAGGCTGCCTTCGAGGCGGAGCCGAACATCGAGCCGCTGAACGACCTTCACCCAGTTGCCGGTGGCGTTCTCCGGCGGCAGGACCGAGAACTGCGAGCCGGTGCCGGGCGTGATGCTCGCCACCTCGGCCTGGAACGTCCGGCCGGGATAGGCATCGATCTTCACCGTCGCCGAGTCACCGGGACGCATGCGCGCGAGCTGGTCTTCCTTGAAGTCCGCTTCCACCCAGACATCGTGAGTCGAGACCAGCACGAATGCGGGAGTGGCGGTCGGCAGATAGCTTCCGGCCTGCAGGTGCTCCACGCCTGTCACGATGCCGTCGGCAGGCGCGCTGACGGTCGTGTAGGAGAGATCG
>DATAXF010000133.1:0-1725 GCA_036273095.1 Steroidobacteraceae bacterium | reverse complement strand
GCAGACTGCATGGTGGCTGTCGCCTGCAGGAGCAGGTTCTCGAGCTCCATCGTCTCGACGAGATCGGTGTTCCAGACGAGCGAGCGATCAGCGATCCTGACGTCGGCGAAGGACTCGAAGGTCTGGGCGAGCTTGCGGGCGCCCTCCTTCAGGGTCTCTCCGGTGCGGAACACCGCCGCGTCCAGCTGCATGATCTTCTGCATCTCGAGGCGGATCGCGGCCGTGGGGCGTGAGCCGTTGGCGTTGCGCAGCCGATCGAGGCGGGAGACCGCGAGCTGCGCCGCATCCTTCGGCAGCGGCGCATGCCGCATGCCGGGCCGTAAGAGCTCGGCGCAGCGGCGCGCCGCCTGACGGCCGAAGACCACCAGGTCGAGCAGCGAGTTCGAGCCCAGGCGGTTCGCGCCATGGACAGAGACACAGGCCGCCTCGCCGGCGGCCATCAACCCCGGGACCACCGAGTCGGGGTCCCCGGACTTCGGTCGCACGACCTCGCCGTGGTAATTGCAGGGCACGCCGCCCATGTTGTAGTGGACCGTGGGCTGCACGGGTATCGGCTGCCTGGTGACATCGACCCCGGCGAAGATGCGGGCCGTCTCCGCGATGCCGGGCAACCGCTCGTGGATCACCTCGGGCCCGAGGTGCTCGAGGTGCAGATGGATGTGGTCGTGCTCGGCGCCGACGCCGCGGCCTTCGCGGATCTCGATCGTCATGGCGCGACTCACCACATCGCGCGAAGCCAGATCCTTGGCGTTCGGGGCATAGCGCTCCATGAAGCGCTCGCCCTTGGAGTTGGTGAGATAGCCGCCCTCGCCGCGCGCCCCCTCGGTGATGAGGCAGCCGGCGCCGTAGATGCCGGTCGGATGGAACTGCACGAACTCCATGTCCTGCAGCGGCAGCCCGGCGCGCAGCACCATGGCATTACCGTCGCCGGTGCAGGAATGCGCCGACGTGCAGGAGAAGTACGCGCGCCCGTAGCCGCCCGTCGCGAGAATCGTCATGTGCGCGCGAAAGCGGTGCAGCTTTCCGTCGTTCAGGTCGAGGGCGATGACGCCGCGGCAGGCCCCGTCCTCCATCATGAGATCGATCGCGAAGTACTCGACGAAAAAGCTCGCCGAGCGGCGGATCGACTGTTGGTAAAGGGTATGCAGCATCGCATGCCCGGTGCGGTCCGCCGCAGCGCAGGTCCGCTGTGCGATGCCCTTGCCGAATTCAGTGGTCATGCCGCCGAAGGGCCGCTGATAGATGCGCCCGGCCTCGGTGCGGGAGAACGGCACGCCATAGTGCTCGAGCTCGATCACCGCCGCGGGAGCCTCCTTGCACATGAGCTCGATCGCGTCCTGGTCGCCCAGCCAGTCAGAACCCTTGACCGTGTCGTACATGTGCCAGCGCCAGTCATCAGGGCCCATGTTACCGAGCGCCGCGCTGATGCCGCCCTGCGCGGCCACGGTGTGGCTGCGTGTCGGAAAGAGCTTGGTGATGCAGGCGGTGGAAAGGCCCGCCTCCGCCAGACCGAGCGTGGCGCGGAGGCCCGAGCCGCCGGCGCCGACGACGATGACGTCGTAGGTGTGATCGATGAACTCGTATGTGCTCATTGGGCAACATCCCTTGCGGTTGAGGGGATGAGGTGCTGTCCGCCGGTTCCTCGTCTGTGACGGGGAGCCCGCAGTGCAGTCTGATGCCGCAGGCGGCAGAAGCTCTTCCCCTCAATGCCTCGAGCGAGAGCAT
>DATAXF010000132.1:0-8126 GCA_036273095.1 Steroidobacteraceae bacterium | reverse complement strand
TCGAGCTCGCTCGTATCCCGATTTCGACCATGATGGGAATGCAGCCTGGGCGCAGGTGACGGCGGCATCGACATCCCCTGCGCAGCTCTGCGTGAGACTCGAGAGTGCCTCGCCATTGGCCGGGTTGACGCACGGAAGTGGCGGACTCTGCTCCTGCGAGGGCCGCCACTCCCCGCCGATGAAGAGGCGAAAGCCATCCGCGTGCGCCGCGAGCCACTCGCGCACGGCGCGCGCATCTTCCGGCGCCGGACCGTAGCTCAAAGTGTCGAAAATCTCCGGGACGCTGCTCATCGAATCGACGCTCCGGATCCTCTAGCTCAAGGGATGGCGGTGGGCGGCCGAATAGCGGCCGGTGACCTGGTGCTCGAGCTGGCGCTCGATGTCGCCGAGCAGCCGCGAGGCGCCGAAGCGGAACCTCTCGGGCGCCAGCCATGCATCGCCCAGCTCCTCCTTGACCAACATCAGATACGTCAGCGCCGATTTGGCGCTGGAGATTCCGCCCGCCGGCTTGAAGCCCGGCCGGTATCCCGTCCGCTCGCTGAACTCGCGAATCATGCGCATCATCACCAGGCTCACCGGCAACGTCGCATTCACGGGCTCCATTCCCGTGGAAGTCTTGATGAAGTCCGAGCCAGCCATCATGGCTACCACCGCGGCCTTTGCCACCTTGCCGATCGAGCCCAGCTGGCCCGTGCCCAGGATGGTCTTCATATGTGCAGGTCCGCAGGCGTCACGGAAGGCGCGAACCTCCGCGTAGAGCGCCCGCCAATCCGAAGTCAACACATGCCGGCGGCTGATCACCACGTCGATTTCCGTCGCGCCCGCCTGCACCGAGCGGCGGATCTCTTCGAGGCGCAGCTCCATCGGCGAGAGTCCCGCAGGAAATCCCGCCGAAACGGCGGCGATGGCGATTCCGCTGCCGGCGAGCGCGGTGCGCGCGATCGGAACCATCTCGTAGTAAACGCAGACGGCGGCGGTCGTCAGCGGGCGTCCATCCCAGCCGAGCGCCGCCAACAGATCCGCCCTGACCGGCGCGCGCGCCTTGGCGCACAGGCGGCTAACGCGCCCGGCCGTGTCATCGGCCGACAGCGTTGTCAGATCCATCAGGGTCACGGCTTTGAGGAGCCATGCGGCCTGCCAAACCTTCTTGACGGTACGGCGCTTGGGCAGTGTCTCGACCCGGCGCTCGGCCGCGGACAGATTGACGCGCACACGGCTCACCCAGCCGGCATCGAACTCGATCCCGGGGTTGCTCGCAGGCGGCGCCACGGTCTCGGCAATGACCTGTGTCCGCTCCGATACGAGGCGGGGAAAGGCGAGCGTCGGGTCTGAACCGGTCATCGAACTCATTCGGTACCGCCGCGGCGGAATCTTCCCTGAGACTGATATTGGACCAATTGGTCAAATACCGTACCGAAGCGCGGCATTCAAGTCAATCGAGCGCGCCTGCCGGAGCGGGGCCGTGCCGCATCCATTGCCTGATCGATTGGACGCTGGGTAGTATTGGCGCGGCCGTCGTGAGTGGAGTCAGAATGAGACGCGCGATCGTCGTCGTGCTGGATTCGCTGGGTGTGGGAGCCGCCGCCGATGCGGACGCCTATGGGGACGGCGGTGCGGACACATTCGGACACATTGTCGAGGCGTGCGCGGCCGGGCAGGCGGATAGCGATCGCCGCGCAGGTCTGCTGAACGTTCCAGAGCTGACGGCCCTGGGGCTGATGGATGCCGCGGAGGCGGCGCGCGGCGCGCCGTTGCCCGCTGCGCGACCGCCATTTCGCACCGGCCGCTTCGGCTACGCCGCGGAGCGCAGCCGCGGCAAGGACACGCCCAGCGGGCATTGGGAAATGATGGGGCTGCCGGTCGAATTCGACTGGGGCTACTTTCCGCACACGCAGCCCTGCTTCCCGGCGGAGCTGACTGACGCCCTGATCCGTCGCGGTGGAATCGGCGGCATACTCGGCAATCGGCATGCCTCCGGCACGCAGATCGTCGCGGAACTCGGCGAGGAGCACCTGCGCACCCTGCATCCGATCGTGTATACCTCCGGTGATTCGGTGCTGCAGATCGCCGCGCACGAGGAGCGCTTCGGGCTCGAAAGGCTGTACGCGCTGTGTCAGGTCGCGCGTGAGCTGGTCGACGCTTACCGTGTCGCCAGAGTCATCGCCCGTCCGTTCGTGGGCGAGACGAGCCAGGGCTTCACCCGCACCGGCAATCGGCGCGACCTGGCGACGCCGCCGCATGGCCCCACACTGCTCGACATACTGAAGGACGCCGGCGGGGAAGTCATTTGTGTCGGGAAGGTTGCAGACATTTTCGCCCATCGCGGCGTAACCCGGACCATCAAGGCGCACGGCAACCGCGCCGTGATGGACCGGCTGCTGGAAGCGATGAGCCAGGCGCCCGACCGCAGCCTGTTGTTCGCCAACTGCGTCGATTTCGACACGAACTTCGGTCACCGCCGCGACGTCAGCGGCTATGCCGGCGCACTCGAGGAATTCGACGCTTACGTACCGCCGCTGCGCACCGCGATGAGGCCTGGGGACATCGCGATCATCACGGCCGATCACGGCTGCGACCCGACGTTCCCCGGCAGCGACCACACCCGGGAGTACATTCCGGTGCTCGCCTTCGGCGACTCGATCACGCCGGGGCCGATCGGCAGGCGCTCCGGTTTCGCCGACATCGGCCAGAGCCTGGCGCGCCATCTGGGTCTCGAGCCTCTCGCCCACGGCAGCTCGTTCCTCTAGTCGGGCGGCGCATGATCCGCGGACCCCGGCCGTTCCAGTTAAACGTTTTTCCGGATTATCGGGCCGTGTATACTCGACCCTCAATCACTATGATGGCGGGGACGGCGGGCAGCTGGCCACGGACGCACGATGGCAACAATAAAAGACCTTGCCGCCAAAGTCGGTGTCTCGGTCGCCACCGTCTCGAATGTTCTCAACGACAAGCCGAACGTCGGCGCCACGGTGCGGCAGAAGGTGCTGCGCGCGGCCAAGGAGCTCGGCTATCGGCCGCATCGCGCCGCGCAGGCCATGCGCAAGGGTCGCACGCGTGCCATCGGCCTGGTCCTGCCGGACCTGACCAACCCGTTTTTCCCGCAGCTCGCCCAGGCGGTGGAGAATACCGCCCGCAACCTGGGACTCCTCGTCTGCCTCATCGACAGTCAGGGCTGTGCTCAGGGGGAGACCGACGGACTGATCCTGCTGTCGCAGCACGGGGTGGATGGCATCATCTGGTGCCCGGTCGGCCCGCAGGTGCCCGCCCCGGTGCGCACGCTCGGTCGGCCCGTCGTGCTGATCGACCGCCCCAAGCCGGGATTTGCCGCCGTGCACTCGAACTATCTCCTGGGCGGACAACTTCTCGCCAAATACGCGCTGCAGTGCGGCCATACGCGCGTCGGGCTGTTGTCGGGGCCGCGCAACCTGGAGAGCGCGCAGCAGCGCCGCAACGGCTTTGTGCGCGCATTCCCCAAGCGCCTGGAGATCGCCTGGGAAGTGCGGCTTGGATTCGACGGGATCCTGAGCCGCGAGGCCAGGGACGCGCTGCTGCGGCGGCGGCGGGCCACGCTCATCGTCGCGGGTAATGATCTGATCGCCATCAACACCATTCATTTCCTGACCGAGCGCGGCATCGCCGTTCCCGACGAGGTCTCGGTCGTGGGGTTCGACGACATCAGCTGGGCCAGGATCGTCAGTCCACGGCTGACGACGATAGCGCAACCGCTCGTCGCCATCGGCACCCGCGCCGTGGAGCTGCTGCAGGAGCGCATGGCCGGCGCCACGGTTCCGAGCCGGGCCACGGTCTTCGACGTCACGCTGGTCGAGCGGGAATCCGTCAAGAGCATCTGATCGCTGCGACATCTCCCAGAGGAGTCACCGTATTGGCCAAGAAACCTCGTATCGTCGTCGTTGGAAGCGCCAACACCGACATGCTGTTCACCAGCAATGTGGTACCCAGGGGCGGGGAAACGGTGTTTGGTACCGGCTTCGACATGGGATTTGGCGGCAAGGGCGCCAATCAGGCGGTTGCCGCGAGCCTCTGCGGCGCGGACGTGGACATGATCGCCGCGGTCGGTGGCGACACGCTCGGCACCGAGACCGTCAGGAACTTCACCTCTATCGGTGTGCGCACCTCGGGCTTGCGCGTGATCCCTGACACCTCCACCGGGGCAGCGATGATCCTGGTCACACCGGACGGCGAAAACCGCATCATTGTCGCAAGCGGCGCCAACGATCTTCTGCGGCCGGCCGATGTCGATGCCGCCGCATCGCTCCTCGCCGGCGCGGACATGGTGCTCCTGCAGTTCGAGGTTCCCCTCGAGACCGTCTACCACACCATACGTCTGGCGAAGAAGCACAAGGTGCGCTGCATGGTCAATCCGGCGCCGGCATTGCGCGCCGACGCCAGCGTGCTGGCCCTCACCGAGTATCTGATCCTCAACGAAACGGAAGCCGAGGTGATCACCGGAAGGGAGGTTCAATCGGAGGCCGACCTCGATGGCTGCGTGACCGCCCTCCTGGACAGCGGAATCCGGCGCGTGATCCTCACGTTGGGCAGCCGCGGCGCGGTGCTGGCATCGCACTCGGGACGCGTGCACGTGCCGCCATTTCGGGTTTCGCCCGTCGATACGACCGGTGCCGGAGATGCGTTCATCGGCAGCCTCGCCGTATTCCTCTCCGAGGGAATGCCGGACGAGGAAGCCGTGAGCCGCGCCAACCTGTATGCGGCCCTGTCCACGACCCGCATCGGCACCCAGAAGTCCTTCGTCAAGCGCGCCGAATTCGAAGCCGAGCTCGCCAGGCGGCGCTCGGCCGCGGGTGAGAAAGCGCCGCAGTAACGCTCCATCCGACAACATAAATCGGGGGTATTCCGCAATGTACGTCGTTCACAGCTACTCTCTGGCTGTCGTCTTCTGCGTGATCACCATGCTCTGTTGGGGCTCGTGGGCCAATTCGCGCAAGCTCGCTGCGGCGGACTGGCGATTCGAGCTCTTCTACTGGGATTACGCGATCGGCGTGTTGCTCATCACGCTCGTTCTGGGCGCCACCATCGGCACCCTGAGCAACGGCGGGCCGCGGTTCTTGCCCGATCTGCTGCAGGCCGACCGCGCCAGCATCTGCCATGCGCTCTTCGGCGGCGCCGTATTCAACCTGGCCAACATCCTGCTGGTCGCCGCCATCGAGGTCGCCGGCATGGCGGTGGCCTTTCCGGTGGGTATCGGGCTGGCGCTGGTGCTGGGTGTCATCCTGAACTATGTGGCGGTCCCCGTTGGCAATCCCGCCCTCCTCGGCGTCGGAGTGGCGCTGGTGACCCTGGCGATCATTCTCGATGCCCTCGCCTATCGCCGCCAGGCGTCCGCCGCGGTGCGGATGAGCGCCAAGGGCCTGGTGCTGTCGCTCGCCTGCGGGGTGTTCATGGGAGTGTTCTACCGCTTCGTCGCCGCATCCATGTATGCCGACCCCGCGCACCCGATACCTGGCCTCATGGGCAGCTACGCCGCCGTCTTCGTCTTCGCGATCGGCGTATTCCTCAGCAATTTCCTCTGGAACACGCTGGCGATGAAATTTCCCGTCATGGGTGCCCCGGTGCCGTTCTCGCACTATCTGCGCGGACGTTTCAACACGCACCTCGCGGGCATCTTCGGCGGCGTGGTCTGGGGTATCGGCATATCGCTCAACCTCATCGCATCGGGCCGCGCGGGATACGCCATATCGTACGGGCTCGGTCAGGGCGCCACGCTGGTCGCCGCGCTCTGGGGCGTCTTCGTCTGGAAGGAGTTCCGCGGCGCGCGCGGCGGCGTGACCGGCCTGCTGGCGGCCATGTTTCTCTGCTTCATCGCGGGCCTGGCACTCATCATTCTCGCCCGCACGGCTTGACGCGCCTGGCACCCTTCGGAGCGTAAGACATGACCACATCGGCATCACGGATCCTGCGGGCGGCAGCCCTGTTGGGGGCTCTCCTCGTGGCGCAGCTCGCGGGCGGCATGGTGAAGCCCGCCGACGCGGCGGACGCCGATGCGCGGCCCAAAGTCATCATCGATCAGGATGCGGCTGGTCCTGCCAGTACGGACATCCAGTCCATACTCATGCTGATGCAGGACAAGGATGTCGATCTTCTCGGCATCACCGTGATGACGGGTGATGCCTGGAGGGATGAGGAAGTGAGCCATGCCCTCAGAATGCTGGAGATTGCCCACCGTACGGAGATTCCGGTGCTTTCCGGCGCCGTGTTCCCACTGCTTAATGGGCGTCGGCGAACCCAGGCGTGGGAGAAGCTGTATGGCCCTCTCTTCTATGACGGGGCCTACATGAGCAGTTGGCCGTCGGAGAACACGGTCAACTGGACGCCGCTTCATCCGACGAGACCGTACTGGGTGCCCCCGCTTCCGGAAGGCGCGCCCACGACACATGCAGCCAAGGAAAGCGCCGTGAGCTTCCTCTTGCGCATGGTGCATACGTATCCGCACCAGGTCACGATCATCGCGGCCGGCCCGCTGACCGATCTCGCGCTCGCGGCGAAGTTGGATCCGCAGTTCGCGGCGCTCGCCAAGCAGCTGATCTTCATGGGCGGCAGCTTCAATCCGGTGCCGGCCGACACGCCCTTTGCGCAGGAGTACGACAACAACCCGCGGCAGGAATTCAACATGCGGTTCGACCCTGAGGCGGCCTCGATCGTGCTTCACCAGCCGTGGAGCCGGATCATCGAGGTGCCGGTCGATCCCACCAGCCCGACGCTCATGTCGAAAAAGCTCATCGGCGAGGTGGCGAAAGGCAGGGCCCCCTTCGATCCCTACCTCGCCAGGTTCGGGCAGGTCTATCCCCTTTGGGATGAGGCCGCCGTTGCCGTCTGGCTCGATCCGTCATTGATCACGCGCCAGAAGACGCTCCTGGTGGACATCGATACGAGCTTCACGGCGAACTACGGCGCCACGCTGAGTTGGCCCGTTGGCACGGGTCCGGGCCTTGGCGAGCGCCCGGTCCAGGTGGTGTTCACCCTCGATGTGCCGAGACTGAACAGCCTCGTCGTGCGGCTGCTGACGGCGGCCCAGCCCATTTCTCTGCCAGCGAAGTAAGCATGCTCCCATTTAGCCGGCAACGGTGGCTCCGGTGCGCGGCACTCCTACCCGTGACAATCCTGACTCTGGGCGGGAGCCGGCTCTTCGCCGCCGCGCGGGCGGCCCCCGACCTCACGCCATGCCAAGCGGTGGTCACCGGCTTTCTGGCGCGTGCTCCGCTCATGCGCCGCACCGACGAGGGGATTGTGCGCCTGCTCGACGGACAGCATTACCGCCAGGCGGCGTCGGCATTGCGCATCGCCGTGAGCCGTTATCCGGATGCGTGGGCCGGAAACGCCCTGGGGGATCTTTACGCCGCAGGACTCGGCGTGCCCCGCAGTGCTCAAAACGCCTTCCATTGGTATCTCTGGTCCGCGCAAAGAGGCGATCGGTTCGCCCAGCGACAGGTCGCGAATGCCTATCTCGACGGTGAGGGAACCCAGCGCAGCGCCGCCGATGCCGCCTACTGGTTTCGGATCGGCGTCGCTCCCTTTCAGATTGCCCGGATGTACTACAGCCTGTCCGAGACCTACGCCAAGGACCACCTGACTCCCGTCGTCCAGAGCAAGGTGAGCTACTACCGCGATGCGGGCCTGGCCGATCTCCGCGCGCTGGCGAAGGAGCCGAACGGCGAGGCCGCATACTACCTGGGGCTCGCCTATGAGTACGGGGATGGAGTGCCGCGGGACCGCACCAAGGCGCTCGGGTACCTGTGCCGCGCCGCCTCGCTGCAATACGCCGCGGCCATGGGCGCCATCCGCCGCATCCAGGGACAAGGACAATCGAAGTGAAACGTCGCGAGTTTCTCAAATCCACAGGTGTGGGAGCGGTCTCGGCAGCCTTCCTGCGCAACAGCCTGGCGCGCGCCGCCGCGCTGCCGGCCATCGGCCGATCCGGCACGCTCGACGACGTCGAGCATGTGGTGGTCTTCATGCTGGAGAACCGCTCCTTCGATCATTATTTCGGCCATCTGAGCGGCGTCCGCGGCTACAACGACCGCTTCGCCGTGCGCCTCGCCAACGGCAAGCCGGTCTGGTTTCAGCCGCGCATGCAGCGGCCGGATGAGCCG
>DATAXF010000131.1:0-16479 GCA_036273095.1 Steroidobacteraceae bacterium | reverse complement strand
TCTGCCAGGCCGTGGATGCGCGTAATTCCGTCGGTGACCGACACGATCGTGCCGACGTTGCGCGCCTCCGTGACGGACTTGAAGCCTTCGATCCGCTGCTTGATGAGATCGCTGATTTCGCTTGCCTTGATGGCCATGAGAGTGTTTCCCCGAAAAATTGCTTAGGCGGTGAGCTCGTAGGAGATGCGCTCGAGCCTGCCGCGGAGCGAGCCGTCGATGACCATGTCGCCGGCGCGCAGCACGGCACCGCCGATGAGCGCCGGATCGGTGGTGCACTGCAGGTGCACCGAGCGTCCCAGCCGACGCTCGAGAGCCGACGCGAGCTTGCCGCGTTGGGAGTCGTCGAGCGGTGCGGCGGAGGTCACCATCACCTCGACGACGCCTTCGGCCTCGCCCTTGAGCTCATCGAACAGGGTGGAGATCTCCGGCAGCAGAGACAGCCGCTGATTGTCGGCGAGTGTGCGCACGAAGTTGTGGCCTGCTTCATCCAGCTGCGGCCCGGCAATCCCGCTGACGAGCGCGGCCAGCTCTTCGGGCGTGACGCGCGGGTTGCCGAGAAGCTCCCCAACCCTGGAGTCGCTGACGACTGCGGCGATGGTGTGCAGCGCCTCCGACCAGGGGCCGAGCCGCTTGCGGTCCCGCGCCTCCTCGAAAGCCGCCTTCGCGTAGGGTCGGGCAATGGTGATTTTGTCGGCCATCCGTCACCGCTCCGTCAGATCTGCGCCGCGAGCTTGCTGATGAGATCCTGGTGCGCCCCCGGATCGATCTCGCGCTCGAGCAGCTTGGATGCCGCGGCGACGACCATGCCGCCGACCTCGCGCCGCAGGCTCTCACGTGCGCGCGTGGCATCGAGGTCGATCTGCTGCTGCGCCGAAGCCACCAGGCGCTGGCCTTCCTGGTTGGCGCTGACGCGCGCCTGCTCCTGGATGTCGTTCGCGCGGTGCTGCGCCTGGTCGATGATCTGCCTGGCACGATCGCGCGCCTCGCGCAGGATCTCCTCGGCGCCCTGGCGCGCCTGCTGCAGCTCCTGCTCACCGCGATCGGCTGCGGCGAGCCCGTGCGCGATTTTCTTCTGCCGCTCCTCCACATGGTTCATGAGCGGCGGCCAGATGAAACTCATCGTGCCCCAGACGAGCAAGGCGAAGACGATCATCTGGATGATGAGCGTCAGGTTGATATTCACTCTGGTCTCCTCTTGCGAGTGCCCCGATCAGTGCGCGACCGTGTGCAGAGCCGTGAGGAACGGATTCGCGAACATGAAAAACAGCGCGAACCCGATACCGATCATCGAGACCGCGTCGAGCAAGCCCGCGACGATGAACATTCTGACGAGGAGCGCAGGTGCGAGCTCCGGCTGGCGCGCCATTCCTTCGAGGAAGCGTCCCCCGAGGATGCCGAAACCGATGGCCGTGCCCAGCGCGCCCATCCCGAAGATGAGCCCGACCGCGATTGCGGTCATGGCCTGAACTTGTGCGATACCTTCCACTTTTTGAGCCTCCGGATGAAACGTAACTCTCGACGATTGATGGTTCTAGCCAGATCGATGATCAATGATGCTCGTACGCCTGCGAGAGATAGACGACGGTCAGCATCATGAAGATGAACGCCTGCAGCAGCCCGATGATGAAATCGAAGATGGTCCAGGCCAGCCCCAGACCGAACTGCAGGACGACGAGCGCCCAGCCGCCGACGCTGGTCAAAGCGTGATAACCGCCGGTCAGCGTAAGCAGGGCGATGAGGACAAACACCATCTCGCCGGCGTAAAGGTTGCCGTAAAGACGCAGCGCGAGAGATATCGGGCGGGCGAAGAACATGACCGATTCGAGCAGCAGGTTGACCGGCACGAACAGCGCCTGCACGAGCACGTTCTTGTTGGAGAACGGGTGCAGGGTGAACTCCGCTATGAAGCCGCCCAGGCCCTTCATGCGGATGCTGTAGAAGATGATGAGCGCGAACACCGTGAGCGAGAGGCCGAACACGATGTTGAGATCCGTGCTCGGCACATCCTTCAGGTGCGCGAGACCCAGGCTGCCGGCGGCGCCGGGCAGCAGGTCCACCGGCAACAGGTCCATGAAGTTGAACAGGAAGACCCAGCAGAAGATGGTGAGCGCGAGCGGCGCGATCAGCCTGCTGGTTCCCTGAAACGTGTCCTTCACCTGCGAGTTTATCCACTCGAGGATCATTTCGATGGCGCTTTGGAACTTGCCCGGCACGCCGGTCGTGCAGCGGCGCGCCGCGACGAAGAACACGCCGAAGAAGAGCAACGCGAGCGCGATGGAGAAGAAGACGCTGTCGTAGTTGACGACCGAGAAATCGACCAACCCCGCCGGCTGCCTGTTGGTGAGGAAGGTGATGTGATGGGTGATGTACTCCGTGAGGTTCGGAGTCCCGGCGGCGAAGAGCTGCGGCAGCATCATGATGGCGATGTTCCCCGGGTCCCGTCAGGCCCGCGCCCGGCGCGTCGCGGCCAGCGCCGGCAGTGCCATGCGCGCCAGCACGATCCAGTAGACGACGAACGTCGCGATGTAGGCGGCGAACATCGGCAGCGGCGCGGCGCCCGTCAGCTTCAACACCAGGATGAACGATATGATCGCGAGCACCACCTTCACGATTTCACCGACGTAGAACGTACCGAGAATCCGGGCAGGACTCGCGGCGGCCTTGCCGCCGAAGGCGACGAGCGCCATGCCGAGACTCGCCACCGTGCCGATGGCGCCGCCGAGGGCCGCTGAAAGCCCGACATGAAAGCCGCCGAGCGCAAAACCCAGAAGCGCCGCGACGACGGTTACCGCCGCCTGCCCACGCACGACTCCGAAGGCCAGCCGTTTCGCAGCCGGCAGATCGATGACGAGTGCCACCCTATCAACCCCAGGAACTGTTGACGACACGGCCGCGCCCCTGCCCTCACGCTCGAGCGTGTCACTCAGCTACGTGGGGTTCGATCGAGGCGCCCTGTCGCCCCGGAAACTGCAGCACCGATCTGCAGTTTTGCCTTGTCCGACAGGTACTTGCACCCGATCGAAGGGCAAAGTCGCGGAATTATAGTGATCCCGTTCCGAAAAGGCCATACGCCCTTCGCGCGCGGGTCAAAGGCGCATCGGCGGCATCGCAAATGGCGCACTCGCTCGATACAGCGACGCAGGCACAGGGACGTGCCCGGCCGCCGCAGGTGGCCGAGTCTCGGGCAAAAACCACGCTTTTTGCCCGAGACGGCGCTGGGCCGGGCACGATGCCCGGATCCAGCGCTTTAACTAACTGATATGCGCCAGGATTCCGTCCAGCTCGTCGAGGCTATTGTAGCTCACCACCAGCTTTCCCTTGCCGCCCTGCGAGTGTTGAATCAGGACCTTCGCCCCGAGCTTATCGGCGAGCTCCTGCTCCAGCCGGCGGACGTCCGGATCGCCCGTGCCGGCGCCGCCATTCGCCGGGGCGCCCTCGGCTTCCTTGCCCCGCTGCTGCATGCGCCGCACCAGCGCTTCGGTCTCGCGCACCGAAAGGCTCTTCTTCGCCACGAGCATCGCCACTTCCGCCTGCTGTCGCCGGGCCGAGAGCGCCAGCAGGGCCCGGGCGTGGCCCATTTCCAGCTCACGCCGCTCGAGCAGCGAGCCGACTTCGGGGGCGAGCTCGAGCAATCGCAGCAGATTGCTGACGGCGGCGCGCGAGCGGCCGACCGCCTCGGCCGCCTGCGCATGGGTGAGCTCGAACTCGGTGATGAGACGCGACAGCGCGCGCGCCTCCTCCAGTGGATTGAGGCTCTCGCGCTGAATGTTCTCGATCAGCGCGATGGCGATCGCCGCTTCGTCGGGGATGCGGCGGATGATTGCGGGAATGTCGGCCAGGCCAGCGATCTGCGCGGCACGCCAGCGGCGCTCACCCGCGATGATTTCGTAGCGCTGCGACTCTCCGGCGGCGGATGCGTCTATCGGGCGCACCACGATCGGCTGCACTACTCCCTGTGCCTTGATCGAGGCAGCCAGCTCCTCGAGCGTTTCCGGCCGCATGTCGATGCGCGGCTGATAGCGGCCGCGCTGCAGTACATCGAGCGGCAGCCGCGCCAGCTCTTCAGCGGGCGGCACTGCCACGGAAGCGGAGGAAGGCTGCGACTCCCCGGCGGCCGCGGGCAGCGGGCGCGGCGGGCTGATCTGGCCAAGAAGGTCCGCCAGGCCCCGGCCGAGGGTCGGTTTCTTCTGGATCATGACGCCCCGCCCTCGGCGGCGACATCTGCCGCGGCATGGGCACCGGCGGGCTCCCGCACCTCCTCCTCCCGGCGGATCATCTCTCCCGCAAGCGCGAGGTATGCCAGCGCGCCGCGCGATTCCTTGTCGTGGAACAACACCGGCCGCCCGAATGACGGCGCCTCCGCGAGGCGGATGTTGCGGGGGATCACCGTGCGGAACACCTTGTCGCCGAAATGCATGAGCAGCTGTGCGCTCACCTCGTTCGCGAGGTTGTTGCGCGGGTCGAACATGGTACGCAGGATACCCTCGATCTCGAGCGGGGGGTTGACGGCCACGCGGATCTGCTCGATGGTGCCGAGCAGAGCCGATAGGCCCTCGAGCGCGTAATACTCGCACTGCATGGGGATGAGTACGCTGTCCGCTGCGACGAGCGCGTTAACGGTGAGCATGTTGAGAGCCGGCGGGCTGTCGATGAGGATGACGTCGTAGGCGTCGCGCACGGGCTCGAGCGCACGGCGCAACCGCGTCTCACGGCCCACCGTCTGCGTGAGGAGCCGCACCTCCGCGGATGTCAGATCTTGATTGGCGGGGAGCAGCGCATAGCCGCCGTGCTCAACGCTGCAGAGTGCCGACGCCAGCTCCGCCTCTCCAAGCAGCACCTCGAGCGTACCGCGCGCCAGCTGCGATTTGTCGACCCCGCTGCCCATGGTCGCGTTGCCCTGCGGATCGAGGTCCAGCAGCAGGACCCGCCGGCGCGTGGCCGCGAGGGAGGCGGCCAGATTGACCGCTGTGGTGGTCTTACCGACGCCGCCTTTCTGATTGGCGACCGCGATGACGCGCTTCATGCGCCAGAGTGTACATCGTCGATCGGCCGCAACTGGCCTTTGGGGCTAGGCCACCATTCGTCGGGGGCCCGCAGCCAGCCGCTCGCGAGCTATGTGATCCGCGATCGCGCTCGTCGGACGGCCTTCGCGACGGGCACGCTCGAAGATCTCCGTGAGCCGCACGGGAATCCTCTCGATCTCCGTCTTCACCTGGGCTGCGGTGGCGCCGCCCCGATACTCATGGGCGACACTGATGATGCCGCCGGCATTGATGACGTAGTCCGGGGCGTAGAGGATCCCCGCTCGCATCAATGCCTCTCCGTCCTCCTCACGTGCCAGCTGGTTGTTCGCAGCGCCAGCAACGACGCGCGCGCGCACGGTCGGGATCGAGCTGGAGTCGAACACCGCGCCCAGCGCACACGGGGCCAGGACGTCCACGTCCCGCGAGAGAATCGATTCCACAGGCACTTCCTGCGCGCCAAGCTCCTGGCAGACGCTCTGCACCACAACGGGCCGTGAGTCCGCGATGCGAAGCGACGCGCCTTCTGCCGCAAGCAGGCGGCAGAGCGGATAGCCGACACCGCCCAGTCCCTGCACCGCGATCTTCAGCCCATCGAGAGTGGCGCGGCCGAGGCGAAACCGCACGGCGGCTTTGAGGCCGAGGAATACGCCGAGCGCGGTCTTCGGCCCCGGGTCGCCACCGACAGTGATCGTGCCGGTGTCGACGGCGCGCTCCGAATCACGCGGAAGCCCGCTCACGAACGACGTCACGGCGGCGACCTGAGCCATGTCCGCGGTGGTCGTCCCCACGTCCTCTGCGGTTATATAGCGGCCGCCGAGAGAGTCGACCAGCCGCCCGAACGCCTCCATCCGCTGGCGGGTCTTCTGCCGCGGGTCACCGATGATCACGGCCTTGCCGCCGCCGAACGGCAGCTCCGCCATGGCGTTCTTGTAGCTCATGCCGCGCGAAAGCCGGAGCGCGTCCAGGGCCGCGTCCGAGGAACTGGCATACGGCCACATCCGGCAGCCGCCGGCGGCCGGACCCAAAGTGGTGGAATGGACGGCGATGATGGCGCGCAGCCCGGAAGGCGCGTCGCATCCGAAGATCACCTGCTCGTGAGCATCGAAATCCCGCATCTGAAAGAGATCCATCGCTCTTGGCTCCGCCGGCCCCGGGAAAGTCCAGGAAAGGCCACGATACCCGCCGTAGCCTGCACGGCGCGTCACAAAGGTTGCTCTTCGGCGCGCCGCGATGAATCATTCATTGCACCATAGGTGGCATGGGCGAGATGGGCGATGCAGACAGACCTCGACCGCGGTGATACGCGGATCCTCGAACTGATCCAGGAGCACGGCGATCTCTCAGCCGCTGAGATCGCGGAGCGGCTGGGCATGACGGCTTCGACCTGCTGGCGGCGGGTGAGCCGGCTCGAGGAGCTGGGCGTCATCCGCAAGCGGGTGGCGGTGCTCGATCGGGAGAAGGTGGGGCTCAACGTGCTCGTGTTCTCGCACGTGAAGCTGAGCGGCCACGGACGCGACGCACTGCTGAAGTTCGAGCAGGCCGTGCGCCAGCACCCGGAGATCCTCGAGTGCTACACGCTGATGGGGGAGACCGACTTCCTGCTGCGCATCGTCTGCCGCGACATCAAGGCGTACGAGGCGTTTTTCCTCGATCACCTGTCGCGCTTTCCGGGCGTGCAATCGGTCCATTCCTCCATCGCGCTGTCGGTCATCAAGGAGACGACGGCGCTACCGCTCGCCGGCAAGTCTTAGTGAGCCACGCCCGACATGAGCACGATGAGGCAGCGGTCTTCCGCGAGTCCGGGAACGGTGAGGGTGTGCGAGTCGGCGACGCGCCAGCGCGACGGCAACGCGTCGAGCTCCTCCTGCGGCCATTTGCCTTTCATGGCGAGCACCTGGGTTTCGCTGCCGCAAAGCGGCGCCACGGTTTCCAGCAGCTGCGGCAGCGGGGCGAACGCGCGCGCCAGCACCGTGTCGAACGGACGTTCCGGGCGCAGTGCCTCCACGCGCATCTGCAGCGGCTCCACGTTCATGAGTCCCAGGGTTCGCGTTGCGTGCGAGACGAAGCGAATCTTCTTGCCGTTCGAGTCGATGAGGGTGAAGCGGCGCTCCGGGTTCACGAGCGCGAGCGGCAGCCCTGGAAACCCCGCACCGGTGCCGGCATCGGCTATGGCGGTGCCGTGCAGATAGCGATGAACCGCGAGACTGTCGAGCACATGATGACTGACCATGCTCTCGAAGTCGGTGATGCCGGTGAGATTGAAGTGGCGATTCCAGTGCGCCAGCTCCTCGAGGAGCTGCCGCAGCCGGGCGGCATCGTGCTCGGTCAGTGCCACGCCCAGAGCGGCGGCATCGTGTACCAGACGCTGCAGCATCGGCCGATCATATTCTCTTCACCATGAGACTGCTGCTCGTAGAAGACGACGCCATGATCGGTGAGGCGATCCGCGAGGGCCTGAGGCGCGAGGGTTTCACCGTGGACTGGGTGTACGACGGCGAGTCCGCCTCACAGGTCCTGCGCACGGAGACCTTCGACCTGCTGCTGCTCGATCTCGGCCTGCCGCGCAAGGGAGGCCTCGAGGTCCTGACAACCGCCCGCGCGCTCGGGCAGGAGCTGCCGGTTCTCATCATCACCGCGCGCGATGCGGTCTCCGACCGGGTGCAGGGCCTCGATGCCGGTGCGGACGACTACCTGGTCAAGCCTTTCGACCTGGACGAGCTCGCGGCGCGAATTCGCGCACTGCTGCGCCGCAAGTCGGGGCGTACGGCGCCGGCCATCGAGCATCGCGGCGTGATCCTCAATCCCGCCCAGCACAGCGTGACGCGCGATGGCCGCGAGGTCGGGCTGTCGCCGAAGGAATTCGCTCTGCTGCAGCTGCTCATGGAGCGGCCGGGAACGATCCTGTCGCGCGCGCGCATCGAGGATCGGCTCTATGGCTGGGGCGAGGAGGTCGAGAGCAACGCCGTGGAAGTCCACATCCATGCGCTGCGGCGCAAGCTTGGCGCCGACTACATTCTCAACGTGCGCGGCGTCGGCTATCGGGTGCCGCCCGCATGAGAGTGGGCTCGCCGCAGGTCAGCCTGCGCACCAGTCTGCTCGTGTGGCTGCTCGGCGGCGTGGTGCTTGCCGGCGTGGCCGGCGGGTTCGTGGTGTACCGCAACGCCCTCGCGGAGGCGGACGCTTTCTTCGACTATCACCTCAAGGAGACGGCGCTCTTCCTGCGCGATCAGCCGGTGGAGTATCAGTTTCCAACGCCGATTCCACCAAGCGACATCGCTTATGACTTCGTCGTCCAGATCTGGACGATAGACGGCCGGCGGATCTACATAGGCCCTGAGCAGGCGGTGCTGCCCAACTCCACGGCTCTGGGATACTCCACAGTGAACAGCAGTGTAGGGCAATGGAGGGTCTACGGCGCCGCCTCGCCCACGAAAGTCGTACAGGTGGCGCAGCCGATGAGTGTGCGCCGCCGCGAGGCGGCGCAACTCGCGCTGCGCACGCTGGCGCCTTTCGCACTGCTGGTGCCGCTGTTGGGACTTCTCGTCTGGTTCGCGGTCGGTCACTCGCTGCAACCGTTGCAACGGCTGGCGAAGGCGGTGAAGGCGCGCCGCGTGAACGAGCTCGAGCCGCTCTCGGACGAGAGGCTGCCGGAGGAGGTGCGGCCGCTCGTGGGCTCTCTCAACGACCTGTTGGGGCGCCTGAGCGCGGCGCTCGATCGGGAGCGGGCTTTCATGGCGGACGCGGCGCACGAGCTGCGCACGCCGCTGACGGCGCTGCACCTGCAGCTCGGCGCGCTGGCGCGCGCGGGCACGGAGGGCGAGCGCACGGAGGCGATGGGCAAGCTGTCGGAAGGAGTGCAGAGGGCGATCCGGCTGGTCGAGCAGTTGCTGGCGCTCGCGCGGCAGGAGCCGCGCGCGGAGCCGGTGCGGACGCGCTTCGCTCTCGATGAGTTGGCTCGCGAAGTCGTGGCGGAGCTGGTGCCGCTCGCCGATGCACGGCGAATCGACCTTGGGATGTCGGAAGCGCAGGCAGTGCTCGTACGGGGGGAGCGGGATGCGGTGGCCACGCTGGTGAGGAACCTCGTCGACAACGCCGTACGCTATACGCCGCCGGGAGGTCGGGTGGACGTATCGGTCGAGCGCTCGGCGGCGACGCCGGCGCAGGCCCTCGTCAAGGTGATGGACAACGGTCCGGGGATCGCGCCGGAGGAGCGCGACCGCGTGTTCGACCGGTTCTACCGCCGGCCTGGGACCGCCGCGCCGGGAAGCGGGCTCGGGATGGCGATCGTCAAGGCGATCGCCGAAGCGCACGGCGCCGGTGTGATGTTGGATTCGGGCGAGTCAGGACGGGGCCTCGCGGTCACGGTGTCTTTTCCGGCGGAGGGCGCCTAGAAGCTGGTCTCATTTCGCCAGCATCTCGAGGAACTGGGCGGCGGTATCGACATAGGCCTGCCGGTCGGCGGGGCTGGTGAAGGCATCGCCCGCATCGCTGGCGCTGAGATACCAGGCCTGATCACGCTCGGAGCGCAGGCGCCAGACGAGCTGTTGCGAATCGGCGGCGCGCGAGCCGGGCGCGTCCAGTCCCTGCACGATGAGCACCGGGCGATGGATCAGCGCGACGTTGTCCAGCGGCGAGATGCGGTCGAGAAAGGCGCGCATGTCGGTGTCCTGGATGTCGCCGAACTCGGCGACGCGTTGGGCGCGCTCCGCCGCGGGTGAATGGCCGACGAAGTCGACCAGATTGGCGATGCCGGCGACGTCGATGGCGCCTTGCAGATGATCGCCGTAGGCGGCAAGGGAGGCCAGCGCGAGAAAGCCGCCATAGCCGCGGCCCATGATCGCCACGCGGCGGGAGTCGAGACCGGGCTGCAGACCCATCCAGACGAGCAGCGCCCCCACATCCCGCACCGCGTCGTCGCGCAGCTTGCCGCCGTCCAGGGCACGGAATGTCTTGCCATAGCCCGATGAGCCGCGCACGTTGGGCGCGATCACGGCGTAGCCGAGGTCGTTGACGGCGAACTGGATGAACGGCTTCCAGCCCGGGCGGGACTGTGAATGCAACCCCTCGCCGCCCGGCAGAGCGATCAGCACCGGGCACGGCGACGGTCCGCGCGGCAGATAGACGTAGGCGGAGAGGGTCCGCCGACTCAACCCGGAGCGATCCCAGGTCGGATAGTGGATGAGCTGCGGGGTCGCGAGGTTGGCGGGATCGATCGGGCCGATCTCGCTCTTCGTCCAGCGCTGTACCGTACCCTGGCCAACATCGTAGACGTAGATATCGCTCGGCGAGCGCGCCGACTCGTAGGAGAAAGCGAGCTTCTGACCCGTGTCGTCGAAACGGACGTTGTCGATGCGCCCGTCCTCGAGGCCGGGAGGCTTGAATTCCAGGTTGCGCAGCGTGTCGAGGACGGTCAGGCGGCTCTGCCCGTCGTCATTCACCACATACGCGACGTAGTGGCCACCCGCACTGACCGCGAATTCCTCCACGTCCCAAGGCTCGTCGGAGGAGACGCGGCGAATGACTTTGGTAATGGGGTTGTAATAGAGAAGCTGCTCGAAATCACTCTGTGCGTCGCAGATCAGGTAGAACCCAACGCCGTCGGGGGCGAAGCTCGCCGCGACGATGTGGGAGTCAGGAACGGCTACCGGAGTGAGGGCGCCCGTCGAGACATCAGCCACGTAGAGCGCGCTCCGCTGTGTCGACACCGTGTTCAACAGAAGGAGCTTGCTGTCATCCTGCGACCAATCGAGCGGCAGCCAGCTGCCCGTTGCGCCCGCGACCACCAGCCGGGGGCGCATTGCCGTCGGAATGTCGACGACATAGATGTCCTCGTTCACGCCCGTGCGGTCGGTTCCGTAGAACGCAACGTGTTTGCCGTCGTGTGACCAGACGGGGCTGCCGTGCTGGTAGTTCCCTTGGGTGATCTGGAGAGCCGCGCCCGGACCCGGGTAGTCGAAGAGCTGGGGATAGCCGGCAGTCTGCCTCACGAAGACGAAGCCGGCGCCGCTCGGCGGTGCGCGGGCCTCGAGCACGGAACCGTCGCCAAAGGTAAGCTGCTCGCGCATGCCGAGAGGCGAGGCAATGCGATGCACTTCGCTCTCTGCCCCGAAGCGGGTCGCGACGAGCATGCTGCCGTCGGGCAGCCAGTCGAGAAAGGCAGCCTGCCGCCATTCAGCGTATTGCCTCGCTCGCGATGCGAGGCTCGCATCGAGGGGCGGAATACCGTCGAAGACCAGCGTGCCGTCGATCCGGTGAGTGGGAACGGCAAAGGGTTGCGCGTGCGCCGGGAGGCAGAACTGCAGGCTGAACAAGGACAGAAATGCCGCCAGCACCGGGACGGCGGCCGCCCGGCGCGCGAATTGGAATTGGATCATGCTCTGAAGCTTGCCTGAAGCGCGAAGCGATGGACAATATCCGGCATGCAAGAACGTTCGATCACACCACGACTGTTCCGTCATCCCGATGGGATCACCGCCGTCGATACCGAATACCTGCATCCGGGACATGCGGCGGCGCACATCGTTCAACATGGCGGCCGGGCGGCCTTCGTCGACGTCGGCACGAACGACTCGGTGCCCTATCTTCTGGCCGGGCTGGATGCGCTGGGGATCGCGCGCGAGTCGGTCGATTACCTGCTGCTGACGCATGTTCACCTGGATCACGCAGGCGGCGCGGGACGGCTGATGCGGGAGCTGCCGAATGCCGCCGCCGTGCTGCATCCGCGCGGTGCACCGCACATGATCGATCCGGAGAAGCTGATCGTCGGGGCGCGGATGGTGTACGGCGCCGAGCGCTTCCGGCAGTACTACGGTGACATCCTGCCCATACCGGCGGAGCGGGTCCGGGTGACTCGGGACGGAGATACGTTGAGCCTGGCTGGGCGGGAGTTCGAGATACTGCACACGCCGGGGCACGCACTGCACCACCAGGCATTCGTCGACCGGGCGCACGCCTGCATCTTCACCGGCGACACGTTCGGGCTCTCCTATCGAGAGCTGGACTCGCCCCGGGGCGCGTTCATCGTCCCGACGACGACCCCCACGCAGTTCGACCCGGATCAGCTCATCGCCTCCGTCGATCGGCTGCTCTCATACTCGCCGAAAGCGATGTACCTCATGCATTTCAGCCGGGTCACGGACGTGGTGCGCCTGGCGGAATCGCTCAAAGGGCAGATTCGCGATCTGGCGCGCATTGCCGAGCAGAGCGCCTCGGCACCCGATCGGGCGGCGGCAATCCGCTCCGGGGTGAGCGACCTCTGGCGTGAGCTCGCCGCGCGCCACGGCTGTCGGCTGGCTCCGGAGCGTCTTCTGGCGCTCCTCGAGGGCGACCTGGAGCTCAACACCCTGGGACTGCTTGCCTGGCTGGAGCGGCGCGGCATCTAGTCATGAAGCGCTGGATCCGGGCTCCTGCCCGGCCCAGCGCGCCTCGGGCAAAAAGCGCGGTTTTTTGCCCGAGGCTCCGCCACCTGCGGCGGCGGGGCACATCCTGTGCCTGGCCTTTTACTCCTTAAGCCTCATTTAAGTGTTCGGCGCCTATCCTGCTGGCCAGTAGACACACTCACGGGAGTGAGACATGACAGTGAGGACCGCAGTCCGAAATCCATTGCTCGCCGGCGCGCTTGGCGTCGTGCTGGGAGCGGCGCCGCTGGCCGCCCTTTACGGCATCGCCGCGCCGACCACGGCGCAGGCGCGGGGAAATCCACCGCCCGCTGCGGTGACTTCGGCTCAGCCGCGGGGCGGTGTGGCCGTGATGCTGCCGGACTTCACCACCCTGGTGAAGCGATTCGGTCCGGCGGTGGTCAACATTCGCGTCATCGAAAAGGCGCAGGACCAGGGAAGCGACAATCCGTTCGGACCGAATAGTCCGTTCGCGCCGTTCTTCCGTGGCCTCCCCTTCCAGGCGCCCCCCCAGGAGCCGATCCGGGGCGAGGGCTCGGGCTTCGTCATTCAGCCCGACGGGCTCATCCTCACCAACGCCCACGTGGTCGAAGGCGCGAGCCGAGTGACCGTGCAGCTCACCGATCGGCGCGAGTACATCGCCAAGGTGATCGGCGTCGACAAGACCTCGGACGTCGCGGTGATCAAGATCCCCGCGACCGGTCTGCAGACCGTCAACATGGGGGACTCCAACACACTGCAGGTCGGGCAATGGGTGCTCGCCATCGGTGCGCCGTTCGGCTTCGAGAACAGCGCCACCGCGGGCATCGTCAGCGCCAAGGGCCGGACGCTCCCTGATTCCGGCTATGTGCCCTTCATCCAGACCGACGTGCCGATCAACCCGGGCAACTCCGGCGGCCCGCTCTTCAACATGCAGGGCCAGGTGATCGGGATCAACTCGCAGATCTACAGCCGCACCGGCGGCTACATGGGCGTGTCGTTCTCCATCCCGATCAATGTCGCGATGCAGGTGGCGCACCAGATCCTTACCACCGGTCACGTCGAGCGCGGCAAGCTCGGTGTGGTGATCCAGAACGTCGATCAGGGTCTTGCCGATTCCTTTGGCCTGCCGCAACCCGAGGGCGCGCTGGTGTCGAGCGTCGAGCCGGGTGGAGCGTCGGCCCGGGCCGGCGTGCAGCCGGGCGACGTCATCCTGGCTCTCAACGGCCAGTCCGTGCAGACCTCGAGCCAGCTGCCCGTGCAGATCGCCAGCCTCATGCCCGGCACGACGGTGCATCTGACGATCTGGCGTGACCACTCCAAGCGGGAGATCGATGTGAAGCTCACATCGATGGGCGACGAGACCGTCGCTTCAGCCGAGCACCCGCAACAGCAGGGCGGCAGCCTCGGGCTTGCGGTGCGGCCGCTGACGCACGATGAGCAGGGCCAGGCGCACACACACGGCGGCCTCCTCGTCGAAGGCGTCACCGGTCCGTCCGAGGATGCCGGCATTCAGCCGGGTGACGTGGTGCTCGCGGCCAATGGCCTGCGGGTGTCAACGGTCGAGGCGCTGCGCACGGCGGTGGAGAAATCGCGCGGCCACGTGGCCCTGCTGATCCAGCGCGGCGGCACCCGGATCTTCGTCCCAGTGCAGGTGAAGTGAGAGCGAGCGGCCCCTGGGCCGCTCATTCACTTGGCTGCGTGATCGGTCCACCTGAAGTACGGCCGGGACTCCGTGTGGAGTCCCGGCTTCAGGCTGCTGAAGTAGTTCGCGATGACGGTGATGTCCGCCGGCTTCAGGGAAGCGACCATGCCGTTCATGATCGGGTTCTTGCGATAGCCCGTCTGATATTCCTGGATCGCACGCTCTATGTAGCTGGCGTGCTGCCCGGCGAGTGACGGATACATCGACGTCACACCGATTCCGTTCTGACCATGGCAGGAAGTGCAGACGACCGCCGGCTGGGGAACCTGCGGCGGGCTGGCGCTGCTGGTGGCGGCCAGAGGCTGGCCGGCGAGATAGGTAGCGACGTCGGCGATGTCCTGATCGGAGAGCGACAGCGCCTGCAAATGCATGGTCGGATACTGCCGCGCATCGCTCCGGTACTCCTTGAGAGCGTCCTGGAGATAATCGGCGTGCTGACCCGAGAGGCGCGGCACCGCATAATCGGGATAGGCGTTGCGGTAGCCCTCGATGCCGTGACAGCCGAGGCAGGTCGATGCCAGGGTGGCGCCGCGCTGCGGACTGGCCGCGGACTGCGGCTGCTGTGCAAAGGCCGCCGCGGACACGAGCGACCCAAGGCCGACCGCCACGCCGACTTTGAGGGCTGTGGCGGCAACCCGCACACTGGAACACCATCGTGATCGCAACCAACGTCCCGCCATCGTGATCTCCGCCCCGGTGCGTAAAACCGCGGCGCATCTTATCGGACCCGCCGCATCGGACGCCAGTCAACTGAAGCCCGCGGCCCTCCGGACGGCCCGCGGCGCCCGCCGGTGGAGCAGTATTCGATGATCGGTCTCATTCAACGCGTCTCGCGGGCATGCGTCAGTACCGAAGGACGGCGCGTGGGAGAGATTGGCCCGGGCATGCTCGCATTGATCGGCGTGCGGCAGGGCGATGATCACGCCGCGGCCGATAGACTTCTCGAGCGGCTCCTGAGCTATCGCATCTTTCCCGACGCGGACGGCCGGATGAACCTGTCATTGCGGGCGATTGCCGGCGGCCTGCTGCTGGTACCGCAATTCACCCTGGCGGCGGACACCCACAAGGGCACTCGCGCCGGGTTCAGCGCTGCGGCCGCGCCCGAGCCCGCGCGCGAGCTCTTCGGGTACCTGCTGCAGCGGGCGATGAGCGCCCACACGCCGGTGGCGGCCGGGGTTTTCGGCGCGGACATGCAGGTGGAGCTGGTCAATGACGGGCCGGTCACCTTCTGGCTGGAAAGCGGTTAAGCGGGACCGCCCAATCCACAATTTTGCGAATTTTCCCGTCTGGAAGGGGTCATTTATCTTATGATCTCCACTCGATTATGTTCTCTCACGCGTAAGCGGAGCGGAGTCCAAGCTTTATGGAAATGAAGGAGCTGCTGATCATCCTGGTCGTGGTGCTCGTCGTCTTCGGAGCCAAGAAGCTCCGCAGCGTCGGCGAGGATCTGGGCCATGCCGTGCGCGGCTTCAAAAAGGCGGTGAACGAGGGCGACCAGGAGGAGAGCACCACCGCAGCGCAGCGCCGGCAGATCCGGTCCGACACCCCCGATGCCGAGTTTCCCGAGGCGAAAGCCGCCCCCAAGGCCGAGGCGGCCGCGAAGAGCGAGCGGAGCGCCTGAGCCTCCGGTGACCGCGGATAGAGGGGCCGACGCGGCCGCGAGGCACGCGAGCGTTTTTCTGCGGTTCTGAATCTCCATGTTCGATATCGGATTCTCCGAGATCCTGGTCATCTTCATCCTGGCGCTCATCGTGCTGGGACCGGAGAAGCTGCCCCGCGTAGTGCGCGAGGTCGGCCGCTGGGTGGGGCGTGCGCGTGCCATGGCGCGACAGTTTCAGGAGCAGCTCGAGGACGAGGTCGATAGCGACCGCAACCGAACGAGCCGCCGGCCGGAGCCGGTGCGGCCGGTGGGCGGCGTTCCGGCGGCAAGTCCCTCCCCGGTGGTCCCGGAGCACACCGAGCCGGTTCCGAGTACCGTCGGCCCGTGGCAGGCCGCCGCCTCGTCACCCGAAGCGCCCACCCCGGGCGGCGAGCAGTCATCCGAGCCCCTGACGCCGGGCACTCATGAGTGAGGAACCTGAGAAACTCGCCGAAGGTACGCTGATCTCGCACCTGCTGGAGCTGCGCGACCGGCTGATCCGGGCGCTGGTGGTGGTGGGGATCGTATTCGTGCCGTGCGCGTTCTACGCCAATCCCCTCTTCACGCTCGCCTCGCAGCCGCTCATCTCGCGGTTGCCGAAGGGCACGACACTGATCGCGACCAGCGTCTCGGCTCCCTTCACCACGCCCTTCAAGCTGTCCTTCTTCGTGGCGCTCTTCATTGCGATGCCCTTCGTGCTCTACCAGATATGGGCTTTCGTCGCGCCGGGGCTCT
>DATAXF010000130.1:0-69854 GCA_036273095.1 Steroidobacteraceae bacterium | reverse complement strand
GTCGGATTGGCCGTCGACTTGAAGTACTGGAACCAGTTGTGGTGCTGGATGTAGTCGTTCTCGGTCACGCCGGTGACCGCCGAAGTGGTCGTGCGGGCGCAGCCGGTGGTGCCGTTGGAGTTGGTGGTCTCGAGATCGAAGCCGCCCATGAAGCCGCCCCAGCTGATGCCTCTGGCGTTGAGCAGGTCACCGACATTCCTGCCGAGCATGGCCGCCTGGTTGGTGGCGCTGGAACAGACGTCATAGGCCGGATCGACGTCGCTGATCAGGTTGAGGCCGCCCGCGCCATCCTGAATGTAATAGGAGCTCGAGTTGGTCGCGACGAGATCCACGCCGTTCGTCTGACCCGAGACCGCCTCGAGCGCGCCGGGCGTCGACGGGCCGTAGGTGTCGGTGTAGGCGTCGTCGCTCATCGCGAAGTGCTGGGCGTAGTTCCATAGCGCCGTCACGGTGTTGCCATCGTAGTAACCCATGACCTGTCCCTTGGTGCCGAAGGCGCCGACGCCACCCGCGGTCGCGGTACCGGTGTAGAGCGGAAAGAGGTCGGCCTTGCCGCCGTCATAGGCCTGCTCTTCGGCCGTGTAGCCGTGGTTCTGATCCGCCGTCGCGGCCTGGGTCCGATCCAGGCGGAAGGGATTGGCGGCATTGGCCCCGTTCAGGGAGTTGGTGAAATTGGGGTTGTGGGTGAGCAGCCTGGCACTCGCCAGATTGTTGACTTTCGGCGTACCGCGCAGCGCACGGAACGACGGCTCGCCGGACGGATTGGTCGCAGTGGGATAGGTGGCGAAGTAGTGGTCGAACGAGATGTTCTCGTCGTAGATGACCACGAGGTGCTTGATGGGTGTCGAGGTCTCATAGCTTCCCCCGTAATACGAGGGACTCTGAGCCAGCGCCGCGGAGCCGGCGCAGGACACCACGGCGGCCGCGCCGAGAACGGTCGGCAGCTTGGAAAGAAAACTTCTCATGGAGCGGGCTCCCTTCATCAGAGGACATGCGGTTATCGGTCGGCGGGACTCTAGCGAGGCACTGTGACGGTCCTATGACAGGGGCCGGATGCCCTCGCTTCGTCGCGGCGCCAGGGGCATTTGCCGCAGATCACCCTTGCCAGGCCGCTATCGGGTACTCGGGCGGGGCGGTGATCGGGCATCATTGCCGCCTTGCGCCGCCGGCCTCGAAGTCCCCAAGCCGGCCAGCCCGGAGGTATTCACATGAAGCAAGCGGTCGCATTGATCGCGGCATTCTCGATCACCACCGCCGCAGCATTCGCCGCGCCGCAGAAGAGCGCGCCGGGGGTGAGCCCGCCCGGGTCCGACACGTCCGCCGCGAGCACGTTCACACCGCGGGCGGTGAAGAGCACCGGCACGGTGACCGTCGAGGGTCGCAAGATCGCCTACGACGCCGTGGCGGGCACGATCATCGTCCATCCGAAGGGTTGGGATGACGCCGCGAGGCCCCGGGGGACGAAGGATGCGATCGGCTCCGCCGCCGGACCGCCGGTCGCTTCCATGTTCTATGTCGCCTACTTCAAACAGGGAGCCGATCCGCACACGCGCCCGGTGACCTTTCTCTATAACGGCGGCCCCGGCTCATCAACTGTCTGGCTGCACATGGGAGCCTTCGGACCGGTGCGTGTCATCACGAGCAACGACTCGCACACGCCTCCCGCCCCGTACCGCACGGTGGACAACGCCTACAGTCTGCTCGATGCCTCCGATCTCGTCTTCATCGATGCTCCCGGCACGGGCTTCAGCCGCATCGAGGGCAAGGGCAAGAAACAGGCGTTCTGGGGCGTCGACCAGGACGGCTACGCATTCACCTCCTTCATCACACAGTTCCTGTCGCAGTACGGGCGCTGGAATTCGCCGAAGTATCTCTTCGGTGAGAGCTACGGCACGCCCCGCTCCGCGGTGCTCATCAACGACCTCGAGACGGACGGCGACATCGACTTCAACGGCGTCATCCTGCTGTCGCAGGTCCTCAACTTCAATCTGATGGCCGATTCGCCCCAGGGAAATCCAGGCGTCGATCTGCCCTACGAGATCGCGCTGCCGACCTACGCGGCGACGGCCTGGTACCACCACAAGCTCGGCTCGCAGTCGGGCGACCTCGAGAGCCTGCTCCAGGAAGTCGAGCAGTTCGCCATGGGCGACTACGCCGACGCGCTCTCCCAGGGGGCGAACCTTCCCGAGGACCAATTCAACGCCATCGCTGAAAAGCTCCACGACTACACCGGGCTCCCGCTCGCCTACATCAAGAAAGCGGACCTGCGCGTCCGCGGCCCGGAGTTCTCGCAGCAACTGCTCAACGATTCGGACCTGACCGCCGGCCGGCTGGACTCGCGCTTTGCCGGGCCCGTCATGGACCCGCTGGCCGAGGAAGCGGCATACGACCCGCAGTCCGCGGCCATCGGCTCGGCTTATGTGTCTGCATTCAACGAGTACGTGCGCCGCGACCTGCACTACGGGACGCACGAGAGTTACTACCCCGAGATCGACATCTGGAACATCTGGCAATTCAAGCATCAGCCGCCCGATGCGCCCTTCCAACTGTCGGGGGCGGTCAATGTGATGCCGGATCTCGCCAACGCGATGAAGTACGACCCGAACCTCAAGATCAGCCTCAACGGCGGCTACTTCGACCTGGCGACGCCTTTCTTCCAGGGCATGTACGAGATGCACCACCTGCAGATCCCCGCGAGCCTGCAATCCAACATCGAGTATCACTACTACCAGTCGGGTCACATGGTCTACGCCAACGAGACCTCGTTGAAGCAGATCCATGACAACGTGGCGGCCTTCATCCGCAAGAACAGCAGCCAGGCGGGAGAATGACCATGAGGAAGATCATTTCCGCACTCGCAGCCGCGTCCCTGTTCGCCCTGGTGCAGGGCTGTGCCCTACAGCCGCAGCAGAATCAGCAGTCGGCCGGCCATGCCTCGACGGATACGTCAACGGCGGACTCCGGGACGTCGGACCAGATGTCCTCCGACCATGGGCCCGCGTCGAAAAAAGCTCACGGGCACCCCGCGGCCAACCCCTACTTCCGCACAGTCACCAGCACGTCTGAAGGCTCCGTAACCGTCGAGGGCAATACGATCCACTATCACGCGGTCGCCGGCCTCCTGATCGTGCATCCGAAGGACTGGAATGATGCGTCCGACAAAGGTTCGCCGCACGGCCATCACGCGCACAAGAAGGCGCCCGAGGCGTCGATGTTCTATGTCGCCTATTTCAAGGACGGCGAGAGCCCGAGTGACCGCCCGATCACCTTCGCCTACAACGGCGGTCCCGGCTCCGCGACCATGTGGCTGCACATGGGTTGTTTCGGACCCCATCGGGTAGTGACCTCGGACCATGCGCACACGGCACCGGCCCCCTACCAGCTCGTCAACAACGACTACAGCCTGCTGGATGCCAGCGATCTCGTCTTCATCGATGCCCCCGGGACGGGTTTCTCGCGCGTCACCCCGGGCGCGGAGAAGGACTTCTACGGCGCCGATCAGGACGTGCACGCCTTCTCCGAGTTCATCATGCAGTTCCTGTCGAAGTACGGGCGCTGGAACTCGCCCAAGTACCTGTTCGGTGAAAGCTACGGCACGCCGCGCTCGGCGAATCTGATCAACGTCCTCGAAACCCAGGACGACACCGACTTCAATGGTGTGATCCTGCTGTCGCAGATTCTGAGCTACGACGAGTCCACCGGGCAGGCCCGCTTCGACCCCGGCGTCGATCTGCCGTACGAGCTGGCGCTGCCCACCTATGCCGCGACCGCGTGGTACCACCACAAGCTGCCCAATTCCGGCCAGCCGCTCGAGCCGTTTCTCAACGAGGTGGAGCAGTTCGCGCTGACGGACTATGCGCAGGCGCTGCGCGCCGGCTCGACCCTGAGCTCCGATCAGCGCGATGCGATCGCCGCCAAGCTGCACGACTACACCGGGCTGCCGGTGGGCTACATCGAGAAAGCCGATTTGCGGATCGACGGCGGCGAGTTCGAGCAGAATCTCCTGGCCGACGCCGGTATGACCACCGGGCGGCTCGACACCCGCTTCTCGGGAACCTCGCTCGACCCATTGAGCGAGCGCGCGAGTTATGACCCGCAGTCGGCCGCGATTGGTTCAGCGTACGTGGCAGCCTTCAACAGCTACGTCCGCAAGGATCTGCACTACGGCATGAGCATGCGCTATCTCCCAAGGGCGCGGATGTCTCCTCACGGGTGGGACTCCAGGCACCGGCCGCCAGACGCCCAGGGGCCGCTGCCGCAGGCGCTCAATGTGATGCCGGACCTCGCCAACGCGATGAAGTACGACCCGGACCTCAAAGTCATGCTGAACGGCGGCTACTTCGATCTCGCGACGCCATTCTTCGAGGGCATGTACGAAATGTCGCATCTGCCCATGCCGAAGAAGCTGCAGGCGAACATCGAGTACCACTACTACGAATCCGGCCACATGGTGTACGCGCACGTCCCGGCGCTGAAGCAGCTGCACGACAACGTCGCGGCGTTCATCGCGAACACGGAACACCAGCAGAGCAACGAGCAGCAGTAGTAGACGGCGCCATCGGGCATCATGAGCGCACTCGCACCGCCGCCCTTCGTGGGCCGGCGGCTGCACCGGAGGTACATCTTGACGAAGCAGATGGTCACATTCGTGGCGGCGCTGTCGCTCGCCACCGCCGCTCTTGCGGCGCCGCACAAAGCCGTTCCCGGAAAGAGTCCTCCTGAATCCGGGGGGGCACCCGCCAGCGTCTTTGCCGGACGAGCTGCGAAGAGCACCGGAACAGTGACCGTCGAGGGCCACAGGATCGCCTACGAGTCGATGGCGGGCAGCATCATCGTGCACCCCAAGGGCTGGGACGATGCTGCCAAGCCGCAGGGCTCCAAGGATGCCATCGGCACGGCGGACGGGCCGCCGGTCGCCGCGATGTTCTATGTTGCCTATTTCAAGCAGGGGGCCGATCCGCGCACGCGCCCGGTAACCTTCCTCTACAACGGCGGCCCCGGCTCATCGACCGTCTGGCTGCACATGGGCGCCTTCGGCCCGGTGCGCGTGGTCACGAGCAACGATACGCACACGCCTCCCGCGCCCTACGGCGCCGTCGACAATGCCTACAGCCTGCTCGATGCGTCGGACCTGGTCTTCATCGACGCGCCGGGCACCGGCTTCAGCCGGATCGAGGGCAAGAACAAGGAAAAGGCTTTCTATGGCGTCGATCAGGACGCGTATGCGTTCTCGGCCTTCATCACTCAGTTCCTGTCGCAGTACGGCCGCTGGAACTCGCCGAAGTATCTCTTCGGCGAGAGCTACGGCACGCCCCGCTCGGCGGTGCTCATCAACGACCTCGAGAGCGACCGGGACATCGACTTCAATGGCGTCATCCTCCTCTCCCAGATCCTCAATTTCGATCTCAGCGACGATCAGCCGGAGTCGAATCCCGGCGTCGAGCTGCCCTATGCGATCGAGCTGCCGACCTTCGCGGCCACGGCCTGGTATCACCACATGCTCGGCTCGCAGCGGAGTGACCTGCAAGGCTTCCTGCGTGAGGTCGAGCGGTTCGCAATGGGCGATTACATGCGCGCGCTCGATCAGGGGGCGAACCTTCCCGAGGACCAGTTCAACGCCATTGCCGCGAAGCTGCACGACTACACGGGCCTGCCGCTCGGCTACATCAAAAAGGCGGACCTGCGCATCAGCGGCATTCAGTTCGAGCAGGAGCTGCAGAACGATTCCGGACTGACGACCGGCCGCCTCGACTCGCGCTTCTCCGGTCCCACCATGGACCCCCTGGGCGAGTATGCGGCCTACGACCCGCAGGCGGCGGCGATCGGCTCGGCCTACGTCTCGGTGTTCAACGACTACGTGCGCCGCACGCTCCACTACAACACCGGCGAGACCTATTATCCCGAGATCGAAAACAATTCCTGGGAATTGAAGCATGCGCCGCCTGGTGAATCCTCCCCGACGATCCTCTCGGTGAATGTAATGCCGGATCTGGCCACGGCGATGAAGTACGACCCCAATCTCAGGATCTGCCTGAATGGCGGCTACTTCGACCTGGCAACACCCTTCTACGAGGGGATGTACGAGATGCACCACCTGCCGATTCCGCAGAGCCTGCAGTCGAACATCGAGTACCACTACTACCAGTCCGGTCACATGGTCTACGCCAACGAGGCCTCTCTGAAGCAGCTGCATGACAACGTCGCGGCCTTCATCCGCAAGACCGACAACCAGGCAGGGGGCTGACCATGAGCGACAAGACGCGTACCGCCCTCCTCCCCAAGGGAATTGCCGCAACTGCCGCTGCCTGTGTATTCGCTCTCGTTCAAGGCTGCGCCCTGCAGCCGACACAGCCACAGGCCTCGACCAGCTACGTATCGTCGGACTCCGGGTCGAGCGATTCGGCAGCGGCAGAGCACAAGCCGACAAAGCGGTCTCATAAAGGCAACCCTTACTTCCGTACCGCCACGAGCACGACTGAAGGGTCGGTGACCGTCGAGGGCAACACGATTCACTACCACGCGGTCGCGGGCCTGCTGATCGTGCATCCCAAGGGTTGGAACGATGCGGCTGACAAGAGCGGTAACGACGATCCGGCGGCCGCTCGCCGGCGTGGGCATCACGCCAGGAAGCAGTCACCCGAGGCGTCGATGTTCTACATCGCTTACTTCAAGGACGGCGAGAACCCGGGCGACCGCCCCATCACGTTTCTCTATAACGGCGGACCCGGCTCATCGAGCGTGTGGCTGCACATGGGCGCTTTCGGGCCCCGGCGTGTGGTGACCGCGGACCATACGCACACCCCGCCCGCGCCCTACCAGCTGGTCAACAACGACTACAGCCTGCTCGATGCGAGCGACCTCGTGTTCATCGATGCACCGGGAACCGGTTTCTCGCGGGTAAAGGCGGGCGCCGAGAAGAGCTTTTACGGGGCCGATCAGGACGTGCACGCCTTCTCCGAGTTCATCATGCAGTTCCTGTCCAAGTATGGCCGCTGGAACTCACCCAAGTATCTCTTCGGGGAAAGCTACGGCACGCCGCGGTCGGCCAACCTCATCAACGTGCTCGAGACCGAGGATGATACCGATTTCAACGGCGTGATCCTGCTGTCGCAGATACTCAACTTCGACGACGCGGTCGACGCCGTCAATGACAATCCCGGCGTCGATCTTGCCTACGAGCTCGCATTGCCGACTTATACCGCGACTGCCTGGTACCACCACAAGCTGCCCGGCGCGAGCCAGTCGCTGGATTCGCTGCTCGGCGAAGTCGAGCAGTTCGCAATGGGTGACTATGCCGCGGCGCTGCGGGCGGGCTCGACCCTGAGCTCCGATCAACGCGATGCGATCGCCGCGAAGCTGCACGAGTACACCGGCCTGCCGGTGAGCTACATCCAGAAAGCGGACCTAAGAATCGACGGCGGGGAGTTCGAGCACAGCCTGCAGGGCGATGCCGACGTGACGACCGGCCGGCTCGATTCACGCTTCTCAGGCCCATCGCTCGACCCGTTGAGCCAGCGCGCGAACTATGACCCGCAATCGGCCGCGATCGCGTCCGCGTACGTCGCCGCATTCAACGGCTACGTCCGGAAGGACCTCCACTACGGGACGGGGATGCGATACAGGCCGGAATACGACGTCTTCGAGAAGTGGGACTTCCAGCACAAGCCCCCTGGCTCCGATACACCGCTGCCGCAGGCGCTCAACGTGATGCCGGACCTCGCCAACGCGATGAAGTATGACCCTGACCTCAAAGTCATGCTGAACGGCGGCTACTTCGACCTGGCGACGCCCTTCTTCGAGGGGATGTACGAGATGGCGCAGTTGCCGATGCCGAGGAAGCTGCAGGCGAACATCGAGTATCACTACTACGAGTCAGGGCACATGGTCTATGCCCACGTTCCGGCGCTGAAGAAGCTGCACGACAACGCGGCGGCGTTCATCGCGAACACCGAGCACCAGCAGATCAGTCAGCAGCAGCATGACCGGCAGTAGGTGGCTTGCCCTCGACGGTCGAGTCTGGTTTCGGGCCCGCGTCAGCTCTTCTCCTCGAGGTCGGCGGTAAACCCTATGGGCCGTCGCCTGGGTGGGGGTGGGTTCATAAGCTGGCGCATCGCCGAAAGGATGGCGGCAATCGCCTCGTCTTGGATCGCGAGCTTCTTCTCGATGCGCGCCTCGAGCTCATCAATCCGATCAGCGAGTTCCTCGTTCGAAGCGAGGAGCTCGCGCATACGGACGAAGGCACGCATGATCTCGATGTTCACGGCGATAGCGCGCCCGCTCCCGAGAACCGAGGAGAGCATCGCGACACCCTACATAGGGCATATAGCGGCGCCCACCTCGGCTCGGTGTTGAGATCACAGACTGTGATCTCAACACGTCTCGCTCCGCAGCGGTGAGCTGGAACATAAAATCCGGCGGGAAGCGACCGATGTTGCGCTTGACCGCTTGCACGAGGGCGCCGGTCGTCACCCCATAGAGGACGGCGAGCTGCTCGTCGAGCAAGACCTTGTGGCTACGCAGGACGAGGATTGAGCGGCTGATGTGCTCGACGGGCACGAAAGCCGGACGGCGGCGAGAGGGCATTAGGGGAACTCACTGTTGGAGTTGGTGGGCAGCTGAAAGAGCTTGTCGATGTAGGCACTGTCGATGAAGATGAGACGATGGCCTGCTTGACCTCCCGCAGCTCAAAGAAAAAGGGCCGGTGGCACTAGTGCCCACCGGCCCTTGACTGTCGCCCGGCGTCCTTGCGAACGCCGGGCGGGGATTAAGAGCCCTCGGTCCTTTTATGAACCGAGGGGAAGATTCTGCGGGCAAACTATCACGCGCCGCGCTGGTATTCAAGAGTCGAGCGGGCGTAGTTTCCGATTTGGACTCCAATGGGCTGTGGACGTTTCAGGAATTCGTGGAGCGGACTTCGAGATGAATAAGATTCGGCAGGCCGTTTTGTCTGATTTGGCTGCATTCTTGGCGTTCGATGCCCTCGCTTCGCCGGGAAACAGCCGGGCCACAGAGCTTGTTAGGGGAATTGAGTCCGGCAAATGCTGGATCGCAGAGGTCGATGCGAAGCCGATAGGCTACGCGTTCTTGAAAGGGGAGTTTTTCGGCTTCGATTTCATCGAACTGATATACGTCGACAGGAACTTTCGCCGGCGAGGAGCCGGCCGGGCTCTAATTGAGCAGTTGGAGCGCGAATGCAAAACGTCGAAGCTTTTTACCTCGACTAATGAGTCCAACACGGCAATGAAGGGACTTCTCGAAAGGTGCGGCTATAGCCCAAGCGGGATAATCCATAATCTTGATAACGGCGACCCGGAAGTCGTTTTCATGAAGAAAATGCGCACCGCAGATTCAAAATAGGACACTACCCAGGCGGTGCACTTCCTCGCGAGCACGGAAGAGGAGATGCGCCACGGCGCCATAACGAGATAGTGTCGGAGCATCGGGCGCCTTACTCCTCAGTCAGAAACTGCGTGCGCTCGGGCGCGGACTCCTGCCAGCCGCTCTTCGAGGGGATGTACGAGATGGCGCAGCCGCCGATGCCGCGGAAGCTGCAGGCGAACATCGAGTATCACTACCACGAGTCAGGACACATGGTCTATGCCCACGTTCCGGTGCTGAAAGAGCTGCACGACAACGTGGCTGCGTTCATCGCGAACACCGAGCGCCAGCAGATCAACCAGCCGCGGGACGATCAGCAATAGATGGCATGCGCTCGCGCGGGGGCCTCAGAGCCCCGCGGGACGCTCGAGACAGGAGGATCCGGATACGCACTGCCGTGATTCGGGCCCGCTCCAGGGGTCAACGGGGTGACGGACTCGCGCTTGTCAAGGGAGGCGCCTAGAATGTCACCTTGATGCAATCCAGGCGAATCGAAGTGCTAGCGGGCCACTTGAACGCCCCCTCCGGGCCGCTGATTACCGCAGCCGACATTGCGCGGGCATTGCGCGCGGGCTCCGTCGAGCACCTCGACGGCAACAGCGCCGGCCGTGCCGCCTTGCTTTCGATGTTCATCGAGGCGGAGCCTTCCCTGATCCTGGCCTGCACCCGTGAGGCGGACGCTGATTGGCGCAGTGCCGATGCGCTGTACCGGCAGTCGCTGGCTGACGGCCTCCCGCGAGTCCCACGGTGGGAGTCGGTCGTGCAACGCTGGCAATGAACGTATCGGCTTCCGACGTGCAGCAATTTCGGGAGCGCGGTGCATGGCGAGCGCTCGCCGAGGTCGCGTGCTCGATGATTGAGGATGCGGAGTCAAAAGCAGCCGGCACACCCATGAACCCTCAGCTCGGTGGCGGCACCAGACTGATGCTCGCGGTCGCCCATCGAATCAGCGATGACATCGATCTTTTCATCCGTGATCCGCAATGGATCGGCTATCTGACCCCGCGACTGAACGATCGGTTCGAGGCGGTGATCAACGGTTACGACGAGTCTGCCACCTCACTCAAGCTGCGCCTGAATGAGGGCGAGATCGACTTTATCGTCGGAATGTCTCTACTCGGCCTTCCGAGCGGACACGATGCGGCGGTGCCTTTCGATCTCGAGCCGGTCGAGGAAGTCATCGCCAAGAAGCTCTTCTATCGCGGCTGGGCGCTGACGCCGCGTGATCTCTACGACTGGAGAACGGTGGCGACTCGCCGCGAGTTTGCACATCTTGAAGGCTTGCTGCGCGAGCTCCTCGACGGGGACAAACGTCAGGCGATCCTCGATGCGCTCAATGCAATGTCCAAGGCCAGATCAGCCAGGTCGACGTGGGACGCGATTCGTGCGCCTGACAAGCCTGATCTGGATCTCGCAATCGCCTGGGGCCTGACTGAGCTGGATCGGATCTCCGAGTAGTCCGCTGGTTTCACGGGAAACCGCGTATAACGGCCTGAGTAGGTATCGATTGCGTGCGCTCGCCCGAGGACTCCTGCCAGCCCCCGCCCAGCGCCTCGTAGAGGTGCACCAAGGCCTGCAGGCGCGCGAGCTTCGCCTGGGCCAGCTCGTCCTTCGCCTGGAAGAGCGTCTGCTGCGCCTGCAGGACGTTGAGGAGATCCGCGACTCCCTGGCGGTATTGCAATTGCGAGATGACGAACGCCTCGTGAGCGGCGTCGACCTCGCGCCGCAAGTGCTCCTCCTCGCGCGCGTAGTTGGCGACCTGGCCAAGCGCGCTCTCGACGTCGGCATAGGCGTTGAGCACGGCCTCCTGATAATCGGCCACCAGCTCCTCCTGCGTCCCGTAAGCCAGATTCTTCTGCCCCACGAGCTTCCCGCCCGCGAATATCGTCTGCAGGAGCTCAGCCCCGGCGTCCCAAAAGGCGCTGGGCCCGTGCAAAAGCGTATTGACTGCGGCGCTGCCGAATCCGTCGCTGCCGCTCAGGGCAATCTGCGGCAGAAACGCCGCGTGCGCCGCCTGCAAGTTGGCGTGAGCAGCGGCCAGATTGGCCTCCGCCTCGGCCACATCCGGCCGGCGCAGCAGGAGTTGCGATGGCAGACCCGTGGTCACCGCGGGCAGCCGGATGCCGTCCGTGCTGAGCGCATGGACAACGAAAGACTCGGGTGGCCGTCCGAGCAGCACCGCCAGCGTCATTCGCGCCTCGAGCTCCTGCTCCTCGAGCACGGGCAGCTCGGCCCTCACGGCCTCCACCTGTGCCTCCTCCTGCGCCAGGTCCAGATGCGAGGCCGTGCCCGCGGAGACTTTGAGCTTGATGGTGGCGAGGATGCCGTCGATCGCGGTGATATCTTCCTGCGCGATGGAGATCTGCTCCCGTAAGGCCAGCACGTTGAAATAGCCATCGGCAACGGCCGCCGTAACATTCAGTGCCGTGACTTGCTGCGCGAAGCGCGACGACTTCAGTGCCTCGGTTGCAGAGCGCAGGTTGTCACGCGAGAGGCCCCAGACATCCAGGTCGTACGACGCATCGAGATTCAGGCTGAAAGCATTGCCGGTGGAGACCCGCTGGCTTCCCGTCTCCACGGTGGATTTCCCAACCCCCGCGCGAACCGCATCGCCCTCCAGGTCGACTTGCGGAAAGAGCGCGGCACGCTGGATCGTTACCTCCGCCCTCGCCTCCCGCAGCCGGGCTGCCGCGGCGGCCAGGTTGCGATTGTCGGCCTGCGCCAGCGCGACCAGACTGGAGAGCTCCGGAGACCCGAACCCGCGCCACCAGCCTACCCTGGGCCACACGGGCGCCTGCATCGCGACGGGGGCGTCGAACGTCCTCGGGACAAGATCTAGCGTCAAGACTTGTGGGGGCCGCGTCGCACAGCCCGTCAGGCAGGCAGTCACAAGCCCCACGGCAAGCCGCCGTTGACAGCTATTCATAACGTAGCGCATGCACGGGGCCGGCGCGAGCCAGACGCAGGGTGTTGGCGTACACCGTCGCCCACGCGATCAGCAAGGCCGCCCCGCCCGCGGCCACGAAGTACAAAGGGCTAAGGTAGATCCGATACGTATAATTCTCCAGCCAGCGATGCAGGTAGTAATAAGCGACTGGCCATGCAAGTAAGTTCGCCGCCAGCACCGGGACGGAAATCCGCCACAGCATGAGTCTCACGAGGTCGGCCGTGCGAGCCCCCGCGACCTTGCGGATACCGACTTCTTTGGTGCGGCGCTCTGCCGTGAAGACCGCAAGGCCGAAGAGACCGAGACAGGCGATGAGAATCGCGATGCCGACGAAAGCTGCGAACATCGTCCCCTGCCTCTCATCCGCGCGGAACAGATCGTCGAATCGGTCGCTCACGAAATACCGGCTCATCGCAACGCCCGGGGCGAACGATCGCCAGGTTCTGTCAAGAAACGCGAGCGCCTGCGGCAGCTGGGTGTCGCGTACTTTGACCGACAGAAGCCAGTAGCGGCTGGGATCGATGAGATAAATCATCGGTAGCGGCGGCTCGCTCAGTGTCTCCCTCATGGCATCGCTCAAAACGCCGACGATTCTCAACCGGGTGCCACGGCCGACCAGCTCGATCGTCCGTCCCACCGCTGCCTGCACCGAGATGCCGAAGCGATGGGCAGTCGCCGCGTTGATCAGGACGCTCTTATTCGCCCAATCTGCGGACATATCACTACCGCGCGTCGCGGAAAGGAGCCGCCCGGCGAGCAAGTGCATGCCATATAGCGAGGGGAACTCAGGGCTCATCTCGAGAAGAAGCGCATCCTGCATCTGCCCTCGCCCATCGAGCCGCAGGGATCTACTGCCTGCGGCGAAGAGGTCAAACGGTACCGCGTCCGAAAGCGCGGCACCGGCGATACCCGGACCCGTTCTGAGAACGCGAGCCAGACGCTCACGCGTTTCCAGCGGGATATTGCCGATGCTCGGTACCACGAGCATGTTGAAGCGGTCGAATCCGAGGTCCAGAGTGCGTGCGAAGCTGATCTGCCGGAATATCACCATGGCGGCGATTCCGAGGCCAATGGAGACGGCGAATTGCCCGATCACCAGCGTCGACCGCAGCAGGACCGCGCCTCTCGCCGCGGGAGCACTGCCGTTCAGGTTCGCCGCTGGGCGGAACCCGGACAGTACCAGCGCGGGATAGAGGCCGCTCAGCAGCCCGACGGCGACCACGCCGCCCACCAGTGCGGCGAGCAGCGGCCAGTCTCCGGAGTAGTAGATTCGCAGGGGCTCGCTCAAGAAGCGGTCGTAGGCTGGCAGCAGAATCTCGACGAGGGAAAGCGCAATAACGAGCGCCACCAACATGATCAGGACGGCCTCACCGAGGAACTGGACGGTGAGCTGCGCCCGCTTGGCACCCACCACCTTGCGCAGACCGATCTCCCGTACTCGCACCGTGGCTTGCGCCGTGGCCAGATTCATGAAATTGAAACAAGCCACCAGAACGATGAGTACCGCCACTACGGCGAACCCAAACACGGTGACGCGGCTTCCGGCCGGCGTCATGCCTCCATACTGATCACTGGTGAGATGCACGTCCCGGAAAGGAGTAAGGTTGAATTGCTCAAAGTCGCTGGCGGCCATGTTCACGCCATACTTCCTCAGGTCGACGGCTCGGTCGAGTATCGACTTGAGCGCCGTCAGTACCGCCGCCGGACGGGCACCAGGAGCAAGCTCGACGTAGCCGTAGTCCCCGTCGGTAGCCATCCAGTCCCCGGTCTTGTCCGATTGCGAAAGCTCATCCGCCGAGGAAGTATTCGGCAGCACGATGTTGGCGATGAGCTGCGTATCGTGCGGCAGATCCTCGAGCACGCCCGTGACAGTCAGATCATGCACAGCAAAATAGCACCCGGCGTCGTTTGACTTGCACTCGTCTGGCCAGACTCCGGTCACCTCGAGCACTTTGCCGACGGGATCGCCGCTCCCGAAGTACTTGCGGGCCATGCTCTGGGAGAGGACGACCGATTCGGGCTGAACGAGGACCCGGGCGCGGTTGCCCTCCAGGAGAGGAAGCTTGATGACCTGTAGGAAGTTTGGATCGACCACTGTGGCCGTTTCCAGAAACTGACGCTGCCCAACGGTGACCGTCATCGTCTCTGGAACCACATGGGTCACCGCCCGCACCTCCGGAATCTGCTCGCCCGCAGCCCGCAGCGCCGGAAATGGAGTCTGCGCGGTCTTGAAGGCGTCGCTGCCCGGAGGATGTGCAGTCAACTCGAGCCGGTAGAGGTCTGTCGTCCCAGGAATCCACTGATCGAACGAGAGCTGGTCGCGCACGAACAGCAGAACGAGGATGGCGCAGGCCAAAGCCACCGACAGCCCGACCAAGTTGATGAGCGTATAGAGCTTCTGGCGAACGAACCCGCGCAGCGCCATTCGGAGGTAGTGCCGCAGCATGGGGCTATTCGTACCGCAGCGCGTGGATGGGACTGGTGCGCGCCAACCGGAGCGTATTCACATACACCGTCGCCCATGCGATGAGCAGCGCCACGGCACCCGCGGCGAGGAAGTAGGCCGGGCTCAGGGTGATCCGATAGGCGTAGTGCTCGAGCCACAGATGGGTATAGTAATAAGCTGCCGGCCACGCCGCGAGGTTCGCGAGCAGCACCGGCACCGAGATCCGCCACAACATCAAGCTCACGATATCGCGCGTGTGCGCCCCGGAGACCTTCCGGATGCCGATCTCCTTGGTGCGTCGCTCCGCGGTGAACACCGCGAGGCCGAAAAGGCCGAGGCACCCGATGACAATGGCGACGACCACGAAGGCGGCGAACACAGTCCCCTGCCGCTCGTCGGCGGCGAACTGCGCGTTGAATGCGTCGGTGAGGAAATAGCGATCCAGCGCGACAGAGGGCGCAGCGGAGCGCCAAACCCTATCGATATACTGAAGCGCCTGCGGAAGTTGCCCGTCATGTACCCGTATCGACAGGAACCTGGCCTGGCCGCTGTCCGGCAGGTATATCCACGGCTCCGGGAGCTCATTTACGCCGGCAACCTCGGCATCTTTGACGACGCCCACCACCCTGAGTCTTCCCCATATGCTGCCTGTCGGAAATGTCTTTCCGACCGCCCCTTCGACTGAGTATCCGAGTCGATGTGCAGCCGCCGAGTTGATCATGCCGTCCAGTCCTGCAGCCGTCCCCGGCTTCCCCGGCTTTTCGTTGTCTTGGGATTCCGACGGCAGCCGCCCGGCCAGCAACCGGATGCCGTAGAGCGGTGCGAAGCGCGGACCCGCGCGCATGTATCGCATGCTCATGCCCTGAGGAGCCCGGTCGGAGCGGATTCTCAGGTAGAACGAGTTGAAAAGATCGAGTGGCACGGTATCCGATAGCGCGGTTGCAACAATCCCGGGGCCGGAGCGCATGATCCGCTCCAGGCTCTCCCTGGTATCGGGAGACAGGTCGATGAGGTTACGCAGAATGACCACATCGTCGCGTTTGAACCCCAGATCGACATTGCGCGCGAAGCTGATCTGCCGGAATATCACCGTTGCCGCGATTCCCACGGCGATTGACACCGCAAACTGGGAGACCACCAGCGCCGATCGCAGCAGACCCGAGCCAGAGCGCTCGGTGCCTCCCGACTTCAGTGCGGATACGGGGCGGAATCCGGAGAGCACCAGCGCCGGATAGATCCCGCTCACGAGTCCGACTGCGATGGCGCCCGCCGCCATGGCAAGTATCATTTTCCAGTCGGCGAAGTAATGAAGTCCAAGCGGCTCCCCGAGGAAGCGGTCGTAGTAAGGCAGCACGATCTCGGCGATCGACAGGGCGATTGCAAAAGACAGCAGCGCGATTACGACAGCCTCACTCAGGATCTGCAGCGCGATCTGCCGGCGCGCAGCTCCCGCGACTCTACGCACCGCGATTTCCCTCGCGCGCAGAGTGGCGCGCGCCGTTGCAAGGTTCATGAAGTTACTGCAGGCGACGAGCACTATCAGCAGCGCAATGACGGCGAAGCCGTATACCGTCGTGCGGCTGCCGCCCGGAGTCATGCCGCCATACCTGTCGTTGTCGAGGTGGACATCACGGAATGGAATCAGCTCATACTGCTCCGCCTGGCTGCCGCGAATATGCATGCCGAGTTGCTTGAAATCGACCGAGCCGTCAAGGATGGGATCGAGCGCCGTGAGAACCTTCGAGGGGCTGGCGCCCGGCGCCAGCTCCACGTAACCGTAAGCACCGAGCGTTGCAGCCCAATACGCCTGCTTTTCGAGGGGAGTCACTTCGTCGGCGATGGAGCCATTGGGAACGACGAAGTCGGCAAGAAGCTGCGTGTCGTGCGGCAGGTCGCGCATCACACCCGTTACCGTCAGCGGATGGCTGGCGCCATAGCAGGAGGCATCGTGCGGCGCGCAAAAATCGAACATCGTGCCGCTCACACGCAGTATCCGGCCCATCGGATCCGCGTCACCAAAATATTTGTGCGCCATGGTCTCGGAAAGGACGACCGACTCGGGCTGGCTGAGGGCACGTGCCGGATCACCGCGTGCCAGGGGAAGTCGCAACACCCGGAAAAAGTTCGGATCGACGACGGTGACCGTTTCGTGCGCCTGAAAATCTCCTTCCATGACAGTCATCTTTTCCGCGACGACGTGCACTACCGCCTTGACCTGCGGGATCTTCTCCCCCATCGCCGTGAGAACGGGGAAAGGACAGCTCGTCAGGGGCACGGTTGGGATTCCCGGCAGGTGAAAGGTCACTGCAAGCCGGTAAAGATTCTGCGTCCCTGGCAGCCAGGCATCGTAGGAGAACTGATCTCTCACGAAGAGCACGATGAGAATGGCGCATGCGAGAGCGACCGCCAGCCCCGCAACGTTGATGAAGCTGTAGAGCTTGTGCCGGACGAATCCGCGCAGCGCCATTCGGAGGTAGTGCCGGAGCATCGCTACTCGTAGCGCAGCGAGCGGACGGGACTGGTGCGCGCCAGACGCAAGGTGTTCCCGTATACGGTCACCCAAGCGATCAGCAGGGCCACCGCGCCCGCCGCCACGAAGTAGAGAGGGCTGAGTGTGATCCGGTCGGCGTAACTGTCGAGCCAATGTCGCAGATAGGCGTATGCGACCGGCCAGGCGATGACGTTCGCGACGAGCACCGGCACCGAGATCCGCCACAGCATCAGTCTAACGATGTCTCCGGTGCGCGCGCCCGAGACCTTCCGTATCCCGATTTCCTTCGTTCGCCGCTCGGCGGTGAACACGGCGAGACCATACAGTCCGAGACAGCCGATCAGAACCGCGACGATCACGAATACGCCCAGCATCGCGCCCTCCCGCTGGCTCTCGCTATAGAGGTCAGCGAAGCCCTGATCCAGGAACCCGCGCTGGATGGCCACGGTCGGCATGAATGCGTGCCACGTTCGATCGATCGAGGCGAGGGTCTGCGGAATCGATCCGGGACGCAGGCGTACCGAGATGTTCATCCCCCAGGCCGGTATGTACACGTAGACCATCGGCGCGACCGGCTCCAGCGCTCCCAGGAGCTTGGCGTCAGCGAGCACGCCGACGATGCGCATGTGATTGTGGTTGTAGACGATGGCCTGACCGACCGCCTGCTGCGGACTGAAGCCGAGGCGCCTCGCGGCCGACGCGTTCACCAGAACATTCCGGCCCTCGTTGAGCGGATCACGGACTGCGCCTATACCGATGCTGTTCAGGCGGTCCGCGCCACGATCCACTGACAGCAGCCGGCCGGCGATCAGGGGTATCCCGTAGACTCGAGGATAATCGGGACCGATCACCGTTGTGTTGATCACGAAGTGTCCGTCGCGACCAGGCAACTGGATCAGTGAATTCGACTCGCCGCGCCCGAACGGCACGTAGTTCGAAAGGCCGACGGCAGCGACTCCCGGCTCTGCCTGCAGAGCCTGCACGAAGGCCTCCTGCTTCTCGCCCACCAGCCGGCTGTCGCCGTTGATGACGACGACGTCACGGTGAAGAAACCCCAGGTCCATGGCACGCGCATAACTGACCTGCCTGAAGACGACAGCGGCGGCGATGGCCATGCCGACGGAGACGGAGAACTGAAGCACCACGAGCAGGTTTCGCAGTCCTCCCGACCGTGTTGGCTTCGCATCACCGCCCCGCAGACCGGCGATCGGACGAAGCCCGGAAAGTACCAGCGCCGGATAACTGCCGCTGATGAGTCCCGTGACCACCGCGACACCGGCAAGCAGCATCATCAACCTCCAATCGGTCGTATAATGCAGGGCAATCGGTCGCTGCAGGAACTCATCGAACAGAGGCAGCAGCACTTCCGCCAGGGCGAGAGCGAGCAGCAGCGAGAGCAGCGCCACGAGCACCGCCTCGCCGAGGAACTGAACCATGAGCTGACCCCGGCCGGCGCCTAAAACTCTCCGCAAAGCGATCTCACGCGCCCGCAGCGTCGCGCGGGCAGTCGTCAGATTCATGAAATTGAAACAGGCGACCAGGAGAGTCAGGATACCAATGGCCGCGACGCCGTAGAGCGTGCTCCAGCTTCCCGGCGGCGTCGGATTGAATTCCCAGCGTGAAGAGTTGAGATGAACCTGCGTGAAAGGCGTCAGGTGCGCCTTGTAAACGATACTGCCAATCATGGGAAAGCCGGCATACCTGGTCAACACCGGCGACACGTCCCGGTCGAAGATCGGCGCCAGGGCCGCCACCACGGTTGCCGGAGCAACCCCCGGCGCCAAACGGACGTAGGCGAAGCCATCCTGGCTGAACCAATCCTGCCTCAAGCTCTGCGGGATGGGATTCACCAGGGAGTTGGTGGGGATGAAGGCATCTCCGACCAACTGGGTATTGTGCGGCAGATCGCGTGCAATCCCCGTCACCCGGAGCGAGACCTGCCGGCACACGGCCGCGTGACTGTCGCAATTGCCCTCGTCCGCCGTGACGATGCGCCCAATGGGATCGGAGTCGCCAAAATACTGCCTGGCCACCGACTGGCTCAGCACGATCGATTCCGGCTGGCGAAATACCGAGCCGGCGTCTCCCCTGATCAGCGGCAGCCGGATCACCTTGAAGAACCCGGGGTCCACGACATCGACATTCTGCGGAAACTGGCGATCTCCGCTGGTCAATGTGAGGCTCCATGTATACAGCCTCGTCATGCCGGTCACGGCGGGAATTTGATCGCGCATCACGGCCGGCATTGGATACGGCGTCACGGCCATCGCCAGCGGCGAGCGACCGGGAATGTCGACCGTCAGCTCTACGCGATACAGATTTGCAGTGTCGGGGATCCACTTGTCGTAAGAAAGCTCATCGCGCACGAAGAGAATGACGAAGATGATGCACGTCAGCCCCACCGCGAGGCTGGCGATATTGATCGCGCTGTACAGCCGGTGGCGGACGATTCCGCGCGCTGCGACCCATAGATAGTGGCGCCACACGTCAGTGGTCTCAGACCGCCATCCGCACTCTTTCGGTGACGACCTCACCGTCCAGGAGGTTGACGATGCGATGCGCATATTCGGCGTGCGGGCGCGAGTGCGTGACCATGATGATGGTGGTGCCCTCCCCGTTGAGCTCGGTGAGGAGTTGCATCACCTCCTCGCCCGTCGCGGAGTCGAGGTTACCCGTCGGCTCGTCGGCGAGGATCAGTTTGGGTCGCGAGACGACGGCGCGCGCGATCGCCACGCGCTGCTGCTGACCGCCCGACAGTTGCTGCGGCCGATGACGTGCGCGGTGGGCGATCTTCATGCGCTCGAGCGCTTCGCGCACCCGCGTCTTGCGGTCCCGTGCCGGAACGTCCTTGTGGTAGAGGAGCGCGAGCTCCACGTTCTCGAACACGTTGAGCTCGTCGACCAGATTGAAGCTCTGGAAGATGAAGCCGAGACTGTTCTTGCGCAGCTCCGAGAGCTGCCCTTCCGACCAGCCGGCGATGTCCTGACCGGCAAACCAGTATTCCCCGGAAGACGGGCTGTCGAGCATGCCGACGATGTTGAGCAATGTCGATTTGCCGCAGCCCGAAGGTCCCATGACGGCCAGGAACTCTCCGGCCGCGGCGTCGAAATCGACGCTGCGCAGCGCGGTGGTCTCGACTTCGGTGGTGCGGTAGACCTTGGTGAGATGTTTCAGTGACAGCATCGGACTCATCCTGCAGGATCAGTTCTGGTGGTTGGGTTTCTCGAGCTCGACCCGCTGCACGCGGTCGAAACCCTGATAGCTGGAGACGATCACGCGGTCGCCCGGCTCGAGTCCCTCGAGGACCTCGACGTGATCGGGATTGCGGCGGCCGAGCTCGATCCTGCGGCGCGTGGCATACCTGCCGCCGGGAGTCAGGACGAAGGCCCACTGTCCGCCGGTGTCCTGGTAGAAGGGACCATTGGGCAGCATCAGTGCCGTGGCCGCGCCTCCCAGCTCGAGCTTCATGTCGATCGCCTGCCCGACGGTGATTCCCCCAGGAGCCGCACCATCGAAGTGGAGGTCCACTTTGAATGTGCCGTCGGAGACCTGCGGATAGATCTTCACGACCGTGGCCCGGACGTTCCGCTCCCCGACGGTGAACAATGCCCTCTGCCCGAGGGCGATGCGGCCGAGATAGAATTCGTCGACCTCGGCGGTCAGCTTGAATCGGTCGCGGGAATCGACCTGTCCGAGCACGGCTCCAGCCACCTTCGACTGCCCCACCTTCGCATCGAGGGCCGTCAACTGCCCGGCGGTTGGCGCGCGGATGGTGAGCGCATCGAGACTGGCCCGCGCCGTGGCGATGTTGTCTTTGAGCCAGACCAGGGTCTTGCCGAGCTGGGTGAGCTGGGTCGTGCGCAATTGCTGCTCCTGATTGCGCGAGACGATCGTGGCGGCGCGGAGCTTGAGCTCGTAGCGGTACTGCTCCTGCTCCTGGGCGTAGAGCATGGGAGCGATCGCGTTGCCGTCCAGCAGGATCTTATCGCGCGCCAGGTCGCTTCTCAGCACGGCGAGCTGGTGCTCGATATCGAGAAGCTGACTCTGATACTTGAAGCGGGTGTCCTCGAGCTGCAGCTTCGTGCCCTCGATGGTGTTGATCTGGCCCGAGATGTCGGCCTCGCGGGAGGCGACCTGGAGCCGCAGCGCAGTGTTGGAGAGCACGATCAGAGGCTGGCCCGCTTTCACGATTGCACCGTCCTCCGCCAGCACCTGCTTGACGCCACCACCCTGCTCGGTGGTGAGGTAGAAAGTGGTGAGCGGCGCGGCGGTGGCCCGCACGGCGATGTAGTCCTCGAACTTGCCTCGCGTTACCGTGCCGATGGTGAGTTGATCAGCCGCAACCCGATAGGTGCTGACGCCGATACCGTGGAGCAGCCAGATGGCTGCGCCGATAGCGAGCACCGCCGCCGCTGCGTACGGGGCGTAACGCCGCCACGCAGGCGGACGGGCGATGGGTTGGTCCATTCCACCGCCGGCCGGAGGGGGACCCGGCTCGGCGCCGCCCGCCCGCCTGCTCGAGACATCGATCACTCGGCTGTCGTGCATGGCGCTGCTTTTGCAATGGCTATGCCACTGAAAACTCCCTTATTTCTCAATCTCTTATCGCGCGCATCTGGCCGCGAGGTGTCCGCCGGTGTACAAGTGAGGCGGACAACTGTTCGGATTCGGACATTGGAACAGACACAGATCGATCCAGCCCGCATCCTCATCGTCGACGACCAGGAAGACATCCTCCTCGCCGCCCGTCTGCTGCTGAAGCGGCATTTCGCGTCCGTGAGGACACTGCGCGATCCGGCCACCCTTCCGGAGCAGGTGCGGCGCAACACGTTCGACGTCCTGCTTCTCGACATGAATTTCGCGTCCGGCGCGGACAAAGGCGCCGAAGGGCTGGCGGTGCTCACGCAGGTGCTCGCGCTCGACAGCCAGGCGGTCGTGGTGCTCATCACCGCGCACGGCGATGTTTCCCTGGCCGTCGAGGCCATGAAGAAAGGCGCGGCGGATTTCGTCACCAAGCCCTGGGAGAACGAGAGACTGCTCGCGACGCTGATCGCCGCATCCAACCTGCGCCGCTCGCGCATCGAGGCCACGGAGTTTCGGGCCCGCAGCCAGGGGCTCGCGGAGGCCACGCGGATCGAGGGACAGATGATCGGGACTTCGCCGCGCATGCTGCGGGTTTTCCAGACCATCCGCCGCGCGGCGCCCACCGATGCCAACGTCCTTATCCTGGGAGAGAACGGAACCGGCAAGGAGCTGGTCGCGCGCGAGATCCATCGCCACTCGGCGCGTGCCGAGCACGCCTTCGTACGAGTCGATCTCGGCACGCTTTCACCGCAGCTCTTCGAGAGTGAGCTCTTCGGCCATCGCCGCGGAGCGTTCACGGACGCGAGGCAGGACCGGATCGGGCTGCTGCGCGCAGCTTCCGGCGGCACACTCTTTCTCGACGAGATCGGCAACGTGCCGCTGCACCTGCAGGGTAAGCTCCTCACCGCCATCGAGCGGCGCGAAGTGACGCCGGTCGGCGCCGACAAGGCCGAGCCCATCGATGTCCGCCTGATCAGCGCCACCAACCTCTCGCCGCCGCGTCTCGCCGACGAGAACGTGTTCCGCCAGGACCTCCTTTACCGGATCAACACGGTGGAGATCGAGCTGCCACCGCTGCGCGAGCGACAGGAGGACATTGCACTGCTGCTCGAGCACTTCATCGCGATCTATTCCGAGAAATACAACGTGCCCCCCAAGCGATTGAGCGCGGCGGCGCTCGATCGCCTGACGGCCCATGCGTGGCCGGGCAACGTGCGCGCCCTGCGTCATGCTGCCGAGCGTGCCGTCATCCTGAGCGAAGGCGAAATGCTCGAGCCGGGCGATTTCTCGCTCTCCGCGGTGGGGCTGGGGGCCGCCGGCGCGGCACTCCCGCCGGAAGCGTCGACGCTCGATGCCATGGAAAAGGAGGCAATCCTGCGAGCGCTCGAGGCGCATGGCAGAAACATCAGCCGCGCCGCCGAGGCGCTCGGCCTCACGCGCCCGTCGCTCTACCGGCGCATGCAGAAATATGACCTCTAGTCCCTTTCGCACGGGCGTTGCCGTACGCGCGGCCGCGCTCTTCCTGACCGTCGGTGCTGTGGCGTGGATGATCGCGAATACACAGTGGTATGTGACGATCGCTCTTTTCATCGTCGCGGCGCTCGCCGAGGCGGCCGCCCTGGTGCGGTTCTCGTCGCAGTCGAGCCGCGAGGTCGCCCGCTTCCTCGATGCGCTGTCGGTCGATGATCTCTCGCAGAGTTTCAGCGGGCTCACTGCCGACGGTGCTCACCGCGAGCTCGGCAGCGCCATGGAGCGGGTCCTCGCGCGCCTGCGTGCCAGCCGCTCGGAGCGCGACGAGCAGGCGCAATACCTGCAAACGCTGGTCAACCATGTCCCCGTGGCGCTGATCTCCCTCGACGAGCGCAGTGCCGTGAAAATGCTCAACATGGCGGCGCGCCGTCTCTTCGAGAGCTCGCTCACCCAGGCGGCGCAGCTCTCACGATACGGCGAGTCATTCGCGGTGAGCCTCGAATCCCTGTCGGCGGGCAACACCGCCATCCTGCGCATGGAGCGCTCATCCGGTGCCCTGCTCCTCAAGGCGGCGGCGACGGAGATCGTCACGCGGGGGCTGCGCACCCGGCTCATATCCCTGCAGAACATCGAGAACGAGATGAGCGCCCAGGAGCTCGAGGCCTGGCAGACGGTCATCCGTGTCATGGCACACGAGGTGATGAACTCACTGACGCCACTTTCCTCTCTGGCCGCCACCGCCCATGATCTGGTCCGCGACGTTCTCGGCCAGTTGCCCGCCGATGACCCGCGCGCGGCAGCCCTGGTCGATGCCGACGATGCGCTGGAGGCGGTGTCCCGGCGAAGCGAAGGCCTGTTGCACTTCGTGCGCAGTCACCGGCGCCTGACGAAGCCCCTCGCTGCCAGGATGGAAGTGATGCCGGTGCAGCGACTGTTCGCGCGCATCCAGCGACTCCTCGCCAGCGACCTTGCCGATCGTGATATTCGCATGGGGGTTTCCGTCGAGCCCGAGACGCTGGAGCTCGCGATGGATGCCGAGCTTCTCGACCAGGCGCTCATCAATCTGGTCCGCAATGCCATCGAGGCTTTGCGCGACACCCCGTCCGGACACATCGCCCTCTCGGCTTACCGGACGCAGGACGGCCGCATCGCGATCTCGGTGTCCGACAACGGACCCGGCATTGCGCCCGATCAGCGCGAGAAGGTCTTCGTTCCCTTCTTCACCACCAAGCGCCAGGGCAGCGGCATCGGACTCACCCTGGTCCGCCAGATCGCGGCCGCCCATAGCGCGAATGTCGATGTCACGGAGACCGCCGGCGGTGGCGCCACGGTACTGCTCAGGTTCTGAGCTAAACTAGGCCGGCGCCGTACGGAGACCACCTCAAATGAATACCGGAACCGCTTCCCTACCGAACACCAGGCCTTTCCGCCCTGCCCTGGTCGCAGGCGTGATCATCCTGATTGTGCTGCTCGTGATCGGCGGCGCATTCGTGCAGATCGGCCCCGGTCAGCGCGGGGTGCTGATGACCTTCGGCGCGGTGCATGACGGCGTGCTCGATCCCGGCCTGCACTTCAAGCTGCCTTTCGTGCAGTCGGTCGCGAGGATGGACGTGCAGGTGCAGAACTCCCAGGCCGCGGAGACTTCCGCCAGCCTCGACCTGCAGAACGTATCGACTACGGTCGCCACCAACTGGCACATCCTGCCGGCCGATGCGGAGTGGGTGTATCAGCACATCGGCAACGAAGCGGACCTGGTCGACAAGATCATTCGCCCGGCGATCAGCAACTCCGTCAAGGCGATCACGGCCCACTACAACGCGGAGGATCTGATCGTCCACCGTGACGAAGTACGCAGCCAGATCCAGTCGCAGATCACCGCGGAGCTGCAGCCCTATCGCGTGGTGGTCGACTCGGTGAACATCACCGACTTCCACTTCAGCGACGAGTTCGCGCAGGCCATCGAGCGCAAGCAGGTCGCCCAGCAGCGCGCGTTGCAGGCGCAGTACGAGCTCGACCAGGCCCGGGTCGTCGCGCAGCAGCGGATCGTCGAGGCGCAGGCGCAATCGCAGTCACAGAAGCTGCTGCAGGAGACTCTGACACCCGAAATCATCCAACAGCAGGCGATTGCCAGATGGGACGGCCATCTGCCCGCCGTGGTCGGCGGCAATGGCGTGTTGCCGATGCTCGGCAACCTGGGCATCACAGGCGCATCGAGCGCGAAATGACCGCCGCGGGCGCCCGTGGCCGGGCCGGCCGCCGCCAAACCGGCTAAACTCCCCGATTGCGGCGCCCCCGTAGCTCAGTGGATAGAGCGACCGCCTCCTAAGCGGTAGGTCGTCGGTTCAACTCCGGCCGGGGGCGCCAATACAATCAAATAGTTACAATATATTTCTCGGTATTTTCGAGGATTGTCGCCGGCGTGACCCTAACAGGTAACGGGCCTCGGGCAGATAGCCATCGGCCCCTCGAGGAGTATGCTGTCCGCGGCAGTCGTGACCGGCCAGACCTCGGGTGCAGCCATGAGCACGTCTCTCAGCCTCGGAAAGCGTCCCTTTCTCCACGTGGAAGTGCGCACCGTTCCCGCGCTGCAGCCGATCGTGTGGCTGCGTGGCGGCTGGGAGGACCTCCGCCACATGGGGCGCGCCAGCCTCGCGCACGGCGTCATCATCTTCGTAATCGGCGCGGTGCTCCTCATGTTGGGCGGCACTCACCCCTATCTCGTAGCGGCCGCGGTGACAGGCTACCTGTTGGTGGGACCCATCATGACCACGGGGCTCTGCGAGCTCTCCCGGCGCCGTGCGGCGCGCGAGCCGCAGGGGTTCGACGAGTCGCTGGAGGCCGTCACCCGCAACCCCGATGCGCTGATGCATTTCGGTGGCATCCTTGCCGTCATCGCGATCTTATGGTTCGTCGCTTCGACGGTGTTGCTGCAGTCGACCCTGGACATCCGCATACCGAGTCTTTCCGTCGCTCTCTGGGGCGGCGCCGGCGATTTCGCCAGCACCCGCGAAGTCATCGCCTACTTCTCATCGGGCGCCATCTTCGCAGTCGCGGTATTCGTGCTGTCGGTCGTCGCAGTACCGCTCATCATCGACCGGCATGCGACTGCATCCGAGGCCATGTGGGCGAGCGTCAAGGCAAGCGTGCACAACATCCCGGCCATGATCATATGGGCGGCGCTCATAGTGGGGCTGACGGCACTCGGCTTCGTGACGCTCCTTTTGGGCATGATCGTGATCGCCCCGCTCCTCGGGCACGCAACCTGGCACGCCTACAGGGACCTCGTCGGCTGACGGGCGCCCGGTGTTGGCTCGCGCGCGCTCAGCGCGCGGCGGCCAGCGGCACTCCGGAACGGGCCAGCACGGTCCGCAGGTCACGGATCGCCGGGAATACCTCGTTGTTCCAATCGGCTCCCTGGGCCTCGAACGCCCGCTGCTCGTGCTCGACGATGTCCTTGTCCTCGAGAAAGATGCGTTCCGTGAACCAGACGAAGAACGGCCAGGCGAGATTGAGCAGCCCCGGAATCGGCGGCTTCTTCACGGACAGGTAACCGAAGGTGCGGTTGGTCCGCTGCTGGGCATCGAGGGGAACGTAGCAGAGCCACACGCTCAACACGGGATCCTGCTCTTCCGTGATGTTCCGTCCCACCCAGACCCTAAGGCTCTGCGAGGGATAATCGGTGCGGATGCGCATGTGGTCGCGGAAGTCGCCCTTGTTCTCGCCGCGCTTGCGCATCATGTCGACGATCACGCGCTCACCCATCGACTGCTTGCCGGCGGTGCGGCTGAAGGAGTACTCGACTTCCGCCCAGTGCTCACCATGGCGGCGTCCGAGACAGCTCGCGCGGATCGAGCCCATGTTCTTGCGATGCATGAACTGATGGTTCATGTCGAAGAGGTTCTCGTGCATGAACGTGTAGTGGCAAGCCACCTCGCGATTGAGCCGCCGCGTCTTGTAGTCGCGGCGCTGCGAGGCGCCGAGGCCCGAGGGCACACGCCCTTCCGCCAGTGCGGGGTCGCCCGGAAAGACGAATACGAGCCCATCGATCTCGCGGACCGGATAAGAGCGAACGCCGTTGGGCACACGCTCCCTGCCGAGGTATGGCACGTCTATGCATTTGCCGGCGCAGTCGTACGCCCAGCCGTGATAGTGGCACTTGATCCCATCGCCCTGGACCACTCCGAGGTGCAGCGGCACCTGCCGGTGAGCACAGCGATCCTCGAGCGCGACCACCCGTCCGCTCGAGCCGCGAAAGAGCGCGATGGGGTCACCGGCGAACCGCCGCCCCACTATCTTTCCGGGCTTGAGCTCATCGGACCAGGCCAGGGGATACCAATAATCGGGGTTGGCGGCGGTACGCCGCAGGTCGACTCCCGCTGGCAGATTCTCGGGCAGCGGCGTGGCGGTCAAAATCGCATGGTCATCCGGCATCAGGGACGCCCCCATTTGTTGTCGGCAATCAGGAAGATTACGCCCTTCGGCGCAGAGCCGGGGGCGAACTTACCTGATCGGTACCGCGGCCGCATCATCGGGCGGAGACGGGCTCCACGAGCTGCGCGTCGTTCGGCGTCTTGACCGCATAGAGACGGCGGCTGACCTGCCAGGCGACCATGGTGTCGCTCGGATGCGGCACCAGCGAGGCTTTTGCCTCCTGCGGGCTGCCCTGCAGCCAGACGGCGTGATCCTCCTCGCGCAGTACCGCCGGCATCCGCTGCTTCTCGTTGTGGATCTCGGCCATGAGGCTGTTCGGCGGCACGGTGATGAGAGCGCATGACTGCACTTCAGAGCCGTCCGCCTGTCGCCTGCGGTCCCAGAGCCCCGCGACGCCGAAGACCGGGCGGTCGGCCAGGTGCACGTAGAATGGCTCCTTGCGGCCATCCTCGAAGACATGGGGCTCATAGAACCCGGCCATCACCAGGATGCAGCGCTGGCGGCGTTCCCAGGGCTGCTTCCAGCCGTACCAGGTCTCGAGCTTCTCGACGGTCGCATTGATGAGCGGAAAATTCGGCTCCCCGGTATGGGGCAAGAGCCCCCAGCGCATCATCCGGCCGGTGACCGCACCGCCCATGGCGAGGACGACCGGCACGGGATCCGTCGGCAGCACGCGCCAGCTCGGCTCGAACTGCCAGATCGGCTCGATGACCCGCCAGTACCGCTCGGCCGCGGCCTGCGAAGGGGTCTGATAGCGGGCACACATAGCTCGGTGGCGTGTCAGTCACGCCCAGGTGTTGGCGTTCTTCGGAAAGCCCGGCCGCTGCACCCGCACGATACAAAAGCGCTGGCCTGTCGGTGACTGCATCACCGCCCAGCGCTCGAGGCGCTCCACGACGGTGGCGCCCAGCTGCTCGAGGCGCGCGATCTCCGCGGGGATGTCGTCCGCCTCGATATCGAGGTGCACACGGCTTTCGTGCGACACGCGCTGTATCTGCACGATGGGCTCATCGGGCGGCGTTGCCAGCATCCGATAGTTGCCACGGCTGCCGGGGTGCTTGGAATCGACGGCACGGCCGAGCGCCTGCGCCCAGAAGGCCGCCGCCGCATCGACGTCGGCGGTGTTGCAATCGATCAGGATCGCGCAAAGTCGGGATTGATGCATGGTGGCGCTCCGGCGCATGAGCGGCGCCGCGATTATGGCGACGGAGCTGCCGCGGCCGATCGCAGGTCCGGGTAGGTTTGCAGGAAGCCGCGAGTCACGCCATTCGTCCAGCCGAACCCGTCCTGCACCGGGTACTCGCCGCCGCCGCCCGGCAGCGCATGCTCGACATCGTACTTCTCGAAGATCATGCCGGTGTTGGCGTAGACGCGCCGCACCGTCGCAACCCAGCGGCGGGCGATATCGTGAGCGAGGGCATCATCGCCGTATCGGGCCAGCCCGCGTACGGCGATCCACTGCAGCGGCGCCCAGCCATTCGGCGCGTCCCACTGCTGGCCCGAGTGAATCGTCGTGGTCACGATGCCGCCGCCCTGCAGTAACCGCGACCGCGCTACAGCGGCAACCTGCGCAGCCTGCTGCGGAGTCGCAAGGCCCACGAAGAGAGGATAAAGCGTCGCGGCGCTGAGCTCATTCCTGCGCCTGCGGCTGCGCCAGTCGTAGTCCGCGAAATAGCCGGCCCGGGCGTCCCAGAGGTAGCGGTCCATCGCAACCTTGCGGCGCTGCGCGCGCGCATCGAAGTCCCGCTCGCAGGCGAGCTCGCGCTTTGCCTCACAGCCGCGGGCGATGGCCTCCTCCAGGCCGTAGAGCAGGCTGTTGAGATCGACCGGCACGATGTCGGTGGTACGGATCGTCGACATGTGACTGCGGTCGCCGAACCAGCGGGAGCTGAAGTCCCAGCCGCTCTCGGCGGCGGCGCGGATATCGCGATACACCTGCGCCGGCGGTCTGCCGGAAGCGCGCGCCGTCAGCACGTCATTGCGATAACCCTCGTCCCGCGGCGTGTCCCTGTCGTCCCAGTAGCGGTTGAGAATGGCGCCGTCGGGCAACTCGACCAGATTGCGCCGTACCTCGCCGGGATGAAGCCCTTGCGCCCCCTTCATCCAGTAGGCGTACTCGCCCATGAGGTCGCCAAGGTGGCTCGCCCATGCCTTCGCCGGGTTGGGATCCAGGAGTCCCACCATCAGGTAGTAGACGGGAGGCTGCGAGCGCGACAGGTAGAACGTGCGGGCGCCGTTCGGGATGTGGCCGTAAGTCTGGATCAGGTAGGAGAAGTCATCGACGAGATCGTGGGCGAGATCCGCGTGCCCATCGGGAATGAGCCCGAGCATCGTGAAGTAGGAGTCCCAGTAGTAGAACTCCTGGAAGGCGCCCCCCGGCACGACGTACGGTTTCGGCACGTACAGGAGCGATGAGTAGGCGGGCGGTACGATGGACGCTCGCGTGAGGAGCGGCCAGAGCCTCGCAATGTGCGCCGCGACCGTGCGGTCGGCAGGGATCGGCGGCGTGCGCGGCCTGACGGGGAAGGTGAAATTGTCCTCGAGGAAGCGAAGCAGCTGTTTCTGCGTGCGCGGGTTGACCGCGCGGTAGCGCTGCATGATGACGACAGGAGACGTCTTCGGTATGTCGTCGACGAAGTTGTCATTGCCGGGATGCAGCGCTGCCATCTGCACGCGGACGAAAAGCGTCCCATAGAGCTGCGAGGGGGTCGGCACGACATGGTCGCCGGCAAGCGAAAACGAAGCCGCCGCCAATGCCAGCGCCGCGAGCAGACCTGATATGAGCTTCGATTGCACCGCCACGGACTGTACCAAAAAAAAGCCCCTTCCCGGAGACCCGGGAAGGGGCTGGAGCGATCGTCTCTTTAGAAGCGCAGCTCGGCCAGCGCCATGTAGATGAAGGCCAGGTTCGCGGCATTTACCGTGCCGATCCCCGCGCCGTCGTCGTACCCGCGCACGCCGTCGTAGAAATAATTGTCGCCCGCGGTGATGTCGTTGAAGGGGCCGCCCTTCGAGTAGGAGACCCGTAGCGCCTGCAACCCGTAGACGACCGGATTGAGAAGTCCCACGCGTCCTCCGGACGCCTCATCGATCAGCGCCGTCATGCCGTTCAACTGCGGCGCGACGAAGCTCGTGCCGCCCCAACCGCCCTGTGCGCAGTTCGGATTGGCGGGCTCCGGGAAGTCGGTGCAGTCGACGACGACGTATCCGGTCTGCGGATCCGCGTTGAACGAGAGGTCAGGCACGTTGCGGCCGGCGAAGTTGGCCGGCAGGGTGTTGATGAGCTCCGCGCCGCTGAGGTCCGGATAGTTCGGATAGAAGATCAGGCTCTGTCCCGGCTGCGTCCGCTGGATGCCGGCCGTGCCCTGCTGATAGAAGGGCCTGTCCCAGAAGGAGCTGACGCCACCGCCACCGCCGGATGGAAACAGATCCTCCGCCGTCAGCCCGAGGTTGGCGAGGCAATTCGCCCAGTCTCGTGCGATGTAGTCCCAACCCCACACCTGCTCCTGGCTGATGGTGATGTCAGGGCACCCTGCCGAGGGAATGCCTGGCTCGGTCGCCGCGACCGTGGTACCACCCGCGGCCGTGATCGCCGGGTCGTTCGCCGGCGCGTCCACGGTCAACTGCTTGGAGAAGAGCGGAACGGGCGCATTGTTCGCATCGTTCACATCGTAGGCTCCGTCATCGCCCGCGGAGGTGAAGTACGACTGGCCCTGCGCGGCACCCTCCAGCAGCGCCTGATGTATCGCGGTCAGCTGATCGGTGTAGTCGACGCCGCCATTCGTTGCAGCGAAGTAGTCCTCCTCCGCCTGGCCCCAGCTGATCGAGACCGAGTCGGCCACATTCTCCGACGCCGCGCTGTAGAACACGTCGAGGAAGCCGTTGAGCGTGTTGGGTGCAATGTACACCCGGATGTCCGCCTTCGGGGCGAGGCCGCCCGACTGCTCGACATCGATCGAAGTCTCATTGTCACCGACGCCCGCCTTCACCGGCGTGCCGCCGTCCACCAGCACCTTGGTGACGCGGTTCGCCTTGACTTTGAGTCCGATGTCCTGCCAGTAGGAAGTCACATCGGATACCTTGAAATTGGCCAGGGTCATGATGCCGATCGTCTGGCCCTTGCCATCGATGCCCGCCTTATAGAGGGGATTGAAGTCATAGAAATTCGCGGTATCGCCCACGGTGTAGTCCTCGGGCACGCCGCTCGCCGTCCCATTCCTGGGCCAGGTCACCGCCGCCGCCTTCGTGCCGGCATACGCACCCTGACCGAGGTGCACGGATCTCGGTTTCACCTGGCTCGGCTGGTTGTTCAGTCCCGGAATGGCGAGGACGAGTGTCGACAGCTCGCCGGGCAGCACGAACTTCCATGCCGGCCGGTGGAACCGCTGGCCGTTGCGCGTGTAATCGTGCAGTTGCGTGGAGAGGGCGGCGTTGAGCTGCGACGCGGTGCCGGTGACACTGATATCGAGGTTGTCCGCATAGACCTCGTTCACCGTGATGCCGAACGACTCGAGGAATTTGACCAGCACCTTGATCTGTTGGTTCGACGGCGCGTAGCGCTTGACGAACTGGTTGACGGTGAGGAAATGCTGGAAATTCGGATTGCCCGGCGTGGCCGTCTGCGCGACGTAATTCTCCAGGCCCTTCAGATCCGTCACGTTGAGAATGATCGAGGTCGTGACGAGGGTACTGGCGGCCGTCGTACCGGCGTCCTGTGGTTGAGCGGCGAAGTGTTGGTTTGATGCGGCGGCTGCACCGAGGAATCCCACGGCGCACGCTGCCGTCAGAAAGCACTGATGGAAGCGCATGATGAATTTTTCCCTTCGGTTGATTGCGGTTCTTGTTAGGTTGCGCGGCCGGTCCGTAATTTTATGTGGACCGTCCCCGCGGCCACGCTGCGGCACGAGTATAGCGCTTCCGCTTGGGGCAGAGTATGCTCCCTGGCCTCCGGGTTTTTGGCTCCTGCCGCGCTCGAGTCGCGATTACACAGCTGTTACGTCGCCGTTACGCGCGCGCCCGTGTCGCGCGCGGCACTCTGCGAATGCGGCATGTGGATCGCCGCCGAGCCGCAAGACGATCGCAGGTGCGCCCCGCCCGGCGGGGACAGACCCGAGTGACGTGAGTCCCCATCGGGCCAGGCCAGGTTCACAAAACTTCACATAATGCAGACCGCCATGATGCTCGCGTCCACGGGACCCTGAATGGCTCGCATGCGTGTGAGCCGATGGGCGCTCATGCACCCGCGGCTCTGGATCGCTCTGGCAATAGGCGTCGGGGTCCCCTTCATCGTTCCGGCGCATCAGCCGCTCATCAGCCGCATGCTGATCGGCTGGGACAGCGGCGCGACCTTCTTCCTGGTCGCGATTTACCTGTGGATGCACCGCTTCACTCCCAAGGAGATCTGCTCGCATTACATCGAGGAGGATCCTTCCGGACCGGTCATCCTGGCAGCGACCACCGTAGCGGCGCTCCTCAGCCTGATCGCGATAGTCCAGCCGCTCGTCCTGTTGCGGCACGCCACGTATGATCAGCGGGTCTCGGGCTTTGCGCTCGCGGCCATCACCCTGGTCGATTCGTGGCTGCTCGTGCCCACGATGTTCACCATGCACTACGCGGACATGTTCTACAGCGCGCCGCCGGCGAATCGCCCGCTGCATTTCCCCAATACGGAAATGCCGGGTTTCTGGGACTTCGCGTACTTCTCCTTCACCATCGCCGCGGCCTGCCAGACCGCCGACGTGTCGACGGCGGAGGTCTCGATCCGCCGCGTCATCATCCTGCACGAGATCGTCTCGTTCGCGTTCAACGTCGCTATACTCGGCTTTGCGATCAATATCACGGCCGGCCTCATTGCCGGCTAGCATCGCGCGCGCCGCTCCGGGAGGACAGCTTGGAAATCGCACGGCCGACCCGCGAAGAGCTGCTCCACAGGCTCTACGAAGCCGCGGAGCTCGAGCACAATCTGATGTGCACTTATCTCTATGCGGCCTTCAGCCTGAAGAACGCCGAGGACGGCCTCTCGGCGGATGAGGCCGCGGCCACGGCGCGCTGGCGGCGCGCCATTCTCGATGTCGCCATCGAGGAGATGGGACATCTCTGCGCCGTGTGGAACATCACCTCCGCGCTCGGCGCCGCGCCGCGCTTCGGGCGCGGCAACTTCCCGCTCGATCCCGGCTACCTGCCGGCGGGCGTGGTCGTGAAGCTGGCGCCATTCAACGAGGCGGTGCTGCAGCATTTCATCTATCTCGAGCGCCCGAAGGGCTCGACCGAGCCTGACGGCCCCGGCTTCGAGCCGCCGGTGCGATATCAGCGCGGCGGCCCGGCGGCGCGACTGACGCCGATGGGAATCGACTACGACACCGTAGGCGATTTCTATGCATCGCTCGGCCAGAGCGTGACGCGCTTCGTCACGCGCGTCGGCGAGAGAGCCGCATTCTGCGGCGATCCGGCGCTGCAGCTTTCCACGGCGGAGATCGATCTCGGCGGCGCCAGGCCCGTCATCTGCTCGAAGACGGTGCTCGCCGCCTTCGATGCGATCGTGCGCCAGGGCGAGGGGGCGCCAGCCGACAGCGAAGGCTCCCACTACCAGAAGTTCGCGGCCATTCGCCGCGAGCTGCGCGCGCTCAAGGAAGCAAACCGCAGCTTTCAGCCCGCATTCCCCGCGGCGATCAATCCCGTGCTGCGCCGCCCGCCCCGTCCTGAGGGACGCGTGTGGATCGAGAACGAGGACGCCGCTCAGTGCGTCGATCTCGCCAATGCAGCCTATGGATTGATGGTTCGCCTCATCGCCTATTCCTATGTCGTGCCCCGCCCTGCCCCCGCAAAGGCGGCGGCCGTCGATCTCGGCATCGGCCTGATAACGGCCATGTCCTTGTTGGCGGAGCGTGCGGCGCGCCTCCCCGCCGGCCCCTCGAATCCGGACTGCCATGCCGGCGTCACATTCGTCGCGCTGCGGGATTCGGCGCCGTTTCCTCCCGGGGTGGCCGCGCGCCAGTTTTTCATAGAGCGCCTGCACGAGCTTGCCAAGGGTGCCGCGACAATCGCTACGGAGGACGCGCGCAGCAGCCGCGCGGCGCGCTTGCTCGGCGAGCTCGCCGCACGCTCCAGCCGTGATTTCGACGGCGCCTCGTCTGCGATTCCCGGGGCGACGGTTTCGGTCCCGACCGGCGCCGCGGGGACTGCCGCCGCCGCGCCGCCCGTGCCGAACACGGTGGCAGGCGTCGAGGAAATCGAAGGCAAAGACCTCACGCTGCTCTTCGATGCCAGGAAGTGCATCCACTCACGGTTCTGCGTCACCTGGGCACCCAAGGTGTTTCTGGCCAACGTACAAGGCCCCTGGATTCATCCCGACGCCATCGAAGTCGAGCGCTTGGTAGAAATCGCGCACGTGTGCCCGTCGGGCGCCATCCGCTATCGGCGTAAGGACGGTAAGGCGAACGAGGCGGCGCCGCTCGTGAACCTCATTACGATCCGCGAGAACGGTCCATATGCGGTGCGCGCCGACATGCAACTGAACGGCCAACGAGGAGTGTTCCGCGCCACCTTGTGCCGCTGCGGCGCCTCCAAAAACAAGCCCTTTTGCGACGGCTCTCACAACGAAGTCAGCTTCGCCGCATCCGGCGAGCCAGCCTCGGGGAAAACAGACGTGCTCGCCGTTCGCGACGGCGCTCTCGCCATCGAGCCCGAGACTGACGGTCCGCTGCGCGTCCGCGGCAATCTCGAGATCATCTCCGGCACCGGCCGGGTTGTGGCGCGCGTTACGCAGGGCCGCCTGTGTCGCTGTGGCGGCAGCGGCAACAAACCATTCTGCGACGGCACGCACGCGCGGATCGGGTTCCGGTCGACCGATGCCTGAGCGTGGCCTTTCGCCAACTGCATGGATCAACCGCCCGGTCTCAACCGTTGTGATACCGCATGCGTAACCTTATCGTGAGATCCGTCGCAGCCGCTCTTGCGCTGACTGTTCTACTCGCGGGCTGCGACAAGCTGGGGCTCGGCAAGCTCGGGCTTGGCGGTCAGCCGACGCAATCCAAACAGCTTCCAACGGCACGGCAGCTGAAGTCGATCGCCTATATGTCGCAGTCGAAGGGCGGCCCGAATGGGCGGCTGACATACGACCATCTGGAACAGGCCAAATCCTGCCACGACCTCGAGATCGCGATGCGGTGGAATCGGCCGCCGGACATCAAGGCGGGACCCTTCAATCAGGTGATGACTTACGTCTCCTCGGCTATGCCGGCGGGTCTATCGAAGACCTCCGAGGTGTTCGTCACCGGCGTGATCAAGGCAGGTCAGTCGATGGCCTCCGGCGGCTCCGTCTGGTCATTGAAGTTGCAGGACGGCAGCGAGATCCAGGCGATCGAGACGCCGGAATACACGGAGAAACAGGAGGAGGCGCAGCAGTCGGGCGGACACGCCACGATGGTCCACCCTTACACTGCGGGGCGGCTGCTCTGCGCCTACGGCGTCTACCAGGGCGACATCGGCATGGCGCTCGGGCAGCCGCGGCACGTGCCGCTCGTGTCCGTTCTGTTTGCCATAGATCGCACGAGATAGACGGGCTTCACAAACATAGCGCGCGCAGTTGACACGCGGCGCGAAACCTCTCACCCCTGACACAACGCTCGTGCCCGGGAGGTGAACAAGCTCACATTTTAGACGAAACTCGCATGGTATGGTCGTGCTCTTGCGAGGAGCTCGGAGCGCAGCGTAATGGCTGAGAGAAACAGGAGTGAGTCCGACCGCCGCGACCCGATCCGCGTGCTGCTGGTCGAGGACGTGGAGTTCGAGGCGGAGCTCACCTGCCGCCACCTGAAAAAGCACGGTATCGCGCATGTGGTGCAGCGAGTCGAGACTGACGCTGCCATGCGCAGCGCCCTGCAGGAATTCAAGCCCACGATCATCCTCTCCGATTTCAGCCTGCCGGCTTTCGATGGGTTGAGTGCCCTTGCAACCGCGCGTGAGTGCGCCCCCGACATACCGTTCCTCTTCGTCTCGGGAACGATCGGCGAGGAACGGGCGATCGAAGCACTGCGCCGCGGCGCGGTCGATTACGTCCTGAAGACCAATCTCGCACGCCTCGGCGCCGCGGTACAGCGGGCGCTCGAGGACGCAGAAGCCCGCGCCGTGCGCCGCCGTCAGGAGCAGCAGATCAGCCGCCTCACCGGTGTGCTGCGCATGCTGAGCGGCATCAACGGCGCCGTGGTGCGGATCCGCGACCGCAACGAACTGTTGCTCGAGGCCTGCCGGCTGAGCGTGACCGTCGGCGGCTATCCCACGGCTCTCGTGGCCCTGCAGCAGCCAAAAACACAGCGGCTCGAGGCGGTCGCCCATCAGGGCGCGGATGAGCTGGTTGCTCACACGCTCTGCGAGCTCCTGGAAGCCAAGATGACGCAGGCGGCGGCTCCGAGCCGTAACAAGGCCCGCGACCCCGCCGCGCCTTTTGCCTGCCGCGATGCCGGCGCGGCTCATATCGCCGTGATCGGCCTGCCGTTGATCGTCGACAAGACTGTCGTCGGCGTTCTCGGGGTGTGTCCTCGCGAGCAAAGCGTGATCACCGAAGAAGAGCTCAGCATGCTGCGGGAGGTGGCGGCCAACCTCTCTTTCGCTCTGCAGTACCTGCGGCAGGACAGCAGGGTCCGACTGCTCTCGTACTTCGATGTGCTCACCGGTCTTGCGAAGCGCTCCCTCTTCTGCGAGCGGCTCGGCCGCAAGTTCCGCGAGGCCGGCAGCTTCGGCGCCTGCCAGGCCATCGCGGTGCTCGACATACAGAATCTCAGCGCCATCAACGACTCATTCGGCCGACACGCCGGCGATCAACTGCTGCAACTTCTCGCCGATCGTCTCAAGCGGCGCTTCACCGACACGGAGCTGCTGGCGCACTTCGCCGGTGGGACATTCGCGCTGGTGCAACCCGTGCAGCGTTCGACGGCAGTAGCACTCGACGCGCTCAACGAGCAGGTCGATCAGCTCTTCGCGGAGCCATTCTCGCTGCAGGGCAAGGACGTCCCCATCGCCGCGCGCAGCGGCATCGCCTTGTACCCTGAAGACGGCAATGACCCGGAGACCCTGGTCAATCGCGCCGAGGCCTCGCTGCGCAGCACCAAGGAAAGCAGACAACGCCGCGGCCACTACAGCGCGGAGCAGCACGCCGAAGCCCTCGCCCGCGTCGCCCTCGAAAGAAAACTGCGCGGGGCGCTCGAGCGGCAACAGTTCGAGCTCTACTACCAGCCCAAGATGAGCGTCAAGACGCGCCGCATCGCGGGTGCCGAAGCGCTCATCCGCTGGAATGATCCGGATTCGGGCGTGGTCTCACCGGCCAGGTTTCTGCCGATCCTCGAGGAGACGGGTCTCATCGTCGACGTCGGCGAATGGGTGATCGAGCGCGCCGCACTCGAGTGTCGGCAGTGGCTGCGGGATGGCCTGCCGCCCATGCGCATTGCGGTCAACATTTCGCCGACGCAGCTGCGCCAGCCGGATTTCGTCAGTCGCTTCCTCAAGCACGTTCACCCCTGGGCCACACCGAGCTGTGGGCTGGACGCGGAGATCACCGAGGGCGCCCTGGTGGATGACTCGTCGTCGGTGATCAACAGGCTGAAGTTACTGCGCACGGCGGGTGTCAACATCGCTATCGACGACTTCGGCACCGGCTACTCATCCCTCAGCAGGATCGCGCAGCTGCCCATCGACACGCTCAAGATCGACCGCAGTTTCATCAGTGAGATGGCCATCGACGCGCGTACCAAGCGGCTGGTCTCGATCATCATCTCGATCGCGCGCGCCTTCGACCTCGTGGTCGTCGCCGAAGGCGTCGAATCCCAGGAGCAGCTCGACACCTTGTGGCAGCTCGGCTGCGACCAGTCCCAGGGTTATCTGCACAGCAAGCCGTTGCCGGCGCAGCAGTTCGCCGCGATGCTCAAGGCCAGCCCAGGAAGCTCCCAGGCCGGCGAGTCCGGCAGCTACGCCCGCGCCGACTGACCGGTCCGCCCGGCACGCGAATGGATTATGCTGGCGGCATTAGCTTGCCGGCGCCGAAACCAATGGTCGAAGCTCAGCCTCTGATAGCGGTTCGCAATGTCAGAGCCAGCAGTCGCTGGTACGCCGAGCTTTTGGGCGCGGACTCCCTTCCGGATCACGAGCACCGGGACTTCTACGATCGAATAACATGCTCGGGCCGTCTGGTGCTTCAGCTGCACGCGTGGGACGAGGAAGACCATCCCAACCTCGTCAACGCGGACGCCGCGCCGCCCGGACATGGCGTCCTGGTATGGTTCCAACTCGACGACTTTGATGCGGCGGTAAAACGCGCACGCGGGCTGGGCGCCGAGATCGTCCAGGAGCCTCGCTTCAACCCCGCGCCGCGGCACATGGAGATCTGGCTGCGCGATCCCGATGGCTATGTGGTGGTGGTTGCAAGTCCGGACGGCGAAGGCGCTTGACGAGCGACGGCCTGCGCCCGCTCGAGAAGCTTCGGCGCGGCCAGCCGCTTCGCCCAATCCGCAAACTGGCTCGTGGGTCCCTGCCACCGGATCTCCTCCACTGCCGCAAATAAAGCAGCATCCGTCCGCAGGGTCGCCAGCTTCTTGAAGAGCAGCGCCAACTCGCGGCGCTCACCGAGCGCCTGCTGCGGGAAATCCTCGATCGGGCCATGACGCGCAATCAACGACGCCGCGCCCTTGGGGCCTATGCCGTCGATTCCCGGGTAGCCATCCGCGTTATCGCCTACCAACGCCAGGTAGTCCGGAATCCGCTCCGGAACGACCCCGAACTTCGCCCGGACACCCTCTTCATTCCGGATCACATTGGTCTTCCGGTCGACCTGAACGATCCGATCGCCTCGCACGCATTGTGCGAGATCCTTGTCCGGCGTCCAGATACAGACCTGTTGAACCTGCGGATCATCGCCTGCGATCCGCGCTGCGGACGCCAGCGCGTCGTCCGCCTCCAGTTCCTTCATTGCCCACACGGCAACCCCGAGCGCGCGGAGCGCGTCCTCCAACGGCCAGAACTGCGCCCACAGTGACGGCTCGATGCCGTCACCGGTCTTGTAGCCGCTCCACAGCTCGTTGCGAAAGGACTCGATGACATGATCGGTGGCGACACCGAGGTGCGTGGCGCCCTTCTCCATCATCTGGATCACCGTCGTCAGCACGCCAGCAACGGCGCCGAGCGGTTTATCTGCGCCCTTGTTGAATCTTCGCAGGCCGTAGAAGTGGCGGAAGAGCTCGTACGTGCCGTCGACAAGATGAACGACCATGCCGCATGTTATCAGGGGGTGCTTGACCTGGCATGTTCGCAATAGCATGATATCCGGTGCGCCGAGGGGCGCCCGCGGGTCCGCGCGAAGGACTGAGTCCACCCTCCTCGAGTACAGGTAACGGCACATCGTCTTCCATGTGAGCCAGCCTGCGGACCGCCGGCCCGAACATGGAGAGGCGTCATGCCGCAATCCGTCCTGCCCATTCATCCCGATCTCGAGCAACTCAAGCGCCAGGCCAAGGAGCTGTTACGCTCCGCCAGAGCCCGAGATCCGCTCGCACTCGCGCGTTTTCGCGTGCTTCCGGCGTTCAAAGGCGTCAGCGAAGAGCAACTGCCGACCTCGATTGCTCTTCGCGACGCGCAGTCGGCTATAGCGCGCGAGTACGGCTTCCCTTCCTGGAACGCATTGAGCGAGCACATCGCTCTATTGACACTCCAGTTCGATGATGCGGTGCGTGAATTCGTCGAAGCCGCCACGGACGGGCGCACAGACCGCGCGGAGCGCTTGCTCCGATTGCACCCCGGCATCGTCGGCGCGAACTTCCATGTAGCGCTCGTTACAGGCGATGCGAAGCGCGCCGATGCATGGCTCGCTGAGAATCCCGCCCTTGCTCATGACTCCGATGGTCCCCGAGGCTGGGCGCCACTCCTTTACGTCTGCCATACGTCGTTGCGCCACGGCAGCGCCGCCGACCCCGACGGTCTCGTTGCCATCGCCCGGCGGTTGCTCGAGCTCGGAGTCGACGCCGGTACGCGCTTCCCTTGGTTGCACCACGGCGTACGACGTCCGGTGCTCTGGGGAGCCGCCCTTGTAGTGCGACTCCTGCCCCTCGTCGAGCTGCTGCTCCAGGCCGGCGCAAATCCCAACGATGGTGTCACCCTGCCCCTCGCCGCTGCGGCGGATGATGCGGCGACGCTCGACCTCCTATTTGCCTACGGAGGCAACCCAAGTCAGCCCTGGGCAAGCGATGGCTCGCCGACGTTGTACGCCATGCTGCACTGGGGAGGATCAATGGACGGGGCACATTGGCTGCTCGAGCACGGTGCCGAGCCCGACCCCGTCTTCGGCGACAACGGCGAAACACCACTACACGTCGTCGCAGGGCGCGGCGACGTGCGCCTCGCCGAAGCGCTCGTAGCCCGAGGCGCCGACCCATCGCGCAAGCGCGCGGATGGTCGCACGCCTTACGCAATCGCTGAGCTCAACGCCAACCGTGCCGTCGCTGACTGGTTGCTGAGCCGCGGCGCGGCGGCAGAGTTGCTGCCAGTAGACCGTCTGGTCTCTGCCTGCAGCCGCGGAGACGGCAAGACAGCGGCGGACATGCTGGCGGCACAGCCGGCGTTGCGGGCCGAAATTGGCAGCGAGCACTACGCAACACTGTATCGTGCCGCCGAGCAGGGCGATTCGGCCGCGATCGAGGCATTTCTGGCCGCCGGGTTCGATCCGGACCACGCCGATGACGAAATCGGCAAGACCGCCCTCCATTGCGCCGCGATGGCCGGGCGCGCGGATGCGGTGCGCGTCCTTCTGGAACACGGAGCCTCGCCCACTATCCGAGACCGGGAGTTTCACGCTCCAGCGTTGGTTTGGGCAGCCGAAGGGGCACGATCGCAGGCAGGGGACGAGGCCGAGTACGCCCGCGTGGGGCGCCTGCTGTTGGATGCCGGTTCCCCGCTCGAGTGGCATTCGGGCCAGGAGCCGGCGGAGGCCATTCTCGAGATAATCGACGGGTGGCGCCGCGCCCGACCGGAGCGATCGCAATAGCGGCGCGCTGACCGTCACCAATACCAGGCTATCAGCGGCGCCGACATCCCCGCACAATTGGGTCCAATCGCTTAATTAGGCGAGCATGTAACTTTTCCGCGACTCCTGGATATCCAGCTCCAGGAGGTCTCAAGCAACCTGCTCATCGCCGCCAGAGGAAAAGTCATGGCAAGCGTCGTCGTGCGACCCATCGAATCTGCCAGCCACGAGGCCGTCGCGCCGTACTGGCACACCGCCATTCTCGTCGGAATCATAGGGTTGGTCGCCATCGGTGGCGCGTTCTTTCAACGGCAAGGCGGAAGCCCGGCGTCGGCAAATGCCTCGCGCATACCGCTCTATTTGTCGCTGCTTGCCGCCGAATGGGGGCTGTTCAGGATGGCGCGCAAGGGCAGCCTCCGCACGGGCACTACGCTCAAGCAGCTGATCGGAACGGATTGGCACAGTCCGCGCGGGCTATTGCTGGATGTGGTGCTCGGCATCGCGCTCTGGTGCCTCTGGGAGAGACTCGACCGGGCGTGGACGCTTATACTCGGCGCCGGGCATGCAGCTTCCATTGGCGGCATGCTCCCACGTAACCCTGTTGAAATCACCTTGTGGCTAGCCGTCTCGCTGAGTGCCGGTTTCTGCGAAGAAGTGGTGTTTCGTGGCTACTGCCAGCGCCAGTTCGCCGCGCTCACGCACAGCCGATGGGTCGGGGTGTTGCTGCAGGCGCTGGTGTTCGGAGTCGGGCATGCCTATGAGGGGTGGGAACCGTGCATCAAAATCACCCTCTATGGGATGCTGTTCGGTTTATTGGCTGTTTGGAGGAAGAGCCTGCGCCCCGGCATTATTTGCCACGCCTGGAGTGACATTGCGGCCGGGCTGCTCGGTTTCTGATCGTGGCACTGCGCTGCCGCCTCGCATGCACAAGCTGACCGTCCTTGGACTTCAGCGGACTGTATCAACGCTACGCGCCTGACGTCTACCGCTTCGCGCTATACCTCACGGGACAGCGTAGCGACGCCGAGGACATCACCGCGGAAACCTTCGCGCGCGTGTGGACGTCCTCAGTGCCGCTCGAGATGGTTACCGTCAAAGCTTATCTGTTCACCATCGCCCGCAACCTGTACCGACAGGGCTTGCGCGGCAAATCCCGACATGTCGAGCTCGATGAAGGATTACAGGACCCGCGATCCGATCCGTTCGCCGAGGTCGCACAAGAGGAGCGACTGCAGAATACGATGGTGGCACTGCAGCAGCTCCCGGAAATCAGCCGCTCGGCGCTGCTGATGTATGCCTTGGATGGCATGCCCTACGAACAAATCTCGCAAGTGCTGAAGCTCTCCCTGCCGGCGGTTAAGGTGAAGATCCACCGGGCGCGCCTGGCGCTTGCGGGTATAAGCAATGAGCTCTAGCGATCTGCAGGCGCGTCATTGCGGAGGTCGTTCATGAAAGTAACACGCAACGTGGTATTGGATCTGCTCCCGCTGTATCTCTCGGGGGAAGCCAGCACCGATACTCGCGCACTGATCGTCGAGTATCTGGCACAGGATCCGGAGCTGGCGCAACGCATCCGATCCAGGCCCGCCGCCTTGTTTCCGGAAACGGTGCCGACGCCGTTACCACCGGACCTGGAAGTGCGTTCGCTGCGACGAGTGCGTACCCTGATCAACGTGCAGAAATGGCTGTTCGGCCCGGCGATCGCCTTGACCGCTGTCGCGCTCTCTTTCCACCTGGACCTCGAGCACGGGCGAATCGATGATCTGTACTTCATGGTCGAAAAATACCCGCTGCAGTTAGGCCCCGTTGCCGCGTTGGCTGTCGCCTGCTGGGTGGCCTATCACTGGGTGCGCCGGCGGCTGCGTTAGCGGCGGTCGTGACGGTCCATGAGATCGGTTCGGTGCCCGGGTGCTGAACGCCCGTCGAGCCGGCGCCTTCGATGCAAGATGACAAAACCAACGGCCAGGAGGCCAGCCCCGAGGATGGGGAGCGCGCCCGGTTCAGGCACAGGAAACGGGTAGATCGTATTAACGACTTCGCCAGTCTCTTCAAAGCCGGTGTAGAGGCCATCGCTGGAGGGGACATAGGCCGCATTGTTCGCGGGATTCGAGAGTAACGCAAGGTAAAGGGTGGTATCGCCGCCGTTAGGACCGATAATACCGAGGTCGATGGCGCCGAGCTTATTCTGCATGACGAAAGCCGATTCGTCAGTCGACTCCAATAGATCCAATGTCGGAGTACCGCTGGCGTCTGTCGACAAATAACTGGCATCGGGAGACGTCGTAGTGATGTCGCGGTACGTCCAAAGGTTTGTGTAGCTACCGCCAACTGCAGTTATTTGCATGACTTGTATCTGCGAGAGCAGATACACCTGATTCGAATGATCAGACGTACCGTTGACTACTGTAATATCCAACACGCCACTGCTTCCGAACGCTGCTGGATCGGTGGTGAGCGTCCAATCCGGCAGATTGAATTGAAATGTGACCGGCTCTTTGGGGCCAATGCTCTGTGCCTGCGCGAAAGAAGCGATGGCACATGCCAGGAATCCGAGGTAACGCTTACTCATCGCGACGCTCCCCATCCTCGATTTATGCAGGATCGTGGTGAATCAGAACCTGCGGAATATGAACTGAAAATTGCGGGTTACGAGCAGATCCGCTCGCTTCTGCGCCGCGAACTCGTCCACTGCCTTCCTGACTCCATCGTCCCACCATCCCTTGCGGCCATAGTCGTCGCCAGTGATGAAACCGCCGCTTTTCACCTTCTTGAGCGACAGCTCCAGGTCCTCCATGACACCTTCATACAGGTGATTGCCGTCGATGTAGATCCAGTCCAGGTACTCGTCGGGGAATTGCGCGAGCGTAGGGCCTGAACAGGCGCGGTGAACGACCATGGAGCCGGCGCGGATCTGCCTGTCGAAGCGAGCGCGGACGCCGCCATAACGAGCATCCATGGTCGCCTGATCGCCAGCAACGCCGCCGAATAGGGCGCGCTCGTGGGTGGCGGCCCCCTGGTGTTCCCACGGGTCGATCAGGTGCAGCTCCTTCGGGCGCACATATTCGAGTATCAACTGCGAGAAGTCCCCGACGTGCACGCCGATCTCGGCGCCGATGGAGCGCTTGGGGAGCATCTCCAATAAAAACTGCCTCTCATCCGGAGTCGCCAATCCCAGCAACTGAGCCGTCCTTTTCGCACCCGGAATCTTCTTGATTGCCTGCCTGAGCATATTCGTACCCTTTCGAGCGAGGGAGCAAAGCAGAGCGCGGCATTTCCCTTGCACGATCGTTCCCGTTGCGGCCTCACTGGTCCGCAGTTCTTCGTGTCGGGTGAGCATACTCGCGAGTGGAGTGAACTGCCAGACACTCAGCACTCTCGGCGTACCTCCGGAATCCTGACACGTGGCGCGTCGGCCACTCACTCTCCCGGAACCGGTAAGCCAACCTTGCGGCAGAACGCGGCATAGCGCGGATCGTTCTTGGAGCGCCGAATGAAGGGGTCGTAGAGGAGGTAAGAGATACGCGGATCGCGACTACTAGAGGCGCGGTCGAGCCATTGGACGGTTGAGTTGGCGTCGTTACGCAGCGCGTAAACTTCCTTGTAGGGCCGGTCGTAGTTCTCCGACCACTGCATCGCGCCGTCGGCGGTGTCGACGAGCTCGGCGCTCACCCGCACGATGTCGCCCGACCTTTGTACGCTGCCCTCCAGCAGGTGCGCCACGCCGAGCTTCGCGCCGATGCTGTGGGCGTCCTGCGTGGAATTGCGGAACTGGAACGAGGAGATCCGTCCGATCGCTTTTCAGTCCCGGGAATTGCCCAAGCGCATTGGTCAGGTCCTCCGAGATTCCATCCGAGAAGTACTGCTGACCCGCGTCTCCGCTCTCGTTCGCCAGCGGTAGTACAGCGATGGAGGCTTCGGTTGGAGCGCGATGAGACCGCGCGGCATGACGTCGCTGCGCGACCCATGGCATCGGTCATCTCCCGCGTGAGGCCCTCGACAAATGGGCGCAGTACCTCGCGGAGCTGCGTGACGACGACGGGTCAGGATAGGGTGGGCCTGACCGTCCGCCTGCCCAAAGCCGTCCGTCGCAGCGTCTGCATTGCCGTCGGTCAGGATGACCGGAGGTGCGATCCCACCCTCCCCGCCGGAGGCATGTATTGGGATTCTCAGACTTGTTTACTAGTCAACAAATCGGGCAGATCGCCTTCTCCATAGGCCGGCGGCGATCGTGGCGTCGACAAAGTGCAGCCTTGAGCCAATGACCTGTGATGGCCCGCCCGCGGACGACCGGCTGCATTCCGGGCGCACAAATCACTGCTGCCTTTCGCAGTTGTCCCGCTGATATTTCGAAGCCTCCGCTGGGGGACACAGGACGGGCACACGGCGCCCCAGACTGCTCGCCAGCAAAAAACACCCCAGACTCAGCAGCGCTGCCGCAGCCACCAGCAGCAGCGCACCGGAAAACTGCCCCGCGCCGATGACCAGGGCGCCAAGCGCCGGTCCCGCTGCCCCGCCCGCCGTGTGAAACGCGGGCGTCTGCGCGATCGCCCGCCCGCTTCGATCAAGAGCCGTGACAGCGGAATATTGCGTGGCAATCGTGAAATTCCACGTGAAGTTGAAGAAACAACTCGATAACAGCAAGCGTGGCCAGCTGAGCGGTTCCAGGAGCAGCGCCGCCGAGGCGACGGTCAGGATTGCGCCGATCGCCAGCAGGACATTGCGACCGTTGAACCGTGAGCAGCCTGCGGCGGTGAGCGCGCCGCAGAACCCGGCCGCGACGCCTATCGCGAGGCTGTGAGAGATTTCCCCGGACGTAAAGCCGGCACCGCGCGCGATCGGATCGACATATGTCCAGTAGATGGTGACTGCAGCGTAGAAGAGAAAGCAGCCCGCAAACGCGGCCATGATGGGTGGGCGAGTCAGCTTGACGCCATGAGCAGGCCGCGCCGGATTGGATGCCGTGATCGGCAAGCGAAAGGTCAGCCCGAGAGCAAGCCCACTCAATGCGACGAAGGTCCACAATACCAGCGCAAGCCCTCCGCGCGCCAGGAGCACAGGTCCCATCAACAATCCGATCGCCTGGAAAGCAACCTGCGCGGCAACCGCAAGTCCGAAGTTGCGATGCGCCCCGTGGCCAGCGGAAATCACGGTCAGCGTGAGTGAATAGAGCAACGCGCCAAACAGGCCGGAAAAACCCTGAAGCACGAGGAAAGCGCCGCGCGCCGGAATCAGCGCGCAAAGGCCATTGGCCGCCATCATTCCAAGCAGTGCCACGCGTGCGGCCGTCGGGCACGAGCAGCGCCGAGTCCAGTAGGGGCTCAACAGTGAGCCGATCATGTTGCCGAGCATGAAAATCGAGGAGAAGACGCCCACGTCCCGAACCGAAAGGTGCAGGCTCTGCTGCGCGCCCGCCACTACAGTTGGCAGCAAATCAAGGGTGACGATCGCCGCGACATTGAGTCCGATGATCCTGGCGAGCGATGCGCGCGAGACCATCCGTCCATCACGCCGTTCCAACATGAATCGCTCCGCGTCAGCCAAGGGCCGCTCGAATGGCGTGCATCGCCGCCAAGGCGCGGCGCGTTCCGGCCACGTCCACGAATATCGGCCAACTCGAGAGCTTCACTCCCGCAAACCCGGCCCGGGGATCGAGATAGATGAGCTGCCCGAAGATTCCACGCGCCATCAGGGCTCGCTGCTCGGGGTCCTCTATCCAGAACTGATTGTGGTAGGCGCCCTGTGGAAGCACGTCGCGATAGTGCCCGAGGAATAACGCATGATTCGCCGCCTGCACCTCCTCGACCCAACCGCGCGGCAGCAACTGCTTCCCCCCTACCCGTCCACCATCGATATGAAGTAGAGCAAAACGCGCGTAGTCGCGGAGAGTGGCGTTGAACCCGCCGCACCCGTACGGGAAGCCGGCAGGATCGACCGTAAAACAGGCATCTTCCTCTGCACCGAGAGGCTGCCACAACTCGCGGCTGAGCAGGTCGGCGAGCGAGGCGCCGCCCGCTTGCTGTAGCACAAAGCCGAGCACGTCCGTCTCGATCGAGCGGTACGCAAAGAGCTGTCCGTGCGAACGCTCCGCCCGCTGCAGCGTCAGCACGAGCTCCCACATACAGCGCGGCCAGGTGGCATCAGGGGACTCCATCCACCCGCTTGCGACATTCATCCTGGCGATATCCGAGTCGGTAGCCTCATAGTTTTCATCCCAGGCAACCCCGCTCGTCATGTCAAGGAGGTGCTGCACGGTGGCGCCACGGTAAGCGGTCCGCTCGAGCATGGGGAGGTACGTCGTCACGGGCGCTTTGAGATCGAGACAACCGTGTCCAGCCAGGATCCCGGCCAGGGTCCCCACCAGGGATTTCGCCACCGACTGCGACAGGTGCAGAGTGCTCGGCGTCATGCCATTCGCGTAGTACTCCATGACGATCCGATTGCGATGCAGGATAAGGAAGCCGTCCGTGTGGCTCGATTGCAGAAATTCACCCGTTGTCTGCGTCACCCCGTCACAGGTGAACGCCAGCTCGGTGAGCTCCGTGAGAGCGCTCGGCAGATGCAATATCGGGCCCGCTCCGCGACGCACCGCCGCCGTGGGCATGAGCTCGCGCACGTGCTGAAACGTCCAGCAATTCCATGGCGCTCGATCCCAGGCCGCACGCGGGACGATATGGTCTTGCGGGATCATCGATGTCATCGTTCCCCCTGCTGTGATTTCCAAGGGCGGAGCACATGCGCCGCTGCGGGACGGAGACTCAACGGCGCTGCTTGCTCTTCTTTCGAGCGCCTTCGGCCACGCGCCTGCCCCGCGGTGACGCCGCAGGTGCAGTGAAGGAGGCACCCAACTGGCGCTGCAGGAAATCGTGGGCGATCTGCTTCGCGGTTTCCGCGGTCATGCCCCCGGCGTCGATGGCGGCACGCAGCCACAGACCGTCGACGAATACCGCAATGACCTTGGCCTGGCGCACCGCCTCTTCACGCGGCATGCATTTGGCCAAAGTGCGCGCCAGGGCCGCCTGAGTGCGCCGCGCGACGATGTTGTGAATGCGGGCGAAGCGGGGGTTATGCGGCACCTGCCCCCAGAAGGAGAGCCAGACGCTGACGGTCCCGGCGCTCAGGCTGGCGGGGCTCAGATTGCCGTCGACGAACGCGAGCACGCGCTCCGTGGGCGTGCGGGCCTCGGCAAGCAAAGCAAATATCTGCCGCGCGAGGCGCCGGACGAGCTCCCACATGGTCGCCTCGAGCAGCGCGTTCTTGTCGGCGAAGTAATGATGCACCATGCCGGTGGCGAGCCCTGCCTTGGCGCTGATCTGCGAGACGCTGGTGCCCGCGATGCCGTGCTCCTGGATGAGCTCGACGGTGGCATTGACCAGCTGGCTGCGGCGCACGGCCCGCATTCCGACCTTTGGCATCGCGACTCCCGGCGGGGTGGAGATTATTGGACGACCAATTAAAATAAATTATCATTGGATGACCAATGAATCAAGTGGCGGCCACTCACTCTCCCGGAACCGGTAAGCCAACCTTGCGGCAGAACGTGGCATAGCGCGGATCGTTCTTGTAGCGCAGGATGAAGGGGTCGTAGAGGATGTTCCCGATACCTGGATCGCGGCTGCTCCAAGCCCGGTCGAGCCAATGGAAGGTCGCGTTGGCGTCGTTACGCAGTGCGTAAATTTGCGCGATCTGGTAGGGAGCGAGGCTGCCATCCTTCTCGATCACAGTCTTGAGCGCCGCATCGGCTGCGCTCCGATCGCTCCCGATCTGCCGTGCGAGGCCGAGCGCCACATCCTGCCACGGTCCGGGTGACTCCCGCTGTGCGGCGGCGAGCGCTGCTCGCGCATCACCACGTTGGATCTCAATGACCGCCAGGGACTCGTGAAAGCTCACGGCTCCGGGCTGCAGCGCGATGGCCTTATCAATCGCCCGCTCCGCCTCATCGGGGCGGTTGAGCGCCAGGAGATACGTACTGAGCCAGTTGTAATAGTTGGCCCGCAGTGGCTCGCTCGTGAGCGCCCGGCGCGTGAGCTCAATCGCCTGTTCTACGTCTCCGCGAAACGCGAGCAGGGTTCCGAGCCCGAACTGTGCCTTAGCGTCGTTGGGCGAGAGCGCGAGAGCGCGCCGATACTCCGCTTCCGACTCGCGCCAGTCAAAGTCAGCAGTCAAAAGCAAATTACCCCTGGCAGTATGCGCGGCTGCGAGGTGCGGTGACAGGGCGAGCGCCCGTTCCGCTGCCTCGCGCGCCTTGGCATAGGCCGCCTGCGCCGCCCTCCCGTCGAGCCATTGGCTGCTGAGACCATTCCAGGCCATCGACAGCTCGCTCCACGCGAGCGCATAGCCCGGATCGAGCTGCGTCGCTCGCGTATAGAACCCGATCGCGCTGCGAAGATCGGCATCCGTGTCGCGGGCAACATAGAATTGGCCCTGCAGAAAAGCGTTGTACGCCTCCAGGCTCCCGCTCGGAGGCCGATCGCTCTGCGCCGCCGCATGCTCGCCCGGCAGGAGCTTCGCGCGCAGCGCCCCCACCACAGCCTGCGTGATCTGATCCTGCAGGGCAAAGAGATCCTTGTAGGGCCGGTCGTAGCTCTCCGACCATTGCATCGTGCCGTCGGCGGTGTCGACGAGCTCGGCGCTCACCCGCACGATGTTGCCAGACCTCTGCACGCTGCCTTCCAGCAGGTGCGCCACCCCGAGCTTCGCCCCGATGCTGTGGGCGTCCTCCGTGGAGTTGCGAAACTGGAACGAGGAGATCCGTCCGATCACTTTGAGTCCCGGGAATTGCCCCAGCGCGTTGATCAGGTCCTCCGAGATTCCATCCGAGAAGTACTGTTGGCTCGTATCTCCGCTCTCGTTCGCCAACGGCAGCACGGCGATGGAAGCTTCGCCTGGAGCATTTCTGGCAACAGGCGCGGCGGTTGTGGCGGAGGCGGTGGGCGCTGGCCGGCTGAGCCGCCGCGCCACGAAATACCCCAGCGCCACTGCCACGAGGACCGCAGCCGCGATTATCCAGCCTGTCGCGGCCGTCCGGCTGCGGGCCGACCCCGGTGGCGATGACGGCGGTGACCGTGCCGGGGGGCCGCTTGTGATCCTGCTGCCAGCAGAGCCGAGAATCGGGCTCAATACGGGGGCACCTTCCCGGGAGAGCAGCCGCTGAATGTGCTCGACGAACGCCAGCGAGGTCTCCCCGCCGGGCAGGCGCGTCCACTGACTCGCACGAAAGCGCTCGGGCACCCGCGGATCCCTGTTTGGCGTATCGTCGATCGCCACCGGCACCAGGAACGGCAGGTCGGTCGCCATCAAATCCGATCGGTCCACCGCCAGCTTCCACTCGAGCCGGAAGTACCCCTCGCCGCGCGCATGGGTGTTCCGCGAGATGACCGGGATGAAGAGTCCGCAGGACTTGATCTGCTTGCGGATCGCCGCGTCCCACGCATCGCCGCCACGCAGCTCACTCTGGTCGAACCACACCTCGATGCCGGCGGCGCGCAGGGCTTCGCAAATCCTCTGGGCCGCCGGTGCGTCCTCGGAGGCATAGCTGAGAAACACCGCTCGCGACGGTTCCGTCACTAAGGTCCCCCGTGTTGGCGGCGTTTTGATTGGTCGGAGCGCCGAGATTTGAACTCGGGACCCCTTGCACCTCATGCAGTCCAAGAGCGTGCCTGAGTGAGACTACATGAGCCTCGGTGAGAGTGCAACTCCCGTGATTTGCAGTACTTCGACGGTCTCAGTCCGTCTCACGCAACCCCATCGAGTTTCAGGTAAAGTGGACACAAGGCGGACACAAATTTGGGGTTGCGACGGTGACAAGGGCCTCTCCCGGTGGACACACTACCCGGACACAGCCGCAGCGGCTAGTCTCCACGCGCGCCGCAACGCTCCCGCCCGGCACCTATACCGATCCCGGGCAGACGGGTCTGCAGCTTCGGGTGCGAGAGAAGCGCGGTGGCTTCAGCCGCACATGGCTGCTGCGGTTCAAGTTCAAGCGCGAGGAGACACGGATCCTGCTCGGGCACTTCCCGCAGACCAGCCTCGATGCGGCGCGCGGCGAGGCGCGCCGCCTCCGCGAGCTCGCCGACCAGGGCATCGATCCCCGGCGCGCCCGGACCCGGCGGCGGGAGCGTTCTGCTCCGCTGCCTACCTCGACCACTCGGCCGGACGACAGATACAGCATCGACTTCCTGGTCGCCGAGTTCGTCGAGCGGTATCTGCGGCCGACCCGCAAACGCCCTGAGTACGCCGAAGCGATCCTCAACAAGGACGTCCTGCCGGCGTGGAAGGGCCGCGACGCGCGCACTATCGACCCGTCTGACGTCATCACGCTTCTCGACGGAATCGTCGAGCGCGGTTCCAAGGTCATGGCAAACCGCACCGCCGCCCTGCTCTCGCAGCTCTTCCGGTTCGGCATCCATCGGCACATCGTCAAGACGACGCCGGTCCAACTCCTCTACCGGCCTGGTGGCAAAGAGAAGCCGCGCGAGCGCACTCTGACCGAGAAGGAGCTGAAGACGTTCCTCGCCGATCCGAAGGATTGCACACGGTATGACCGGCTCGCCCATGTCATGCTGGTCCTGCTCCTGACAGGGCAGCGCCGCGGCGAACTCGCCCTCGCCCGCTGGTCCGAAATCGACCTCAAGGCGAGGACCTGGAACATCCCCGACGAGAACGCGAAGGGCGGCCGCGGGCACCTGGTCCCGATTACCGACTGGGTTGCCGAGGAGCTCCAGGCGCTCAAGCGTGAGGCCGAGGGTTCGCAGTGGGTGCTCCCGGCCAACGGCGGGGAGCACCATATCGACCCCAAGCAACTCACCCGCAGTGTCGCGAAGTGCCTCGAGCGATTCAAGGAGCACGGGATCGGCGAGTTCACCCTCCATGACCTACGCCGGACGTGCCGCACAGGCCTCTCGGCCCTCAAGGTCGAGCCGCATATCGCAGAGCGCGTCCTGAACCACGTGCAGCCAGGGGTGGCCGGCGTCTACGACCGGTTCGCCTATCTGGATGAGAAGCGTGCAGCCCTGGAGAAGTGGGCGACGCACCTCCGCCAGATCGCCCGCAAGCGCCCCTGAATGCCGGGGCCGACCGCACCGTTCCTCTCGGTCTTTCTGACTCCAATCTCCTGTAAACGACATTACGGGACATTTTTTTGGCGCGCTTTTTAGTAAGCCACTGATATCGTTGTGTTATTACTGTTAGTTATATTTTAAGGGTATTTGCGCGCGCCTCGCAATCATGTAGGTTCTCAAGTGGACTCAATATGGCTCACCTGAGATCATCTAACATGGGTAGTGCAACTTCTCCCTCGGCCGCTCCGATACGGTCGCGAAGGAAGGCAGGTTCCGAGTGCATTTGGCCTACTGGCGTTCAGGACAAGTACGGCATCTCCCGCGCCACATTCTGGCGTTGGGTACGCGCCGGGAAGCTGCCGCCGCGGGATTTCTACGTCGGCGGTAAGGCGGTTGGATGGCGTCCGGAGACGCTCGAGGCGGCCATGCGTGGGCAGAACGCTGCGAGCTGACCATGTCCGAATCCCTCCTCAACGTTCATGAGGCCGCGAAAGCCGCCGGGCGGTCCCGCTCGCAGTTCTACGTCGATATCAAGTGCGGCCTCATGGTCCCTCCGATCAGCCGCGGGAAAGGCGCTCGGTGGCCGGCCGCCGAGATCGGGATCATCAACTTGTACAGGGCGCAGCAGATCAGGGCCGGATCACGGTGCAACTGCGAGTCGTGTAAGCGCGCGCCTGACGAAGAGATCAAGGCGCTCGTCGCGCAGCTCATTCAAGAACGCGCAGGGAGCGATCCTTTGGTTATCGCGTCCTGACACGTTCGGTCCTGCGGTGTCGGATGTTGGCTCTTGACACCGTGCGTCCAGACAGTGTAAATTTTCTGCGACCATTGGCGTCACTGCGCCGATGGACAAACGCCTCGCACAGCGAGGCGTTTCCATTTCCGGGCCCCCTTCCCGGCTCCCGCTTCCCACTCCTTGCGAAACGCTCCGATGGATCCTCCATCGCCGGGCGGCATTCGCGCGTAGAGGTGCTCTATGCCGCAGCAATTCTTCACGAAGGCCGAAATTGCCAGCCTGTTTAAGGTGGACCGGCGGACCGTCGAGCGCTGGCGCGCCCGCGGTCTGTTGCCGCAGCCCCTCAAGTTCGGGCGGACACTCCAGGCGCCAGTGCGCTGGAGCGCCGATGACCTGGTGACCCTGCAGCGCAACATCGCCGCGCTTACCCCGGCGACGACGCAGCGGGAAGCGGCGTAGAAAGGCACTCCATTGGCCGCAACTCCACGCCTACGCCCCGTAGCGACGCAGCAACCGCAGTCACTTGCCGCGGAAGAGGCCCTGCTCGGCGGACTCCTCCTCGAAACGAAGGCTTGGCCCCGCATTGCGGAGCAGGTCCGCGCCGACGACTTCTCTCGACCCGATCATCGCCTGATCTTCGAGGCGATCGGCTTCCTCGCTGGCGCCGAGAAACCGTGCGATGCGGTCACCGTCTCCGAGCTGCTCGAGCGTGATGGCCAGCTCGACAACGTAGGCGGTTTCGCCTACATCAGCTCGATTGCCCGCGAGACTCCCACCGCGGCGAACGTCAGCGAGTATGCAAAGGCCGTCGCTGAGAAGGCGAGGCTGCGCCGACTGAGTGAGGCAGGCGCCGAGATCGAGGAGGCCGTTGGCAACGGACTCTCCTCGACGCAGATCATCGAAAGGCTCGACCGGACGCTGGAGACACTTCGCGTCCACCAGACTCCCGGCAGCCTACAGATCGAGCCGGCGTCCGCCTGGGCAGATCGGGCGCCTCCCGCGCCGCGCGACTGGGTAATCGACGGCCTGGTGCCAGCCGGCCGCGTCACATCCCTGCTCGGCAACGGCGGAATCGGTAAGACTCTCTTCGCGGCGCAGATCGCCGTACACGTCGCGATCGGCCGACCCCTCTTCGGCCAGTCAGTCAGCGGAGGTTCGGTCCTGGGCCTTTTCTGCGAGGACGAGCAGGAGGAGCTTGAGCGCCGGGCGCGCGCCGCATGTGCGGGCGAGCAGATTGAGCTCGAATCTCTCGACCGCCTCTACATGCTGAGCCGGGACGGCATGGACAACCTGCTGTGCACGTTCGAGCGCGAGCAGATTCAAGTCACACAGTTCTATCGCGAGCTTGACGCCACGATCGGCCGCCTCAAACCCCGGCTCACCATTCTCGACACCGCGGCCGACCTCTTCGGCGGCGACTTCATGAGCACACCTCAGGTGCGCCAGTTCCTCAAGGTGGCGCTCGGCGGTCTTTGCGTCCGTCACCACACTGCCATCCTCCTCCTGGCGCACCCGTCGGCCGCAGGGATGTCATCCGGAGACGGAGGCGGATTCTCCACTGCCTGGAATAACTCGGTCCGCAGCCGCCTGTATCTCCGGCGCCCGAAAACAGAGGACGCCGACGAGGCGAAGGATCGGCGCGTGCTCGAGGTGCGCAAGTCTAACTATGCCGCTGACGGCACCACCGTCGCGCTCCGATACGAGAGCGGCTACTTCGTGCCGGATCCAAACCCGCTGGAGGAAGGCGCAAAGCCGACCCGGGCCCCGAGGACTGACACCCGCCTGGCGGTGGCCGCGATCAACCATCTACGTACCGCCGGCGCTCCCGGCAAGATCATCAGCTTCGGCCAGATTTTCGAGCCACTAAAAGCCGCTGGAGACCTCGGCACCGGAAGCGATGAGGCCCTTCGCAAGAAGCTCCAGCGCACACTGGACCACCTGGTGAAGGACGGCCTCGTCGCTCGGACCAACGTCCCGCGCGGCTACCGCCTCGCGCCGGCTACGCCGGAGATGCCATGAACTCGGGACATCGCCGGGACAAACTCGGGACATTCGGGACAAATCTTGTCCCAAACCCCCACCCGAACTCGGGACACTCGGGACACACCCCCTATAGGGGGTGTCCCATGTCCCGAAGTGAGGAGCTGTCCCGGGACAGACTGCAGCCGGAACCGATCGCATGAGGAAGAAGGACGCAAATCCTCGGAGCACCGCAAGCGCTCAGAGCAGCACCGGTTCAGCACCTGTGCAGCGCAGGACGCCCGGGCGCCCATTCCAGAAGGGACGCAGCGGCAATCCCGGCGGCAAGCCTCGCTCGCTCGTGGAAGTGCAGCGCGCCGCGCGGACACATGCCGTGGAAGCGATCGAGACGCTCGCGACCATCATGCGAACGAGCAGGAGCCCAAAGGCGCGGATCGCTGCCGCGCAAGTGCTGTTAGATCGCGGCTACGGTCGGCCCCCGCAGGCCATTGCAATCGCGCAGCTCGAGGGAGCGGATGGCAAACCGCTGAAGGCACCCACGTTCGGAATCAGCTTCAGCGATGGCGGCCCCGGCCAGGAGGGGGATGTATCGCCGTTGCTCGGCGAGCCGAGCCTTGCTCTGCCTGCCCCTCGCACGACAGAGTGCGAGGCTCCTCCCGCCCTCCTGTTGCCACGTGAGCCTGAGCCGCCGGCGCGCGCTTCACCCGAGCCCGAAGGGCCGACGATCATTGACCAGGCGACCGGCATGGTCGCGTCGCTCAGCGCCTTTGAGGCGCTCGGCCGGCCCGCCCCGCCGCGGTCGCAACCGTCCGCGTTGGCTCGTCTCGGCGACGGCTTTGTGGATGCTCAACTTCTCGCCGGCCAGCGATCTCGGGAAGCCCGTGCAGCTCGGAGGCGCGCGGAGAACGAAGAGCGGCGTGAGCGCGAGAACGAGGAGCAGCGTACGGCGCAGCGCATTCGCGAGGCAAAGATCCGAGAGCAAGAGGGATCTAACTGATTTCTCAAAACCTTTAGTTTTTGATAGACTATCACCCTGAGGTCATCCTGTAGTCGCGTCAGCGACTTATAGCGGCGAAACTGGCACACCAGCCGAGAGGGTTTTGAGAGATGGGCGAGCAGCGCGTAATTCGACGGGTCGCGGCATACACCAGGGTATCGACTGGCGGCCAGGACACCGCCATGCAGCTTGCCGACATCCGCAAGCTCGCGGCGCTCCGGCACTGGGAGATCGTCACCACGATCGAGGAGAAAGCCTCCGGCGCCAAGACGCGGCCGGCCAGGCAGAGGCTCATTGCCGAGGCGAAAGCCGGAGGTTGCGACGCTGTCGTCGTCTGGAAGCTGGATCGGTGGGGCCGGAGCACCGTGGACGTGCTGACGACCGTCATGGAACTCGACGCGGCTGGAGTGGCCTTCGTGAGCGTCCAGGACTCCATCGACATGACGACGGCGCAGGGCCGGTTGATGGTGCAGTTGCTCGCGGCCTTCGCCGAATTCGAGCGAGCGCAGATCAGGGAGCGTGTCATGGCGGGCCTGAGGCATGCCAAGAAGCACGGCACGCGCACCGGCAAGGCGATCGGGCGGCCGGCCAAGGCGGCGGCGCGCGGGTCGAGCATCAAGGCGCTGGTCGCGCAGGGAGTGTCACTGCCCGAGATTGCGCGCCGCCTCGAGATGCCCTACTCCAGCGTTCACCGCATCGCGCGCCACAAGTAACTATGCCAAGCGGCGCTGCCTGACAGCGTCGCCGGGTAATGGCCGCTATATCGCGTCTGGCGGTGGGTCGGCTTACAGCCGGTCCTGCTCAATGCGGTCGGTCTCGATCAGGATGTGCAGCATCTTCTCAATGAGCTGATGGCGCGCCAGCCCTCGCGGCAGCTTCTGCACGTTACCGTCGATGATGTTGCCGGCCGTCCACCCCAATACGAACCGGAGATCCTCGCCCAGCTCGCCCTCCAGATCGGCCGCGCTCAGAAAGACCAACGCCAGACCGGCATCGCCGAGCCGCCTGGACCATTTGCCGCTGCTGCAGAGCAAGCTCACCGCTTCACGCATCTTCTGCGAAACGTAACCGGGCGCTTTGTGCATGACTTGCACCCCTCTTATCGGGCGGGCGGCAAGTATAGCCACCAGGTCGCAGCCCTGCGCTTGAGACGCCCTCCTCTGCGCCGCTGGCCGATTTTCCGCACACGTTGAACGCCCTCCTGCGTCCAAGCCGCTCCTAGGACCTCTCCGAGCGTCCCGGTGCCATCCCGGCGGACCAACACACACAAACTCGTCCACACGCGAGGTGCGCCATGAGCGCTTACTGGGAGACTCTCGTCGCTGGCGTGTCCAATTGCCGCGATCGACACCGTCCTGACGATCCGCAGACCCTCCGAGCGGCGGCTCTCGAGCTCCGGCAGCGCGGGCTGACAGACCGTGACATCGCGTCGGCCCTCCGCCTTACCGAGCCGACGGTCCGGCAGCTCCTCGACCGGGAGGCAGCGTGAGCAACGTCGATCCCACCGGCCGCGAGGCACCGGGCTCCAAGCTCCAGCGATTCGACCTCGAGACCCATCCCTATCTGGCCGGCGCGACCATGAAGCGCGAGCCGAATGGCGACTGGGTCTGCGCAGAAGATGCACTGGCGGAGATCGCGCGGCTGCATCACACCCTGGAACTCATCGCTGGCCTGCTCGAGCGCGCGAGGTTCGATATCGAAAAGGGCTGGGACGCTGCCGCCTACGACGTGTTCGGCCAAGCGATGCGCCTGGCGCGAGGCGAGGAGATATCCAATGGCTGAGATCGGCGGCGCCCTCTTCGCTCTCGACTACCTGTTGACCCTGCTGCGCACGCCGCGCAGCTCCCGTAAATCCGTTTCCACCTATCACCCCAGGAGACTCCGATGACTGACGCTCCCTATCCCATGCACCACACTCCCCTGAGGCCCGGCGTCCGACCCGACTCGAACGAGTATGGCGAGCGCTGGCAGCCGCCCGAGCCGCCGTCGGCGACTACCTGGGCGACTCCTCCGCCTGGCGAAGGACCCAAGGACAGTGACGGTAAGCTGCTCCTCGGCGGCGATCCGGTCGAGCCTGTGGCTCTGACTGCCGCAGAGCAAGCAATCCGACTCACGCTCGAGGAGCGACGCCGAGAAGGCGAGGCGCGGACCAACGAGAGAACCAGGGAACTCCGTGCCCGGCAGGAGCAACGCGCGGCAGAACTCGCGGCGCGGTACGCCCTCCCGGCCAGTGAGCTGCGGGCGCTGCTCGAGGAACACCACGAGGCGCTCGCGCCGTACTACACCGCGGTTGCAGAAGGTCATGCGCGTGCCGCGCAGGTGCAAGCCGATCGGGATCGTGCAGCGGCATTCGCGCGAGCAAAAGCGACAGAAGTACACCGCCTGGAGGCTGCCGAGCAGACGGCCATCGATGAGTATTCGGCTGCTTGTGAGGCCGCCCTTTCATCCGGCGATGTACCTATGCCCTACACGGGCGCCATCGACGTGAACGCGCTCCATGGCGCGCGCGTGGAATCCCGCGCGGCCGCGGATGCACTGCGCCGCGTCGAGGAGGCAACTGACGCGGTCCTCTCCTCTGCACTCGATGGTCCGAGGCGCGAGCTCAAGAGCGCGGTTGATCGACTGATCTACGACAAGCTGATCGCGCCGAGGATCGCGCGCTTGCGCGCCGCATACGAGGAGCTTCAACGCCTGCGCCCCGAGATATGGGGTTACCGCGTGGCTGGCGTTCGCGACATCCGCTTCGCGGAAAATACCTCCGACCTCGATGACGAAGTCCTCGGCATCAAGCCGGTGCTTCCGGGAGAACTCCCGGCTCCCGTAGAGAGGGCCGCGCACGAACTACGCGAGATCCGCGCCGTGCTCATCGCCGGTGACCTCGGCGAGCGCGAAGCACCCGCGGCGGCGGCCGCCTGATGTATTCATCGGAAAGCGAGCGGGCCGGGCTGAGGCCTGGCGACCTGCTGACCTCAGTCACGGGCACGGCTCACTCGTGTCGCCTTTCACTCCCTGTAGGCGACGGGACAACAGGGGTAGTGTCCTAAATAACACCCTGAGCGATCGGGCGAGACGTAACAGTTCTCCTGCCTCGCCGCAGTTCGCAACGCCCCCAGGGCAACCTGGGGGCGTGCCCACCTTTCTCTAACACTGGAGCCAATTTCCCCATGAAAGCCGTCCTCAATCCCTTCCGCTCGATCACCGCACTCCTGGCGCTCTGCCTACTCGCTCTCATTGGCAGCGCGCACGCCGCTCCTGCGCTCGTGCAAAAGACCGGCAACTATGCGTCGTCAAACACGCAGCTTACCCTTGCGCTCAACGGTGTCGCTGCCGGCGATACACTCATCGTTACTTTCGGAACTGGCGCGGCCGACACTTTCATCAGTGCAGCAGACAGCTCCGGGAATACCGTCTCCGCGGCGGTCGCATTGGCCGGCAGCGCGGGCCCAGAACAGGGAATTTATTACGTCCAGAATTCCTCAAGCGGCACTCACACGATCACGATCACTGTTTCGGCCTCCTCCAATCTCACTGGATTCATAAGCGAGTGGAGTGGTCTGGCGACAAGTGGCGTCTTCGATAAGGCATCTGCGGTCGCAAGTTCCACCAGCGCCTCTATCTCGACGGCTTCCATCACTCCAGCGGTCAGCGGCGAACTGGTCGTATTCGGGGTAACGCAGGCACTTTCCAGCGATACGTTCTCGTCCTTTACGAATGGTTTCACCCAGCAGGCAAGTTACAACACGAACGGTCCCAGCGGAACCTGGGCGTCTGTGGTGACTGGATCGGCCGTGAACGGCGGTCTTACATCCAGCGCAGCGAATACCTCTGCGGCCACAATTGCAGCATTCGCGCCTGCAGCAGCTTGCACGGATGCCGGCCAAGCCCAGGACGGCACGATATCGATCCCCAATGGCACGAGCGGACTCTACTTGAGTCCATCGGGCACTTGGGTGACACCCGACTGTTCGACAATCCAGTACTGGCGTCCGCCTTCCGGTGTCTGCACTAGCAACATCGGCGTCAGCAACGGCTACTGGGGCCCGACGGGCCAATGGATTCAACCGACGTGTACGGCATTTACTTCCGTGCCGCCGCAGGGCTCAGCCGTGGCGAACTGACACAAAACCGCTTTATTCAACTTCCGTTGCCTGGAAATATCCTCATGAATGAACGTAACTCCCCCTTCGACATCGAAGTGTACGGTCCTAGTCGGGACGACTGGCGCCAGGTGCTGCGCAAGCCGGTCGCAACCCGTGATTCGCTCGGCGATCGTCCTGGGCACGGCCTCATCAGCGACTACCCACCGAGCATCCCGGTTCGCGATGAGCGCCGCGCTGCTCCGAGTAGCCCGACGACCGATCGCGTCCTCGAGGCCGTTCCTCCCGGCAAGGTCTGCTCACTTGGGCGCGTTTGGACCGGTTCTCTGAAGCCGCTCCTCAATTCGCACGTGGAGTCGGTGCGGTCGCTCGTATCGGGCTTCACCCTCGGCCAGACCCTGACGCCGGAGCCGCCCACTCCCCGCGGTGAAGAGCTGAGCATGGGTCGCACGTGGGGCAACACGCGCGCCTACGTCGCGAGAGTCGCTGACGCCATGGGCTCGCAGATTTGCGATCGAGCGACGCGCGAAGGCGACGCCGAGTCAGACGACCCGGTAGACCTGTCGCGTGTAATGGATGCTCTCCGAGAGTTGAAAGCTCAGGCGCGCGACGGCCATCCCAACGCGGTCGGTGCGGCGATTGCAGCGCTCAGCGGCGCGATCGCGGACGTAAAGCCTGAGCGGCGCGCCGCCACCGGCGCACCCCTCCAGTTCAGCGACCAGGGCGGCCGCGAGGCTCCCCAGGGAGCTCTCAGCGCAAACATCCGCGCGTTCCGCCAGGGTCGGACGATCGATGGCCGTCCGCGTTCCAAGATGCAGCTTGCGAACGAGGAGCGGCGGCGCAAGCTGGCAGCGGAGCGCCGCGAGGTCCAGGGCGACGACTGGCCGCCCGAGGCAGCATGATCCGTGAGCCGTACCGTAAAACGACTCCGTGTGAAACAGGACAAGGTACCGGAGGTGCTAAAGGCCCTCCGCGACCTCACTGGGTCACAAGTCCTTGTCGGGATTCCCGCCTCGACGACGGAACGCGAAAGCGAAGGCGGCAGCGACATGACCAACTCCGAACTCGGCTACATCCACGAGTTCGGGTCTCCAGCGGCAAACATCCCGGCGCGGCCTTTTCTGATTCCTGGCGTCGAGAAGAGCCTGGACCGAGCGACGCACCAGCTCGAACTCGCTGCGAAGGCGGCCTTTAAGGGTGACGCAACCGCGATGGATATGCGCCTCGAGATGGCCGGGCAGATCGCGGCGACGGGTGCGAAGCGGGAAATCAGTTACGGAGACTTCATTCCCCTGAAGCCCTCCACGATCCGCAACCGCCGGCGCGGCCGACGGACCAAGTCCATGCGCGCCGCCGAGCAGCAGTACCTCACGCTCGTCGCGGGCGGCATGAGCGAAGAGGATGCACAGAGCGCCGCCGGTATTCGTCCGCTCATCGACACGGGCGCCCTTCGGAATTCTATAACCTCTGTCGTCCGCAAGAGAAAGTGACACAACATGGCTGATAGTAGTCCGATCAGAGAATTTCTCATAAGCCTGGGCTTTAAGCTCGATCAGCCGGCGCTGAAGAGCTTCCAGGAAGGCGTCACCAAGGCAACGAAAGCCGTTGTCGGCCTGGCGGCGGCCGTAGAGGGCACCGCGACGATCGTCGCCGCCGGCGTCGCGCGCTTCGCCTCGAATCTCGAGGATCTCTACTTCGCCGCGCAGCGCACCGGGTCCTCGGCCACGGGGCTCATGGCGTTCCAGCGCACCGCGCAGAATTTCGGCGCCTCGGCCGAGGAGGCGCGCGGATCGGTGGAGGGCCTCGCGCAGGCGCTTCGCATGAACCCCGGCAATGCCGGGCTCCTACAGTCGCTCGGGGTTCACCTCAAGCGATCCAAGGACGGCACCTACGACGCGACCGATGCGCTCATGCAATTCGGCAACGCGATGCGCGCGCGCGGGTATTTCCAGCAGAGCCATTTCTACATGGCCGAGCAGTACGGGCAGATGTTCGGGATCTCCGAGCGGACGCTCCTCGCGCTGAAGAACGGCGACTTCGGGCGCGAGTTCGCCCGCATCCAGCAGGAGATGCGCGGCAACGGGTTCGACAAGGCCGCTCGCGACGCGCACAGCTTCATGATGTCGCTGCGGGACCTGGAAACGCAGCTCCAGGTGTTCGGGGCTCAGATCGAGGACGCGCTGCAGAAGAAGCTCGGCATCAACCTGAAGCAGCTCGACGCCTGGATCCAGAAGAACGGGCCGGCGCTGGCTAAAGAGTTGGTCACCAATGTCCTCCTGATCGTCTCGGCCGCGGAGTGGCTCGGGCACAAGCTCCTCGAGCTGATCGGCTGGCTCCAGCGTCTCGATAAGAGCACTCACGGATGGAGCACCCGCCTCCTCGAGATGCTCGCGATCATGAGGATGGTCGGCGGCTTCGAGATCATCGGCGGCGTCATCAAGCTCACCGCCGCATTCGTGCGGCTTGGCAGCGCGATCATGATCGCCTCAAGGGCGAGCTCGGGACTGAGCGCTCTTGGTCTTCTCGGCAAAGGTGGGGCGGTGGGGCTCGCCGGTGTAGGCGCGTATGAGGGGGCCTCAGCGCTGAGCACCTGGCTAGGAAAAAAGCTTGGGCTCAAAACCGATCTCGGCTCCGCATTCGGCGGCTGGCTCTATGACACCACGCACAGGAGCGCCGAGGCGCTGGCCTATTTCCAGTCCCAGGGCTGGAGCAAATTGCAGGCGGCCGGGATCGTCGCGAACCTGAGCGCCGAGAGCGGCCTCGGAGCTGGCGCGAGGGGTGATGCCGTGATGACTGCGAACGGCGTGGAGTATGGCGCCTACGGCCTTGCTCAGTGGCACAAGGACCGCCAGGCGAAGTTCCAGCAGCGCTACGGACACAGCATGCAGTCCGGGAGCTACCAAGAGCAGCTCGACTTCGTGCAGTGGGAGCTGACGCACACGGAGCTGCGCGCAGGCAACGCATTGAAGGCCGCCACCAGCGCGGCCGCCGCAGCTCGCGCCGTTTCCCTCTATTACGAGCGTCCCGCCGGCGGCATCGCGGAGGCGAACCGGCGGGCGGCCGCCGCCGTCAATATCAGCCAGCAGACGGACATCCACGTACATGGACAGAAGGACCCGCACGCCATCGCCCGCGAGGTCAGGAATGCGCAGACGCGCGTCAACGCCGATGTAGTGCGCAACTTCTCAGCCCTGGTTCGGTAGTGAATACCCTCATCATTTTGAGCGAAGATCCCTGGATCGCGGAGCTCGCGGATTGTCTGACGTGCGGCGCCACGCTCCCCGCCGACTGGCCGACGATCGAAAGCCCGGCGCCGAAGGGCGGCGTATGTCGCTACCGCGTCTGCTCGAGCTGCACGCTCGCCACGGCGCTCCACTCGCTCGTCGGCGGCTCCGGATTGGAGCGGTGGCGGGCCAACGTGTCGAAGCGCCTCGAGCAGCACTTCAGGGAGATTGCGCGGAACTCCATGATCCTCGCCAACACCCCTTCCGAGGAGTCTCGGCAATGAATCTTAACTGGAAGACCCTTGATCTGCGATCGCGCTCGTCTGAGGAATGTTGAACAGCATCACAGTAAGGTCAATCCGGCGCTGCTCGTCGTCCGGACGCGCTATCCACGCTCTGAAGCTTGTATCCCGCTCGCTATCTCGAAGCTGCCGAAACTGCCGATGCTGTTGCAGCGTTCGTCCAGCATCCTCTACCGTTCGGCTGAAGTCCTTCCGGCGGCTAAATACAAGTATCGCCGCCTTGGAATCGCGCCACGTTGCATAACCGAGCAGTTGATCGATTGCATCCATCAGAGATTTTTGACCAGTCCAGAACTTGCACTCAGCGATAAAGAGGTTCTTGTCTCCGTCGCGAAGTAGGATGTCCGTCTTTCCGTTGCCATTGAATGTTTCTCCCGTCGCCTTTCCCTCGAACTGGCCATTCAGTTGCAGGAGGAAATGATCGCGAAGGACGGGCTCCTCGATATTCTCGAATGTCGTATGGTTGCGCTCAATGAGAAGGCTCATCGAAGCCAACACATTGAGAATTTCCCGGTAGATTGAGTCTTCGATATAAGGCTCCCGGGCCACGGGTCGCGCGACGCTCGGAGGCATCGCGGGGAGAATTGATTTGCGCGTAACGGGAACGGCCATGCCGCTCGGATCGTCGCGTCTTCTGAGTGGGTAGCCGAGTTCCTGCCCCACTAGGCCAGCCCGGTGCAACTCATCACGCCGGGTCATAAGTGCTTTGTTGATTTCCTTCGAGAGCCGATCAAACGCACGATCCCAATCGCTGCGCAAGACTTCCAGGTACTTCCGTATCCCCAATATGTTTCGGTCTACCTTTGAACGAATGATGTTCGATTCAGGCGAGAGCTCAACGAGCGTGAAGCGAATTTCGGATTGGTGGATCGCCCCAATCGGGGCAGAGCACGGGAACGCCCCCGGCTGCGTCTTGAAGATCGCGGGCTCGCCCTCAAAGGGAATGACTATCGTAAAGCTGTATTGACTCGGCGCCGCGATAGTTTGTGAGCCTCCCCTTGATTCTTTGATGAGCACTGGCTGCTCCATGTTTGTCGATCCGAGGGTCGGGAACTCTATTCGATATTGGCGAAGGAGATCTTCCGTCGTCGCGGTTACGTCGCAAGAAAGGATCTCGTCGTCATCCATTCCGTCAATCACGGTCCCCGCGTGCCGCATCATTTTGTCGAAGCGTTGGACGATCGGCACGTCCTTGAAGAGGTATCGCGGCACCACTATCGTAGGCATGGTGTTCTACTTCTTCGGTTCGAGTGCCTGTTGTAAGCTCGTCAGCGCGGCTGCGGCTTCCCGTGCCCTTTGCTCCCTCCGCACAGCCTCCGCGTGCTGCTCGAGCAGTGAGAGGATCGCGGCCTTTACCGCCGGGAACGCGGTTTGGCACGCAGCTTCCGTGAGTTCATGAAGCCCTAGGCTCAGAATCGAGTAGAGCTTACGATTCTCGACCATCCAGTCGGGCACGAATCCCTTAATTGCCTGCAGCTTGTCTTCCATGCGCATCGTAGAGAAAGCTGCGATATCCAAGCCGTTGGCCTCGTGCGCTCGCTCGCCAGCCTCCAAAACCATTCGCTCGAAGATGCGGCGCAGGTATACGAAGGAGCCTATCCCGATGCCGTGAGCAGCGAGGCCCGTCGCCCGCTTGAGTTCTCTCAAATCACCCTCTTCGACGAGGCCCTTGTATTCGTCGAGCTCACTGGCCGCGATGTCCGCTAGCGCCGGTAACTGCCCAAATTTCTGAAATGTGATGCAGCGGATCCTGTTCAGATTGGTGGGATCGTACTGAGGATCCGAGGTTTGGAGGCAGAAGTGAGCCGTGTGTGACGGGTTGCGCGCGCAGTTCAGTACCAAGTATGACAGGTAGTTTTCGAGGGTCACGTGTGTTGGGCGAGTGAGCCAATCGGGAATGCCCGAAGCGGTCATGCTCGATGGGGCAGCACGATTCCGCCACGTCGTTGATTGAGTACACCCCGGACAGTACGTGTCGAAAACTATCTTGCCGTATTCGATCTGGTGAAGGACCATGAATGCGTCCTTCGATTCTACGACCAGGCTTGTATAGAGCGGGTCATCCCTCAACAGCTTAATGAATGTGTCCACCGGTTTCCCTTAGAACTCGTTCAACTCTTGTTTAAAGATCTCGGCCGTATCCGGATAGATCGTCTCGCGCGTCCCTCACATCCGCTCACTGCTGCATGAAGGAGTAGCCCAGCACCTTGTCGGCTTGAGTGTCATACTCGCAAAGGAGGTCGATATGTTGATATGCGCCGAAGCCGTTTTGGAGAGCCGCTTTGTGTGAGACAACTGTCAGAACTCCCGGGGTGCTTACGGCCTTCAAGAAGTGATCGAACTTAATATCCCCAAATCCCTCCTTGTCCCATTTGAAGTCCCACTTCGCAATGCTCCTCAAGTAGTCGTCGGCCCCGGCTGAGCAATTGCCATCTGCTTCGATCCAATACTTATCATCCAGAGCGCTGGCGTCCTTCAGATTGACCGGCTTATCAGCCGATGAGTCCGAGGATGCTGCAGGAGTGGGGTCTTTGGACGAAAAGATGGCCCCCGCCGCGACAATAATGAAGACAATCAGAAGGATCAGGCCGCACCCCCCTGAAACCGGGGAGGTCTTCTTCTTCTTCTTCGGCGGCGCGTTTGGTCGGCCGCACTTCGGACAGGCAGGCGCCTCCGTGGATAGATCACACCCGCAGTCTGGGCACTTCGCTAGAGCCATTCTGGTTCCCCCGTTTTCTTCTTTGAGCTCCTGTCGCTGGATTATACGCTGAGGCAGGCGTCAGAGATGGGCTTACCGGGCCGCTCGATGTGCGGTGCCCCTCGCACGACAGAGTGCGAGGCTCCTCCCGCCCTCCTGTTGCCATGAACCTGAGGGCTATCAGGCAGTCCCGCGCCGCTGCGGTTGATCCGAAGAGCGACGCCGCGTTGCAGAAGTCTCGATCCACGCTATAGCTATCGCCGCAAGGCGATCTATCAGGAACACCGCGAGCACGACGTACGGATGGTTGCCGCAGAGGGCAAAGGCACCGACTGCGAGGCTGCGGAGGCGCGGGAACGTGACGCATGTTGGGGTACTCATGCGTCTGTCTATATAAAGCATCCGCCGGTGAGAACCAAACAGCCCTATAAGGGCCGGTCAGTTCCCCTGTTTACTCATCGGATGCGCAAACACGCGTAACTTGAGGACTATAGTCCTCAATAAGAGCGTCTGTTTTCGACCCGATAATCGCACAATTAACAAAATTTAATATTTGCCAACTGGCCCGCAAGCCGCGAAGTGGTGTTGTACAGCGCCACACAATCTGACTTGCTGTGCGCCCCGGCGACGGCGCTACAGTCCGTCGCATGCCGCCGATCTCCCCGTCCTTCACCCCGCTCGAATGGCGTCACCTCGCGTATGCGTGTGGAGAGCTAGCGGAGAAGTGTCGGGCGCGCGCTGCGGAGCTCACCAGCGCCGATGCGGCGAGAGGCTTCATCATCTCGGCCGAGCTCTTCGAGCGCCTGGCGCAGCGATGCCTCGAGCTGACGCGGCCAGCGCAGTGACCTGGGGGGATGAAGTAGCGAAAGCGCCGCCTTTAAGAAGCGCTTTCGTGCAAGCCTAAGACCTTCTTACCTGGCTACGCCAAGACGGGGCGCATTTCCCCCAGTGTCGATTTCACCTGAAGGCCGCCGAGGTTGATGGTGACGTCGGAGGCGCCGGCAGCGGCGATAGGCTTTGAGGCTATGGGCCTCTCGGCCTTCGCCTCGTGTACGTCGGACGGCGGCGGCGGGAGGATGGCGCAGAGCCGCTGGACGTCACTGCTATCACACTTCCCGGCAGGAGTTGCTTCCAGGTACGGCACAGCGAGGGCGAGAAGGGCTGTAGCCGCGATCGGTACGGACTTGCTAGTTTCCATGGGGTTAAGTGTACACCCGCACTCAGACGAGAACGCCGCCCCGAAGGCGGCGCTCCCGTGCCGAACCAGAATGCCGGGGCTCAGGTAAGTCCGGAGTCCTGCAGGGCCGCCTCGCGCAGGAGCATGTGACACACGTCCACGACTCCGGCAGCGTAAGTCGGATTCTCTGCCGCGAACCCGGAGAGACCAAGGTCGTACCTCTTGGCATGGCCGCGAGGGTACAGCGGCACTGCGACCAGGCCGGCCAGGTTGCCGGCTTCGGCCTCGCGGAGAAGGCCCTTCAACAGATCTATGGTGCTCGCGTCGGGCATGCGTGCCAGGAGACGCACATTCCGGAGAGAGGGGAACCGCGACATGTTCGCGGCCGACTCCGGAGCCATCGCAGGTGCAGCGGGAGATTTTCGCTTGGCCATTGTGTAGTCCTGTTATGCGGATTCGTTGAGCCGACCGGCCTGGGCCGGACGGCGCGTACACGCTCAGGACTGCGAGGGAGAGGCTAGAAACTGAAAGTGGACACAGAGGCGGACACAGTCAGTTGGGAGCCGAGCGTTTTAAGTGGTCGGAGCGCCGAGATTTGAACTCGGGACCCCTTGCACCCCATGCAAGTGCGCTACCAGACTGCGCCACGCTCCGACGATTTGTTTCTCAGGCTTGCGATCGGCGCGAGCGGGGTCGTCTCGCGCGGGGTGTAATGATACCTCGGATCACCGGGGATTGCCGCTTCGCAGGGAGCGTAGAGCCTTTAGCGGCTCAGCGCCGCAGGACCTTGATCAGGTCCTCTAGCTCGAGCCTCACCTGCTTGACGATCTGCTGGCTCTGCGACACGTCCGTGCGCGCCTCCTCGCCTCCCAGCTTGTTGCGGGCGCCGCCGATCGTGAAGCCCTGATCGTAGAGGAGGCTTCTGATCTGGCGGATGACGATCACGTCCTGGCGTTGGTAGTAGCGCCGGTTGCCGCGCCGCTTCACCGGCTTCAGCTGTGGGAATTCCTGCTCCCAGTAGCGCAGCACGTGCGGCTTCACCCCGCAGAGCTCGCTCACCTCTCCGATGGTGAAATAACGCTTGCCGGGAATCGCCGGCAGCTGCGAGTTATTCTTTGGCTCCAACATAGGCTTCAACCCGCGCCTTTAGTTTTTGTCCCGGACGGAAGGTGACCACACGCCGAGCCGTGATCGGTATCTCCTCGCCGGTTTTTGGATTTCTGCCTGGACGCTGATTCTTGTCGCGCAGGTCGAAGTTGCCGAAGCCGGAGAGCTTCACCTGCTCCCCTCTCGACAGGGCCGCGCGCACCTCCTCAAAGAAAAGATCCACCAGCTCCCGTGCCTCCCGTTTATTGAGCCCGAGCTGGTTGAAGAGTGCTTCCGCCATCTCCGCCTTGGTCAGGGCCATCTCTTATTCTCGTATTTTTGCGTTCAAGCTCACGCGCAAATCCGCGACGACCACCGCCATGATGCCGGCCACGTCGTCTTCGGTAAGAGTGCGAGAAATGTCCTGGAAAATCAAGCCCAAAGCGACGCTTTTTCGACCTGCTTCTATGCCTGGGCCGCGATATACATCGAAAACGCGGAGATCGCGCAAAAGACTTGAAGCCGTGGAGGTTACACGCTCGGTGAGGCTACATAAAGTCACCGCTTCGTCCACCACCACCGCCAAGTCCCTGCGGACCTGCGGAAATCGGGAAATCTCGCGATAACTGGGCCGCTCAGCGGCCAAGGCCACCTGGACGTCGAGCTCGAAGAGGACCGGGGCATATGTAAAATCGAGTGCTTTCACCAGCGACGGATGCAGCTCCCCTACCCAGCCGACCGGCGCGCCCTT
>DATAXF010000129.1:0-17720 GCA_036273095.1 Steroidobacteraceae bacterium | reverse complement strand
TGGGTACGCGGCAGCACGCCCACCCTCACAGTGATCGGCCGCACCGTTTTGGTGTCACGCCCATCGATGCGCGGCTCGCCGTTGAGGATCCGCTGGCGCACGATATTGCTCTCGAGCTTGAACAGCACGCCGTCGATCTGCTCCGAGGTCCACTTGGGCGACTCGCCGCCGCTGAGGGTGGCGAGGGTCTGGGCCTTGACCTCGGAGATGCGCGCGTGGCGCTGCTGCTTCTCGGTGATGGTGTAGGCCTGCGCCAGGGCGGCCTGGGCGTGCAGCGCGACGCCGCTCGCCAGCTCGGCATTCTCTGCGGGGGCCTGCCATTTCCAGCGCGGCTTGCCGGCCTCGGCGGCCAGCTCGCGGATGGCGCGGATGGCGATCTGCATCTGCTCGTGGCCGAAGACCACGGCGCCCAACATGACATCCTCCTGCAGGCCCTTGGCTTCGGATTCCACCATGAGGACGCCGTGCTCGGTGGCGGCCACGACGAGGTGCAGCTGCGACTCGGCGAGCTGCGGGGCGGTGGGATTGAGGAGGTACTGACCGTCCTTCCAGCCAACCCGCGCGGCGCCGATCGGGCCGTTGAAGGGAACGCCGGAAAGGGTGAGCGCGGCGGAGGCACCGAGGAGCGAGGCGATATCGGGATCGATCTCCGGATCGACCGACAGCACCGTCGCGACCACCTGCACCTCGTTGTAGAAGCCGTCAGGGAAGAGCGGGCGGATCGGACGGTCGATCAGACGCGAGGTCAGCGTCTCCTTCTCAGTCGGACGACCCTCACGCTTGAAGAAGCCGCCCGGGATGCGTCCCGCGGCGTAGGTCTTCTCCACATAATTCACGGTTAGGGGGAGGAAATCGCGGCCGGCGGCGGCCGACTGCCGGGCGCACGCGGTGACCAGCACCACGGTATCGCCCATCGAAACTCGCACGGCGCCTTCGGCCTGGCGGGCGACTTCGCCCGTCTCGATGGTGACCGTCTGCGGACCGTACTGAAATGACTTGCTGACTACGCTCAAGCTCGAGCCCTCGGAAAAGAAAAAATGGGTTCCTCCCAAACACAAAGGCCGCGCGAAGCGGCCTTGTGCTGGGTGTTAGCGGCGAAGTCCCAAGCTCTCGACGAGCTCCTGGTACTTTGCCGGTTTCGTGGCCTTGAGATAGTCGAGGAGCTTGCGGCGTTGGTTGACGAGCTTGACCAGGCCCCGACGGGAGGAGTGATCACGCTTGTGTGCCGTGAAGTGCTCGCCGAGCCCGTTGATGCGCTCCGATAGGAGCGCTACCTGGATCTCGGGGGAGCCGGTGTCGGCGGCATCGCGCCGATAGTCCGCCAGAATGCCGCCTTTTTTCTCGCTGGTAAGAGCCATTGCGCCTAAATCCTAAGTGACTGTCTTAAGTAGCCTTTTGGTAAGCGCGGAATTTTAACCGCTGTAATGCCTCTGCCACAAGCTCGGGAAGGCAATATTAGAGCTATACTTTCCGGCGCCATGAATCGCGCATTGATCATCGGCATTCTCAGCGCCGGAGCCTTGGCGGCCTGCTCCACTACCCCGTCGCACCCCGCGGTCCCCACAGCCGCGGCCGTTCCGGCGGGCTGGTGCGCAAAAGCCGACGGCACGCCCCTGCGACCCGGCTCGCCGGGCTGCAATTCCGTAACGAAGACGTACTCGGGAGAGCAGCTGCAGCAAACCGGGTTCACGGACCTCGCCCACGCGCTGCAAATGCTGGATCCAGACGTCACGGTCGGTCGCTAGACCGGCTCCTGAAACAGGCGCCGCGGCTGGACCTTTCCCCGGCCGTCGGATTCTCCTAGCCCGATGAAACGCCTGCCGGGGTCATAGAGCCTGACCCGCCCGGGAGGCGGGCTGCGCACCAGGGCGACCTCCTGTCCGTGGCCAACGCGATCAGCCTGCCCGGCCTCCAGAATGACCGCCGGCAGGTGCTCGAGCGGCCGATCCGTCGACAGAAGCTCGAGGCGGCCCTGCTCGCAGGCGAGCGTCACGGCCTCGAGCGTTTGCATCGGCTCCTGCTCGAAGGGCTCCACCCAACTGCGCCGCAGCGCGGTGACATGTCCACAGGTGCCGAGTGCCCGCGCGATGTCCTCCGCGAGCGTCCGCACGTAAGTGCCCTTGGAGCAGAGAACGTCGAGCTCCACCGCCGCCTCGGTCTGCGATACCGTCGCAAGCTCGAAGATCTCGATCTCCCGCGGGGCACGCTCGACCGTCACCCCGGCGCGTGCCAGCCGGTAGAGCGGCTGGCCGTCGCGCTTCAGCGCCGAGTACATGGGCGGGATCTGCCGCCCCGGGCCGAGAAATCCCTGCAGGGCTGCCGGCAGTCCTTCCTGCCAGCCGGACGGCACGGGTGCCTCCTCGACGACCGGTCCCTCGCGATCGCCCGTGGCTGTCCTCGCACCCAGAGCAGCGGTGAAACGGTAGCGCTTGCGGTTCGAAAGGATCTCACCCGCGATCTTCGTCGCCTCGCCGAGGCAGAGCGGCAGCATCCCGGTCGCAAGCGGATCGAGGCTGCCCGCGTGCCCCGCCTTGCAGCCGCCGAGAAGCCGGCGCACCCGCTGCAGCGCGGAGTTGGACGACATCCCCGCCGGCTTGTCGAGCAGCAGGATTCCGTTCAATGGTCTTTATGATCCTCGGCGACCGCGCGATCGATCAGCCCGGTGAGGCGCGCAGCCTTCTCCGCCGTGTCATCGAACACGAATTCGAGCCGCGGAGCATGGCGCAAGCCCAGCCGCCGGCCGGCTTCTCCGCGGAGGAACCCGGCGGCGCGGGTGAGGCCGCTGCGCACTTCCTCCGCAGGATGCTGCGAGGCGAAGGGCGTGAAAAAGACGCGCGCCACGCTCTTGTCGGCCGAGAGGCTGACACCCGTGATCGTCACGTTGCCGACCCGCGGGTCCTTGACCTCCCGTGAGATCAGCTCCGCGAGGACGCGCTGCAGCTCCGACTCGATCTTGCGCACCCTGCCTCCTCCCTGCGCGCTGCGCGCGTCGGGAAGCAGGCCTCCTCGCTTCTTCATCATCACTGCAGGGTCCGGGCAACCTCGAGACGCGCGAAGCACTCGATCTGATCGTTGACGCGCACGTCCTGATAGTTCTTCACGCCGATGCCGCACTCCGTCCCGGCGCGTACCTCGTTGACGTCATCCTTGAAGCGGCGCAACGACTCCAACGCCCCCTCGAAGATGACGACGTTGTCGCGCAGCACGCGGATCGGATTGTTGCGCTTGACGAGACCCTCGGTCACGAGGCAGCCGGCGACGACGCCGAACTTGCTGGAGCGGAACACCTCGCGCACCTGCGCCGTGCCCACGATCTGCTCCTTGATCTCCGGCCGCAGCATGCCGGTCATCATCTGCCTCACGTCATCGATGGCTTCGTAGATGATGCTGTAGTAACGCACCTCGACGCCGGTGTCCTTCATCGCATCGCGCGCACCGGAATCGGCGCGGACGTTGAAGCCGATGACGAGCGCCTTGGAGGCGGCCGCGAGCTGCACGTCGGAGACGGTGATCCCGCCCAGGCCGCTCGCGACGAGCTTGACCTGCACTTCATCGGTGGAGAGCTTGGTGAGCGCCTCACGCAGCGCCTCGACGCTGCCCTGCACATCGCCCTTGAGGAGCACGGCGACGATCCCCGCCTTCTCCTCGCCGAGCTGCGAGAACACATCCTCGGCGCGCGTCGCCTGACGGGCGAGCTTCACGTCGCGGAACTTGCCCTGGCGGTAGAGCGCTACCTCGCGTGCCTTGCGCTCGCTCTCGAGCACGAGGAAGTCCTCACCGGCATAGGGCGCGCCGGCGAGCCCGAGCACCACGACCGGCATGGAGGGAGAAGCCTCCTCCACCGGACGACCGTTCTCATCGAAGAGCGCTCGCACGCGGCCGAACTCGGAGCCGGCAATGATGGGATCGCCGAGCCGCAACGTGCCCTTCTTGACGAGCACGGTCGCCACCGCACCGCGGCCCTTCTCGACGCTCGACTCGATCACGACGCCGGCGGCCAGCCCGGTGCGCGGCGCGCGCAGCTCCAGCACCTCCGCCTGCAGCAGCACGGCCTCGAGCAGCTCATCGATCCCCTGCCCCGTTCGGGCCGAGACGTTGACGAACATGTTCTGGCCGCCCCAAGCCTCGGCGATCACTTCCTGCTTGGCGAGATCGGTGCGCACCCGGTCCGGGTCCGCACCGCTCTTGTCGATCTTGTTGACGGCAACGACGATCGGTACACCCGCGGCGCGGGCGTGTTGGATCGCCTCCACCGTCTGCGGCATCACGCCATCGTCCGCTGCGACTACCAGGATGACGATGTCCGTCGCTTTCGCGCCGCGCGCGCGCATCGCCGTGAAAGCGGCGTGGCCCGGCGTGTCGAGGAAAGTGATGACGCCCTTCGGCGTCTCCACGTGGTAAGCGCCCACGTGCTGAGTGATACCGCCCGCTTCCCCGGCCGCAACCTTGGTGCGCCGGATGTAATCGAGCAGCGAGGTCTTGCCGTGATCGACGTGGCCCATGACGGTCACGACCGGCGGCCGCGGCTCCAGCTCCGTCGTCTCCGACGCGACGCCCTGCAGATCCACCTCGATCTGATTTTCCTTGAGGAGCTTCGGCGTATGGCCCATCTCCTCGACCACGAGCACCGCCGTGTCCTGTTCGAGCGGCTGATTGATGGTCGCCATGACACCCATGTTCATGAGGACCTTGATGACCTCGGTCGCCTTGACGGCCATCTTCTGCGCCAGCTCCGCGACAGTCACGGTCTCGCCGATGCCGACCTCGCGCACGACCGGCGCAGTGGGCATCTCGAATCCATGCCGCCCGTCGGCGGAGCTCGGTACGGCGCGTGATTTGGCACGCCGCTTCTTCTTGTAGCGCGAGCTGACATCGGTTGTGACATGCAACTCCTGCCTGCCGTAGCGTGTGTGTCGATCATCCGCCGCGGGACGGTCCCGGGACGGAGCGGGCGGCGCCGCCGCCGCTGGGCGTTCCCGCGCTACCGGTGCGGCGGCTTGGGGTCCGGCGGGGGCGCGCGGCGACTCCGGTGCTGCGGGCGGGGCGGCCTCCGCCGCCGTGCGCCGCTCCGGGTGCACATGACGGTCTTGCACCTGACGCTCCTGCGCCTCGCGTTGCAGCACCTGACGCTGCTCTGCCTCGCGCTCGCGCTCGCGGCGCTCCTCGTCCTCGCGCGCACGCTGCTCGGCCTGCCGGCGCACCTCATCCTGAGCGCGGCGGCGGGCGACTTCCTCTTCCTCGACGCGGCGGCGGTTCTCCGCCTCCAGCCGCTCGCGCTCGCGGCGCTCGGCCTCGATGCGCTCGCCCTCGGCGCGCGCGACTTCCTCGGCCTCGCGCCGCTTCTGGTCGATCTCGTCCTGTTGATGGCGCGCTTGCTCCTCGAGCACGTCGCGCTTGATGTAGGTGCGCTTCTGGCGGACCTCGACGTTGACCGTGCGCGCTCGCCCCTGAACGCTTGCGAGCTTCAGCTCGCTCTGCGTCTTGCGCTTGAGGGTGATCCGGCGAGGTGCCGCATCGCGCTCGCTCTCCGTCCCACCGTGACTGCGGCGAAGGTGCGTCAGCAACTCGAGCTTCGCATCGTCGCTGATACGGTCATCGGGCCCTTTGACCTTGATACCGGCCTGATCGAGCTGCACGAGCAACCGATCCACCGGCACCTTCAGGACCTCGGCAAACTGGGAAACCGTCACTTCCGCCATACTTTTCGTATCCTCAGGCCTGACCCGCCTGGAACCAGGGGGCCCGGGCCGTCATGATGAGCTTGCCGGCCTCGTCGGCCGCCAGCCCCTCGATGTCCTTCAAATCCTCCACCGACTGCTCCGCGAGATCCTCGCGGGTGCGCACGCCGCGCCGCGCCAGCGCCAGCGCGAGATCCGGGCTCATGCCCTCGAGCAGCAGCAGGTCATCCGCCGGCATCGACTGATCCAGCGTTTCCTCGCTCGCGATCGCCTGCGTGAGCAGGACGTCGCGGGCGCGATTGCGCAGCTCCTTCACGATCGCCTCGTCGAATTCCTCGATGGAGGCGAGCTCCGCCTGCGGCACATAGGCGATCTCCTCGACGGTCGAGAAACCTTCCTGGGCGAGGATGGTAGCGACGTCCTCGTCGACGTCGAGCTGCTTCATGAACAGCTGCACCAGCGCCTTGGCCTCGGACTCGCTCTTCGCCTCGGCATCGGACTCCGTCATGACATTGAGCTCCCAGCCGGTGAGCTGGCTCGCGAGCCGGATGTTCTGGCCGCCGCGGCCGATGGCCTGGGAGAGCTTCTCCTCCGCGACCGCGATATCCATGCTGTGGGAATCCTCATCCACCACGATCGACATGACTTCCGCCGGCGACATGGCGTTGATGACGAACTGCGCCGGATTCTCGTTGTGGGGGATGATGTCGACGCGCTCCCCGGCGATCTCGTTGGAGACCGCCTGCACGCGCGAGCCGCGCATGCCGACGCAGGCGCCCACCGGGTCGATGCGCGGATCATTGCTGCGCACCGCGATCTTGGCGCGCACGCCGGCATCGCGCGCCGCGCCCAGGATCTGGATGAGGCCCTGACCGACCTCCGGCACCTCGAGCTTGAACAGCTCGATCAGGAACTCCGGCGCGGTGCGCGTCAGGAAAAGCTGCGGCCCGCGCAGCTCCGAGCGCACCTCTTTCAGAAATGCCTTGATGCGGTCCTGCGCCTTCACCTGCTCGCGCGGAATCATGTCGGTCCTCGGCACGAAGCCCTCGGCGTTGGAGCCGAGGTCCACGAAAATGCCGTTGCGATCGACACGCTTGACGACACCGCTCACCAGTGTGCCGACGCGATCGAGGTAGGCGTCGACGACCTGCTGGCGCTCCGCCTCGCGCACCTTCTGCACGATGACCTGCTTGGCCTGCTGCGCGGCGATGCGGCCGAAAGACACCGACTCCATCGGTTCCTCGACGAAGCCGTCGACCTCGACCTTCGGATCGAGCTCGCGCGCATCATCCAGGCGCAGCTCGCGCTCCGGCGCCTCGAGCTCGGTCGAGTCGTCGGCAAACACCTTCCAGCGGCGGAAGGTCTCGTAGTCGCCGCTCTTGCGGTCGATGGCGACGCGCGCATCCCACTCCTCGCCGTGCTTCTTGCGGGTAGCCGACGCCAGCGCGGCTTCGAGCGCCTCGAAGATCACTTCCTTGTCGACGCCCTTCTCGTTGGAGACGGCATCGACGACCATCAGGATTTCCTTGTTCACTACTGTCACCTCTCGCCCGTCAGCCTGGCCTTGTCAATCTCCGCAAAAGACATCGGGACGCGCTGCCCGTCGACATCGAGCGCGATACCGGCCTCGTCCGCCGACAGCAGCGTGCCGGTGTAGCGGCGGCGCCCCTCGCGCGGCAAGTTGAGCTCCACCAACACCCGCGAGCCGACGAAGCGCGCGAAATGCGCCTGCGTGCGCAACAACCGGTCGAATCCCGGCGATGAAACCTCGAGCGTGTACGCAGTAGGTATCGGATCCTCGACATCGAGCAGAGCGGAGACTTCGCGGCTCACCCGCTCGCAGTCCGCGAGCCCCACTCCCTCGGGGCAGTCGATGAAGAGTCGCACCACGGCGCTTCCGCGTCCTGCGGAATACTCGAGCTCGACGAGCTCATAGCCCAGCCGCCCGGCGAGGGGCTCAATGAGGGCGATGAGCCGCTCTCGCAAGGTTGCGGGCATGGTCGTTACAACTCGGCCATAAAAAATAAAGGGCCCTGAGGCCCAAAAAACAAAAAGCCCCTCGGGGGGCCTTTTTTTATCGTCCCCCACGGCCGAGGAGCCCGAGGGGGCGCGCATTGTACCCAAATGTTCCCACTAGTGGAACCGTCTCTTATGATTGCCTCATGACCGGGAGCCTGCACCTCTGGCGAAACGTCGGCATTGCCGCCTGCGATGCCTCAATGACCCGCTATGAGCGGGGCGCTGTCGTCACCCGCGGGCCGCGCATCGAATGGGTCGGCGCCGAGCAGGACCTGCCCGGAGAGTACCGTCCGGATGAGTCGCATGACCTGGGGGGCGGCTGGCTGACTCCCGGGCTCGTCGACTGTCATACCCATCTGGTATTCGCGGGCACCCGGGCGCCGGAGTACGCCGAGCGGCTGCGGGGACGCTCGTACCAGGAGATTGCCCGGGCCGGGGGCGGGATACTTTCCAGCATGCGCGCGGTGCGCGCCGCCTCGCAGCAGCAGCTTTTCGACGAAAGCCTGCCGCGGCTTCAGGCGCTCCTCGCCGAAGGTGTCACCACGGTCGAGATCAAGTCGGGGTATGGCCTGACGCTGGAAGACGAAGGCAAGATGCTTCGGGTCGCGAGAGCTCTGGGTCGCGCCCTGCCGGTAACCGTCAGCACGACTCTGCTGGCCGCTCATGCCCTGCCACCGGAATACGCGGGCCGGGCGGATGCCTATATTGACGCTATCGCGACGGAGTGGCTGCCCAGGCTACATGCCGAAGGATTGGTCGATGCGGTCGATATCTTCTGCGAAAGTATTGCATTCAGCGTTGAACAGGCCGAAAAGCTCTTTGCTGCTGCCCGCCGTCTCGGCGTTGCGGTGAAAATGCACGCCGAGCAGCTCTCCAATCTGGGCGGGAGCCTGCTCGCGGCACGCCACGGGGCGCTCTCCTGCGATCACCTGGAGTTTGCGACCGCACGGGAGGCGGAAGCTCTGGCCGCCTCGGGCACCGTGGCGGTGCTCCTGCCGGTCGCGTTCTTCTGCCTGGGCGAGGAGCGAAAGCCGCCCCTGGCGGCGCTGCGGACGGCAGGCGCGAGCATGGCCGTTGCCACGGACTGCAACCCCGGGTCGGCCCCCGGCAGCTCGCTGCTCCTCGCGATGAGCATGGCCACCCGACTCTTCGGCCTGACCTGCGAGGAGGCGCTGGCGGGAGTGACCCGGCACGCGGCACGCGCGCTCGGGATGCAGGAAGAGCGCGGCACCCTTGCCCCAGGCAGAGCTGCGGATTTCGTGGTCTGGGCGATCAGGCAGCCGGAGGAGCTCGGCTACTGGACCGGCTTCAATCCCTGCCGCGCGGTCATCAGAGGCGGCCAGGTGGTCTCCCGCTCCGCATGAGCGCGGGAGCGGCACGAATCGACCGCTGGCTCTTCGGCGTGCGCCTCTTCAAGTCCCGGTCGGGGGCCGCGGAGGCCGTGAACGGCGGTAAGGTGCACGTCAATGGCGCGAGGGTGCGACCCTCTCACAGCGTACGGTCCGGGGATGCCGTGACCTTCGCCCGGGGCGGCGTCGACTTCGAATGCGCCGTGGTCGCGATACCGGAGCGGCGCGGGCCAGCCAAGGAGGCCACAGCCTGCTACGCGGAGACGGACGCTAGCCGCACCCGACGCGAACAGCATGCGCAGCGCATGCGTCTCGCCGCTGCGATGACGCCCCGTCCGGACGAGCGCCCGGACAAGCATCAGAGACGGGAACTGCGGCGCCTCCGGGGTCGATAAACGTCGCAAGCGGACAGGTTGTCCTCTTCCGTTTGGCCGATAATCGCCTCACATAGAGAGGGCTGGCAGCGCCAGCAGAAGGATTCCGCAAATGTCCCTCAGCGTCTTCGACATCTTCAAGATCGGCATCGGGCCGTCGAGCTCGCACACCATGGGGCCGATGCGCGCCGCGCGAGAGTTCATCCTGGGCCTGGAGCAAGACGGCCTTCTGTCCGCGACACAGCAGGTGACGGTGCGCCTGTACGGCTCCCTCGCCCTGACGGGCCTCGGCCATGGAACCGATCGCGCGGTGCTCATGGGGCTGGAGGGCGGGGATCCGGAAACGGTCGATCCCGACAGCATCGAGCCCACCCTGCAGCGCATTCGGGACAGCCATCGCATCCGCCTCCTCGGCCGACACGAGATCGACTTCAACGAGAAGGCGCAGCTCCTGTTGCTTCGTACCGAGCGACTGCCGGGCCATCCGAACGGCATGCGGTTCGCGGCAGCTTCCGCGGACGGCAAGACGCTGCGTGAGGAGGAGTACTACTCCATCGGCGGCGGCTTCATCGTCCGCGGCGGCGAAAGTCAGGCGCGCGAGGCAACGCAGCGGCCGCAGCCGCCCTACCCGTTCAACTCCGGAGCCGAGCTGCTCGCGCTCTGCCGTGAGCACGGGCTCGAGCTCTTCGAGCTCGTGCTGGCCAACGAGCGCACGTGGGCCAGCGAGGCGAAGGTGCGCGCGGGCGTGCTGCGTCTCTGGGAAGTCATGCAAGGCTGTGTCGAGCGCGGCTTCCATCAGAGCGGGGTGCTGCCAGGCCCGATGAAGGTGCGCCGGCGCGCGCCCAAGCTCTACCGCGTCCTCTCGGAAAGCGGCCCGTCGCGGCCGCTCGATGCGATGGATTGGGTGAACGCATTTGCTCTCGCCGTCAACGAGGAGAATGCCGCCGGCGGCCGCGTCGTCACGGCGCCGACCAACGGCGCGGCGGGCATCGTGCCGGCGGTGCTGCACTTCTATCGCCGCTTCGAGCCCGGGGCGAGCGAAGAAGGCATCATTCGCTTCCTCCTCGTCGCGGCGGCCATCGGCATGCTCTACAAGCGCAACGCCTCGATCTCGGGCGCGGAGATGGGATGCCAGGGCGAGGTCGGTGTCGCCTGTTCCATGGCGGCCGCCGGACTCGTCGCGGCGCTCCAGGGCAGCACTGAGCAGATCGAGAATGCGGCCGAGATCGGCATGGAGCACAACCTCGGCCTGACCTGCGACCCCGTGGGCGGGCTGGTCCAGATCCCCTGTATCGAGCGCAACGCCATGGGCGCCGTCAAAGCGATCAATGCGGCGCGACTCGCGATGCGCGGCGACGGCTCACACAAAGTCTCGCTCGATCACGTCATCGCGACGATGCGTCAGACCGGCGCCGACATGTCGACGATCTACAAGGAGACCTCGCAAGGCGGTCTCGCAGTGAACGTTACTGAATGTTAGCGCTGGATCCGGGCTCCTGCCCGGCCCAGCGCGTCTCGGGCAAAAAGCGTGGTTTTTGCCCGAGACTCCGCCACCTGCGGCGGCGGGGCACATCCCTGTGCCTGAGCGCCGGCTCAGGAGGCGGCGGATCTGTCGGCGGCGAGTGCGACCCGATTACGGCCGCCGTCTTTGGCGTCGTAGAGCGCTTCGTCGGCGCGATGGCGCAGGGATTCCAGCGTATCGCCGAGCTCACCGCTGGCGACGCCGATAGATAGCGTGACGGCGCCGGCGTACTGCATTCCGTCGGCGTGGGTGATGACGGTGCGTGTGGCGGTATCGCGAATGTTCTCCGCCAACGCGGCGGCGGCGTCGAGGGACTTGCCTGACAGCAGCAACGCGAACTCATCGCCCCCGAGGCGCGCGGCAATATCTTCGCCCGTCAGATGCTCACGCAGGATGTCGGCGACCCTGGTCAGCACCTTGTCGCCGATGACATGCCCGTGGGTGTCATTGACGCGTTTGAAGTGATCGATGTCGAGGGCGAGGAAGGTGATGCCGATGAGCTCGGCGCTGTCGCGCGCCTCGACGGTGCGGCGCAGGCCGTGGAGGTTGTTGAGGCCGGTCAGCGGATCCCGCAGCGGCTCGGTCTGGGCGCGCTCCAGCCGCTCCATGACATGGTCGACCTCCTCACGCTGCTTGGCGAGCTGCTGGTGCAGCACGCCGAGCACGGTTTGCAGCATGGAGGCTTCCGCCAACACCCGGCTCACCCTCTCGGCGAACACATCGCCGCCGCCCTCGTGCCGGCGTGCTTCCGCGATCGCATCGTCCAGAGTCAGAGTGAACCGCTTGACCGTCCGCTCCGCCTGCTCGGCCTCCTTTTCCGACTCCCCGAGCACCTCGCGCAGCTGATTCTGCGCCAGCTCGAAAGCCTGGATGTCGCGTCCGGCGATGTGCAGCGCGTGGAGGCGGCAGATCTCGGTATCCGACAGCAGGCCGTCGGCGCCAAGAAGCTTGTCGAGCTCCTGGGTGAGGCCCGGGTTGAGATCGGCCGCGTGCTCGTACCACACCGCGTAGCTCACGGGGTGATAGCCGGCCTTGTGGGGAGACATCAGCTGCAGCGCCCGCCGCAGGATTGCGGCGCTTTCTTCCCTCGATTGCTGGTAGCGCATTGTTATTCGTTAACGCCTCTCACCGGGCTGGTTTCACATAATTATAAACATCCCCGGCGGTGCAGGGCGACAGACCGACCCCCGGCGACTGGTCGCGGACGTTTCCCAGGACTCCGGCACCCCCCCGACGAGGCCTCGGGACCGTCCCTGGGAATCCATCCGCGACGTCGCGCCTGCAGAACCCCCGTCAGGCGGGCGGAGCCGATGCGAAACCTGTTTTTTGCTTCTCGGCAGCCTCGGCGGCGTGCTCTCTCTTGATGCGCTCGTAGATCTCTTCGCGATGCACCGCGATGCTCTTCGGCGCATTGATACCGACGCGCACCTGATTGCCCTTGACCCCGAGAACGGTGATGGTCACGTCGTCCCCGATCATGACGGTCTCACCGACGCGCCTCGTAAGAATCAGCATACTGGTTATCCTCTGTAGTTTTGGTGATGGTCCAAAAACCCCGTGAAACTGGCAGCTCAGCGCTCTCCCGCCCCGCCCGGCCGCGGCCCGGCCGGCGGCTGCCGGTACCCCAAAATGACCTCGTCCCGGTCGTGCGTGACGGTGACCGGGGCGATCCGGCTGAGGCGGTCGAGTGTGGCGTTGATGTTGTGGACGCTGAAGGCGCCGCCTACCTGCTGAGTGGCGGCCCGCGGGTCGGCAATCACGATGCGCTCGGTGGTATAGCGGCTGATGTCGCTGACGAAGTCCTCCAGCGGCTCGCCCTGAGTCTCCAGCATGCCCTCGCGCCAGCGGATGACCTTCGGTGCCACGATGGAGTGCACATCGGCAACGAGGCCTACCGGCGAGTATTCGATCTGCTGGCCGGAGGTGAGACGCCTGCTCCAGGAGGGCACGCCCTGACCGTCGTCCAATGCCTCGACGGCCACCATGCCGCTGATGACACTGACGCGGACGTCACCGTTTGCCATCTGATAGACGTCGAAGCGCGTGCCGAGCACCTGGACCTGGCTGTGCGCAAGCATGATGCGGAAAGGCCGGCCAGGGTCGTGCACGACCTGGAAGTAAGCCTCGCCACGGATGAGGCGAACCCGCCGATCGCTCGGGCTGCCCACCCATTCGAGCACCGTCTGCGTGTTCAGACCTACGACACTGCCATCCGGCAGAACTACATTACGGACCTGTCCGATGGCTGCCTGATACGTCTGCGCCAGGTACCCTTCGGCGCGCAAAACTGACCATCCGATCGCAACGGCCAGGACTACGGTGGCAGTGACAGCGCCCGAAGCCCATACGGTCCCGGATGCGAGCCACTGGCGCAGAGGGGCCCAGTAGCGTGCCCGCTTCACTTGAACAACGCTTCCCAGCACGTCCGCGCATGGACGTCCCTTGAGCTCCATCAGCACATCGAGCAGATAGCGTTGCGCGTGGAATTCCCGGGCATTTACCGGGTCGGCAATCCAGGTCTCAAATGCCTGGCGTTGCACGATCGTGAGCCGGCGTCCGATGCGAGTGTGCCAACTGGCCGCCTGATGGCGAACCCGGCGCCGTCTGAGGAGGCCCCAAATCACTATTCCACCTCCGCCAGGTCGATGCCGCGGGAGCAGAGGTGGTCGCGACAGATCTTGAGCGCCTTGGTCATGCGCTTGTCCACCCGCTTCTCGGAGATACCGAGCGCGAGCGCGATGTCCTTGCGGGGTTTACCTTGCACATGGGCCATGATGAAAACATTGCGAAGATTTGGACGCAACTCTTTGATAACGCTAGCCAAGTGCTGGCCGATCTGATCCGCCATCGCCTGCCGGTCCGGACCCATGCGGTGGTCGGGTACCTCCTCCATTCCCGCCGAGCCCGCGATCATGGCGTTCTCCAGACGCCGCCGCCGCAGATGCATCAGCGCAAAATTCGTCGCCACCTTGAAGAGCATGGCGCGGGGAAACAGCACCTGCTCCGGACGGTAGGTCCGATGCATTTGCTCGAATGTGTCCTGCGCCACCTCGCGCGCGATCTCAGGCCTACCCAGCATCTGGGTGAGGTAGGCCAGCAGCTGCGCCTCGTGCGTGCGGCACAACCGCTCCACGAATTCGTCCCCCCGCCCCGGTAGGGGGAAGCGCTTGACCTCGCCCATGTCTTTTTTATCCAATCCCTATCCCTCTACCCAGCTAAATGCGCCGTGGGGCGAAAGCCCCCCTTTTTGTAGATCATATCCTACAGCTTGACCCCGAACACCTAGGCGGCCGCCCGCCGCACGCGCTCGCCCCAGCGACGCAGCCAGGCCTCGATCCCGGCGTACTCGAGGAGCTCGCCGGAGCCGGCGCGGATACGGGTGGCTCTGCCCGAGAGTACCTCTGCCAGGCGCGACCGGTCGACGACCCCTTCCCTCACCAGCGCTCCATCCAGGAGCAGCTCGCGCAGGAAGCCGCGGTTGTGCTCCAGGGTGAGGCGCAGGTGCTCCTCGATCCCGCCCTTGCTGCGGCGGTTGCGGATCTGCGGCGGCAGCTCATCGTAGAACGCCCGGCGAGCCACCGCGCGGTCCCAGCCGTCGTGAGTCAGCACATAGGTTGGAATGCGCAGGCAGAGCTCCATGACCGGCTGCGAGAAGAGCGGCGAGATCAGCTCCGCATCACCCTCGCGTCCAAGCGGATCGTAGAAGTCGAACGGCTGACTGATCTGATGGGCGTGCCACAGCTTGCCGCTCGGCGCGCCGCGCGGATGACGCAGCAGCGGATGCAAAAACGTGGCGCTGCGCCTCGCCTCCTCGATCACCGCCGGCACGAGCAGCGGCCGCATCCGTCCCGCCTCCTGCAGGACGCTCCAGCGCCGGTGTCCGAGGTAACCCGCGGCCGCCTGCCCCAGGATGCGCCAGAAGGAGAGCTGATCCATCTGCGCGGCATCGAGCGCTATCCGCAACAGGCCGGGCCGCGGCCCGCGGCGGTGGAGGAAATCCCCCGGCGCCCACTCGGCGCGCTCCTGATAGAAGAGCTGATCGCCCCCATACCCGATCACCACCGCGGCGGCACCGTGCTCGGCGGCGAGCTGCGCATGCAGCCGGCCGTGCTCCAGGAAATAGGGGTAGTTGGTCGGCTCCGGCGTGCGGTGGATGCTGAGCAGCGGCTGCAGGCTGAAGGAGGAATCGCGGCTGCGCTCGATCAGCTCGAGGCCCGCCTTCGCCGCGGCCGCACGCGCGAAGCCGCGCTCGTCGAGGTCGGCGCCGAGGGGATAGTAATGAAAGCAGGTCAGCCGCGGCCGCGACGGCGCGTCCGCGAGACACGCGAGCACGATCGAGGAGTCGAGGCCGCCCGAGAGCGACAACAGCAAATGATCGTAACAGGACGCCCACGCGTGGACGACGTCGCGCACACACTGCCGCAGGGCCGCGACCGCCGCGCCGAGGTCTTCGATGACCTCGGTGTTGGCAACCTGCAGCGGGTCCCAGTAGAAGAGACGCTTCGAGGCTCCAGCCCGCGTCTCCACACACTCTCCCGCGAGCACCTGGGTGACCTCGCGCAGCGCGGTTCCATGGGAGTGCTCCCGCAGGAAGCTGACGGTCGCGATCAGGTAGGGCCAGTTGACCTCGAGCGGCGTATCGAGGAGAGCGGCGATGTCGTCGATCCAGGAGAAGTAGAGGTCGACGCCGCGGCAGCGCACCAGATAGCACGGCAGCCCGCCTGAAGGGTCGCGCACCACCCAGGTTGCCCGGGCCGGCGCATCGTGGAGGAACGCGACATAGCGTCCCCAGAAGCATTCGATGAGATGCCGCCCGTCGCTGTCGAGCATCGCGCGACTGTCGTCCGCGCCCAGGAGCAGGGGCGCCGCCGTGGAGACCCCCTCCTGCGAGCGCGCGAAGAGATTCCCGAGCACGACGCCGCCATCCTCAGCGAGGATGTATGCGGCGCTCGAGCCGGTGCCGCTCTTCGCATAGCGCACTTCCGCACCGCAGCCGCGCAGCGCCACGCGCCAGTCCTCACCCGTGCCGGCATGGCGCTGCAGCAGGGCCTGCGCGGCCTCCCGGGCGGCGGCATCCTGATCGTTCCAGACGAACGCCACGTAGCGGAACACGGCGTCCTACACGACCAGAATGGGCGAGTACTGCCGCACCCGATCCGGCGCGTCGTTCAGCACGACATCGCCATGCTGAACCCAACAATGGGCGTCGAACGGCTCGGTTTTGACGCCAAACACCCACTCAGGGTGGATGCCCTCGGCACGGAGGAACAGCAACATCGTCAGGGAGTCGAGCAGACAAGCGGACCGCAGCGTGTAGAAAAGCGGCCGCAGCCGTGTGAACGCGCTCACCAGCGCGCGCAGGCGGACCGCATCGGCTTCCCGGGGAGAGCGCCTCAGCCGCCGCGGCGCCTTGCGATCGCGCACCGCCTCGACGATGGCCTGGATGGGACGGAGCTTGAGAGAGAGCTGCGCTTGCAGGTAGCTGCAGCCGAAGCGCCAGAGGAGCGCCGCGCCCGTTCGCGGACGGCTATCGAGATCGAACTCGACCAGGCTGCGGGTCACCCGGGCCGCGGACACGGGAACGGCCGGCTTGCCGACCTGCGGGTCGCGCACCAGCATCCCATGAGCGAGCATTTGCGAGACCAGGGCATCCGCACCGGCATCGGGGTGCTGGGGTGGATCCGGAGTCTCTGTGGAGTCGACGGGCCAACCGCGTACCCAGGCCGCCAGTCGATGAGCGGGGACGACCGCGACGTACTTGTCGCGCTCGAGGTCCATGAGGACCACGTGTTGCCCGCTGACGCACGGATAGACGTGCGGAGCGAGAAGATACGGCTGCATCCGGTCCCCCCCGGCATCTCCGAGGCGCCGAGCCCAGGCATTCTTGAAGCGCCATCCCGTAAAAGTCAATCCCGGGCATCACCGTTGCTACTACACGGCGTGACGATCGCATGTCCAGACTGCGGAACCCTGGAAGAGATCCCGCGCTTGCTGCGGCCCGATACCGCCGTCTGCATCCGTTGCGGAAGCGACCTCGAGAAGACCAGCGGGCGCAGCATCGGTGCCGCGCTCGCGTGCTCGCTGGCGACACTGCTGTTGCTCGTGCCGCTCAACGTGCTGCCGCTCCTGCGGGTGGATCTGTTCGGCATGCACTCGCAGACCATCACGGCCATGGGGGCGGCGCTGCTGTGGGTAAAGGGTTGGATCCTGCTCGCGGGGCTCAGCGCGCTCTTCGTCATCGTGCTGCCGTTCCTGCGCTTCGGTCTGCTGACGGCGGTGCTCGGGGCGCTCAGTCTCGGGCACCGGCCCTCCTGGCTGGGGGCCGCGTTCCGCTGGTCGATCTGGCTCGATCCGTGGGCCATGATAGATGTCTATCTTCTCGCCGGCTGCGTCGGCTACTTCCGCCTGATCAACATCGATCAGGCGCACGTCATCATCGAGCCGGGCGGCGCCTGCTTCATTGCGGCCGCATTCCTCACCATGCTGTCGCGCGCGACGCTCGATGTGCGCACGGTCTGGCGGGCGATAGGCGGCGAGACGCCGGCAGGGAGAGGCGGCCCGATGTTGGGGTGCACGACGTGCGATCTCGTCCAGCCGCTCTCGGCCGAAGGGCACCCCTGCCCGCGGTGCGGCGCCAGGCTGTGGCTGCGCAAGCCCAATTCGGCGGCCTGGACCGCCGCGCTCCTCGTCGCCGCCCTGGCCCTCGTTCTTCCCGCCAACATCTACCCAATGAACGGGTCGAACCGCCTCGGCCAGCAGGTGCACTACACCATCATGA
>DATAXF010000128.1:0-2492 GCA_036273095.1 Steroidobacteraceae bacterium | reverse complement strand
AGTGTCGATGCGCATCGCACAGATCGCCTCCAGCCCGGATGAACCAGGCCAGAATAAGCTCCACGAGCCCCCGGAGCACCCAAAAGAATGACTGTCCCTTCAAACCATGCTCGCACAGGCCCCTGTGCAGAGCTTCCCTAGGCGCCGGTCAGCGCCGGATCGAGATCCGAGGACTGCTCCCCGAGCTCGGCGAGAATGCGCCGCTCCACCCAGGTAGGACCGGTGAGCCGGTCGAGAAATCCGCAGTGGCCGCCGAATCGTGTCACCACGATACGCAGCGACGGCGGATGTGCCAGCCGTTCCAGACCGCCTGCGGGGATGATGGGGTCATCGAGCGAAGTGATGATGGTGCTCGGCACCTCGAGCCCGCGCAGCTGCGCGCCGGTGATCGAGTAGCCGTCGAGATACTCCTCCAGGCTGGCGAAATCCGTGAAGCGCGTGATGAGCTCCGCGGTCAGGCGCCGCAGATCCCGCACCCGCCGCAGCGCCGCGAAATCGTAGTGGGCCGGCCACGCCGCCTGCTTCTTCAGCAGCGAGCGCCACCACTTGCGCACGAAGTAGAGCGGATAGCCGACGAAGCCGCTTTCCAGCGCGCGCAAAGTATCGCTCGGATCCAACACCGGCGAGACCGCGATGATCTTCGCGAGGTCGAGATTCGCCGTGCGGGCCTGAGCGCCGACACGCAGCATGAAATTGCCGCCGAGCGAGAAGCCGACGAGCCGCAGGGGCTTGCCGTCGAGCACCGATTGCAGCGCCTGCACCGCGCCGACCACCTCCGGCAGCAGACAGGAGTGAAAGAGCCCGCGGTTGAGATGATGGGTATCGCCGTGGTCGCGCAGGTTGAGCCGCAGAACATCGAAGCCGCGATCGAAGAGCTGCTGCCCCAGCGAGAGGACGTACAGCGAATCCGCGCTGCCCTCCCAGCCATGCAGCAGCACGACGGGACTGCCGCTGCCCCGCGGCGGAGTCGAGCGGAAGCACTGCAGCCGTACGCCGCCGCCACAGTCGAGCAGCAATTCCCGTTGCGCCGCGACCAACGCTGCGGAGCGGCGCGCGATCGGGCCGCGGCGCGCCGAAGTGCTGGCCAGCATGGATTGCAGATGGCGGCTGCGAAGCCACGCCGGGGGGCGGAAATCATCCGCGGGCACCACGGACCATGACGCTGCCGGGTCCGGTTCACTCACGGCAGAGCTCAACGCACCAGGATCTCGACTCGATTGTTGGCCTTGCCGGCTTGGTTCCATTCGCCCGCCGTCAGCTGGTCGGTAACCGGAGGGTACGGAGTTCTCAGGGTTGCAGGATCGCCCACGGAGGTCTCAACGTCCAGAGCGCCGTGGGTCGAGCCGCGGATCCCGCCGATGAGGTTGGCGAGACCCAGAGGCATGCGCTGCGCCGGCGGCAGAGCGTCATCGGCGGGATTGCCGACGACATCGCATTGGGCAAACAGAGTCTTGCCGGGAGCCAGGGAGTATCCCTTCACCGAATCGCCCCGCAGGCAAAACCGGCCGGCGAAGGTGCGGATCTGCACCACGCCACTCACGTTATCCGCCTCCAGACGGTCCAGCAACCGCTTGATGACCCCCAGCCGCGGGCCTCCAAGGGCGTCGGCGCCGTACGGAACCTCGAGCACGAGCGGTTGCGGCGTTGCGGCTGGCGAAGCGCCCGGCGCCGACAGCGCGCTCACAGGCGGCCCGGGCACTACCGCGGCCGCAGCGGATGGCGAAGCGGTCGCCTGGCGCAGGAGCATCAGCGCCGCGCGATCCGCCTGCATCCGGGTGTAATCGCCCCACCAGAAACCGGCGGCAAGGACTGCCACCGCGCACGCAATGGCTGCCACGCCCGCAGGCCAGCCGGACCCGCGCGAGCCGGGCTGAGCCGCGTGGATCTCGGCCATGATTCGGTCCGTCTGCGCCTCGAGGCTGGCATGCAGCCAGCGGCGCAGCGCCGGAACTGAATCCGGCAGCTCGGGATCCCGACCCGCGGCGGTGCCAGCGGCCTCCCTGCCGGCGCCTTCCCCGGCCTCATCCGGCATGACAGCCTCCAACGGGCTGAAGGTCGTCTGCTCGTCGCTGCGGCGGTCGGCGATGAGGTGCAGCTGGTACAGCACCTTCGAGACGTCGGCGTGCTTGATCTGCTTCGGCAACACGCCGACGGCACCCAGCGCGCGCGCCTGTCCCAGGTAGACCTCCCCTTCCTGGGACGTGTACATCATGATGGGTATGGTGGCGGTGCGCGCATCGTTCTTGATGGCCTGCACCGCCTGGAAGCCGTCCATGCCCGGCATCATGTGATCCATGAAGATGACGTCGGGCCTTCGGCTCGCCAGGTAGCCGATGGCGGCCTCGGCGCTGTCGACGCTATCGACGTCTATTTCGTGCTTCTCGAGGATACGCGCGAGGAAAAGACGCGCCGATCTCGAGTCGTCGACGATCAACGCCCGCTTGTGCGCCATGCGCGAGAGTCTTACATGCGCTGAGCGCAGCGTGCAACGG
>DATAXF010000127.1:0-14108 GCA_036273095.1 Steroidobacteraceae bacterium | reverse complement strand
GCCGGCTGCCCGCGGCGGGTGCTCTGCACGCCGCCGCGCCGCGATGGGCGGGCCAATCCGGCGGTGCTCGCCGCAGCCACACTCTGCGGCATCGATTCCGTGTACAAGGTCGGCGGCGCACAGGCTATCGCCGCGATGGCGTACGGTACGGGCACGGTACCCAAGGTCGACAAGATCTTCGGACCCGGCAACGCCTGGGTGACGGCTGCCAAGCAGGCGGTAGCAGGCGATCCGGCAGGTGCGGCCTGCGACATGCCCGCGGGTCCCTCGGAAGTGCTCGTGATCGCCGACGACAGCGCACGCGCCGAGTTCGTCGCCGCGGACCTGCTGGCCCAGGCCGAGCACGACACGCAGGCGCAGGCGATTCTGCTGACGCCGAGCCGCCCGCTCGCCGAGGCGGTCGCCGTTGAGATTGCAAGCCAGACACACACTCTCTCGCGCCGGGCGATCCTGGAACAGTCGCTCGCCAGCAGCCGCTGCATCGTGGTGAGGGACCTCGAGGGCGCCCTCGAAGTTGCCAACGAGTACGCCCCCGAGCACCTGATCCTCGAGGTGCGCGAGCCGCGCCGCTGGCTGGAGAAGGTCTCGAGCGCAGGCTCGATATTCCTCGGCACCTGGTCGCCGGAGCCGATGGGCGATTACTGCTCGGGCACCAACCACGTGCTGCCGACCTACGGCTATGCGCGCGCCTACAGCGGGCTCTCGGTGCTCGACTTCGTCAAGCGGATCACCGTGCAGGAGCTCTCGCCCGCAGGCCTGCGCTCCCTGGGTCCGGTTGCCGTCACCCTGGCGCGGCTCGAAGGACTCGATGCGCACGCCGGCGCCGTGACGCGCCGACTCACCGCTCTCGCCTCGGAGACTGTTGCCATGCCGCTGGCCAGGAGCGGTTCGTGAGCTGGGTGCAGGAGCTGGCGCGACCTGACATCGTGGCGCTCAAGCCCTACGAGCATGCCTCCTGGGAGCCGAGCCTCGAGCGATTGCATGCCAACGAGCTGCCGTGGCGTCCCGCGGGGGACGCTTCGCGGGCTGGACTCAACCGCTACCCGGAGCCGCAGCCGCGGGCGCTGATCGAGTGCCTCGCGGAGCTCTATGACGTCGCTCCCGCCTCGATCCTCGTGGGACGCGGCAGCGATGAGGCGATCGACCTGCTCACGCGCGCCTTCTGCCGCGCCGGCCGCGATGCGGTGCTCGTGTGTCCGCCTACCTTCGGAATGTATTCGGTCAGCGCGCGGATCCAGGGCGCGGAAGTCCTGCAGGTACCACTCGTCGCAGCGGACGGCTTCGCTGTCGATGAGCAGGGTTTGCTCGAGCGTTGCACCGCGGCCGTGAAGCTGATCTTCCTCTGCTCGCCGAACAACCCGAGCGGAAACCTGCTCGATGAGGCGGCAATCCTGCGGATCGCGCGTCGGCTGGCCGGCCGCGCGCTGGTGGTCATCGATGAGGCCTACCTCGAGTTTGCCGCGCGGCCGAGCCTCGCGCGACTCGTGACCGAGCTGCCCAATCTCGCGATCCTGCGCACGCTGTCCAAGGCTTACGGCCTGGCGGGCGCGCGCTGCGGCGCGCTCATCGCCGACCCCGAGATCATCGCCCTGCTGCGCAAGATCATCCCGCCTTATGCCATCCCGCAACTCACTCTGGAGGCGGTACTCCATCGCCTGACGCCCGAGGCTCGGGCCGAGTCGCGGGCGCGCCTCGAAGTGTTGCTTGCGGAGCGCGAGCGGCTGTTGCGAGCGCTGCCCCGGCTGGCAGGTATCACAAAGGTATGGCCCAGCGCCGCCAACTTCGTGCTGGCGGAATTCGCCGATGCGGCAACGGCCTTGGCTCGCGCCCGCGAAGCGCGCCTCCTGGTGCGGGACGCGCGCGGCTACCCGGGACTCGGACGCGCGCTTCGCATCACGGTCGGTACGCCGGAGCAGAACGGTCGATTGCTGGAGGCCTGGTCTTGAACCGTCCCGCAGCGACACTCTTCATCGATCGCGACGGTACTCTGGTGGAAGAGCCGCCGGACGAGCAGGTCGACTCGCTGGAGAAAGTCCGCTTCATGCCGGGGGTTTTCGCGGCCCTGGCGGACCTTAAACACCACGGCTATCGCCTGGTGATGGTCACCAACCAGGACGGGCTCGGGACCGACTCCTTCCCACAGGCAGCGTTCAAGCTGCCGCAACAGTTCATTCTCGACACGCTGCGCTCGCAGGGGATCGAGTTCGACGCGATTTTCGTCTGCCCGCACCGCAAGGAGGATGGCTGCGGCTGCCGCAAGCCCAACACCGGCCTGCTGGCGGAATACATTCCCGCGAGCGGTGTGGACCTTTCCACCAGCGCGGTTGTGGGTGATCGCGATACGGACCTGCAGTTCGCCGCCAACCTCGGAGTGCGCGGCGTGCGGGTACGCCGGCATGGAACGCCCGATGAGACCTGGCCCGCGGTCGTCAAGACTCTCACCGCGCGCCACGCTCGAGTTGAACGACGTACCCGGGAGACCGGGATCGAAGTCCGCGTGAACCTCGACGATACCTCTCCGATCCGCATCACCACCGGCATCGGGTTCTTCGACCACATGCTGGAGCAACTCGCCAAGCACGGCGGCTTTGCACTCGAGCTCACCTGCGAGGGTGACTTACGAGTCGACGAGCATCACACCGTGGAGGATTGCGCCCTTGCGCTCGGGGAAGCCCTGCGGCGGGCACTCGGATCGAAAGTGGGCATTGCACGCTACGGCTTCCTCCTGCCGATGGACGAGGCACAGGCGCAGGTCGCAATCGACCTATCGGGGCGCGCATCTGCGCAATTTTCCGGTCGCTTCAACCGCGAGGCGGTGGGCGGCCTGCCGACTGAGCTGGTGCCGCACTTCTTCCGCTCGCTGGCGGAATCTCTCGGTGCCGCAGTGCACGTGAGTGTCACGGGCGAGAACAGCCATCACATGATCGAGGCCTGCTTCAAGGGCGTCGGCCGGGCGCTGCGCCAGGCGCTGCGGCGCGAGAGCCGCGAGCTGCCGAGCACGAAGGGAGTGCTTTGACCGAGGCCGTGATCATCGACAGCGGCGGCGCCAACCTCGCCTCGCTGCAATTCGCGCTCGAGCGGCTGGGCGCGCACGCCGTCGTGAGCAGCGACGCGCGTACGATCGCGGCCTCGCCGCGAGTTCTGTTGCCGGGAGTGGGATCGGCGGCGGATGCGATGCTGCGGCTGCGCCGCTCGGGCCTGGCGGAGTTGCTGCCGACGTTGCGCCAGCCGGTGCTCGGCATCTGCCTCGGGATGCAACTCCTCTTTGAGCGCTCGGCGGAGGGACCGACCGAGTGCCTGGGCGTCCTGCCCGGCACCGTGCGGCTGCTCGAGGCTGCCCCGGGGCGGCCCGTGCCTCATATGGGATGGAATCAACTGACGGATTGTCGCGAGGACCCCCTCCTCGATGGGATCGAGCCGGGCGAGTACTTCTATTTCGTCCACAGCTATGCCGTGCCGACATCGGAGGTGACGCTTGCCGGGGTGCATTACGGTGAGCCGGTTTCCGCGACGGTCAGGGGCGGCAACTTCTGGGGGACGCAGTTTCACCCCGAGCGGTCGGCGGCCGCCGGGGCGCGCCTCCTCGGCAACTTCCTCAGGCTGACTTGAGCGCAGAGGTCATTCGCCCGATGCTGTTGATTCCTGCCATCGATTTGCGCGGCGGCCGCTGTGTGCGGCTCTACCAGGGCGATTTCGGCGCGGAGACCCGGTACGAGTACTCGCCGCGGGAGCTCCTGGAGAAATACCGCGCGCTGGGCGCGTCCTGGGTACACGTGGTGGATCTCGACGGCGCGCGGGACGGTGTGTTGGCAAATCGCGAAGTAATCGTCGATCTTGCGGCGCAGCGCGGACCCAGGCTGCAGGTAGGCGGCGGCATCAGGTCGCCCGAAGTCATCGAGGACCTCATCTCGAGCGGAGTCGAGCGCGTGGTGGTCGGCAGCGCCGCGGTGGAACGGCCGGACGAGGTCATCGACTGGGCGAGCAGCTTCGGAGCGGAGCACATCTGCCTGGCGCTCGACGTTCGCCACGACCCGCACGGGGAGTCGCAAGTGCGCACCCGGGGCTGGAGATCGGGAACGGCGATCTCCCTCTGGGAGGCACTCGCGCTCTATCCGGCGGCAGCGGTGCGCCACGTACTCTGTACCGACATCGAGCGTGACGGCGCGCTCACCGGGCCCAACCTCGAGCTCTATCGCGATGCGATCGCGCGCTTTCCCCGCATTGCCTGGCAGGCCTCGGGCGGCGTGCGGGATGCCGCCGATCTCGAGGCGCTCGCCCGGATCGGCGCCACCGCGGCGGTGAGCGGTAAGGCCATGCTCGAAGAGCGAATCAGACCGGAGGAGCTGCGACCATTCTTGCCCGACGCATCATTCCCTGCCTCGACGTCCGCGACGGCCAGGTCGTAAAGGGTGTGCGCTTCCGCGACCACCGGGTCGTGGGCGACATCATGCAGCTCGCGTCACGCTATCGCGACGAGGGCGCGGACGAGCTCGTCTTCTACGACATCACGGCGAGCCCGCAGCAGCGCTCGGTCGATCGCGGTTGGGTCCACCGCGTGGCCCGGGTGCTGGACATTCCGTTCTGCGTGGCCGGTGGGATCCGCTCCGTGGCCGATGCCGAGGAGGTCCTCAATGCCGGCGCGGAGAAGATATCCGTCAACTCACCCGCGCTGGCCGATCCCGGCCTCATTGGGGCATTGAGCAGCCGTTTCGGCTCGCAGTGCGTGGTCGTCGGCATCGACAGCCAGCTCACCAGCGAAGGCTACCGTGCCTACCAGTTCAGCGGCGATCCCGATCACGCCCGCGAGTCCGGACGCGACGTGCTCAACTGGGTGCGGGAAGTGCAGGACCGCGGCGCCGGGGAGATCGTGCTCAACTGCATGGGGAGTGACGGCGTACGCCGCGGATATGACATCGAGCAACTGCGCGCGGTTCGCGAGATCTGCCATGTGCCACTCGTGGCCTCCGGTGGCGCGGGCACTTCAGAGCACTTCACGGCGGTGTTTCGCCAAGCCTCCGTCGACGCCGCCCTCGCCGCGAGCGTCTTCCACACCGGCGCCATCACCATTTCAGACCTCAAGCGCACGCTGCGTGCCGAAGGCATCGAGGTGAGACTTTGAACCAGACAGCGGCGCCCGGCGCCCCGCTCGCTCTCGCGGACATCGCCACGCTCGACTTCGACAAGACGGACGGCCTCCTGCCCGCCATCGTGCAGCACGCGCAGAGCGGCGCGGTGCTGATGTTGGGCTACATGAATCGCGAGGCGCTGCGCGAGACGCTGACGCGCCGGCGCGTGGTCTTCTTCAGCCGCAGCCGCAAATGTCTGTGGGAGAAAGGCGAGACCTCGGGTCACACGCTGAATGTGGTCGGCCTGCGGACCGACTGCGACCGGGACACGCTGCTGCTCACCGCCCTGCCCGCCGGCCCGGTGTGTCATACGGGCACCACCACCTGCTTCGGCAACGACGCACCCGGTGGCCTGGCATTCCTCGGCGCACTCCAATCCATCATCGCGCAGCGCATTGCGGAGCGCCCGGAGGGAAGCTACACGGCGCGGCTGTATTCCGCGGGTCCAAAGCGCATTGCGCAGAAAGTAGGCGAAGAAGGCCTCGAAGTCGCTCTGGCCGCCGTCGCGGAAACGGACGACAAGCTCCTGTCCGAATCAGCCGACCTGCTCTATCACCTCCTCCTCCTGCTGAAGAGCCGCGGCCTGAGCCTCGAGCGCGTGGCGGCAGAGCTCGAGTCTCGCCACTGCGAGCGCAGCGCGGGCGCCACAGCGAAGGATTGAGCCCGCGGGAACGCCGCTCGCTACACATGTCACGAGCCGGTCGTCCCGTCCGGCATGGAGTTGTGGACATGCAACATTCAATGCGATTGCCGGCAGTGCTCATCTGCGCGCTCGGCGCCGGCATAGGCGCCGCCCACGCACAGGACTACTGGTCGAACCGGTGGAGCTCGCAGAATCCCGCCACGGCTGCGGATACCGGGCTGTACGTCGGGGCAGGCTACGTCAGAGCGCAGGTGAACAACGTTTTCGGCACCACCGATTACAACTTCAGGATCGACGACAACGCCTACAAAGTGATCGTCGGCTTCCGGCCCATTCCACCCTTCGCCGTGGAGGCCAACTACGTCAATCTCGGTCATCAGAGCTCGGCTCTTCTCGGCGGCGGCTACTACCCCTTTCGCCACGCGGATTCCCGCGCCTTCGACATCGCAGGCGTCGGGCTGCTGCCGCTCGGGCCGGTGGATCTTTTCGGTAAAGCCGGCGGCGCGCGCTGGACGTTGAGCGCGGACACGCCGGGGCCCAACAACACCCTGTTTGCGCTGAACCGCAGCGGAACGAGCTTCCTCTGGGGCGCCGGCGTACAAGGGCATTGGGGACCACTCGGCGCCAGGCTCGAGTACGAGCACTTCCAGATGCCCTATACCGACGGCGCGCGACTTTTCTCGGCGGACGCGACTTTCACGTTCTAAACTGGGCCACCGACCGGCGCCCGGGAACGAATCTTGGTGCCACACTCAGGGCCTCGCCTGAGGCGCCGTTCCGCGTTTCCCGGAGTCCGATGCGCCGTCTCGCCCTGTTTATCATCGTGGCCGTGGGACTCAGCGCCTGCGCGCAGGTCCCGATCGTCAACGAGCGGCAGCTATTGCAGGAGGCCGCCGGCAAGCAGTCGATTCGTGTCTACGGCACCCGGGGTCCCCTATCGGCACGCCAGGCAGCGAAGGTACTTGCCAGGGTAGCAGCCCAGGCGCCCAACGCTGACGCGCTGGCCCGTCACCTCGCCGTAGAGCAGATCGTCGCCAAAGGTCCGCTCTACGCCGGCAATAGCGTGCGCGTGCTGCAGGACGGTGCCGCAACCTTTCCTGCGATGTTCAGCACCATCGCCGGCGCGAAGCACTTCCTCGACATCGAGTACTACATCTTTCAGGACGTGCAGAGCGGCGGCCGCGATCTCGGTGACCTGTTGGTACAAAAGGCCCGCTCCGGCGTGCAAGTGCGCATCATTTATGACGCTGTCGGCTCCCTCGGCACACCGGCCGCCTTCTACGACAAGCTGCGAGCCGGCGGTGTGCACCTCGTGCAGTACAACCCGATCAACCCGCTGAAGGCCCGCACGCACTACTCTCTCAACGACCGCGATCACCGTAAGACTCTGGTAGCGGACGATGAGATCGGGATCGTTGGCGGCGTCAATCTCAGCACCGACTACGAAAGTGCCCCGTCGCTCCACCCTGGGGTTGCCAAGACACCATCTCCCTCGGGTCATCCGGTATGGCACGACACCGATCTGGAGATTCGGGGGCCCGTCGTGCCGCAGCTTTCGCGGCTCTTCGACGCCCATTGGCGCGAGCAAAAGGGGCCGCCAATCGCGCCAGTGACGCCACCGGCCAAGCGAGTCTGGGGCACGCAAATCGTCCGTGTGATAGGCAGCAGCCCCGCGAAGCTCAAAACGCGCTATTACACGACCGTACTGACAGCAGTACGGACCGCCCAAACGAGCGTCTGGATGACAGCGGCCTACTTCGTTCCGACGCACCAGGAGTTGCGCACGTTGAAACGCGCAGCGGCCCGCGGCGTCGACGTCCGCATCATCCTACCCTCAGAGAGTGACGAGCCCGAGGTTCTGGCCGTGCAGCGCTCCTATTACGCAGGCCTGCTGCGCGCAGGTATCAAGGTCTACGAGCGCCAGGCTGGCATCATGCACTCAAAGACCATGGTGGTCGACGGCGTCTGGTCGCTCGTCGGATCCTCCAACTTCGACCAGCGCAGCATCCTCTTCAATGACGAAGTCGATGTCGTCGTTCTCGGCAGCGCCGCGGCCAGCGCGCTCCAGAAGGGCATGGAAGCCGACATGCAGCACGCACGAAGGATCGACTCGAAATTCGTCCACCAGCAAGGTATCGGGCAACACACGAAAGCGTGGTTCTGGCGACTGTGGCAGCGGCTACTGTAAGCTTTCGACCGATGCAAACGTCAGGTAACCGCGTTGGCCGAGCATGGCAAAGACTTGGGGCGCTTACCTGCTGCACGATGCTCTGCGTACTGCTGTCGTTCCATGTCCAGGCAGACATCAGCCCGCTGCCTGATCCGGCGGTGGAGAGTTACCTCGACCATATCGGGACAGACCTCGTCTTCAGACGAGATCCCAGCGGCTGGACTTTTCTGTACTCGACAGAGTGGATCAGCTGATCAGCGCAGCAGGATCTCGAGCTGCCTCTTCGTGTCGTTCAGAGCTAATTCGGGTCGAGCGCGACCGCCTTCTCCTCCGCCGCGTACGCCTCATCATTGCGGCCCTGCGCGCGCAATGATGCGGCGATCAGTTGCCATGCGCTCGCCTGCGCGCGCGGATCGCCGCTCGCGAGATAAAGGGCCTTACGACCCATGCCGTACGCCTGCGAAGGGTTTCCCGCCAGAATGTTCTCGCGTCCCAGCTCGATCCATACGAGAGGATTGCGCGGCTCGATGCTCAACGCCCTCTCCAGTGTCTCCGCGGCCAGCCCGAAGTCGTGGCTTTGTTCCTGTGTGTGCGCATCACCCACGAGAGCCGACGCGGCCGCGCCGAGGGTGAACTGCTGCTGTTGCGGCGCCTGCTGCTCAGACGGCGCGGGTGCCTGCGCTCCCGCGGGCGGCGTGGGCTGCGAGGCAGGTGCCTGAGGTGGTGATGCCTGCTGCTCCTGGGGCGGTCGATTACCAGGCGAGTTTTCCGGAGTGAATGACGGCGGCGGATTCAGCAGCGCGCAACCCGCCAGCACTCCGCCGAGCACCAGCGCACTCACCATCAGTCTCATTGGCTCCAACTCCCTCAATGCACCAGCCGGTGCAGTAGCTGCCCGGCCCGCTCAAACAGAGTGCCCGCCGTGGTCCCGGTCCCACAGCCCGGCATCGGCGGCACCTGCGTGCCGGTCGGCAGGGCCACCTGCACCGGTACCGCGCCCGGGCAACCAGGCTGCGCGCCCATGCCCGTCAGATAGTCGATCCAAGTCTCCGTCACCCCTTCCGGTGGCGGCAACTCGAGTGACGGCGTGCCGAGCGATGCCATCAGATGGGCCCAGACCGGCAGCGCGCCTTCCGACCCCGTCAGTCCGGTGGGCTGGTAGTGATCGTATCCCACCCAGACCACCGCAAGCTCCCCGCCCGAGAACCCCGCGAACCAACTGTCGCGGTCCTGCGAGGACGTCCCGGACTTCCCCGCGGTCACGAGCCCCGGCGGCAGGACTCTCAGCGCCGGCTGCCCCGTGCCGTGGGTCATTACCTGTTCCATCATGCTCTGGACTTCATAAACGTCAGCTGAAGGGGCGACCTGGTTCACTTGCAGCGCGAACGCCTTCAGCGGCTTGCCGTCGGCGCTGACGACCGCCCGAACCGCGCGCAGGGGCGTGCGGAAGCCTCCGTTTGCGATGCCGTTGTAGAGCTGCGCGACCTGCAGGGGCGGAATGTCGATGGAGCCCAGCAGCATCGCCGGCACCTGTTGCGGCGGCTGCTGCAGACCGAAGCGCTGCAGCGTGTTCGAGATCTTGTCGAGCCCGATGTCCATGCCGACACCCACCGTCGCATCATTAAGCGACTCCGCGAGCGCGCGTACGACCGGCACCGGCCCGTAATTGCGGCGCGTGAAGTTCTCCGGGCGCCAGTAACGCCCGTTCGCCAGCTTGATGCTCACCGGCTGGTCCTGAATGACCGTGGCGGCGTTGTAGCGCCCTGTCTCGAGCGCCGTGAGATAGATGAAGGGCTTGATCAGCGAGCCGATGGAGCGGTTTGCGTCCAGCGCGCGATTGAACCCGTCGAAATCGATGTTGCGTCCGCCCACGATCGCGACGACGTCACCGCTCTGCGGTGAGGTGACGACGACTGCGCCTTCCAGCTTCCCATCACGTCGGTGGCGCTGCCGCATGTCGAGCACCCGGAGCTCCGCATCCAGAGACTCCCCCGCCAGTTCCTGCACGCGCGGATCCAGGCTCGTGTAGATGCGCAGCCCGGCCTCGGTCAACTCCTTCTCCGGGTACTCACTCTGCAGCGTCCGGCGCACGAGCTCGAGATAGGCGGGATAGTAGGCGCCCGAGGCTCCGATCGTGACACCGAGGGGCTGGAGCTGCGCAACCTGCGCCTGCTCCGGCTTGATGACTCCCTGCTGCGCCAGGATCTGCAGCACCAGGTTGCGCCGGGCTAGCGTGCGCTGTGCATGGCTGCGGGGATCGTAGTAAGTCGGCCCGCGCACGATCGCCACGAGTGTCGCGATCTGCGGCAGGTCGAGCTCCGACAACGGCTTGCCGAAATAAAACTCGCTCGCGAGCCCGAAGCCGTGGATCGAGCGGTTGCCGTCCTGGCCGAGGAAGATCTCATTGATGTAGGCGTTCATGAGGTCGTCCTTGCTGAAATGGCTGGCGAGCGACACGGCCATGATCGCCTCGCGCACCTTGCGCCCGAGCGTCTGCCGGTTGGTGAGGAAGTAGCTCTTGACGAGCTGCTGGGTCAGCGTGCTGCCGCCCTCCTCGATCCGGTGCGAGCGCAGGTCGACCCAGAGTGCCCGCAGCATCGCCAGCGGATCGACGCCGCGGTTGGTATCGAAGGTCCGGTCCTCCACCGCCTTGAGGGCCGCGGGCAGAAGCGGCGGCACTTCCTGCGGGGTGACCACGATCCGGTCCACGCCATCGACCGGAAAGAGACTGCCGATGAGGAGCGGATCGAGCCGCGTCACCGGGACCTGCCGCCCCGTGCTGTCGCGCAGGTCCTGGATCCCGGTGGGACCGAAGAGGACCGACAGCACCGTAGCCGGGCGGCTGCCGTCGGCAAACTGCACGGCGCGAAGCGCCACGTCGATCCGGTTAGCCGTTATACGGTAAGTGCCGGGTTGCTCGAGGTCCGTCACCGAGTGGTAGGAAAGGCGCTGCAATTCATGCTCGAGCTGCGGCCCGGAGAGATCCAGCCCCGCGTAGAGGTCCATCGGAGCCGCGTACACGTGGGCGGGAAGCGTCCAGCGCAGCCCCTCGAAACGATGAGTGACGAGCAGGTTCAGGTAATAGATGTAGGCGCCGCACGCCATGACACCGGCGAGCACTATCCCGGTAAGCAGGCCGCGCAGGCCCCAGCGCCGCGCAGTGGACCCCTTGCGGCGTCGGGGCGGACCGGACCGTCCGCCTGATGAACGCTTGGCGGAGCTCTTCAGAGAACCAGCTCCTCGGCTGGGTCGCGCAGATTGTAGTGCGAGCTCATGCAATGGCCGTAGGCGCCGGCATTGGCGATGAGGATGACGTCACCCTCCCGCGTGGGCGGCAGCAGCCGGTCGTGGCCGAGGACGTCGGCACTCTCACAGATGGGACCCACTATGTTCACGAGCTCCGTTGCCGGCTCCCCCAGACGCGTGAGATTGGCGATCTCATGGTATGCACCATAGAGTGCCGGTCGGATCAGGGAGTTCATGCCGGTCGCGACACCGACGTAGCGAACGTCACCCTTGCTCTTGAGCTGGGTCACCCTGGCGAGCAACGCGCCGGCGGCAGCGGCCAGATAGCGCCCGGGCTCCAGCCAGAATTCGAGGCGCGGATGCTCGGCCCGCACGGCGGCGAGCAGCGTGTCGAGCTTCACGAGGTCCACACCGGGCTGGTCGCTGTGCTCCGGGACCCCGAGGCCGCCGCCCACATCGATCGCACGCACTCCATCCATGCGCTGCGCGAGATCCGCCAGTTGCCGGGCCGTACGCTGCCAGGTGGTCACATCGAAGATGCCGCTGCCCACATGGGCCTGAAGACCGACGATGCGCGCACCCACCTTGTGTGCTTCCTGTGTCAGGCGATCGAGATCCGCGACCGGCACGCCAAACTTTGCATGGGCACCGGCAGTGCGCACGTGATGGTGGTGCCCCGCGCCGACGCCGGTATCGATCCGCACGAAGATCTCGCGGTCCCGAAACAGGCTTCCCCACTCGGTCAGGGCATAAGTGTTATCGACGGTTACCTGCACCCCACGATCGAGTGCCCATGCGTATTCGTCGCGCGATGCGAAGTTGGGCGTGTAGAGCACGCGCCGCGCATCGAGGTCCGGAAAGAGTCCCAGCACCCGCTCCGCCTCCTTGCGCGCGACACATTCGAACTCGATCCCCTCCTCGCGCACCGCCGCGAGCAGCGCCGCATGAGGGTTGGCCTTCATCGCATAGTGCACGCGCGAGACCGAGGACATGGCGCGCAGCGCCCGCGCCGCCGCACGCACGGTATCGAGGTCGTAAATGTAAGCTGACTCCCGGTCGGCGAGCGCCTCGAGAACCTGTGTGCGTTTCTCCCGCCACCACGGCGTCGCTCGCGCCACGCTGTCCTGCGGCTGTGCGAATAGCTCCTGCCAGGTAGGCCCGAGCACCCGATCGCCAGGCACCGGACGGATCAGCAGCTCATGGAGCTGATCGACCAGCCGGTCTCCCTGGCGCTCATCGACCACGAAGGTGAAGTTGAGATCGTTGGCCGCCTGGCTCACCAGATAGATCTTCTGCTCCTCGAAGAACTCGAACGCACCGCCCAGCTGATGCAGGATCGCGCGAATGTTGCGTCCGACCAGACTGACCGAGGCGCAGGGTCCTATCACCTGCACGCGGCAGAGCCGCGAGAGGTCGCTCACCAGGCCTTCGACCAGGCTCTCATCGAGAGTGTTGGCCGCCGGATCCAGGGAGACAGTGACGGTGGTCTCCGACGTCGAGATCAGGTCCACCGACATGCCGTGGGCCTTGAAGATCTGGAAGGCATCGGCGAGGAATCCCACCTGGTGCCACATGCCGGGGCTCTCGAGCGAGATCAGGCTGATGCCCTTCTTGGTGCAGACCGCCTTCACCTGCGCGCTGTCGTCGCCGCCCTCCGCGCTGAGCACTGTGCCCTCGAGGTCCGGCGCCTGGGTCGCGTAGACATGCAGCGGAATCCGATACTGCCGCGCCGGCAGGATGCAGCGCGGGTGCAGCACCTTGGCGCCGCTGGTCGCGATCTCCTGCGCCTCATCATAGTGAAGCGACCGAAGGAGACGCGCCGTCGGGGTCGAGCGCGGGTTGGCGCTGAACAATCCGGGCACGTCCGTCCAGATCTCGAGGCGGCGCGCGGCGAGCTTGGCGGCGAGATAGGCCGCCGAGGTGTCGGAGCCGCCGCGGCCGAGAAGGACGGTGTTGCCTTCGCTGTCGCTCGCGATGAAACCCTGGGTGACCACGACCGGCGCCAGGCTCGCCAGGCGTTGCGCCAGCGCCGGGTCGGGAGCGAAGCCACACGTGACATTGAGAATACTGGCCTTGGCGGAGGCGCCGCGCTCCTCGGCGAGAAGCATGGTGCGCGCGTCGGCCCAGGCAGCCTGCAACCCCTGAGCGCGCAGGTACTGCGCACCGAGGTCGGTGGCGAGAAGCTCGCCGCTCGACATGACACGGGCGCGCGTGCGATCGCTCACTTCATCGATGAGCGCGATGCCCGCGGCGATCTGACGCAGCTCGGCGAGCTGGCGCTCGCAGTCCGGCCCGAGAGGGATGCCGAGCTCAGCGGCGAGCCGGCGGTGCCGCTCCTCGATGATCTTGAGCTCCTCTTCCTGCGCCTCGCCGCGCGCGGCCGACAGGAGCTTTTCCAGTCGATCGGTAACTCCGGTGACCGCGGAGTGCACGATGAGCACCCGGGCGCCCTCGGCGAGTCTGGCGGCAGTCACCTTGGCGATGTTGCGCCAGTTGGCGAGCGAAGAGACGCTGGTTCCCCCGAATTTGAGGACGATCCAGTCGGACGCAGTGCGAGTCACAGAAGTATTCCGCAGGGCAAGCAGCGACGAGGGAGGCCGCCGTGTGAGGCCCGTCCAGGGCCCGAAGTTGACGCAGCTCGAGCAGTCCCCCAAGGTGGGCCGGCAGTGCTGGCACGCCGGGTCACCCTGCTCGCGTCATCCAGCGCTATTCTTCGTCGAAGTCGCGGAGGTCCTTCTCGAGCTTCTTGTCCGCCAGGACTTCCTCCAGCCGGCTCCACGCGGCCTTGCCGCGCTTCGCCTGGTTGCGGACGCGCTTGTCCACCCGGTCGAGCAGCCGGTCGTAGTCGGTGCTGTCCTCGGTGGCCCCGCCCAAGAATTCCTCGTCGAGATCGAAGCTCTCGTTGTCTCGTTCCGACATCTAG
>DATAXF010000126.1:0-61477 GCA_036273095.1 Steroidobacteraceae bacterium | reverse complement strand
GCCCTGTCACGCGTGCATAGCCATCAGCGGCGAAGCCGGCGTTCTGCTCGTGCCTGACGAGAACGTGGCGCACGCCGGTGAGCGCCAGGCCACGATACAACTCGAGCGTATGTACGCCCGGTATGCCGAACACTACATCGATGCCGTTTGCAGCAAGAAGCTCGACAACGTAACGACCAACCGTCGAAGCGGCGCTCATGAGTTTTATATTGACATGCGCAAATGAAAATGCAAATTTCCGGGACTATGAGATTCTCTCCGCTCGTAGAACGCATCAGCGGTGACGGTGCCGACGCGTGGGTTACCCATTACGAGGCGGTTGCAGCGCATGGTCGCGGCGAGGACGTCATCGTTCTGAGTGTGGGAGATCCCGCTCTAGAGTCACCTCCTCCGGTCATCGATCGCGCGATTGAGCGGTTGCGTGGAGGCGATCTCCGTTACACGCCGGCGTCGGGGCGCCCTGCTCTTCGCGAGGCGATCGCGAAAGCCCACACGACCCGTACTGGACAGGCCGTCTCGGGCGAGAACGTCGTGTATGTCGCCGGTGCACAGAACGCGCTCTTCGTTGCCTCGATGTGCCTCGCCGGTCCAGGCGATGAGGTCATTACGTTCGACCCGATGTACCCCACCTACCCTGCGACGATCGAGGTTTCCGGCGCGAGGATGGTTAGGGCCGCGACCGGGCCGGCCTTTCGCCCCGACATCCCTGAGCTCGAGTCCCGCGTGACACCCCGAACGCGTGCCATCGCATGGGCGACGCCCGGTAACCCCAGCGGCGTGATCGTCAACCAGGACGAGTTGAACGCCATCGCGGAGATTGCCCGGCGGCACGATCTCTGGCTCATCTCTGATGAGGTCTATGCGGGACTCGCTCCCGGCGGTCGTGTTCCGAGTCTTGCCGCGACGCTACCCGAGCGTGTGGTCACCATCGGTAGCCTCTCCAAATCCCACTCCATGCCCGGACTGCGGGCCGGATGGCTCGTCGGTCCGCGCCAGCTCGCGGAACATGCGCAGGCGTTGCTCATGTGCATGCTTTTCGGATTGCCGGGCTTCATACAGGAAGCGGCGCTTGCGGCACTGTCGGTGGCTCCGGAGGCGGAGCATCGCATTCGCCAGTTCTGCGATGCCCGGCGCGAGCGGCTGCTCGCAGGACTTCGGGGCATTCCCGGTATCCGGCCCACAGCCCCCGAGGCCGGGATGTTCATGTTGGTCGATGTTTCCGACACCGGGCTGTCGGCCGGCGAATTCATGCGTGCGCTGTACCAGCGGCAGCGGGTATCGGTGATGGACGGAGCGGCGTTCGGACAGCGGACGCGCCAGTTCGTGCGTATCTGCTTCGCTACGGAGGAAGCGACTATCGATGCGGCGTGCGCTCGGATTCGGCAGTTTTGCGAGCAAGAGCTGCGGCACTGACCCTGGAATTGCGCCGGCCGTAGAGTGCGTAGATCGCAAGGCCGATGCCAGTCCACACCACGAGCCGGATCCAGGTCCCCGCCGGGAGGCTCAGCATCAGCGCCAGGCAACTTAGAAGCCCAAGGGCGGGGACCAATGGCACCCAGGGAGTGCGGAACGGCCGACGCGCCTCCGGCGCGATACGGCGCAGAATCACCACACCGACGCACACCATCGCAAACGCGAGCAGCGTCCCGATCGAGATGAGCTCTCCGAGCAGCTCCAGCGGCACCAGGCCGGCCATGACCGTGGCGGCGATGCCGGTGATGAGGGTCGCCAGGTAGGGCACCCCGCCCGAGCCGCTCAGGCGGCCGAAGGCCGGAGGCAGCAGTCCGTCGCGCGCCATCGAGAAGAAGATCCGCACCTGCCCCACGATGCTCGCCAACACCACGGAGAGCAGCCCGGCAATGGCGACGACCGCGACCAGGGCTCGAAGATATCCCAGGGACGCTCCTGCCCTGGAAAGCGCGTAGTAGAGTGGATCGGCAACGCCCAGTGAGCGGTAAGGGGCGAGCCCGGTGACCACCACGCTCACGCTGATATACAACACCGTACAGATGAGGAGTGAGGCGAACAGACTCAACGGCACCGTACGCTGCGGGTTGCGGGCCTCCTCGGCCAGCGTCGATACGCCATCAAATCCGATGTAAGCGAAGAACAGCGTGCCCGCCGCTCGGGCGACACCCGACCACCCGAAATGACCGAACCCCGCGGTGTTCCGCGGGATGAACGGTCGCCAATTCTCCGGGTGCACGTACCGGACACCGATCACGATGATCAGCACGAGCGCGATCAGCTTTGCCACGACGATCGCGGTGTTGATGCCGAGCGATGTCCGGGTCCCCGCAAGCGCCAATGCGGTGCAGACGACCACCACGAGTATTGCGGGCAGGTCGACCCACGACCCGCTCAATATCCAATGCCCGGAGGGGCTGATGGCGAATGGCGAATGGATCAGGGCCGCGGGCAGAGGAGAACCGAGATCCGCGAGCGCTGCGCTCGCATAGCCGGACCAGCTGATCGCTACGACGGACGCCGAGAAGAGCCATTCGAGCACCAGGCTCCAGCCGATGATCCAGGCCACCCCCTCGCCGAGAGTGACGAAGGCGTAGGAATAGGCGCTGCCGGAGATCGGCACCATGGCAGCGAATTCCGCATAGCAGAGTCCTGAGAAGAAGCAGGCGATGCTCGCGGCCACGAAAGCAAGCGAGACGGCCGGTCCCGCCTGGTGAGCGGCGACGTCACCGGTCAGGGAGAAGATGCCCGCTCCGATCGTGGATCCCACCCCGAAAGCCGTGAGGCCGACCACCCCGAGAGAGCGGCGCAGGCGCGGACCGGCCTCGCCGTTCGCCTCGGCGGTGCACATCTCCAGCGTCTTGCGCGACCAGAAGGACATTCGTTCGATCGGCCGCGGATTGCAGCCCCCTATTCCCTAAGGCTCTCACGACGCGCCGGGGTGCGTCCAGCCACCGATTCGCTGGATGGTCGTCAACACGAAGATTGTTGGGATAGCCCCGCAACGCATGCCCCAGCCGCATGCGACGCTATCGTGCCTGGAGATCAGGCAACAGGGAGCGACCGCAAGCTAAAAAACCCGGCGAGCCCTGAAATCTCAGGGCCCGCCGGGACGCCACCAGTACGGCTCAGGCGCCAGGCACCTGGATCCGCACCATGTCCTTCAGCACACCGTCGAGGCCGCCGAAGACCGTGAGCTTGTCGATCTTCTCGGTGACCTTCTCCAGCGTCTCCAGCTCCTTCATGCGAAGCAGCGTCGGGTTCTCGTCCATGAGCCGCGCGGTGTTGAGCAGCGAACGGGTCGCTGCGGTCTCCTCGCGGCGGCGAATCAGGTTCGCCTGCGCGACCTTCTCCGCCTCGACCACCTGGTTGAGGATGGTCTTCATCTCGCCCGGCAGGATCACGTCCTTGACACCGACCGAGTGCACGGCCAGTCCGTGCGCCTCGATCTTGGGACGTACGGCGTCCCCGATCTCGCGATCGAGTGCGCCCTTGTCGCCAAGCAGCTCATCGAGGGTCCGTGCACCCACCGCCTCGCGGAGCGCGAACTGCAGCTCCTTGTAGAGGAACTCCACGAAGTTGGTCAGCGTCGAGCGCGCCGTCACGGCATCCGGCACCTGCCAGAGCGCCGTCAGGTTCACCCGCAGGCTCACCTTGTCGCGGGTCAGGATCTCCTGGCCCGCAACCTCCATCGCCTGCACACGCCGGTCCACCAGCTCGATCTTCAGTGCCCGCTGGTACTTCCAGAAGGCGTGCAGACCCGGCTGCAGGACGTGCATGAACTCGCCGTCGACAATCAGTAGGCCGATCGCCGTGTCGGGCACCTCAGTCGCGCTCACAGCCTCGGCCACAGCGGTGGCCAGCGGCTGCTTCGCGCGCACGAGGAACTTCGCCAGGCTCTTCGGAAGCTCGAACTCCCGCGAAATGTCGTGCCGGTCGACTCGCACCTCGATCGGACCGCGCCAGTAGAGCTGGCGGGCACCCGGCGCAAGCACGCCCGACACCTTGCCACTCTTGTACACAACGCCGACCTCGAAGCTGCCGATCTGCTCCACGGTGAAGTACTTGGCCACGGTCTCGCTCGCTTCCTCCAGGAGGAAGTCGACGCGCGCGTGCTCGAACTCCGGCACGGTCAGATCGTAGACCTGCACCTCCGTCCGCTTCAGCGGGTCGAAGATCCGGTGTACGCCCGGCTCGAGAACGGCCTCGAAGCTCCGGTTACGGAACAGGAGGCCACGCTCGTGCTGGGCGATGGTGATGCTCTTCATTGCAAACATGTTTTTATCTCCTCTCATCGTCCAGTCACTTCAAAAAAGGGTCGAGGTGTTACCCACGCCCGGACCGCGGACCGAAGGGGTCGCGGCGCCGTCCACGCCATCTGCCGCTCGCGGCAACAGGCCGTCGAGCGCGATCAGCGCTTCGAGCGCCGCGCACCCCAGCCGCTCAAAGCGGTCTGCGCGCTGTGCCCCCCTTTTCCTCCTGTGCACCGCCCCGATTCCGAGGCGTACCGCTTCCTGCGGTGAGGTCACCGGGGCACCTCGATGCGAGGCCGAAGCCCCGCTGTCATCACGTGTGCACTTACCAGGTGCTATTGGCAAGCGCGGGAGTCGAACCCGCGACAGACGGTTTCCAAGACCGTTGCTCTACCACTGAGCTAACTTGCTGTGGTTGAGACGAATCCCCGTGCGGTACACGCGAGCGCAAATCACAGCGCAGGCGCGCCAGGCGGGACCCGAGAGCCCGCTCCGCTGACACGGCTTCCGTCTCGACCTCTGTACGACACAACGCCACGCGCTGAGTCGAATTCTCCGCGGGCGCCGGCCGCAAAAACGACGAGGCCCCGATGGCAGAGCCGACCGGGGCCTCGTTTTGTCGAGATTCCCGGAAGGCTGCCTGAATCAGCCCTCCGAGCTCATGGGGGGCTAATCCGAAATGTTGCGATCCAACCCGAACACGCACGGTTCGAGCGCGCACGGAGACGCTTCGCGTATGACGCGATATCCGATGCCGTAACACCATCTGCCCGTCAGGGCGGTCCGGTGCGGAATGTGTGTGTTGGGATGCATAAGGGCTGCGCAGTCTACTCGTGAAGTTTCGCTTGTCAAGCGCGATATAACAATTTCTCGTATGAACAGACGCTATAGCCGGACGCCTGTGCTCACGGGGCCTGTTTCAGGGCTTCGTTGATTCCAGCTTGGGCCAGGGGTGCCATGATGGCGTAGCCGGCTGGCAGGGGATGCACGCCGTCGGTACTCAAACCGGGCTTGAAGCCGCCTGCGGCATCCTTCATCGCAGCGTAGTAGTTCACGTAAACATGGTGCTCTCTTGCCGCATAGGTCTTTAGCCACTTGTTCAGCGTGGCGATCTTGCCGGCGGGATTGGGCAGCTTCGGATGCCACCAATAGCTCACGGATGGCGGCACCGAGCACAGGACCACTGCAATGTGATTCGCCCTGGCGAGCTGAGCCATCGATTCGAGGTTGCCTTCGATCTGGTCCATGGTCGTGGGCCCCGTATTCCCGGCAATGTCGTTGGTTCCCGCCAGGATCACCACCACCCTGGGGTGTAGATCAATGACGTCCTGACGCATGCGAAGCAGGATCTGAGAGGAGGTCTGTCCGCTGATGCCGCGGTTGATGTAGGGCTTGCCGGGAAACGATTTGTCGAGCGGCCACCCGTCCGTGATCGAGTCACCAATGAAGACGACCCGGTCGGTGCCAGCGGCCGGGGGCCCAAGTTGTAGGTCCGCAGCCCGGTAGCGCGCGAGATTGGCGAAATCCTCCAGCGTCTGCTGGTCGAGCTTTGCCCAATAGTCGCCGGACTGCCATCGAGGCGCCGTCAGCGTTATCGGCTTGGAGGGAGGAGTCTGGGCCATGGCCGAGAAAGGGACGCGGAGCGCCATGAGTGCCGCCATCGATACCAGACGTCGCTTGAGCATTGCTGTGAGTCTCGCAGAATGGGTTTGTGTCCCGAAACACGAAGCATACGGGGTTCGGGGGCGCGCCGCGATGACTGACGTCAGGGAGCAGCCTGGAGCTATACTGCGCTCGGCATGAGCTCAGGGGGTCTGTCAATGGAATCGATGCCACAGTCGCTCGCACGGCGTGCGGGTTTGCCTCTGATTCTGATTGCTGCAGTCATCCAGGGTTGTGCGCTTTACGCCCTCCACCGGGCCATCGATGCGCACCACTGGCCGGCAACGAATCTGGCATGGCTCATCGCGCTGTACGCGGTCGCGTTCCTCGTTCCGACGACTGTCCAATTGATGGTGGAGTACGCCGAGCGCAGCGCCCTATGGGTTCTGACCGCACTGCTCGCCGGGGCGGTCTTTTACTTCGGACGGCATTATGGCGGTGTGGTGGCGGATGCCGACGGGAAGAACTTCGGATATTACGGCGAACTCTTCTGGAATTTCGTCCCCTCGGCCTTGGTACTTCTCGTCTGGTGGCTGCTGACATTGCCTTTCCTGCAGAGTCGCGTCGCGACGAGCCGGTGGAGCGTTGATTACGAGCGGTTGTTCGCCTTCGCCTGGCGCAACGTCATCACCCTCGCCGAGGCCGCTCTCTTCACCGGGCTCTTCTGGCTGATCCTTTCTCTATGGCAGTCGCTCTTCCACATGCTCGGGATCGATTTCTTCAGGACGCTATTCGACGAGCCGATATTCGCTTATCCCGTGACAGCCATAGTCTTCGGCTGCGCGCTGCATCTGATCGGCTCCATCGACGGACTGGTGTCCGCCGTCCTGGAGCAACTCCTCAACGTGCTCAAGTGGCTCGCGACGGTTGCCGGCGCGTTGCTCGTCCTCTTCACCTTGGCCCTGCTGACGAAACTGCCCGGCCTGGTCTTTTCGGGTCGGCATGCCATTGGCGCCGAATGGCTTCTGTGGCTCGTGGCCGTGATCGTCCTTTTCCTCAACGCCGCCTATAGGGACGGTAAAGTGGATCGCCCCTATCCGCGCTGGATTGCGCACGCGTTTCGATTCGCGGTGCCTCTGACCATCGTCATTGCAGGGACTGCGCTCTACGCATTGATCGTACGTAGCAGTCATTTTGGGCTCACCGTGGAGCGAGTCTGGGGTTTCGTCGTCGCGGGCGCGGCGCTGGTCTACTCGGTGGGGTACTCGATAGCGGCGTTCCGCCGGGGCCCGTGGCTGTCAATGGCGTCACGCGTGAACGTGATAGCCGCCATATCCCTGGTTGTCGTCATCGGCGCCGCCCTGACACCGGTACTGTCACCGTATCATCTGGCGGCCATCAGCCAATACCACCGCATTCTGGACGGTCGCTACGCGAGTCAGCCTAATGAATCGCCGTTCATCTATCTCGCGTTCGAGTCCGGCAAGTACGGGCGCGAAGAGTTGGAACGTCTGCGCACCCTGAATGGCCCTCCGGGTGCGGCTCAGATCCGCGATCTAGCCGCTCGAGCACTGAAGCAGCGCTATGCCTGGCAGATCCCATCGTCCGCAGGCGATACCCAGGCGATCGTCGCCAAACTGCCGCTCTACCCCGCCGGACGCACTCTCGATCCGGAGCTGGCCAGGGTCCTGGCCGCGGACTGGAGCGGCTTGCGGCCCTGGGCAGGGCCCGAGAACGTTGTCCGGTTGGCGGCCGGCGTTTTCGTCGATCTCAACGGAGACGGCGCCGATGAGTTCGTCATCCTCTCCAGGTCCGAGGGTTCTCTCTATCAGAATCGCGGGGGACACTGGGTGTATGTCGGGGCGCTTTACCCCGAGGAAGTTACCACCCCGTGGCCCGTAATCCTGAAGGCACTTTCCGGCGGAGACTTCGCGGCCGTGGTGCCGGCCTGGAAAGACCTCTCAGTCGGTGCTCATCTCTATCGAATGGCCCCGCAAAGGAGTGGGCACGTTCTCGTCAATGTGCCGCAGTGAAGCTTGATTCGGAGAGCGCCGCCGTCACATCATGAGCCTCACCTGCATGCGGGAGCGCCCCCATGTTTCGATTGTTCAGGCTTTGGCGGCTGGTGGCGAGCGATCTGCGCCTGCTCTGGTTCGCCCTGCGGCATCGGAGCCGGCCGATCTGGCTGTGGCCCGTTGCCGTGCTTCTCGCCCTCTACGCCCTCGATCCGCTCAACTTCGCGCTGCCTTTGGCGGGGATCGTCGACGATCTGGTGCTCGTCCCCCTCCTCATCCATGTGGTCGTGAAGCTGCTGCCGGCGGAGATCAAGTCCGGGTACGTGCTTCGCCTGCAGAATTGAGCATCGCCAGCGATTTCTTCGACCCATCCGCTGCGGAGCGTGCAGTCAAGCTGGGGCTGAGCCACCTTCCAGGCTTTGCCTTGCCGTACGAGACGGAGCTGCTCGCCGAGATCGACCGGGTCGTGAAAGCGGCGCCCTTCCGCCACATGCTCACCCCCGGCGGGCAGCGGATGTCGGCTGGCATGACCAACTGCGGCGAGGCCGGGTGGGTCACGGACCGCAAGGGATATCGGTACGATAGGCTCGATCCCGACAGCGCGCGACCCTGGCCGCCGTTGCCGGGGTCCTTTGCACGCCTCGCGGCGCTTGCGGCGGCGGAGGCGGGATTCGCCGGCTACCGGCCGGACGTCTGTCTCATCAATCGCTATGAGCCTGGCGCGCGGATGTCGTTGCACCAGGACCGGGACGAGCGCGACTTTTCAGCACCGATCGTTTCCGTATCGCTGGGACTCGACGCAACGTTCCTGTTTGGTGGTTTGAAGCGTTCCGACCGCCCGCATCGCCTCCCGTTGACACATGGAGATGTACTGGTCTGGGGCGGGGCGAACCGCCTTGCCTACCACGGAATCGCCCCAGTCGCGGATGGCTGCCACCCCGCCGTCGGTCGAATGCGCCTGAACCTGACAATGCGAAAGGCCCTCTAGCGGCTCGTTTCGTGGCGAGCGGGCCACAGTCACGGGTGCTGCGGAACCGCCCTCCCATTCACCTATCCAAAGATCGGGGCCGCAGGTCTTTGGGTAGCTGTGATCACTTGGCGTCGTCATTCCGAGCGCGCGATCGCTGCCGCAGCAGCCGTGCTGTTGCAGGCAGCCGTCTACCTGGCGCTGGGCCACCGACATCCTTCGGTGCGCGGTCCGACCAGCCCGCCGACGATCTTTGCGATGATTCTGGCCGCGGCCAGTCCGAAGCGTGAAGCGCAACCTGTTCGACACCTGAGTAAGCATCGCAATCGCAGGTTGGTGGTTGAGCATTCAGTGGCGCAGCCGGTCAATCCCTCCGAATCGCCGAAGCACGCGTCGCAATCTGCATTCGACTGGGAAGGAGCGATTCAAGGTGAGGTGGGAGAGAAACTGACGCGTCCGGTCAGACCGCCCGGGATGAGGTTCGGGTTTCCCTCGATGCCGGTCGAGAAAGCCCTGCCTCACTGGGATGGGTGGGATGAGGTCCGCATCAATCGCATCCAGCGACTTGCGCACGGCGTGATCGATATCGGCCACTGCTTCATCCTGTTGTGGCCGCCCATTCCGCAATGCCCCCCCGAGACCGTCAATGGAGATCTTTTCAAGAACATGCGTCAGCCGCGGGACGAGCCGCCCGGCTCCCTGCCATAGCTCCCGAGCGGTCTAAACAAACATTAATCAAGCTTTAATCCAGCGCAGACGCACCGGGTCTATCATGCGAGCGTCCAGCTCGCGCTGTGTCGTCCTCCAGGAGACAGGCCCATGCGTACTCGCTTCATCGCACTCACCGCCATCCTCAGCATGGCAGCTCTCGTCGTCGCATCCGCTGCAGGCGCTGCGCCCGGCGTGACCGGCGGCTCCTCAGGCGGATCTTCAGGTGGCGGCGGAGGCGGCGGGGGCCACGGCGGCGGGGGTGGCGGAGGCGGAGGACATGGCGGCGGAGGCGGCGGCCACTTCGGGAGTGGCGGCGGCTTTGGAGGCGGTCATTTCGGCGGGGGCCATTTCGTGGCCGAAGGCTCACGAGGGGGTGGCTATGGCGCTCGCGCCGGCTCTAGCTTCCACGGCGGCTACGTTGCCCATGGGAGTTACATGGGGCGAAGCGGCTACATCGCTCACGGCGATTACCGCATCGTGGGTTCCGACACCGTTGGCCTCGCTCACGTTGACGCGGCCATGCGCGGTGGGCGTAGCGGCCAGATCATTCTGGCGCTCGGACCACGAACGGGCAGTGCCGCCAAAGCCTTGCGCCTCGGCCGCATGGACAACACGAACCGCATGCGCCCGCCGCCGGGACACCATCCGTCCTGGTCGAAACATCACCACCACCACGTGTACTTTCATGAAAGCAGAGGGCTATACGGCCAAATGCCCCTGTTCTGCGACTATGTGCTGGCGGTTCCAGAGAGTGTTTCGCGCGTCGAGTCGACCTTCGGCTGCCCGGGAGCGATCAAGGAGGGGGGCAGGACGAAGGCCTGGGCGAATCAGATTCAGTGACGTTCACGCGTCCGCTTCTTTGCTGCGCCGCGCTCAGCCTCCTGGCATGCTCCTGCTCCACGTTGCCATCGCGGCCGCCAACACCGGTATCGCCCTCGACCCGATTTGAGACAGCCATCAGGAGCATCGAGCGGGCCGATCCGGGATCGCCCGCCTCCCTCGATGCGCAGCTCGCCTACGCCGGGTTTCTCCTGGGTGAATCCGCGGGCTCTTCCTGTGACGCGCGCCTGAACCGTGCCCAGGAGCAGATCGGCAGCGTTGCCGCGAATCCCAAAACGCGGGCCATGTTTCCCGATGGCTGGGCGCTCGTGGCCGATCTCGAGTATCGGCAGCATCTCGCGCGCGCAGCCTGCGGCAGCAGGACGGATCGGAGGGATGATCTGCTCGCGGCCCTCGAAGCGGCGCGCCGAGCGGTCACGGTCCATCGCGAGGAGTTCGACTATCACTCGATGGTCGTCATGCAATTCGATGCGGCCACCACCTTGCGCCGGCTCGGCGAGCATACCGCCGCGCTTGCTGCCCTCACGGAGGCGCTGCGCATGGATCGGGAGTACGGCTTCCGGGACGACGCTCGCGAGAACTACGGCCTGCTTCTGACCTGGCGAGGTGAGCCGGCCGGGGCGGCGGAGGTCGCAAAGCTGATGCGCGACTTCCCGCAGCGCCAGGCGGTCTTCAGTTTCGGCTGGCATCCGACCGATGCGCGGATCAGGCTCGATCGGCGCCGCGCATTGTTGAGCGCGGGCCGGATCGTCCACAGCCGTGCGACGGCCGATTTCGAAGGCCGCATCACGGCGGATCCGGGTGGCGGCTGGACGGTCTCCTACAGCCACCGCCTGAGCGCGTATGAGCCAGGAGTCTGGCCGAGCGAGCGAATCCCGAAACGGCCGGAGCTCGTGTTCTCGCCCGTGCCGCTCCCGGCGTTGGATTTCAAAGTGACCGCGGCCGGAGCCTTCGACGGCATCACGGATTCCAAGTCCTTTGAGACACACGTGGCTGCCCGGACTGTCGCGCTCATCCGCGCCGCTGGGCTCTCGCGTCATGAGGGGGCGGGCGTCACGAAGGATGCACTCTCCGGGGTCGACGGCGCGCTCTCCCCCGGAATCCTCGCGTCCGAGACGGCGGAGAACTACCAGCTCGAGACCGCAATGTGGATCGGCGCGAAGCTCGAGCAGGGTGCCTGGTACGAGGTCTCAGCGCCCCTGTTGCTGCCGGGCGCGTCGCGATTCGACGTTCCGCAGCGGATCGAGTTTTCCTTCAGTCGCATGGTGCCGTGCACCTCCGAGGCGGCGGATGACAAGTGCGTCGAGCTCGTGCTTCACGCCACGCCCAATCAGGCAACAGTCAACAATTGGCTCGCTGACATGGGAGGCGGCTCGCCGGACTATCGTTACATGGACTACGCGGCCGCGATCGATACTCGAATAGTGATCGACCCCGCGACATTGCTTCCCTATGCGCGCGAGGAGCGGGTCTATTGGTACGTCTCCCTGGGCAACGGCGCCGCGGACAAAATTCTGCAGTCGGAGCATTTTCTGTCCACGACCCGGTACATGGCCCCCGCGCCCAAGTGAGCGATGGCGGCCGGAAACGGCGAGCTCTCCCGGCCATGCGGCTGTAAACTCGAGGAATGCCGCATAAGTCAATGAATGACCAAGTGATTTCAGAAATAGACTGGGCCGCTGTGGGCGTGCAACTGGATGCCCGGGGCTGCGCGGTGTTGCCAGGCTTCCTCACTGCCGCTGCCTGCCAGGAGCTGACCGCGCTCTATTCCGATGACGGCTGCTTCCGCAGCCGCGTCGTGATGAGCCGGCACGGTTTCGGACGGGGCGAGTACAAATACTTCGCTTATCCCCTACCCTCGCTCGTGGCCGGGCTGCGCGCCGCGCTCTATCCGCATCTGGCGCCGGTCGCGAATGACTGGAGCCGACGCCTGGGCGCGGAGCAGCGCTTTCCGCCAACTCTCGAGACATTCCTCGAGGGCTGTCATGCGGCCGGACAGGTGAAGCCGACTCCACTGCTGCTGCAGTACGGACCTGACGATTTCAACTGCCTGCATCAGGATCTCTACGGCGAGTGGGTGTTTCCTCTGCAGCTGACCGTGCTCCTGTCGCGGCCCGGTGACGACTTCACCGGCGGGGAATTCGTCCTCACCGAGCAGCGGCCCCGCATGCAGTCGCGTGTAGAGGTAGTGCCTCTCGCGCAAGGAGGTGCCGTCGTGTTCGCGGTCCATCACCGGCCGGTGCGAGGCACGCGGGGCGAATACCGCGTCAACCTCCGCCACGGCGTGAGCCGCGTGCACTCAGGGCGGCGGCACACCCTGGGCATTATTTTCCACGATGCCGCCTGACGTCGCGCCCGGGCGGCCGAGCCTCCGCTTCGGGAACAAGCATGCGGCTCTGCCGTTGACTCGGGGATGGAGCACAACTGTTGCTGAAGACATTGGCGCTGTGCCTGCTGGTGGCAGGCATGGCCTGTGGCGCGCGCGCCGCGTACGCCCAGACACCCTCTCCGATGCAGGAGTGGCAGTATCCCGGCGGCATCGTGCTCGAGCAGCTGTTCGCGCCGCAGATACCCAAATGGCAGACCATTCTCGGTCTTGGCGCCTCGACGGATCCCGCCTATAGCGGCTCGAGCCAGTATCGTGAGGCCGAGGGGCCCGTGATCAACATCCGCTACCGCGACCGCATCTTCTTCTCGACCGGCGAGGGACTCGGCGCCGATGTGCTGCAGGGCAAGAAGTATCGCCTCTCGCTTTCCGTAGGACTCGACCTCGGCCGCCGTGAGGAGTGGGATTATCCGGTGCTGCATGGTCTCGGCGACATTCCACGGGCGGCCTTCTTCAAGCTCTCGGGCGATTACGTGATCTCGAAACGGTTGCCCGTCATTTTGCGCGCCGACATCAGAAAGATCGCCGGCGGCTCCGCCGGGCTCGTCGGCGACATCGAAGTGTACACGCCGCTCCCCGGCAGCTCGCGCCGGCTGGTGATGTTTGCGGGACCATCGGTGACACTCGCCGATCGCAATCACATGCAGACCGGCTACGGCATCAGCGGCTGGCAGTCGCTGCAGTCCGGCTACCGGGTGTACAACGCTCACGGCGGCATCGAGGCGGCGGGGTTCGGTTTCAGCGCGACCCGCTTCTTCACTCCGCACGTGCTCGGCAACATCGATCTCGCGGTGCGTGAGCTCCTCGGCAGCGCCGGCGACAGCCCGCTGGTGCGGCGCAAGGCCCAGGGCTCGCTCGGCCTCTCTCTCGCCTATCAGTGGTAGCCGGTCTTTGTACGGCAAAGTCTGACCTCACGCGTCGCTGTCAGCTGACAAACATAACACTCGTTTATCCCGCGTTCAGTTTGTCAATATCCCCGGCACGGATCGTGCGTGCTCCAGGCTCGGTTTGGGCCATGCGGGGATGATTAGTGGATAAATTCGCTACCCTCGAAAATCTCAAGGCGCAACTGACCGTGGTCCGCTGGCATCTCGATGCCGCGACCCTCGGCAACGGCGACACCAGGCGCCGGCACCTCGATAGCGCCAGTCTCACCTACCAGGGAGCGATGGAACTGCTGGCACAGCTCGCCCTGCCCGAGGAGGAGCAGGCCGCCGTCACGAGACAACTGGCGGAGCTGAAGGAGCGCCTGCGGCTGGCGGGTCAGCAGGTGTAAAGACCATAGGCTGGAGCGGTGCGGTTCATCTTCCCGGCGCCGGCGCCAGCCGGCCGGTCGGGACCAAAAGTTGCGCCAACGCTCTCAAACTCACAGGAGCCTCGGGATGCTGTACTACGCCGTTGTGTTTCTCATCGTCGCCATCGTGGCGGGAATCCTTGGCTTCTGGGGTCTGGCAGCCACTGCCGCCTGGATCGCCAAGGTCATCTTCGTCATCTTCCTGATCCTCGCGTTGATCACGTTTCTGAGGCGAGCGTGACGAGGTAATCCTCAGTGCGGGGGCGTCCCCTCAGGGGGCGCCCCCGGCAGCGCAAAGGTCAGCAGGGAGCGCCCGATCACCACCGACACGAACTGTTGTCCGCCGACCGAGAAGGTGACTGGAGCGGCATACGTCGTCCCGGCGGCACCTACGGTCCAGAGCGTCTGGCCGGAGCGCGCGTCCAACGCAAAGAACTGGCCGTCGGCGGCCGCAAAGACCAGACCGCCATGCGTGCTCAGCATCCCCGATACAGTCGAATCACCCGTCCGCTCGCGCTCGCGATGCTCCCAGACGAGCTTGCCGCTATAGGCGTCCACCGCCCGAAGGGCGGTATAGAAGGTCGTCTCGGACTGAGGTAGCGTCTCCGCCGTCGGAAAGAACGTCATGCCCTGCTCCAGCGCCGGGATGTACGTGAGTCCGGTGTCGGGATCGTAGCTAGGTGGCCACCAGTTCGTGCCACCGCGGGCGCTGGGAAATACGACCTGGCCCTGAAGGCTCCCGCTAGGGGGCGCGAGTATCGGCCTGCCGCGAGGGTCGAGCCCCGTAGCCCAATTCTCGCGCACGAAGGGAACACCGTGTACGAACGTGCCCGTCGTGCGGTCGACCACGTAATAGAAGCCATTGCGATTCGCCCACAGCAGCCGCCGGTCATCCTGCCCGTTCACGGTACGATCGGCGATCATCGGCACCTGCACGGCATCCCAGTCATGTGTGTCGCCCGGGGTGGACTGGAAATACCACAGGAGCCTGCCCGTGCTCGCCTGCAGCGCGACGATGGAGTTGGAGTAGAGGTTGTCGCCCTTGCGGGTCGAGTTATCGAAATCCGGCCGCGGTCCGCCCACTCCCCAGTAGAGGACATCGCTCGCCGGATCGTAGGTGCCCGTCATCCAGGGTCCGACGCCGGCTATACGCCAGGAGTCGCCCGTCCAGGTGTCATGTCCCGGCTGCCCTGGCCCCGGAATCGTCATGAAGCGCCAGCGCTCTTTGCCGGTCTTCACGTCGTAAGCGGCGATATATCCGCGCCCCTCGCCCGTCGGTGTCGTGACGCCGACGACGACGAGATCGCGGTATGCGAGCGGAGCCCCGCTGATCCATGTACCGGGATAAATCCCTACGCGCCGCTCCCAGAGCACCTTCCCCGTGGCTGCGGACAATGCCGTAAGTGTCGAGTTCCAGGTTGCGACGAACACCCGATCATCGAGCAGCGCCACGCCGCGGTTCTGACCGAGCGGTCCTTCACCGTCGCCGATGAGCTTGAAGCGATGATCGTGCTCCCAGAGCTGCTTCCCCGTGAGCGCATCGAGCGCCATCACTTCTCCCGCCGGCCCGGTGACGTACATGATGCCGTTGCTGACGAGCGGCGAGCACTCGATCTTCCACAGGTTGCTGCCGAACGGATACAGCCAGCGCAGCGCCAGCCTGGAGACGTTCTGGGTGTTGATGCCGGTCAATGTACTGAAGCGGTCGCCGCTGTACGAGCCGCTGTAGGTCAGCCAGTCATTGCCCGCGGCAGTGGCTCGAGCCAACTCCTCGTATGGCACCCGAACCGCCGCCAGCTTCGCCGCCATGTCGGCGGGGATCTGTTTGGCCTGCACCGGCACCCGCAGAGAGGTCACGTACGCGACCAGCTCCCAAAGCCGCAGGCGTGAGAATGGGTGCGGCGGCATGCCTGTTCCGGCGACACCGTAATGGATGGTGCGATAGATGGACCAGGGCATCTCGCCATGCGACAGCGGGCGTCCGACGAGCGCCGGCGCCCCGGGTCCTCCCAAGCCGCCAAGCGAGTGACAGCCGGCGCACCGCTCGTTGAAGAGCCTGCCGCCCGCGGCCTTCTGAGCAGCCGTCAGCGGTGGCACGTGGATCACGGGGTACGGATTACGCGTGTCGATGAGGCGCCCCAGCTCCAACTCGCCGGAGCCCGGCCGCATCATGGCGACGAGGTCGCTCACCTTGAGATCCGGGATGCGGCCGGTGAGAACGAGCTCCAGTGCCTCCGCCCGCATGCGAAGGCCGGGCATGGCGAGCACGGCGATGATAACGATCAGGATCACGGCCGCGGCGGCCGCGAGCTTCCAATGGGATCCGGATGGCGGCGGAGTCTCGTTCACGAGTTTCGGTGCCGGCGGCGGGCGCGCCGGGCGCTTTTTAGTGTCTGTGGGGCGACGAATGCTGCGAGGAGACGAGCCGCGACGCGTTCCGGCGCCGTTGCGGGGCCGCCTCCTGCACGGCCGAGGCGATCTCCTCGTAGGCGGCATCGCGGCTGGCCTTGCAGCAGAGCCGCGCCAGCGCCCTCTCGCTCCCCTCGGCCACCTTGGCGGTGAGTGCCGTGTCGGTGAGCGCTGCCACCAGCCCCTCGGCGAATCCCGCCGCATCGGGCCGCGTCAGGATGGCGCACTCGTCGGTGAGAAGTTGGTTGTGCACCAGTGTGTCCGTCGCCACCACGGGCCGTCCCGAGGCGAGATACGAGAGAAGCTTCCCCGGCGGATTGATGCCCTGCACCCGCGGCGAGACCAGGACATCCGCGGCGGCGAGATAACCCGGAATCTCGGCCTGAGGCCGCGCCGGCTCGAGAATGACCCGGTCGGCAAGACGCAGGCGTGCGGCCAGGGCCCGCAGCTCGGCGATCTCCGAGTCTTTCCCGCCGACGAGAAGAAACCGCGCCTGCGGCACCGCGGCGAGCACGTGCGGCGCCGCCTCGAGCAGGAGATCGAGCGCCTGCAGTGCGACGAACGAGCCCGTATAGACGATGAGCTTCTCTTCCGCCCCCACTCCGTGGCGCGCGCGAATCGCCTCGCGATCGCGGCTGTCGACCGTCTCTCCGGCCTCGAAGTAATTGGTGAGTACAACGCACAGGGCGTCGGGCCCCGCGTGCCGCGCGGCGCGTGCCACAGCCGGTGAGATGGCGACGACCGCGCACGCGCCGCGGACGCTCAGCCGCTCTACCAGCCGAAAGAGAGCCACCACCCAGCGGCGGCGGCTGAACTTCCAGTCCGTGATCTGCAGCGGCAGGCTCGAGTGCATGTCGTAGACATACGGGATACGGAAGAGCGCGCCCGCGATCCGCGCGAAGAGCGCGGCTTCCTCGTGGGCGTAGAGGGCGTCGTAGCGCTGTCGGCAGAGGCGCCCGATGAGGCTCGCGAAGAGGAGCACGTCCAGCCAGATCTTCCGTCCCGAAGGTCCGGCGCGCACCGTGCGGCAGAAGTGCGGCCCGCGCGCGCGAAAGAGACGCACGTCGAGGCCCGGCGGCGCCTCGCCGATGCCGTAAGTCAGGATGTCGACCTCGTGCCCCCGGGCAAGCAACTCCCGCGCGCGATGGTAGGCGCTGAGCGGTGTGCCTCTGGGCGCGTAGAAAGCCTGTGGGACGATCTTGAGAATGCGCATGCGATCCCTAGTAGATCCCTGGCGTGCTCAAACGCGCCAGTAACTGACGAGAGCCGCGCCGCTCGCGGCCAACACCGCGCGGAACGCGGGCGACAGCAGATATTCGAGCTCATCCTCGCGCCGGTGGCTGCCGGGCTTGCGCGCATCCGCGGCGGCCGTGCCGGGATGGCAACAGATCTCGACCGGCTCCGGGCCGTTGGCCGCACGTCCGGCAGCCTGCGCCAGGGCATCACCGCCGATGAGATCCCGCAGGTCGACCGTACGCACGGGTGAGCGCAATTGCGCGTGCGCGAACACGCGGGCGGCGTGTCGAGCCGCGATTTCGCGCGCCAGCGTCATCGCGCCACGCGCTTTCAGCCAGCCACCGAGACGTGTAATTCTCACTCTCTCGATGCCAAACCTTGGCAAGACGTTCGCGACCGCCGCGCAGACGATCGGCAGTTGGTGCAGATGCTTGTGCCCGTCGAGATGGGACACTCTCAAGCCGGCATCGCGCAGCAGTCCGACCTGCGCCGCGACTTCGGCCTCGAGCTCCGGCAGCGACAGCTTTCCCGCGAGCGCGCGCACCGCCAGGGCGCGCTTGCGCAGGAACTGGCCGTCGGCATCCGTCAAAGTCGCACCCCGGGTGAGAGGCCGGCCCTCGCAGAGGTTGAGGTGAGCGCCGAAGCTCGCCTGCCCGGAGAGCTGTGGCGCGCGCCGCAGCGCCGCCGCCGTTGCCGGCATGTTGGCCATCACGGACGTGCTGGTCACGACGCCTGCCTCTATCGCCACGCAGATACCCTCCGTGATGTCCACGGTCTCCCCGAAGTCGTCGGCATGGACGATGACGGGCAGATGGGCGCGACGATGACGGGAAGGTACGGCCGCCTGTGAATGTGTTCTGAGTGGGTGTGCCGCGGACACGTCCGTGGGCTTAGCAGAAAGCATACCTGCCTCGGCGTGCGGACGTGACCGGCAGCTCGACCGTGGGAACCGGTACCTGGGCCTGCATATTGCAGGTGGGGATGCGGGCATCCAAACGCTATGGGATGAGGGGGCGTCATGTGCGGCATTTGCGGGTTCAACTGGAGCGACGGGCTTCTCATCGAGAGGATGAAGGCCCGGCTGGTGCACCGGGGTCCTGACGACCACGGCAGCCACGTGGCCGAAGGCATTTCCCTGGGCCATCGCCGGTTGAGCATCGTCGACCTCAGCGAGGCCGGGCGGCAGCCGCTGTGCAACGAGGACGGGACCGTCTGGATCACCTTCAACGGGGAGATCTACAACCACCTGGAGCTGCGCTCGCGACTGCAGGCCAAGGGTCACGTGTTTCGCAGCCGCACCGACACCGAGGCGATCGTTCACGCCTACGAGGAGTACGGCCTCGACTTCGCCCGGCATCTCACAGGTATGTTCGCGCTCGCCATCTGGGATGCACCGCGGCGGCGGCTGGTGTTGGCGCGCGATCGTCTTGGGCTCAAGCCCCTCTACTACGCACTGGACGGAGGCCGGCTGCGCTTTGCATCGGAGATCAAGGCGCTGCTTGCGGACCCGACGGTTCCTCGGACGCTGCACCGGCAGGGGCTGCTCGACCTCCTCGGTTACGAGTTCGTACCGGCGCCGGCGACCCTCTTCGAAGGCATCAACAAGCTCCTGCCGGGATGCATCCTTACGCTCGAGGCGGACGGGCAAGCCCGCCTCAGCCGCTACTGGTCGCTGGAGCCGCGGGAAGTCGAGCCCCGCGAAGAGACGCTCGCCGCCCTCCTCGAGGATGCCTGCGCCGAGCACACCATGAGCGATGTGCCTGTGGGGGCCTTCCTCTCGGGCGGCGTCGACTCGAGCACGGTGGTGAGCTTCCTCAGCCGCTCGCTGCCGGCGGGGCTGCAGACCTTTGCGCTCGGCTATCGCGAAGCCTCCTTCAGCGAGTTCGAGTACGCGCGCCGGGTCGCGGAGCATTTCCATACCCGTCACACCGAGCTCCTGGTGCAGCCCGTCGACGCCGCGGCGATCGAGCGCTCCGTGTGGCATCTCGATGAGCCGACCACCGATCCCTCCAACCTGCCCTTCATGCTGATCTGCGCCGAGGCGCGCCGCTACGTGAAAGTCTGCTTGAGCGGCGATGGCGGCGACGAGCTCCTCATGGGCTATGACCGCTTCCGGGCGAGCAAGGCCAATTCCTGGCTGCAGCGCCTGCCGCTGCCGCAACGCCAGCGCCTCTACCGGGCGGCCGTGGCGTGCCTGCCCGACAACGAGCTCAAGAAGGGCGCGCGCAACATCCTGAAGCGCTTCCTGCAGGGCGCGCTCTTGAGCGCGGACGGCGAGCACATCCGCTGGCAGTACTTCAGCGATCCGGCGCAGACCGCCGCCATCCTCGAGCCCGAGTTCCTGCGCGATCTCGACACCGATCCCTTCACGCCGGTCAAGCGCTGGTCGGCGCAGGCGCCGCGTGAGCGCGGGCTGCGCGAGCAATACGTCGAGCTCAACACCGTGCTGCCGGACAGTGTGCTCATGAAGGTGGACAAGATGTCGATGGCCTGCGGCCTCGAGGTGCGCCCGCCCTTCCTCGATCACCGCGTGGTCGAGTTCTGCTACTCGCTGCCGACGAGCGCCAAGCTTCGCGGCCTCACCACCAAGTGGCTGCTGAAGAGCGCCATGCGCGAGCGGCTGCCGCCCGGCATCGCGATGCGCGCCAAGCAGGGCTTCAGCATCCCGATGAAGAACTGGATCCGCGGCGAGCTGGCGACGCTCACGCGCGATGAGGTGTTCTCCTCGTCCCTCATCGGCGAGCACTTCCGCCGTCAGGCGCTCGAGCGGCTCTGGAGCGAGCATCAGACGCGGCGGCACAACCACAGTCATCTCTTCTGGACACTGCTCAACCTTGCGCTCTGGGAGCGCCTGCTGTTGCGCGGCGGCCTGCGCGAGGACGCGAGTGCCCAGGCATCGGTCGTCAGCTCCATGCCGCGCCCCGCGCCGCGACCGGTGCTCCAGGCCGCTTCCTGATGCTGAAGGCGCTCTACCGATCGGCATCGCTGCGCACTGCGGCGGCGATGGGAGTCGGGGGTGTCGGCTTCAGTCTGGGAAGCCTCTTCCTGGCGCGACTGCTGCCGACCGAGGAATACGGCCTGGTCTCGCTCTTTCTCGGCGTCGTCGCAGTCGCGGGCCTCACCGCGCCTCTCGGCCTCGATCAGGTCGCCGCCCGGCGCGGCATCAGCCTCGATGCCCGCTGGCGGCGCGCGTCTCTGGGTGCCTGCGTCCTGACCGCGCTCGCGGCGGCGGCGGTCGCGGCTCTCGTCTATCACCTTTCCGCTGCGATGGTGGCGGACGTGGCCCTGGGCACTCTCGCTCTCGGGATCGCGCAGTCCGCCGGCGGCCATTTTCAGGGCCAGCAGCACCTGCGCGCCGCTGTCTGGGTGGTGCAGTTGCTCAACGGCGCGCTCGCCCTGGTGGCGGTCCTCGATTTCGGGCTCGGCATCAGGAGCGCGAGCGTGATCTGCCTGATCGTTGCCGTCGTCGCCATCCTGGGTGCGGCTGCCATCTGGGCGCTCGTTCGTCGCCGTCAGGGCCTGAGTGATGGCGTGTCGAAGCCGTGGGGACTGCGTTGGGAGGCGATGTCACTTTTGACAGTGCAGGCCTGCAGCGCGGGGTTCATGCAGCTCGAGCGTCTGCTCCTCGGGCCGATCGTGGGGTTGCACGATCTTGCGGTCTACAGCGTGCTGGCGGCGCTGGTCAGCTCGCCGTTTCGGCTATTGCAGGCCGCGGTGCAATTCACACTGATTCCGACGCTGCGCCTGGCCGGTGCCGCCCGCGCCCGACGCGCGAAGGTAGGCCGGGAGGCCGCCCTTGTCTTCGTCACCATCGCAGCAGGGTCTGTGGCCATCTGGTTCCTTGCGCCGCCGATCGCGCGCTGGATGACCGCGGGTCGTTACGCTCTTTCGCACGCGTTGATCGTCGCCACACTGGTCTCGGGATTCCTGAAGGTGCTGAGCGGCTTCACCACCGCTGTGGTGGTGTCCTGCGGTGAGGAGCGCCGCCTGCGCATCCTGAGCTTCGGCTGCTGGGGGTCGATCGGAATCAGCGTCGCCGGCGCCTTCCTCACCGGTCCATGGGGCCTCGTCGCGGTGTTGTATGGCATTTCCGCGGGGTGGCTGGTGCGCATACTCTTCACCAGCTGGCTGGCGTTGCCGTATCTGCGACAACCGCGCGACAGCGATGCGCGCTCCGTGCAGCCCGAAGTCAGTTTGCGGCCGAGTAGCCCGCGATGACCTCGCGCGCGCCGCCTGGAAGGTCGGTCTTCGGATCGAAGCCGAGCGAGTGGCGCGCGGCGCCGATGTCGAACGCGTTGTCGTTCTCGAAAAAGGCGAGCGTGCGCCTCGAGAGCGGCGGCTCCGCGCCGACGACGGCGCTCACCTGCTCCGCCGCCCAACCCACCGAGAGTCCGAGCCAGCGCGGCGCGTGAAACCCGGGCGGCGGCACGTTGAGCGCGCGCGCGAACTCGCCCACCATCTCCGCCACCGTCATCCAGTGCGGGCCCGCGATGTTGAAGGTCTGCCCGGAGACTTCCGGGCCGGCCGCGGCGCTCAGCTCGAGGGCCGCCGAGAAGTCGTCGATGTAGATCGGATGGCGCAGATTGTTGCCGCGGCCGATGAAGAAGAACCGGCGCTTGCGCAGCGCCCGGATGAGCTTGGCCGTGCGCGGGCAGCCGACGCCGTACACCCATGACGGCCTCACGATGACCAGGTCGACTCCGGTGCGCCGGGCAGCCGCGCGCGCGGCTTTCTCGCCGGCGGCCTTGGTCTTCTCGTAATCGTTCTCGGGGTTGAGCGGCGCATCCTCCGCGGCGGGCGGGTGTGCCACGTGGCCGTATACCCCGACGCTGCTGACCTGCACCACCCGGCGCACGTGCGCTGCCGCGCTGAGCTCGATGAGCTGCTCGAGCGCCTTGACGTTGACGGACTCGAACTGTTCCGGCGTCGCATGCACATCGAGATGCACGCTCGCCAGGTTGAATACCGTGTCGATGCCTTCGAGCGCGTCCGCCAGGCCGCGGGAGTCGCGGATGTCCTGAACCCGAAAATCCACTCCGTTGCCAGCGTTGGGACGCGCCGGCGCATGCACGTCGATCGCCCTGACCTCGAAACCGTGAGCGGCGAGATAGGGCGCGAAGTGCGAGCCCACGAATCCGGCCGCGCCGGTGACGAGTACCCGCTGCATCACTTGCGCGCCGCGACGGCGACCGCGTAGCCGCCGCGGCCCGGAATCAACTTGTCGAACAGCGAGAAGAGATACATGAAGGGATAGATGAGCGAGTAGATGCGGTACTCCTTGCGCACCGCCTCGAGCTCCTTGCGCGAAGTCGGTGCGATGGTGCCTTCCATCACCGGCGGGTGCTCCTTCTTGCGCGCGAGCACCTTGACGTAGCCGAAGTTGATGACGAGCTCCGCCAGCTCGGTGAAGAAGCGCGAGTAGCCGCCGCTTCCCACCGGCCGCATCGCGACCGAGCGGAACATCCCCTCGAGCTCGCGAACGCGGTAGCCCTGGACGACATGGCCGTAGGTGGCCGGTCCCATCCCGATCACTCGCTTCAGTGCCGCAACGGGAAGCCGGGTATCACCGTTCGGGGTGGTGATGATGGCGAGTCCGCCGGGCGCGAGCACACGGCGAATCTCATGGTTGATGCCGCTCAAGTCGGCAAAGTGCTCGTGCACGTCGATGACTATCACGACATCGAAGGCCTCGTCCGGAAAAGGAAAGCGGTTGATGTCGACGTGCTCCACGGGATCGCCGAGGAACTCCGACATCTCACCGATCCCCTGCGGGTAGACCTGACCCCAGCTCCACTTGCCGCCGGCGGCGCGGAAGTGATGGTTCATGGCGCCGTTGTTGTCGTGGCCGGAGATGAGGAGACACCTCTTGCCGTCCGCGGGGCCGAGCAGGCGCAGCAGCAGATCCACCTTCTGCCGCTTCTTCAGCGACTTCGAATACATCTGCAGCTGCCAGGGGGTGTCGTTGCCACTGCTCTGCGGTTTGGGCGGCGCGGCAAGCGGGGTTCGGGCAACGGGGCTGGTGGGGGTCATGAGAGGCTCCTCAAAAATCAGGCTGCGGCGGGCTCGAGGTCGCACACCAGGGGCCCGCGAAAGGCCGCGAGCTCGCGCATGGCCTCGTCCACCTGGGCACCGGTCTCCTTGGTGCTCCAGCGCAGCTCGCGGGCGAGTGTCGCGGCACAGGCGGTGAGCGCCTGGCGATCGAGGGCGTGGCTGAGATAAAGCGGCGTGCGGCGCTGCACCACATCCGCGAGACGTACGGCCATCTCGGCGCGCGCCGCGTAGGCGACCTGCGCGAGCACCACTGGCAGGTCCGGCACGATTTGCGCCGCGAGCGCGGGCTCTGTGGCGATGAGGGCGAGGACGTGCCGGTGCGCGGCGCCATAACACTGCTCGAGATGCGCCGCGACGGCCCGGTCGAGAGGCGGTAGGCCGCGGGGACCCTCGAAGAACGCGCTCGTCATCGGAGCGAGCTTGCGGGGGCGCCGCAGGAGCTCATTGCCGGCACCGAGCAGGCGGCAGGCCGTGGCCACTGCCTTGGAGGCGACGGCCGGCGCAATGGTCCACTTGACCCCGACGATGGAGAGCAGGCCGCGTAATCCGGCCGGCTCGTGATCGATCACCTGCGGGTCGCGCTCGAGCGCCACCTCGGCACCCGAGTTGTCGTCTTCCTCGGGGAGTAGGCCCGCGAACACGCCATGCACGTCGGCTCCAGTCAGCCGGTGTTTGCCCAGCACGGTGTTGAGATCGCTGACGAATGCGAGCACGTCCTCGCGCATGACATCGGTCGAGCGAGTGCTCGGATCACACCGCAGGTGCCGCGTTCCGATGAGCGAATACCCGTTCCACGGCAGTATGAAGTACGTGGTGTCGCTCCTTCCATGGGCGCGCACCGTGAGTCCGACGCCATCGGGGAACGGCAGCGGCCGGGTCAACAGGTTGAATGCCCGCGAGGCGCGGAACATCGGCGCCTTCGGGCGGCCGGCGCCGGCGGGCAGCCAGTCCTCCACCCAGGGGCCCGCGGCGTTGATGACGTATTTCGCGCGCAGCTCCATCTCTCGCCCCGAGAGCTCGTCTCGTGCACGTACGCCGCGGATGCGGGAATGACGCGCCAAGAGACCTGTTGCTCTAACGTAGTTGACTGTGGCAGCTCCAGCGTCCGCGGCTGCGCTGACAACCGATAACAACAGCCGCTCCGTATCCAGGCAGACGGCGTCGTGCCAGGCGGCGGCACCATTACAGCCATTCAGCTCGATGCCCGGCAACGCCGCGCGCGCCGCTGCCTCGCTGAGGACTACCCCGCGCGGCAGCCGACGGTCCCCCCGCACTCCGCGATTGCGATCGGCGCTCACCACGTCGTTGGCCCAGAGCGCGGCCCGCATGACGAGGGGCCCGCGCAGGCCCTGCCCGTGAGTGGGCAGAATGAAGCGCAGCGGGCGGGCGAGATGCGGCGCCAGGCGCAGCCACTCGCGCCGCTCGCGAATCGACTCCCGCATCCGCTTGAAGTCCAGGCGCTGCAGATGTCGCAGGCCGCCGTGCAGGGTGCGGAGGCTGTTGCCCGAGGTGCCGCCGCCGAAGTCGCCCGCGTCGATCAATGCCACCCTCAAGCCCCGCAGCGCCCCTTCCCAGGCGGCGCAGGCGCCGTAGATGCCGCCGCCGACCACGACCAGATCGTAGGATGCGCTCGCGAGTCGCGTGATGTTACGCAGCATCGACATGCACCCCCGGCAGCTCGATGCCGGCCTGGAACCGGTCGCGCCAGAGCTGAAAGACCATGAGACCCCAAAGCAGGTGGCTGTGGTTCTGCGCTCCGGTCTCATGCTCGCGCATGAGCTGGTCCACATAGCGCCCATCGAAGAGCCCTTCCGCGGCGAGACTGTGCCGACTCAGGAGCTCGTGCATGAGCGCATTCCATTCGTGGGCCAGCCAGTGCTTCATGGGCATGCTGAAGCCTTCCTTGCCGCGCTCGAGCACGGCTGCGGGCAGCGCGCCGGCGAAGGCCTGCTTCAGGATCCACTTGCGATCGCCGCCGCGCACCTTGAGGGAGGAAGGAATGGACAGCGCGAGGTCCACCACCTCGTTGTCGAGGTACGGGACGCGCGCTTCGAGCGAGCTCGCCATGCTCATCGCATCCACCTTGGCCAGGATGTCCTCCGGCAGGTAGAGCCTGAGGTCGCAGCGCATCTGCGCCGCGAGGCGATCACTGCCGCCATCCTCGAGAACGGCGCGCACCAGACCCTCCGTGGCGCCCGTGACCTGTGCGCGAAATCCGGGTGTGTAGAGCCGCGCGCGCTGCTCGTCGCGCAGGAAGACCATCCAGCGAAGGTGTTGCCAATCGGAGGGCAGCCGCGCTCCTTCGAGGAAACGGCGCAGCTGATTCGCGAGGCCGCGCTTGCCCTTGCCGAGGGGCAGGCCGCGTCCGAGCCACTCCGCGGCCGCGCGCAGCCGCGCCGGCTGCCAGTCGAGCAGGCGCGCGCTCAGCCGGTCGGCGCGATAGGTGTCGTAGCCGCCGAAGAGCTCATCGCCGCCATCGCCGCCGAGCGCCACCGTCACGCGGCGCCGCGCCATTCTCGCCACCAGCAGGGTCGGGAAGACCGAGAAGTCGGCGATCGGCTGATCGAGCTGGGAGATGACCTCGGGCAGCAGCGACAGGTAGTCCGGAGTCAGGATCTCCTCGTGGTGGCGTGTGCCGCAATGCTCCGCGACGACACGCGCGTAGCGCAGCTCGCTGTAGGTCGGGTCGCCGAAGCCGATGGAGAACGTGAGCGGCGGCGCCGGTGAGACCTCCTTCATGGCCGCGACCAGGATGGAGGAATCGATCCCGCCGGAGAGGAAGGCGCCGAGCGGCACATCGCTCGCAAGCTGTCGGCGTACCGCGGTCAGAAGCGTCGTGCGGACTCGCTCGGCGAGCTCTCTCACATCCGTCACGGGGCCCGGCTCGGCCGTGGGCAGCGACCAGAACCGGCCCTGGTGGACCTTGCCGCCGCCGACGGTGAGCCAGCCTCCGGGGGGCAGCTTTTTTACATCCTCGAAAAGCGTCGTGGGGCTTGCCGTGTACTCGAACGTCAGCAGCTGATCGACCCCGAGCGGATCGATGGCGCGTGCCGTGCCGCCGCCCGCGAGGATGCATTTGACCTCGGACGCGAACCAGACACTGCCGCCATGTACGCTGTAATAAAGCGGCTTGATCCCCATCCGATCGCGGGCGAGCAGTAGACGCTGCGATTGACTGTCCCAGAGCGCGATCGCGAACATGCCGTTCAGGCGCGAGAGAAACGCGAGGCCGTGCTCCTCGTAGAGCCGCGGGATGACTTCGCTGTCGCCCGTGCCGCGAAAGCGGTGCCCCTTGGCGGTGAGCTCGGCGCGCAGCTCGCGGTAGTTGTAGATCTCCCCGTTGAACACCGCGCGCACGGTGCCGCTCTCGTTCGTAACCGGTTGATCCCCGGTGACCAGATCCAACACTGCGAGCCGCCGCATCCCTAAGCCGACGCCGGGCTCGACGTGTATGCCCTCCCCGTCCGGCCCTCGATGCCGCATCGCATTGCACATCGCGCCGATCAGCTCGCGCGGTGGCGTGCTTCCGCGTGTGGCCACTCCGGCGATTCCGCACATGGGTTATCCCGTCAGGCGCGCAGCCGTTTACGCAGCTGCATGCCGATCTGATTGCGCACGAAGCGCAGCGGCGGCTCGAGGGTGGCGAACCGCTGCAGCGGCGCGCCAACGTCGCTCAGCGCGTGCAGCAGGCTCGCGCCGGGACGGGCCGGGTCGAGGTCGACCGCGACCTTGAGGCCCATCCGGCCGACTTTCCCGACGTCATGGGGGAACGGCAGCGGGTCCGTGCCGGGCAGATCGCGCACTCCGAGCCGCGCCGCCTGGGCGAAGTGCTGCGGGTATCCCCAGAAGGCCGGTCTTCCGCCCTCATCGCCGAGGAAGAGCGTCGGCTTACGGAATTCCGCGACCAGCTCGTTCAGGAGCCGGCCGCGACGGAAGAACCACTTGCCGGGTCCCCATGGAATGACGCGCGGCACTCCCAACGCCTCGGATTCACGCAGGACCTCGCGGATCGGCCGACCATCGGCAAAGCGGTGCGTGGTGCCGAGAACGAGCACTTCCAGCCCCTCCCGGCAGGCCACCTGCCGGCCGGCGACGATGTAGAGCTCCTGCTGCCCATGCCGAGCCACCACGCTGATGGGCTCCTCGGTAGCGGACACGGCCCAGCGGTGCAGCTGAAGTCCCGCTGCGCCGCTCGATGCCGTCCGTCCGTCCGTAAGGGCTCGCAGCGCGCCGAAGCAGTCATCCGGCTGACACTCGGCGAGCAACAGGAAGTAGGCTTTGCGTGCCAAAGGGTCGACGCCGCTACGCGCCGCTGCACTCAGGTTGTCGTAGGCGTTCTGCAGCAGCTCATCCGGCTCGTAGCACGAGTGCAGATGTACGTGTGCGTCGACGCAGGCGATGACGTTACCCATAGGTATGCCCCTGCCAAGCAAGCTTCGGACCCGCTGAAGGCCAAGGAACGCCGGGGGGACCGGGGCCCGGAGAGTTGCCAGCGCGCCATCGCATCGCCGATACTTACGGTTAAATCAGTGCGGAGGTGCTCAGCTGTGTCCCTGCCCAAGAACAAACCGGATCAATCGCGCCGTTCCTTCCTCACCACCGCGGCCGTGGCGGCCTCGGCAGCGCTCGTCGGGCTGAAGCCCCCCTCTGCGCGGGCCGCGGGCGATAATCTGCCGCATCTTTCCGAGAGCGATCCGCTCGCCAAGTCGCTCGGCTATCAGTCGATGGCGAAGAACGTCGACAAGTCGAAGTTTCCGACTTACAAGGACGGCGAGCACTGCGGGCTGTGCCGCTTCTTCCAGGGCACCTCGGGCGCCACCTCCGGTTTCGGCGGCTGCCAGATCTTTGCCGGCTACTCGGTGAACGCCGATGGCTGGTGCGCCTCGTTCAACGCCAAGAGCTGATTTCGCGCACGTTCGGGGCGCTCGCCCGTTGCCGGGGAGCGCCCCTGCTTGTTGTCGCGCCGCCGCCGTCATGCCTGGCGGGTATACGTACATTCCTCGCCCGTGCTCGCGCTCCCCCTCTGCGGGACTAGAATAGCGCGGCATCCAAAGATCAATTTCCCGGAGGCTCCCCATGTCACTGCGAATCGGCGATCAGGCTCCCGACTTCACGGCCGATACGACCCAGGGACGAATCAGCTTTCACGAGTGGATCGGCAATGGCTGGGCCATCCTCTTTTCCCATCCCAAGGATTTCACCCCGGTGTGCACCACCGAGCTCGGCTACATGGCGCGCCTGAAGCCTGAGTTCGAGGCCCGCAACACCAAGATCCTCGGCCTCAGCGTCGATCCCGTCGAGGATCACCAGCGCTGGTCGAAGGACATCGAGGAGACCCAGGGCGCACCGGTCTACTACCCGATGATCGGGGACCCCGAGCTCAAGATCGCGAAGCTCTACGACATGCTGCCGGCCGAGACCGCCGGCGAGGCCAAGGGCAGAACGCCAGCCGACAACGCCACCGTGCGCTCGGTGTTCATCGTCGGTCCCGACAAGAAGGTCAAGCTCATCCTCACCTACCCGATGAGCGTGGGCCGGAATTTCGACGAAGTGCTGCGGGCGCTGGATGCGATCCAGCTCAGCGCGAAGCACAACGTCGCGACCCCGGTCAACTGGAAGCGCGGCGATGACGTCATCATCCCGACCTCCATTCCCGATGCGGAGGCGAAGACGAAATTCCCCGCGGGTTGGAAGGCGTTGCGGCCTTATCTGCGCCTCACGCCGCAGCCGAAGTAACTTCCGTCAGGGCGATCCCGTTCCTTTTGGTCCGCAGCCCGGCGTCCACGTGATCTTTCTAATGACTCCCGTGGCGTCGGTGCGGACCGTGACGGTACAGCCGGCCAAGTTGTAGTCGTCGAACCGCCACGTCGCCTTCTGCCCGTCGCCCGCGGTGCCCAGGTCCCAGGGCTCGCTCCATTTCATCTCGAGGTCGAGCAGGGGCCGGCCCATGTAGTCGGCGACGATTGCGGAAGGCAAGCGCTTCGGCGGCGTATCGTCGAGCATGGCGCAGCCGGTGAGCAGCAGATCGACGATCAGCAGAAGGACCAGACCCGGACGGAGCCGCCTCACCGCCAAATGGCCTTCTGCGCCGCCCATGCCGTGAGGAGTGCCAGCGCGACACTGGCAGCGAGCGCTAGCGCGGCACGGTGCTTCTCGTGACTGACGAGGCGCTTGCCCTCGAGCGGAGTGATGAGAAAGGGCTCGCCGTGAGTGGTCTGCCCGACGACACTCACCCGTGCCTGCTGAGTGCCGAGACTCGCCTCGACCTGCTGCCTGGCGGCGGCGCGCACCGCTTCCCATTCCTGGGCGTCGAGCTGGCCGTCATGGTTGCGATCGAACCGGGCGAGGAGTCCCGCCTGATCATGCTTCCAGTCCACCACGACCTTGCCGACCTCGCGCTCGATCGAGTCGACGACAGAGCGCGAGCGCAGCTCCCCGAGCACGGTCAGGTGCGCACCGGAGCCGATCAGCCGTTCCGTATAGCGGTAGTCGCAGTCCGGGCGCCAGCCTCTCCCCTCCAGGCCCGGCAGGCAGGCGGGCCGGGGCGTGTCGCCGTACCAGGTCTCCTGCGATGTCGGTGTCACCTCGGCGCCTACCGGTCCGATCAGACACTCGCAGTCTCCATCGCTCAAGGAGAATGGCGCGACGCTCCGGGCGCTGTCGATGACGTGCCACGATTTGCTGTTGTTGGTGCCGGTCGTCTGGTGACGCTCGATCCGGAAGTCCCACCAGACGCAGGGAAGACCACTCAAGGGAGCGGTGATCGGCCCTTCGGGCGGCGGTCCCGCCCTGCCCTCCAGGTGCACGTAGCCCTGTGCCGCCGAGCGGATGCGCGCGAGAGGCGTATCGGCCGCGAACCGGTCACGCCGCAGACTGGCGAAAAGCCTGTAGACGGTATAGATCGTGCCGGCGGCGAGCAGCAGCGCAAGCACGAGAAAGTGGGGCTCGATGCCCCGCGGGCTCATTTGCTGAACGCGAGGCCGACATCCACGTCGGCCTTCTGCGTCGCATCGAACTTGAGCATGTGCTCCGGGCCGAAATTGAACATGCCGGCGACCATCGCGTCGGGGAATGTCTCGATCCGGACATTCTGCGCGTTGGCCGCATCGTTGTAGATCTCACGCCGGTCGGCGATCGCGGTCTCGAGCGCGCTGATGCGGTCCGAGAGATTGCGGAACATCGTGTCGGCCTTGAGATCGGGATAACGCTCGGCAACGGCGTAGAGGTTGGCGAGGCTGCCACGCATGGCGCCTTCCGCCGCGCTCACCGAGCCGACATCGCCGGAGTGACGCGCCGAGTCCACCTGGGATCTTGCCTGGGTGACGCGCTCGAGCGTCTCGCGCTCGTGCTGCATGTAGCGCTTGCAGACATCGACGAGCTTCGGCAGCTCATCGTGGCGCTGCACCAGCAGCACGTCGATGTTGGACCAGGCGAGCTTGACCTCGTTGCGCGTGCGCACGAGGCCGTTGTAGATCGTGATGGTGTATCCGATCACGAGGACCAGGATCAACAGGAGAATGATGCCGGCAGTCATAGCTCACCCCGAATCACGCAGCAGGATCAGTCGCAACCACCGCGCAGTGTCCCAGAGAGCGCGACGCGGCCGCCATCGGCAGCCGCTCGAAATGTGCGGACGGTAGCACTTCCCCCGCTCGGAACGTGACTCCGGAGGCACTTTCCCCAGGCGCGGCGCGCTCGCACGGCGGGGGAAGTTGGCGCACAATGGCCGCCGGCGGGTCAGAACTTCGCACCAGTCGGGGGCGCGCGCTCATGCTGCTCCGGCGATCCATTCGGTCCCAGCCTCGGGCGGAGGCAGGCGGTCCGTTTGCCCCGTTCGGACTCCCCCTCGCGCTCAGTTGGGCGCTCCTCGCCTATGCCGCCGTGGCCGTCGCCGCCGGCACCGCATTTGCGGCGCTCAGAATCCACGCTGACTACCTCGAGGTGATGCAGGCCGAGGCCGAGGGCCTGCGCGGAGTGACGGCGGCATTGACCAGTGCCGCTCAAACGATGCTCGATGATGGCATGGGAGCCGGACGCGCCGCGGTGACTGAGATCCGCGCCGCCGGCGGCGTCGATCGCCTTTCCGACCGCGGGGCTGGCCTGGCGTTGCAGCGTCACTTGAGCGGCGGCACCTATGTGCGCTCCCTCTTCCTGCTGGACGCCGGGCACTACGTGCTCGCGAGCCGCACTCGCGTGCTCGCAGAGGCAGGCGTTCCCCCTTACATGGCGGGGATCGCCACCGCCGGGGACGTGTGGGTCGGCGACCCCATGCGCGATCCGGAAGATCCCGTCCTATGGGTGGTTCCGGTCGCGCGGCGAATGCAGACCGGTCCCGCCTCGAGCGGCTGGGGGGGCGCGCTGCTGAGCTTCGCCGGGCTCGAGCAGCTCAAGCAGCGGTTCGGCGAGGTGGTGAGTGAGCAGGGTCTGGTCGGATACGACGGCACCATCCTCGCCAGCGTCGATAACCGCTACGACGGACGCAACGTCTCGCAGAGCGAGCTCTTCCGCCAAGGCGTCGCGACCGGACAGGGCGGCGGCCTTGCCCAGGGCGAGGGTGAGTTCACGCGCAAGACGATGATCTCCGCCTACTCGCCGTTGCGGGGCTATCCCATCCTCGTGACAGCCGGTCAATCCCAGGAGAGGGTCCTGGCGGCCTGGCGGCTGCGGCGGGCCCAGCTGATCGCGGCCACTGCCGGCTTCAGCGCCCTGGTGCTCATCCTCACCGCCGTTCTCAATCACTACATGCGCGCGCTGCGCACCCGGGAACGCGACTACAACACCCTGGTCGACAGCGCGCGGTTCGGCGTGTTCCTGCTCGAGGGCGATCGGTTCGTGGACGCCAATCGCACCGCCGCGGTGATGTTCGGGCTCGAGAGCGAGCGCGCCGCCATCGGGCTCACACCCTGGGCGCTCTCTCCTGAATTGCAGCCGAACGGGCGTCCCTCGGAGGAGCTGGCGCGGGAGCGGATCCTCACGGCGGCGCGGGAAGGCGGCATCTCTTTCGAGTGGACGCACAAGCGAGCGGATGACGGCAGGAGCTTCCCCGCGGAGGTCGATCTCTCCAGCCTCAGCACCGAAGGCACGACGCTGGCGCTGGCCCTCGTTCATGATGTCACCGCGCGCAAGCGCGCCGAGGAGGAGTTGCGGCAAGTGACGGGCGAGCTGCTGCGCCTGCAGGACGAGGAACGGCGGCGCATCGGCCGGGACCTGCACGACTCCACCGGCCAGTCGCTGGCGGCGCTCGAGATCGATCTCGCGCTGCTCGCCCGCGAGGCGGCGAAGCTCTCTGCCGCGGGCCGCGAGCAGCTCGAGCAGTGCGAGCGCCTGGCGCGGCAGTGCTCGATCGAGATCCGCACCGCCTCCTACCTGTTGCATCCGCCGCTCCTCGATGAGCTCGGGCTGTCGAGCGCGTTGCGTTGGCTGGCCGACGGCCTCGAGGCGCGCAGCGGGCTCGAAGTCAGGTTGCAGCTGCCGGAGCGGCTGCAGGGGGTCGCGCCGGAGGAGGAGCTCGCCCTCTTCCGGGTGGCGCAGGAGGCACTCACCAACGTGCAGCGCCATTCCTCGAGCCCCTGGGTCGCGATGCGGCTGCGGGCCGAGCCCGGCAGTCTCGTCCTCGAGATCGAGGATGCCGGGCGCGGCATGCCGGCGGCCGAGGGCCGCGATCCGGAGTCCTCCGGGCGCTTTGCCGGAGTCGGTGTCGCGGGCATGCGCGAGCGCATCCGCCAGCTCGGGGGCACGTTCGACGTCGAGTCGACCGCGGGTGGGACGCTCGTCCGCGCCTGCATACCGCTCTCGGGCCGGGCCAACATGGGTCAGAGCGCGGAAAGGGTGGTTGCCCCGTGACGCAGGTTAGAATTCTCATTGCGGACGACCACGAAGTCGTGCGGCGCGGCATTGCCGCGCAGATCTCACAGCGTCCCGGCTGGGAGGTGGTCGCGGAAGCGACCAACGGCCTCCATGCCGTGACTCTCGCCCTGGACCTCAAGCCCGATCTCATTGTGCTCGACCTGACAATGCCAGAGCTCAACGGGCTCGCCGCCGCGAGCCGGATCCTGGCCTCATGGCCCCAGGCGCGCATTCTCATCCTGACCGTCCACGAGTCGGAGCAACTCGTGCGCGAGGTGATCGCGGCCGGCGCGCAGGGCTATGTTTTGAAATCGGATGCCGGCCGCATCCTGATGGCGGCGCTCGAGACGCTGCTCGAGGATGGCTCGTTCTTCACGCCGAAGTTCGGCAGGATGGTTCTCGACGGCTATCTGCGCAATCCGGCCGCGGCCGAGGAAACGGGCGCGCAATCATTCTCGGTGCGCGAGCGCGAGATCGTGCAGCTCCTCGCCGAAGGCAAGAGCAACAAGGAGGTGGCGACGACGCTCGGGATCAGTGTCAAGACCGCCGAGACCCACCGCAGCAACATAATGCGCAAGGGCGGCTTCGGCTCGCTCGCGGAGCTCGTGCGCTACGCCATCCGTAACCGCATCATCGAGCCCTGAGCGGCGCCCCATACAGAGTATCCCCGAGGGCGATACCGATAACCCTCAATTCGCGGCGGCCGATCGGGCCGCTATGGTAGCGGGCTCAATACGACCCGTAGCGGTAACCCTAGCCTGCCGTGACGCATCCTGTCGATCCCGTCATCGCCGCCCTCGCCACCGGTGTCACGCTCTTGACCTGCTACGGCTGCCTACCCGCCGCCGTTTGGGTATCGAGCGGACGGCCGCCGGGCTCGGCTGTCCGGATTGCGGGCAACACCCTGGCGCTCGGTGTCGGACTCTGGTCGGCCTGCCTGCTGGAGTCTGTCGCGCTGAGTGCCCGCGGCTGGCCGTATCTCGGACTCGCGGGCGGTCTCATGCCGCTCGCGCTCGCGTGCACAGGACAACTCTGCGCCCTGGCTTTCATCGCCGGCCGCGATCCTGACCTGCCGGCCATCGTCGGCAGCGCCTTCAGTTTTTCGGCGGCACTGTGGGGCACCCAATGGTCGCTTGCGCAGGCGGGCGGCGGGCTCCTCGGCTCACCCGCTGCCGCGGCGTGGACCGCCGGCTGGCTGAGCCTCGCGTTCGGCGCATTCGCGACTGGTCTCTGGCTGGCGGTCGGCCGCCGCCGCCACGCGCGGGCCTCGAGCACGACGCTTGCAGTGCTCGCGGTGGTGATCGCGATCGCCGTTCTCGGGCTCGGCGCGGGAATGCCGTCGCAATGGCGGCTCCTCACCGCCCCTTACGGCGTGGCCGTCGTCGGCAGGCGACTCCTCGCCGTGGCGATCGCGGCGCTTGCCGGTGCCGCGCTCATCGTCAGGCAGCTGATCGCCATTTTCCAACAGAAGCTCGAGGAGCACGTGAGCCGCGGCCGGCACGACCTGGCCGAAGCCCACGCGCGCCTGCACCACATCGCCACCCACGATCCGCTCACCGGGCTTCCCAACCGCAATCTCCTCAAGGAACGGCTTGCGCGCGCGCTCGTCGAGCGGCATCACCCGGGGCGAACCATTGCCGTGGCCGCCATCGACCTCGACAGCTTCAGCTCCATCAACCACTCTCTCGGCCACGGAGTCGGCGATGGCGTGCTGATCGAGATCGCCCATCGCCTCGAGTCGGCGGTACCGGTGCCGCACACCCTCGCGCGTGTCGGCGGCGATTCCTTCGGGCTCCTCATCGACAGCACGACGGCGCGCATGGAAGCGCACGTGGTCACGAGCGCGATGCTGGCTGCACTCGAGCAGCCGTTCCTGGTGAATGGTGAAGAGGTCCGGGTTCGCAGCAGTATCGGGGTGAGCGTATTCCCCGACGATGCCCGTCGCGGTGATGATCTCCTCGCCCACGCTGAGGCCGCGCTCGTCAGCTCCAAGCGGCACGGCGGCGGCCGCGTGCTCTTCTTCGAGCCGAGCATGTCGGATTCCATGCAGGAGCGCCTCGCGCTCGAGAACGACCTGCGCCGGGCCCTGGCGGCACGCGAGTTCGAGGTCCATTACCAGCCGCAGATCTCGACCCGGACCGGCAGGATTCTCTCGGTCGAGGCGCTGCTGCGCTGGCGTCACCCGCAGAAGGGGCTGATCGCGCCGAGCTCCTTCATTCCGCTGGCGGAGCAGACCGGGCTCATCGTGCCGCTCGATGCATGGGTGCTGCGGGAAGCGTGCAAGCAGGCGCGCGTCTGGCTGGCGGAATCCGGCATCAACTTCAAGGTCGCGGTCAATCTCTCGATGATGCAGTTCCGCTGCCCGGATGCCCTCGAGACCATCGTTTCGGCGGTGGACGACGCCGAGATCGATCCGCGGAGCCTGGAGATCGAGCTGACCGAGAGCGCGCTGATGATCGACCCGGAGAAGTCGGCGACCGTGCTGAAGCTCCTGCGCTCCATGGGTATCAGCATCGCCATCGATGATTTCGGCACCGGCTACTCGAGTCTCTCCTACCTGCGCCGGCTCCCGATCGACAAGCTGAAGATCGATCGCAGCTTCATCAGGGATCTGCCGACGAGCCCGACGGACGAGTCGATCGTTCGCGCCATCGTATCGCTCGCTCACAGTGTGGGCCTGCAGGTGGTCGCCGAGGGCGTGGAGACGGCGGAGCAGCTCGAGCGTATCCGCGTGCTCGAGTGCGATCAATGGCAGGGGTACTACTGCTGTCCGCCGCAGCCGGCCAGGGAGCTCGCCGAGAAGCTGGTCGGGGACGCCGCAATCTCCTCCACCGGGCTCAGGGCCGCGTTGACCCGCGCCTCCCGCCTCCTGGGTCCCTGAAGGTATAATGGCGTCGCGCGTCCGAGCAGCCCTGCTTCGGATGCACCTACAACGCTCGAGGACGTATGCGACTCAATCGCCTGGCGGCTCTTTTGTGGATTTCATTGGGGCTGTCGGGCGTGGCGCTCGCCGCCGGCGCGCCCGTTGACGGCGACCCGTTGCATCCGGACTGGATCGACACTCACGTCGGCCCCGCGCAGAACTTCTACCAGTATGCGAACGGCGGCTGGGTCAAGAGCCATCCGATACCCGCAGCCTATTCCTCCTGGAGCACCTTCCACGTCCTCCAGATCCACAACGAGAAGGTCATCCGCCAGCTGATCCAGGCTGCCGCCAACACCCATGCGGCGTCCGGCAGCGCCGAGCAGAAGGTGGGTGACTTCTACGCAAGCGGCATGGACGAGAAGCTGATCGATCGCGTTGGCGTGGGCGCGCTCTCCCCGGAGCTCGACGGCATCGGCGGCGTCAGAAATCTCGCGGATCTGCAGCGGGAGGTGGCTCACCTGCAGATGATCGGCGTCGATGCGATGTTCGGCGTCGGCGAGATGCAGGATTTCAAGGATTCCACCAGGACGATCGGCGTCGCCGGCCAGGGCGGCATTGGACTCCCGGACCGGGACTATTATTTGAAGCAGGATCCGAAGTCGAAGGGGATCCGCGCCCAGTATGTCGCGCATGTGGCGCGAACCTTTCAGCTCCTGGGAGACGGCCAGGACCTGGCGGCACGCGAGGCCGCCATGGTCATGGCGATCGAGACCAGCCTCGCTCGAGTCTCGATGTCACGCGTCGAGCAGCGTAACCCGCGCGCGATCTATCACGTCATGAACCTGGCGGAGCTCGATCGGAGCACGCCGAACTTCTCCTGGCGCGACTATTTCCGTGAGATCGGTTATCCGCGGATCGAGAGCATCAACCTCGCGATGCCGCAGTTCTTCGCCGGCCTCGGCAAGGATCTGCACGGCGTGCCGCTCATCCAATGGAAGGTCTATCTGCGCTGGCGGCTGATCGATGCCTTCGCGCCGTACCTGTCACAGCCCTTCGTCGATGAGGACTTCAGGATGCAGTCGGCGTTGACTGGAGCGCAGACGCTCCTGCCCCGCTGGCAGCGGGTGGTCAGCGCCGAGAACGATGCGCTCGGCTTCGCGATCGGTCAGGTTTACGTGCAGAAGGAGTTCCCGCCCTCCTCCAGGGCGCAGGTGCTCGAGATCCTGCACGGCATCCGCGCAGCCCTGAGGACCGATCTCGCGACGCTCTCCTGGATGGCTCCCGCGACCCGCCAGGCGGCGATCGCCAAGCTCGACCTCATGGGCGAGCGCATCGGATATCCCGACAAGTGGCGCGACTACTCGGCGCTGCGCATCGATCGCGGGCCGTATGTGCTCAACGTCATGCGCGCCAACGAGTTCGAGCAGCGGCGGCAACTGAACGAGATCGGCAAGCCGGTGGACCGCAGCGAGTGGCTCATGACACCGCAGGAGGTGAATGCCTACTACGACCCGCCAATGAACAACATCAACTTCCCCGCCGGCATCCTGCAGCCGCCCTTCTTCGATCCAAAGGCGCCGGCGGCGCTCAACTACGGCGCCATCGGCTGGGCCATGGGCCATGAGACGACCCACGGCTTCGACGACGAGGGGTCGCAGTTCGACGGCCACGGCAACCTCAAGAACTGGTGGACGCCGGAGGATGCCAAGCGCTTCCATGCCGCGACCGGCTGCATCTCCAATCAGTTCTCAAGCTACACGGTGGACGGCACCCTGCATCTTCAGGGGAAGCTCGTGACCGGCGAGGCGACCGCCGATCTCGGGGGCCTGATGCTGGCCTGGCGCGCGTTCCATGCCTCCAGCGCGTACAAGAATGCGAAGACCATCGATGGCTTCACGCCGGATCAGCAGTTCTTCATCGGCGCGGCACACGTCTGGGCCGACAACACCCGGCCCGCGGAAGCCCGCCGCCTGGTCACGATCGACCCGCATGCGCCGGCGCTATACCGCGTGAATGGCACGCTCGCCAACCTGCCGCAGTTCCAGCAGGCGTTCCACATTCCGGCCAACAGCCCGATGGTCAATGCGCACAGGTGCGCGATCTGGTAACGGCAAGGTCCGCGGCCGCGGCAAGCTCCGGGGCCGCCGGATGGAGCTCATCGAGCACGGCCAGGGCGCGGCGAGCCGTCTCCGGCCAGGTGAACCCGTGCGCGCGCGCCAACCCGAGCCGCCGCAACTCCGCGCGGCGCTCCGCCGAGCCGTCGAGCTCGAGCAGCGCGCGGCAGATGTCTTCTTCGTCGTAGGGATCGATGAGTCGAGCGGCAGGGCCTGCCACCTCGGGAGCGGCACAGGTCTTCGGCACGATGGCGGGACAGCCGCTGGCCAGGGCCTCGAGGATCGGCAGTCCGAAGCTGTCGCAGAGCTTCGTCAGCACGAAGAACGTGGCGGCCTGGTAGGCGAGATGCATGCGCGCATTCGGCACGAAGCCGATGAAGCGGATGTCCTTCAGGTCGGCGTCGGTGAAGCCTTGCGCACGCAGATATTCCTCGATGTGGCGTCCGGCCACGACCAGCGGCAATCGTCCGCCCTGCTCCCGATAGCTGCGATATGCCCGGATCAGACGCTCGTTGTTGCCGCCGGGGTAAGGGAGCAGGCGCTCGAAGGCGTGATAGGCGCGCGTCGCCGTCAGGATGAACGACTCCGGCAGGTCGTGCTCGAGCCGGAAGCTCCGCAGCGCCGCCTCGTCCCCGGACGGCAGGAAGTTGGTGCCTACCGAGGCATGTAGCACCACCGGCTGCTTCGAGCGGAAGACGCCATGTTCCGCCAGCGAATCACGGGTGAACTGCGAGATCACCATCAGCCGGCGTGCCTTGAGGCAGTAAAGCGGCAGCAGCAGCCGGATGTAGATGTTGTCCCACCACGGATAGTTCTGCGGGTTCAGGTACCAGTCGGAATCCTGCAGCACGAAGGCGCACGGGCGTCGGGTCGCGAATGGAATCGAGAACTTCGGGTTGAATATCAGATCGACGCCGGCGCGGCGCGCCGCGGCCGGAACCGACACCTGGTCCCACCAGAGATTGCCCCGGCCCGGCAGGATCTCGGTCTCGGCATTGGCAAAGTCACTGAAGAGGCCGCTGTGCTCGCTCGAGCGCATCCAGATGACATAGCGGCTGCCCGGATCGAGCATGAGCATGTTGCGCAGCAGGCTGATGCAATAGAGCCCGAGCCCGTGGCCCGGATCGAGCACACGGCCCATGACTCCGATGGTGCGAGGGCTCACTGTATGACGGCCGGTTTGACCGCCGTCACGGAAAGCTTGTAAGCCAGGGGTTTCGCCAGGCGCTCGGGAATCGAGTTGTACACCGGTTGAAAGAGGCCCCGATACAGCATCGCCTTCAGCCCACGCCGCGCGACCGGGAGCGCGCGGTAGTGATCGTGCACCGCCTCGATGACCTGGTATTCCCTGAAGAGGTCCAGGATCTCACGATCGCTGTGGAAGTCGGTGACCGGAGGATCCTGCTCCTTGAACTCGATGTTCTCCCTGCCGAGGCGCGAGACGGCGTACATCCAGGAGCCGCGACGGTAAAAGTGGCAGATGATCGCGCGTCCGCCCGGCTTCAAGACGCGCCAGATCTCCCGCAATGCGAGCCGGGTATTGCCGGTGTGATGCAGCACCCCGTTGGCCCAGACCGCATCGAAGCTGTTATCGGGGAAGGACAGCGCGAGACTGTTCTCGACACGCACATCATCCGCGACCACGTTCTCGAGCTCGAAATGTCGCCGCGCCAGCGCTACAGCCTGCGGAGTGAGGTCGGTGGCAGTGACGCGCACGCCCCGCTTCAGGAACTCCAGGCTGTCGTATCCCAGTCCGCAGCCGACCTCGAGGAGCCTGCGGCCGCGAAGCAGCGCCGCTTCCCGCTCGATGCGCTCCATGATCCAGGGGAACTTGAAGGGATTCATCCACGGCCGGATGTGATCGAAGAATTCCGGGGTGCCGGGAGTGATCGCAGAATCGCAGACGTACTGCAGTCCGAGGGTATGGGCGTTCCAGTAGTTCCGGACTGCCCCAACCGTAGGCTCTTGGTCCATTGAGGTCATCGCATTGCTCTTCGGGGTCGCACCGAGCCGCACCAGACGGCACTTACGCCCGTGGCTGTTCGGATACGCTTTAGCAAAGGCCATGCCTGGGGTGGCAAGGCTTGACCGGCGCCTGCGCGCGCGGCCGATGACTCAGTGGTTCACTACGGCCATGCAGAAGCCGTCATAACCCTTCGAGCCGACCGTCTGAATGGACGTCGCCTCGACGCGGGGTTCAGCCGCGATGTCCTCATAAAGCTGACGTATAGCGCGCACGGCTGAATCGCGCGTCGCCGAATCGATTATTTTTCCGTCACGCACTGCGTTGTCGAACACCATGACGCTGCCGGGCCGTGACAGCTTGAGACAGCCGCGGAAGTAGTCCGGATAGCCTTCCTTGTCGGCATCGATGAAGAAGAAATCGAACTGCCCGGTGAGGGACGGCAGGAGCTCCAGCCCCGGGCCCACCCGGACGTCAGCCACCTGCGCCAATCCCGCACGGGCGAGATTGCTGCGCGCGACCTCGGCGTGCTTGGGGCTGTATTCCAGGCTGATGAGCTGGCCGCCCGGCGGCAACGCTCGCGCCAGCCAGATCGCGCTGTAGCCGCCCAGGGTGCCGATCTCCAGGATGCGCTTCGCGCCCATGGCGCCCACCAGAAGATTGAGGAGCTTGCCTTGCGGGGCGCTCACTGCGATCTCGGGCAGCCCGCCCGCCTGGCTCGCCGCGAGGGCGGCGCTCAGGGCGTCATCGGGCCGCACGATGCGGTCATTCAGATAATCGTCGACGGCGGTCCAAGTCTTCTGGCTCATGCGCTCACTGTACCGCATTGCCGCCCTCGGGAAAAACTCCCATTTTAAATCGGGAATAGCTCCCTTGTGCATCCCGATCGGGCGCGGCAATCATCTCCCAGGTGTTTGCGCGCACTATCCAACTGCCTATCGGCCTGTCGCTGTCTCTTGCGATCGTGCTGACTGTCGCGCTGTCCGCATGCGACGGCGGCTCTCGGGCGAGCGCGGGCAGAGCTGCCACGACGGCGCACGGGTCCCCCGCCGTCCCGCGGACGCAGCAAGACCCAGCTTCGCTGGATGTCGCGATAAACACGACGTCGGACGGCGGGGACGGGAGAACGGTCTCCATTCTCCTGTTGGTCTCTCCGGCCCGCGCAGCTCTGGTGGCCGGACAGAAGATTGCGCTCACAGCGATCACGGATGACCGCTTCGGCGTTACCTGGAGCGTAACTCCATCTCGCCGCGCAATTGCGCCCTCACGCAGTTTCAACAACACCGCCGTTATTTTCACGGCGCCCCGAAAGCCAGGCATCTACACCGCGACCGCGACCAGCATGACGAATCCCACTCAGACCAGCTCGGCGACCATCACCGTAACGGACCTTGCCGGTGCCGGGCTGTAACGCTGCTACGCGGTCTGACGCAATTCCGGGCAGTCGTGCTCAGTAACATCCGTCCCGCTTTCGCAGGCACGATAAACCTGTGCGACTGAAACGGCTCGGGCGGCGATCCCCGACAGAGCGGCGCGCGCTGCTCTCTGACGATCCAAATCGTTCCCACAGAGTCTCGCCGCCAGCCGCCAGATCTCCTCTCCACCCAGCAGCCTCGTGTGCACGACTTCGAAGCACCGGCCTGGTCGCAACAGTGCGTCGTCCAGGTCGCGAATGTTCGGAAGATTGGTCGTAAAGATGATCTTTCGTCCCTGCGCGCGCACCACCCCGTCCGCGATCGCCAGAAACCGATGTAGATCCTGATTGCCGTCGCTACGCGCCCGGAGCATGTGATCCGCATCCTCGATCACGAACGCCTCGTGTGCCCCGGTGATGAAATCGAGAAAAATCTCATCATTCTCCAGCGCGCGTTTGTCCGCGGTATACATCACTTCGGCGCTATCGCCCTTCCGGCGCGACATGGCGCCAAGAATCGACCGCACCAGGCGTGTCTTGCCGGTGCCAGGAGGACCCTGGAGGATCAGTACCGTCTCGCTCGACCGCAGGTAGCGCTGGATGAACCCGCAGACCGGCTCGCCGAGCGTCGGGTATGCTTCATCCAGCACGTCATCTTTCGCGACCTCCTCGAATGTGCAGTTGACGAGCGTCCCGCGCGAGTTACAGAACTGCCAATCGACCACGAACATTTCCTCCGGCAGATTGCGGTCACCTACCGCATGCAGGAGCGAGCGGCGCGCGTGCTCGGCCCGCTCCTTCCCATCCGCCCAGATGTTGATCGTGCAGGAGCAATAGCCCGCCTTGCGCTTGCCCTCGGCATGAACGAACACTCCAGGCCCATCGAGCAGCAATGTGCCCGCCTCGAGCCGCTGTGCCGCAAGGCCCGCATTGAGTGCGAGATCATCAAAGACGTCCTGGAGGGCGCGCGGCACGGCACACCGGACGAGCCGGTGAATCGGGTACCGCGTCGCGACGCTCTCGAACGCTTGAATCGCGCGCGTTTTGAAGACTGCTTCGCCGAGGTCGTACAGGTCGTGGTTGAAAGTCACCCCGACATTGAACGGCCGCGGCTTATCAGCCGGGTCATCACTCGTCATGTCAATCCCAGTTAGCTCAGCCTGTCGATCTTCTGTGCCCAAAAAGACGAAACCCCGGTCAGCACGGCCAACCGGGGTCTCTGGTGGAGCTCCCGGAAGGCTGCTGCGATCAGCCCTCCGGGTCGGATGCGGCTAATCCGTCAACAATGAGTTTGTGGACGCGTTGTACATTGGGCGCGGGAGTTTACGCGCGCAGCTGAGATTGTCAAGGCGATACGCTTCCACAGCGCCTGAGTGTCTTCCTCGAGGCGCTGGCAGGCTGGAAAAGTCCGCTCTGGATCAGGGCTTAGGCGGTGATATCAATGAAGATACCGATCTCGATGCTTTGCCCACCGCTGCTCGAGCCGCTCGCAACACCGCCGTTCGCTGAGTTGCCGCCCCAGGACGTGGGGCTAGATAACGTTCCCGCGTTCGCAGCGGTCGAGCTCTGGAGCTGCTGCGCGCCACGGTGATGACCGTGGCCGTGACCGTGATGGCGGCCGTAGGTTTGGCTGCTCTGGCTCAGCGCTTGACTCAGCTGCTGGAGGAAGTTCTGCAACGCAGCTGTGATGGTGCTGCCCGCATTGCCGCTCGCACCGTCCGTAGCACCGGTGGCGGAAGCGCCAGAGCTGCTGCTGGAGCTCTGAGATCCGCTCGTATTGACCCCGAGGGATTGCAGCAGCGCCGTGAAGTCGGCCTGCAGCGTCTGCAAAGCATCCTGCAGGCTCGGGCTTGCGGTACTGCCATTAGATGAGCTGGTGCCCGAGACGACACTATTGGGGGGCGTGCTGCTCGTGGAGCTCGCTGTCGTGACCGGCGTGGTCGTGACGGGCGTCGTGGTAGCAGGCGCAGACGTCGTGGAGCTCGATGACGCGGTTGTTGATGGATTGGTCGCACCGCTCGAGGCGGCGGATCCCGTTGCCGAGGCGCTCGTCCCGCCGCTCGCCGAAGACGCCGACGAGGATAACCCCTGGGCGAGCTGGCTCAGCCCCGAAGAGAGCGCACTCGCGGGGCGGATGCCTGTCTGGTCACCCACCGCCGTGGCTGCATCGCCCGTCGAGGTCGGCTGCGCGCCGGAGGCCTGTTGTAGAGCGACCGACAGCGCATCGAACAGTGCAGAAATGAACTGTGTCAGTGCTTGATCGAACGCCGCGCCCGATCCGCTTTGACCGGATCCGCTGGCGCCCTGGCCTGTGGGCGCCGCAGCGGCGCTCGAGGCGGAGGCATTCGAAGCTGCGCTCGCGGCCCCAGTGCTGCTCGCGCTACTCACTGCCGATGCACCGGTCGTCGAGCTCGCACTGCCCTGAGGGGCAGCGGTGCCCAGGTCGGTCTGTACCTGGCTGATAGCCTGGAAGACGGCGCTCAGCAATTCCCTACCGAAGCCAAACCCGGAGCGCGCCTCGTTCCGTGAAGGAGCCGAATGAGCTGCGGGAGCACTCGACTGGATTGCAGTCCCCCGCTGAGTGCTGTTGGAATTGGCGACTCCCTGCTGACCGAGCAGCGCAACGTTGATGCTGAGCGACATTGCCGGACCCTCGATTATGTGAAAGTCGAGAGCGTTATCGGCACGTGCGGCCGCATGTTGAGGCGCCGCGACGTATCTGCGTCACAAATTGGCGGGAAGGACGGCTCAGGCAAATCTGCAAAGCGCGATCGGGTTCTCAGCTCGCCGGGCATCGAGTTCTCATCTCGCAGATTAAGTCGCATCTCCGATAGCGCTGCGCCTTTACCATCTTCTCTCCCAGCTCCGCGGACTCGAGAGCAGATGACTATGCCGAGATTTCTGTATTCGACGCGCTATGTTCGCCTGGCCAGTGGCGCAACGCTCGTGGTGGCCCTGCTCAACCTGAGCGGCTGCGGAGACACAAAATATTCGCTGCAGGCGAACATCCACAGTCTCGACGGATCCGGGCTGACGCTGTCCGTCAACGGTGCGACAAAGAGTGTACCTGCCGGAACGACGACCCAAATGCTCGCTTCGGCGCTGGCATCGGGCGCGCAGTACTCCGTGGCAATCGTCACCCAGCCGAGTAATGAGACCTGCTCGGTCGCCAACGGCTCCGGCACGATCGGCAACGCGAACGTCACAAATGTCCAGGTTACCTGCGTGGCCGATTCCTATTCAGTGATCGGCTCGATCAAAGGTCTCACGACCGACGGGCTGGTGCTGCTCGACAATGGTACGGACCGAATGCCGGTCAGCGCGAATGCAACGCATTTCACCATGCCGACCCCGGTCCTCGATGGGGACACCTATGCTGTCACCATCCAGAGCCAACCCACCGGCCTCACCTGCTCGGTCAGCGGCGGCACGGGAACGATGGGCACAGGCGGGGTCATGGTCGCGGTGACTTGCGTCCCTGATACCTATCCGGTCAACGGGACGATCACCGGACTCGCAAGCACTGGCCTGGTGTTGCAGGACAACGGTGGTGATACCACCGCGATCGGCGCAAACGCGACGCAATTCATGATGCCGACGGTGATCGCTTACGGTAGTCCGTACTCCGTGACCATCCTGAGCCAGCCGGTCGGCCTCGACTGCTCGATCGCGGACGGCGCGGGGACGATGGGCGCGGGGGGCGCGACCGTTGCGGTGAGCTGTGCTGCCAATGCCTACATGGTGAGCGGCACGATCACCGGATTGACCACGGGCGGTCTGGTGCTGCTCGATAACGGCACCGGCGCGACTACGATTCCGGCAAACGCCTCGCACTTCACCATGTCGACGTCGGTCGGTTATGGAAGCGCCTATGCGATCACCGTCCAGAGCCAGCCGGCGGGCCTCGTCTGCTCGGTGGCTAACGGCGCAGGCACCATGGGTGCCGCAGACGTCACCAACGTCGCGATCACCTGTGAGAAGAACACGAGCGTGCTGTACTTCTTTCAGGGCGGTAGTGACGGTGAACAGCCGCTGGGCGACCTTCTGCAAGGCGCGGACGGCAGCTTTTATGGCACTACCAACGTTGGTGGGGCAAACGGCGACGGAACCGTCTTCAAGGTAACCGCAGCCGGCTCGGAGAGTGTGGTCTACACGTTCTCCGGCACCGACGGCCAAAATCCGAACGGCGCTCTGATCGCGGATTCGAGCGGTGATCTTTACGGGACGACCGTTTACGGCGGTGACTACGCCTTCGGAACCGTTTTCGAGATCGCCGCCAACGGCGGCGAGTCGGTGCTGCACTCGTTCAGCAAGGGGGGCGACGGTGGCTATCCGATATGTACCTTGGTGGAGGACGCCAGCGGCGATTTCTACGGAACCACGTGGGGCGGCGGCTACAGCCACGGCATAGTTTTTGAGATCACATCGGGTGGCGCGGAGCAGGTGCTGTATTCCTTCTCCAGCGGTAGCAGCGACGGAGGCTATCCAACGTCCGGTCTGGTCCTGGGGAGCGACGGCAATTATTACGGCACAACCAGCCAGGGCGGCAGCGCGAACGCCGGCACGATCTACAAGATCACACCGGGCGGCACGGAGACCGATCTATACGCATTCACGGGCGGCAACGATGGCGGTGGCGCGGGCGGCTCGTTGATCCAGGGAAGCGACGGTGATTTCTACGGTTTGACATCCACAGGCGGCGCAAACGGAGATGGTACCGTATTCAAGGTCACCCCGAGCGGCACGGAGAGCGTTCTGTACTCGTTCTCCGGTGTGACCGCTGATGGCGACGATCCAACCGGCAACCTGCTGTTGGCAAGCGATGGCAATCTCTACGGCACGACGAGGCTGGGAGGAGCCAGCAACTACGGTACCGTATTCAAAGTCACGCCCACTGGCGTCGAGACCGTCATGTACTCGTTCGCGGGGGGCGCCACTGACGGCGCGAACCCATCTGCCGGCCTCATCCAGGGTAGCGACGATAATCTCTATGGAACGACCTCGGCGGGCGGCCCCAGCGGCTACGGCAGCGTGTTCGAGGTGAGGCTGCACTGAGAAAATCCTCCAGAACTCAGGAAAATTGCCTGGCACAATTGCGTAGAGATGATGACACCTGCGGCAGCAAATCCGATTGTCCCGGCTCCGGTCGTATTCGATCAGAGCATGCTGAGATATTACGACTGGGCGCTCAAGTTCACTTGCAACCGGATCTGGCATTGTCCGATTCGGCGGACGCTCGAGCTCTACCAGCGGCACCTCTCCTCCAATCACCTCGAGGTTGGCGTCGGAACGGGATATTTCCTGGAACACAGTCGCTTTCCGGGACCCGAGCCGAGACTCGCGCTGTTGGATCTGAGTCCCTATTGTCTCGATCGCACGGCGAGAAGGCTATCCCGATATGCGCCGGAGACATACCGCGCCGATGCTCTGGCACCGATCGAGCCGAGCATGAGTCGCTTCGACTCGGTCGCAATGAATTACGTACTGCACTGCATGCCGGGAGCCATTCCCGAAAAGGCAATCGCATTTGCGAACCTGAAGCTGCTGCTCAAAGAGTCGGGCGTGCTGTTTGGGTCGACGGTGCTGAGGCATGGCGTGCGATGCGATCTCGCGGCAAGGGCCTTCATGCGTCTCTATAACGCGCGCCGGGTCTTCTGCAATCTGCAAGACAGCCTCGCCGATCTGAGGCAGGCGCTCGAAATGACCTTTCATGACGTTCGGATCGAAGTGATCGGCTGCGTGGCTGAGTTCTCGGGCAGAGCATGACCGGACAACTCTAAGCGCCAAGGAAAACAGTTTGGTCGAACGCACTGAGGCCCAGGCAGTCCGGACAATCGTCTACGACGGGTACTGCCATCTCTGCAGCGGCTGGGCTCGCTTTCACCATCGCCACCCGGCAAAACCCCCTTTCGACCTCGTCGCGATGCAGAGCCAGCGTGGTCGGGAGCTTCTGAGCATCCACGGCGTCGATCCGGACGATCCCACGACCTTCCTGGTGCTCGACGGCGGCAAGACCTTCACCCAATCGGACGCCGCTATCCAAGTGATGATTGCATCCGGAGGGCTCTGGCGACTGGCGTCGCTGGCAAGGTGGGTCCCCCGCCGCTTGCGGGATGGACTCTATGGAGTGGTCGCAAGAAACCGATATCGCTGGTTCGGCAAGCGCACGAGCTGCTATCTGCCGCCTTGAGATCGAAGGATACGCGGAGGGTCACGTTGCACACGGTTCTCGTTCTGGGCGGCTACGGATTCTTCGGGCATCGCATTTGCGCGAGCCTCGCGCGAGATCCATCCATTCGGCTGCTGGTAGCCGGCCGCCACCACGATCGCGCGCTCGAAACCGTCCAGCAGCTCGGTCTCGGCACCGAGCAGGCGCTTGCGATGGATGCCGACCGGGGCGACTTCGGACGCGTTCTGCAAGAGAGCGGTGCCGAGATCCTCGTCCATACCGCAGGACCTTTCCAGCAACAGGATTACAGGGTCGCTCGAGCCGCCATTGAAGCTGGCTGCCACTACATCGACCTTGCCGACGGGCGACAGTTCGTCGCGGGCATCGGCGCTTTGAACGATGCGGCTCGCAAGCGCGATGTTTCCGTCATCAGCGGTGCGAGTTCCGTTCCCGCCCTCTCCTCTGCCGTCGTGGATCGCTATCACCCCCGGTTCGCTCGGCTCGAGTCCATCGAGCTTGCGATCAGCTCCGGTGCACGAGCGCCTGGCCTTGCAACCGTGCAAGGCATCTTTGGATACGCGGGACGTCCCTTTCACTATTGGAGTGAGAGTGAGTGGGCAACAGCTCATGGCTGGCTGGGCTTGCGGCGGCATCGCTTTCCGCCGCCGCTAGGGGCCCGATGGCTCTGCCGTTGCGACATACCGGACCTTACGCTCTTTCCAAGCCGCTATCCTGCCGTCACTACGGTGTCCTTTGAAGCCGGCTTCGCGAGCGACCTCGGACACCTGCTCGTCTGGAGCCTGGCACGACTCGTCAGGGCAGGACTCCTCCCGAGCGCCACCCCCTTCGCCGCTCCCCTCAATCGCCTGAGTCGCTGGATCGAGCCCCTCGTCAGCGACAAGGGCGGAATGCTCGTGCGGCTCAAGGGGTTCGACCATGACGGCAAGCCGCTCCGGATCACCTGGAACCTTGTTGCGCAAAAGAACCACGGCCCGCACATCCCGTGCGGTGCGGCCGTAGCGCTCACTCAAAAGCTCTGTAGCAACGTGCGCCTGCCATCGGGCGCGTTGCCTTGCATGGGCCTAGTGAGCGTCGAGGAATACCTTGCGGCCCTTCCGGGTCTGAATCTGACAGAGATCATCGAGTGAGTGCCTACTTTGTCCTGAAGCTGGTACATGTCCTGAGCGCCGCCGTCCTGGCAGGGACCGGATTCGGAATCGCGTTCTTCAAATGGATCGTCGACCGCACCGGAAATGTCAGCGCCATTCGCCTCGTTTCGGAAAAGGTCGTGCTGGCCGACTGGATCTTCACCCTCCCCGCTATTGTCGTGCAGGCAGTCACTGGAGTGGCCTTGGCACGTATCGTCGGTTATCCGCTTGGCGGCGGATGGCTTTTCGGGGCCATCTGCCTTTTCTGTCTCGCCGGCGTGTGCCGGATTCCCGTAGTCCGAATTCAAATCCGTCTGCGCGATCTCGCCCGTACCTATGAAACACACGGCATGCCAATCGGGGAGAAGTATCTTTTCTATTCGCGAGTCTGGTTCTGGCTCGGCGTACCGGCATTTTCCGCGATCCTCGTGATCTTCTGGCTGATGGTAGCGAAGCCGTAGGGCGATGGCCCGAGCCTCCGGCCAGTTCGTGACTGCCGCACGGCCTAGTTGGACAGGTATTGCTTCAGCTTCGACTCGGTTCTCTGCCAGGCATCGGCGGCCGTCTTGGCGTCGTAGTTACGACTGTCCTCGTCGATAAAATCGTGGCCATCGCCAGGGTAGGTAACCAGTTCCAGCGGCGCGTGGGCGGCCTGGGCAGACGCGCCAATGGCCCGCGCGGTCTCGATCAGGCAACAGTCCTTATATGAATCCGCCTCGCCGGCAAGCATCAGCACCGGCACCTGGATGCGGCCGACGACCGCTGGAATGTGATCCTTGAACAGCCGTGTCAGGGGATACATCACCACTACGGCCGCAACCGTGCTCTGCTGGCCTGTTGCGAAAGCCAATACCTGACCACCGCCCAGTGAGAAACCGACGACTCCGACCTTGCCCGGAAGAACATTGGCAGAATGCTGCAGCTTGTCTATTCCAGCCTTTATCCCGGCGCCGTGATCGCCAATCATGTTCTTACTGTCGAGAAGCAGCACGTCATAACCCATGGTAGCGATGCGTTTCGCAGCAAACTCGTAACTGCGTGCACCCATGGAACCCGACACGACGACGACGCCGCGACCCTTCCCCTGGGGAGGCGTAAATTCCTGAGCAGAAGCGGAATTTAAGTACAGACAGGTTGCGCAAATCCATACAGCGAAAACCGCGATACGGTTCATAGTCAATTCCCCCCAGGAGTATTGAGTGGAGTGAGTCCCACCCTTTGTTGGCTGAAAGCGACCGCACGGCCGCAATCAAATGATTGTGCCCTGATCGTAAGGTAAGTCAATCTGACCCGAGAATCTACGGAGGTCGCCGCGGGATGGGTGATTTTTGGGCTAGGGTCTGAATCGAAGGATGGGCCTAAGCCTTTGAAAGGGAATGCGGATCAGCCGCTCTCCTTCCCGGATACCCCGACTGCATACCCGTGCGCCTCGCGCTTCTGGCTATTCAAGGCGGCGTCCGCCCGTGCGTCAACACTAGCGAGCGCCTACCACAGCAGCCATTGTAACTCTACTCGGAGAATGCGCTCTCCCCGGTCCGAGTGTCCTCTGTTGTCCGGCGCCATCGCACCGAGCCGAAGATGCCGGACTTCTCCCAAATTATGGGTCACTGGCCGATGCCATCGCCCTTGTTCGTGTGAGCCAGAGGTCGCTTGACCACCTGGAGCTTGTCGTCGAAGAGCAATCGCTATTGCGAAAGGGGCTTTGGAGTTCCCAGGGTTTCCTGGAGACTCGTCTAACGCCGCTTTGCGGCGGTTTCGAAGTCATCCGGACTGACGCCACCGATGTGGCTGTGGCGTCGTCGTGGATTGTAGAACGATTCGATGTAGTCGGAAACATCGATGGTCGCCATATCCCTGGTATTGTAGATCCGCTTCTTGATGCGTTCCTTCTTGAGGCTGGCAAAGAAGGACTCCGCGACCGCATTATCCCAGCAGTTTCCTCGGCGGCTCATGCTGGGTTCAAGCCGATTTTTCCGACAGAACCGGCGCCAGTCGTCACTGCCATACTGGCACCCCTGATCTGAGTGTATGACTGTTCCTTTTGGCCGCCGCCGCTTCACGGCCATCATGACGGCATCCAGGACCAGGCCGCGATGTATGGTAGGCCGGGTCGCCCATCCGACGATCTTCCGCGAGAACAAATCCATGACGACGGCCAGGTACAGCCAGCCCTCCCAGGTGCGGATATAGGTAATATCCGTTGCCCAGACCCTGTTTGGCTTCTCGACGTTGAACTGCCGCTTTACGAGATTCGGAATGAGAACTGACGGCTTTCCAACTGTATAGTGACGCACCCGATATCCATGGAGCGCAACGATGCTGTTGACACGCATGATCCGCTCCACCCTGTGCTTGCTGCAGGTCTCACCAGCCTCTCGCAGGTCGAGGAATATCCTCGGAGCTCCATAGATGCCGTGACTTGCTTTATAGGAGGCGCGAATCAGAGTCAACAGACGCGCATCCTCCAGTGCGCGGTCCGATATCGGCTTCTGAAGCCACTCATAGTAGCCGCTCGGCGCCACATTCAAGGTCCGGCACATCACCTCGATGGGGTATTCGCGTTTGTGCGCCTTGATGAACTGGTAGGCGAGTCGAGCTCGCGGATTGCGCGATGGCTTGGCCATTTCCCATTCTCCGGTCGGACCCTTTGATCGTTATAAGGTCTCCGGGAAACCCTGGGAACTCCATGCCCTCGAGGCAGAGGGTTTTGCCGAAGTCGTCGAGATGATCAAGACTTCTCGCCGACGGGCCTTGGCCGCTGTCAATACGGAGCTCGTGGATCTCTACTGGCGGGTGGGCGCATACATCGCAAGGAAGATTGAAACTGCGGCTTGGGGTGAGGGCGTGGTCGAGCAGCTGGCGCGCTACATTCAACGGCAGCAGCCCGGCCTAAAGGGATTCGCGAGAGCGAATCTCTTCCGAATGCGACAATTCTACGAAACGTATCGTCATGAGCAAAAAGTCGCACCACTGGTGCGACAATTGCCTTGGAGCCATAACCTGATCATCCTCGGCGAATCCAAGCGTCCGGAAGAACGAGAGTTCTAGGTGCGGCTGGCCATTCGCGAGCAATGGAGCAAAAGAGAGCTGCAACGCCAGCTGCAGACCGCCGCCTTTGAGCGCACCATCCTCGGGCCGCCGAAAATTTCACCTGCGGTGCGGCAGAACCACCCTGATGCGGCCAGCATTTTCAAGGACTCTTACGTCGTTGAATTTCTGGATCTACCACGTGACCATTCCGAGGGTGATTTGCATCGTGGCCCTGTTAGCCGCTTGAGGAACTTCCTCATAGAGCTGGGCCGCGATTTTTGCTTTGTCGGCTCCGAATATCAGCTGCAGGTGGGCAAACGCGACTTCTCCCTTGACTTGTTGTTCTTCCATCGCGGCCTTTGCTGTCTCTGTGCTATAGAGCTGAAAGTGGGGCCCTTCGAGCCCGAGCACCTCGGTAAGCTTGAATTTTACCTCGAGGCCCTCGATCGAAACGTCCGTAAGGCGCATGAGGGCCCGAGCATTGGCATCCTTCTGTGTGCCAGCAAGGACAACGAAGTCGTGGAGTACGCCCTCAGCCGTTCCCTGTCACCCACTCTCATCGCGCAATACCAGACGCATCTCCCAGAAAAAAGACTGCTCCGCGCCAAGCTGCATGAGTTCTACGAGATGACCGAGTCCACTGCGCTCGCCGATTCTCACCGTCGCTCAAGCAGAGTGAAAGCGAGCAGACCAGCGCGCATTAAAGGTCGCCGGAGAGGTAGAAAGGCTCTCAAGTTGCACAAGCGGAGGCACCAACTATGAGAGGTCGCCCCGGAAAGCGGGCAAATCGTCGACGCAGCAGTATCGAACTCTGCGCTGGCCTCGGCTATCGCGCCCCTGAAAACATGCTAGTAAAAGCGCAGCTCGCTAGCAGAATCGCCGAGCTGCTGGCGGAAAGAGGCCTGACTCAGACTCAGGCCGCAACCACGCTGTGCATGCCGCAACCGAACCTATCGAAGATGCTCCGCGGCCAGTTCCGCGCATTCTCCGAGTGGAAACTGATGTGCTGCCTCCTACGGCTCGGACAAGATGTGCACATCGTTATCCGACCGAGAAAGGATCAGCGCAGACGTGGCACAATTTCAGTGATTTTCTCGTAGGACCCATCATCGTGGACGAAGGCGAACTAAGGCTTCAGGAGAGTTTTTCCGAGCAGGGCTACCTGGTGCTGCCCCGGTTTCTCGCTGATCATGAGATCTATGTGCTGGAAGCCAAGCTTTCACGCGATACAGAAGCCCTCGCAGGCAGCCGAGCCCTACTCGAGCTTCCGTGGTGCATGAGCCTGGCGAGGCAGATACGCGGCGATCCGCGTCTCAGCGGCGTTTGGCCCGCTGGTTCGCATGCGGTTCTCTGCACTTACTTTGAGAAGTCGCCTGAGAGAAACTGGCTGGTTGCACTGCATCAGGACCTCAGCTTCCCGGTCGCGGAGCGCACGGAGGCCTCGGGTTACTCGGGATGGTCCAAGAAAGACGGCCGTCTCTTTGTCCAACCTCCCCTCGAAGTACTTGAGCAGTCAATCGCGGCGCGCGTGCACGTGCACGCGTCCGACATAGAGACCGGCGCCCTCAAAGTCGTTCCGCGCTCCCACAAACTCGGACGCCTGCGCCCTCAGGAGATCTTAGCGTCAAGAGACGCGCACGGCGCGCGATCCGTGCCGGTTCCGCGTGGCGGACTGATGCTTATGCGTCCGCTTCTTCTGCATGCCTCGTCAAAGGTGATTGGGAATGCGCGGCGCGGCGTGCTCCATTTCCTGTTTGGGCCACTGAGTCTGCCCGGCGGAGTGCTGTGGCCCTAGCCGAAGAAGACGCAGGTATCTCGCGACGTATTTCCGTCTAGACAATGGACAGCTTGAGAGGCCGATAGGCTATTTTTGCAGGGTCTTCGGGATTTTTTGCGACGTCATTGATCTTCCTGGGACGCCGCGGGACGGGTGATTTTAGGCTAGGGTCGGAATCGAAGGATGGACCTAAGCTTTTGAAACGGAAAGCGGATTAGTCGCCCTCCTCTCCGGATACCCCGCAGCGATACCCCTGCCGATCGCGCCTCAGACTGTTCAAGGCGGCGCCCGCCCGTGCGGTAACACGAGCGAGCGCCTACCACAACCAGCCTGGTTAAGAGGCCGATCATGGGTACTTCCACTCGCCATCGTGATTCTACTCGGAGACTGCGCCGTCGCCCGCTCCGGGTGTCCTCTGTTGTCCGGCGACGTCGCGCCGCACCAAAGATGCCGGACTTTTCCCAAATCATGGGCCACTTGGCCGACGCCATCGCTTTCATTCGGGTCAGCCAACGATCGCTCGACCACCTGGAAGTCGCCTTCGAAGAGCAGTCGCTATTGCGAATGGGGCTTGCGGCTTTGGATGCGGTCTATACGGAGATCGACCTGGCATCCATTGCGCTCTCCAAGCACGTGCCGCCCTGAGCGCGCGGACGAGAAAGTCGCACCAGTGGTGCGACAAATCTGTGCAACTCGATCCCAGTGTGTTCGACGCTGTACCCGGACGTCTCCAATCACATCTAACTGACACGTTGGTTGCGGACGCCAGGATTGTTCTGGGCGTGGTGTTTTGAGTGAGTTTCAATCAAACTCCATGAGGCCACCAGTAATCGAAATCGGCAAAGGTTGTGGCTTCCGAGCCGGGGCCATCCCTCAATTCCATGCAGGCTTGGCTAACTAGATCTATATGGGTATAATCATCCCGCCGAAGCGGCCGCCTCCGAAGCCGTTGATCTGGATGGGCGGCGCCAAGAAGGATCTGTGCGCGCTGCCTGCCGCTGTGGTCGACGTCTTCGGCTATGCGCTCTACCTGGCGCAATGCGGAAAGCGGCATGAAAGTACGAAAGTGCTTCGAGGTTTCGGAGATGCGAGCGTGCTGGAGGTGATCGAGTCGAAGGACGGCAACGCCTATCGGGCGGTATATACGGTTCGGTTTGCCGAGGTCGTCTTCGTACTGCATGTGTTTCAGAAGAAATCGAAGTCGGGAGCTGAGACCCCCAAGCCTGATATGGAGCTCATAGAATCCCGTCTGAGAGACGCGACCGAGATCATGAAGCAGCGGCAACAGAAGCGGAGAGATAAGCCCGTATGAGCCCTCGCTCCCGCAAACAGCCAAGTCATCGACGCGGTAGCACCAACGTCTACGCCGACCTCGGCTATCGTGCGCCTGAGAGCATGCTTGTGAAGGCACAGCTCGTCAGCCGAATCGCTGAACTCCTGGAGGAGAGAGGCATGACGCAGACGCAGGCGGCGACTGTGCTCGGCATTCCGCAACCGAAGCTATCGAAGATGCTCCGCGGCCAATTCCGTGGATTCTCCGAGCGCAAGCTGATGGACTGCCTCACCCAGCTCGGACAGGACGTGCAGATCGTCGTCCGGCAAAGACCGGATGAGCGCAGCACCGGCGCAGTGTCCGTGACCTTCGCGTAACAAGGCACCACATGGCAATACGACCAGACAGGCGCCTGCCTATCGAGGCAAGCTCCGGCAACATATTCGCGGATCTCGGGCTCGCGGATTCGGCAGAGCTCGACACGAAAGCGCGACTCGCAGTTAAGATTAATGGGCTGATTGCCGCCCGGCGGCTCAACCAAGTCACGGCAGCTGCAAGGTTGGAGGTCAGTCAGCAGATGATCTCGTCGGTCAGAAACTACCGCCTCGACGGCTTTTCTGTCGAGCGACTTACGAGCTTCCTGGTGGCACTTGTGTAGGACGGGGAAATATACATCAGGCCGCAAAAGACACCCTATCGCAGGAGAAGTGGTTGAAGAACCTTGACAAGACAGCGGCCGACATGAGGGGAGAGCTCCGGAGTGTGGTGGCCCGTGTCACAGATGAGAAAATCCTTCGGACTTTAATCCAGTTGCCTGGCAAAATCGGCTGAAATACCGGCCCTCCACAACAACGGTCAGCCATAGGTTCAATGGCAATATCTACGGCAACGGCGACGAACGCCCCAGCAAAGGAGTATTTCCGGTGCTCTAGGTGCGGTACTGTTTCTGCCGAGCGCACCGGCTTCGTCTTCCCCGATCGCTATAGCAAACCTCCGCGCGACATACGCTGTATCACATGCGAGCAACGAAGACTTAAATCTACTACATGGCGTAACTTCGCGAGCGTTCTGGCCGTCATCTTCTGGCCAGTCATCTTTCTGAGCGCAGCGACCGACAAGGGACACGGGGTGTCCTTCGCCAGCCTGCTTTCCGGGTGCCTCCTTTATCCCTTCATCGTTGTCGCGCACGAGCTAGGCCATGCGCTCACGGCAGGCCTCCTGGGGCTTGAAGTCGGAGCGATCACCATCGGCTATGGGCCCACAATCTGCCGATTCGAGCTCGCATCCGTTCCCATTCGTCTCCACGCCTGGCCTATCGCTGGGTGCGTCTACCTTGGAGCGCCAAGTTTTCGTTTTCTGCGCACGAGGCTCTGGATCACGACCCTCATGGGCCCGATGGCTAATGGTGTCGTCCTAATGGCGACGGCGTATTGGTGGCAATCGTTGGCGACATATCTGGGCCCTTCGATACCGGCCTTGTGTATTTTCATCAACGTGGTCGTGATTCTGGCCAATTTGATGCCACGCCACTTCCACGTCTTTGGGCACCAGCAACGAAGCGACGGTCTGGCGCTTGTCGAGATTCCGAGAACGCCGGAGAAGAAACTTCGAGTGTACTTGCACTCTGCGCCGCTTATCCGCGGCTTCTCTCGCTTCGAGAAGCGTGATTACCGTGGCGCTGAGCGCTGCCTCGAGCGAGCATTCACGCGCGACACCAGCGACGCATCGCTTGCGATCATGAAATCGGCATGTAGGATTCACCTCAGCGATTTCGCCGCGGCCCGTAGATCACTGGAGCCAGTTCTTAAGCGCCTTCCATCGGAGGAACCGCAAGTTCGCGCAGTTGTGCTCAACAACATGGCTTGCGCCCTAATGATGGAAGAGCCGGAGGCAGGAGCCGAGAGTGAGTCGCTGAAGCAGGCCGACCTGTTTTCCGCCGAGGCCTTCGGCATGTACCCCTGCGTGCTCGCCTATCGGTCCACGCGCGCTTTCGTCCTGTCGGCGATCGGCAGATGCGACGAGGGGCTGGAACTTCTCGACTACGTCCATTACCGAACCGCTACCCCCAAGGAGCGCAGTAACCAAGAGGCTACTCAAGCGTTCGCCCTCCACAAGGCCGGACGGGCGAGCGAAGCACATCAGAGCGCTCACGCAGCAGCACGGCTGGATCATAAGGCAGTGCCGGAGCTTATTCGCCTCAACCTGCTATCCCTGGACTGCGGTGCCCGGATAATCGTCTTTGACGGGTACTGTCATCTCTGCAGTGGCTGGGCGCGTTTTCATCCCCGTCATCCGGCAAGGTCCCCTTTCAATCTGGTGGCGGCACAGAGTCCGCGTGGTCGGGGGCTCCTGACCCTCCACGGCATCAATCCGGACGATCCCACAACCTTCCTGGTGCTCGACGCCGGCAGGACCTTTACGCAATCGGACGCCGCCATCGAGGTGATGATCGCATCCGGCGGACTCTGGCGGCTGGCGTCGCTCGCGAGGTGGCTACCTCGCCGCCTGAGGGATGGACTCTATGGGCTTGTCGCGAGAAACCGCTACCGCTGGTTCGGCAAGCGAGCGAGCTGCTATCTGCCACCCTGAGATCGGAAATACGGGAGGGTCACGTTGCGCACGGTTCTCGTTTTGGGCGGCTACGGATTTTTCGGGCATCGCATTTCCGCGAGCCTTGCCGCAGATCCATCGATCCGGCTGCTCGTAGGCGGACGCCGCCGAGATCGCGCGCTCGAAATAGTCCGGCAGCTGGGTCTCGGTGCAGAGCAGGCGCTCGCGATCGATGCCAACCACAGCGACTTCAGGCGCCTTCTGGAAGAAAGCGGAGCAGAGATCCTGATCCATACCGCAGGGCCCTTCCAGCAACAGGACTACAGGGTCGCCCGGGCCGCGATTGAAGCTGGCTGCCATTACATCGACCTGGCCGACGGCCGGCAATTCGTCGCGGGCATTGCCGCTCTTGACGATGCCGCCCGCACCCGAAACGTCTCCGTCATCAGCGGGGCGAGCTCGGTTCCCGCCCTCTCCTCCGCTGTCGTGGATCGCTATAAAACGCGGTTCGCGCGACTGCAGTCAATCGAGCTCGCAATCAGCTCTGGCGCGCGAGCGCCTGGCCTCGCCACGGTCCAAGGCATCTTTGGTTACGCCGGACTCCCCTTCCACTATTTGAGCGATGGCGACTCGGCAACGGCTCACGGATGGCTCGGTCTGCGGCGACATCGCTTTCCGGTGCCACTTGGCGCTCGATGGTTGTGTCGCTGCGACATACCGGATCTCACACTCTTTCCGGACCGCTATCCAGGCGTGACTACTGTCTCCTTCGAAGCCGGCTTCGCAAGCGACCTGGGACACTTATTCGTTTGGAGCTTGGCACGGCTCGTCAAGGCGCGCGTTCTCCCAAGCGCCACCCCCTTCGCGGCGCCGCTCAACCGCCTGAGCCGCTGGATCGAGCCCCTCGTCAGCCACAACGGCGGCATGTTCGTACGCCTCAAAGGGCTCGGCCACGACGGCGAGCCGCTCCGCATCACGTGGAACCTCATTGCACAAAACAACCACGGGCCATATGTCCCCTGCGGAGCAGCTGTAGCGCTTACCAAAAAGCTCTGCAGCAATGTGCGGCTGCCATCGGGCGCAATGTCTTGTATGGGTCTACTCAGCGTCGAGGAATACCTTGCAGCCCTTCCAGGTCTTGACCTGCGGGAGATCATGGAGTGAGTACCTACTTCCTCCTAAAGGTCGTGCACATCGTCAGCGCGGCTGTCCTGGTCGGGACGGGATTCGGCATTGCGTTCTTCAAATGGATCGTCGACCGGACCGGCAACATCACCGCAATCCGCGTCATTTCCGAGAAGGTCGTGCTTGCGGACTGGATCTTCACCCTCCCGGCCATCATCGTGCAGGCAGGAACCGGACTCGCCCTAGCGCATATTGTGGGTTATCCGCTTACTCGCGGATGGCTCTTTGGCGCGATCGGCCTCTTCTGCCTCGCCGGCCTCTGCTGGGTACCCGTCGTCCGCCTCCAAATCCGTATGCGCGATCTCGCTCGCGCGTACGAGGCGCATGGCATGCCGCTCGGGGAGAAGTATCTTCGCTATTCGAGAATGTGGTTCTGGCTCGGCGTGCCGGCCTTCTCTGCGGTCATCGTGATCTTCTGGCTGATGGTGGCCAAACCATGAGGTGGCGGGCAACTTCGAAGACCGTCGCGCAGGTGTTCCCCTGATAGCAAAAGGCCCCGGTCTCAAGCCCGAGGCCAATTACCGATCGGGAACAACCCCCAATCCCATGTCAATTATGGGTATGAATCACCCGCCACGCAAGCACGACGCTCGCTCTTACCAACTTGTCGTTCTCGCTCAGAAGCGCGGGGTCCGTGGCGAAGTGTTGACAAAAGTAATCATCTGCAAACAATCCGCCACATCCTAGACATGTCCGCGTCCAGTCGGATACTTCAATTGGCTCGACGGTTTGGATCAGTAACCCGTCAAGACGTCATCGCGGAGCGCATCCATACGCAGAACCTTAGCCGTCTGGTTCGAGCAGGAGAGCTCGAACGCGTCGCTCCTGGCCACTACCGGCTGCCCACCGCGCCGATTACCGAGCACCATTCTCTCGCTGTGGTCGCCGCCGTCGCGCCCAAAGCGGCAATCTGTCTTCTCTCTGCGCTGAGTTTCCACGAGATCGGCACGCAGCTACCGCACCAAGTGTGGATTGCCATAGATCGGCGGGCCCGACGCCCCACGCTTCGCTACCCTCCCCTGCAGGTTGTGCGCTTTAGCGGAGCGGCGTTCAGCGAAGGTATTCAGGCTCACGCCGTCGAAGGTCAGATCGTGCGGGTCTACAGCGTTGCAAAAACCCTCGCTGACCTCTTCAAATATCGAAACAAGATCGGTCTCGACGTAGCCCTTGAGGCGTTGCAAGAGGCATGGCGGGCCCGTCGTTTTACGATGTCGGACATCCACCGATACGCGCGGATCTGTCGTGTGGAACGTGTAATGACACCTTACCTTGAGGCACTGATCGCCTGACGGTCGAGCAACAGCCCATCCGTTGGGCGCCGTTGGATGAGCCTGAACAGCATCTCCGAGCCACCGTTTGGCCATTCGCCTCCATGTACGGGCAAAAACCGTGTGTGGCGTTTTGTTGTCAGAAATAAATATTAAGGTAGCACAGATTGTTACATCATAGATCTCGTGCATTTTATTAAGAGCGCCGCTCGCGTTTCCGGTGGTTTTCAACGGCTTTGTTGCAAAACCCGTTCGAGTTTCCGGTCAAAGTCACCCGATACTCGAGCTGAAGTTTGCGCGCCGACTGCCTACATTGGACATATGCGGTGAGCGCGCGGAAATCGTGAGGCAACGGGTGTTGCTGAGCCGCGAATGACGCTCACCCGCCACGCAGGAGTGGATGAGCCATGAACAGTCGCGAGCTTTACTCGATCAAAGAGGCACGGGAGCTTCTGGGTGGCATCTCCCGAAATTCGATCTACGAGCTCCTTCGATCGGGCCGCCTCCCGAGTGTCGTCCTGGGCTGCCGGCGATTCATCGCTGCAGCGGCCATCGCGGAGCTGATCGCGAAGTCGACTACGTCGGTCAGCCCTTCTATGGACTGCGCCCGGTCGCGCATGCCGACGCAGAAGACTCTCGCCCTCCGGCTGCCGAGCGTCATCGGCACTAGATCCCGCAAAGCTGGCTAATCCCTGGGTTGTAGCCTAGGACTGTAGAGCGTCGTTGTGTGCGCTTCAGAGTTAGAAGTTGACCAGTTCGCTGCAGGATAGCGGTGTGTCCGCGTTTGCAGCAGATCGTCACATTTCGGCCATGACCGAACGGACCGCCAAAGTGTCTTTGCCGTCCATTACCGCCCGACCCACTGCGGCAGAGAAGGCGCGTTTCAGGGCACTGGCCATGCGTGCCGGTATGTCCGAATCGGCGCTGGCGCTCGTCGCGATCCGAAGTCTTCTGGATCCGGACGGCACGTCGCCTCCGACGGCGAGCATTGCTATGGAGCGTTGGTCGGCGACAATTAGAAGTGCCGTAACGACAATTAGATTTGCCGGTCTGCGGCCTCATCAGCGGTCTGGTTTACTCAGCCCTCAAAAAGGGGGGCCGGGTGGTTACAGACGAACAGGTGAGACTACTCATGTCGTTGAT
>DATAXF010000125.1:0-16925 GCA_036273095.1 Steroidobacteraceae bacterium | reverse complement strand
CGAAGAACCACGGCGACTGGTACTGCCACAGGCTGAGCAGGTCCCGCAGCCGCTGCGGCACCGTCGCCGGATCGACGTTGTCGCGCCAGAAGGCGGTATCGGTGCGCTTCGAGAGCGCGTAATGGAGCTTGAGGAAATCGACGATCCGCCCGAAGCGATACAGCGTCACCTCGTTGAAGCGCCGCGCCACGATGTCCATCACCTCCCGGCACGCGGGCAGCTGCTCCGCGATCAGCTTCGCGGAAAGCTCTACCAGCACGATGGCCGAGGACTCGAGGGGCTCGAGAAAGCCGCTGGCGAGTCCTACCGCCGCGCAGTTCCCCTTCCAGAAGGTCTCGCGATGGCCGGCGCGGATCGGGATCTTGCGGACCGGCAGGTCTTTGTGCCGATCGCCGATATACCGCAGCAGCGTCTCGCGCGCGGCCTCCTCGCTCTGGTGGCGGCTCGAGTACACATAGCCGATGCCGCGCCGCGTAGGCAGGCAGATATCCCAGGTCCATCCGGCCTCGTGTGCCGTCGAGATGGTCTGCGAGGCCATCGGCGCATCGGGGGTATCGAACGGCACCTGTACGGTAAGCGCGGTATCGCAGAAGAGAACATCGCTGCACCCCTTGAATCCGACACCGAGAGTCTTGCCGATGAGCAGCGCCGAGAACCCGGTGCAGTCGATGAAAAGATCGCCCAGGATCTCCCCGGCCTGCTTCGTCAGCACGCCCTCGATATCGCCCGACTCGCGTTGATTGACCTGCACGACATCGGCGAGGACGTGGCGGACGCCGAGTTTCTCCGTGCAATGCTTGGCGAGGAACGGAGCGAACTTCCCCGCATCCAGATGATAGGAGTAGTTGGCGAGCGCCCGATACTCCCCGTGGGTGATCGTCTTCGGCGCGAGCCCTTCATCGCACAGCCGCCCCTGCGGAGTGACGAAATCACAGAAGCTCCGCCCGCCGCCTGCACGAACCCAGTGCGGCACCAGGTTCACCTGGGAGAAGCCCTGGGGAACCATGAGCGGATGGTAGTAGAAGTCGTCTTCCGCTCCGGTGGTCCAGCCTGTGAACTTGCCTCCCTGCTTGAAGGCGGCATCGCACTCGCGAAAGAGCGCGGTCTCCGACACGCCCATCCTTTCCAGGGATGAGCGCATCGTCGGCCAAGTCCCTTCCCCGACGCCGATGATCTTGATGTCAGGGGACTCGATCAGCGTCACAGACAGTCCGCCCGCCTTCATCCTGGCCTGATGGCGAGCGGCGATGATGCCTGCGGTGAGCCAGCCGGCGGTTCCTCCGCCGACGATGACGACCGCCTTTACGAGTTGTGTCACCTTAGAACTTGGCGCGCACCCCTACCGAGAAGTCGCGTCCGTAGTTGATCAGGTTCAGGGTCTGGTTCGAGAACCGTCCATAGCTGTGATAGATCGAGTCCGTCAGGTTCGTCGCCTGGAAGTACACGCTCATGTGCGGGTCGATGTCGTATTGCGCGCTCAGGTCCAGCTCGGTCGCGGCCGCGAGGTACACCGGCTCGTTGCCGAACGCGGCACCGCCCTGCTCCTGGCCGAGATTGATCAGCTGGGTACCCTGCCACTGCACCGCCAACCGCGCCTGGAAGCCATGCGCCTGGTAGAAGCCGATGATGTTGGCCGAGTTGCCGAGGCCGGTCACCGCGAACTGGTTCGACGTCAGGCTGTAGTTGTTGAAGTCTCCGTTGGTGTGCACGTAGGTGCCGTTGATCTGCATGCCGAAGCCCCACAGCAGCATCTGCTGCCAGGTGACTTCGATTCCATCGACGTCGGCCTTGCCCGCGTTGGTGATGGTGCTCTCCGCGAACACCGCCGGCTTGCCGCAGTTGGCATCGGTGAAGGTCGCGGTACCGGAGTACGAGCAGGGGGCCGGGTCGTTGATGCCCGGAACGGTGACGTCAACCACGCTCGAGGTCGGGAAGTTCTTCACGTCCTTGAAGAAGCCCTCACCCGACACATAGTCGTTCGGGGCGTAGTACCACTCGGCGCCGAGCAGCAGGTTGGTCGACTGATAGGGAATCAGGTTCGGGTTGTTGCCCGTCGCACCCAGCGCGTTGACCCGTCCGTTGTAGGTCGTGTTCGGAATGAGCGAGCCGTTGGGCGGCGCGGATACCGTCCGCGACACGTCGAACCTCAGCTTGAGGTTCTGAGTGACCAGCAGGTTCAGGTCCAGGGCCGGCAGGAAGTAGCTGTAGTCCTTGTGAACCACCGTCCAGACCGGGTTCGGGCTGGTATCGAACACGTACGCCGTCGGATCCCCGGCACCTTCCCATTTCATGCCGATCAGCGGCGCCGAAAGGCCCGCAATCTCCTCGTCGGTCTTCTGATAGCGCAGGCCCAGCCTGGCGTTGAGGGTCATGTCGCCGATCGGGACATCCTGCGTTATGACGACGAACGGCGAATAGTTGGTGCGGTCCACGTGCTGCTGCGATCCGGGCTGGAAAGCCACCGGGTCGCCATCGGCCGCGCCCGACCAGACGGGGTATCCGCCGGAGGGACTCCAGCCCGAATCGGCCGGCTGGTTGAGCAGGTAGTTCAGCACGGCATACGGGCTGTAGGCGAGCAGGCTCGACGGCAGGTTGCCCTGGCCGCTGTACCCCGGCATCCAGCTGCCGGTGCTGACGCTCGAGAAGAGCGATGACGGCAGAGCAACGCCCTGCGCCTGGGTCCCGGGAGCGGGATTGGGGTTCGAGGCCGGGCCGTAGCCGCCCCAGATCTGCCAGTAGTTGTTCTGGAAGGTGCTCCACTGCGAGGAGTTCCACAGGTCATCCAGATACTGGAAGCCGAAATTGACCTTGGTGTTGTCCCCGTGCCAGGTGGCGTCGACCTTCGCCTCGTTGATCTTGTCCGAGTTCTGCTGGATCTGGATCGGCAGCACGTGCGAGCCGATGATGAAGGGGTTCAGGCCGTTGGCGTTCGACGAAATGGTCGCGCCGGAGCCCGAAGCCGCGGTGTTCGGGCCCACCGCGCTCCAGTACGGCAGCACGTTGCTGTTGGGGCTGAGGACCAGACCGCCGGTGTACTCGTTGGTGGCATCGCCGTAACCGGTATCGGCATCGATGTCGGTGTAACCCCCGTTGGGGTTGTAGAGCGACTCCGACTGGTCGGCGTCGAGCTCCGCTTCCCAGTGATCGTTGACGCTCCACAGCACGTTGACGCCCGGGGTGTTCGTCGTGATGTACTGGTCGGCAACGAACGAATTGAAGTCCGTCGGCCCCGTGTTCATGAAGTTCGTGATCGTGCCGTCGTTGTCCAGCGTCGCATCGGGGAAACCGCCGAACCAGGTGCTGCGCTGGTAGCGCTGGTCGTACTCGTTGTCGGAGGAGTAGTTGTCATCCACCGTCACCAGCACGTTTTCGATCGGGCGCCACTGCAGCGATGCGCGCGCATCCTTGCGCCTGGAGTCGATGTATTCGAGGTACTGAGCCATGTCCTGCGGATACCAGACCGGGACCTTGCTGACCGGATTGGTGGGGTCGGCAGCGGCGGCGGCGCCGACCTCGGGGCAACCCGTGCTGCCGAAGGCGGTGGTGAAATTGGCCGCGAGAGAGGAGCACGCGAAGCTGGTGTTGCCCTTCCAGCCCACGATGTCCTGGTGCTGGTTCTTGTACTTGTCGTCCTCGTAGTCCGCATCGATCAGGATGCCGAACTTGCCGTCGCTCGAGGTATCGCTCCACAGGAAGCCGAAGTTCGGCGAGCCCTGGCCCGCATTCGAGTTCATGTCCTCCTGGTAATAGCTCTGAATGTGCAGGCCCGTGTTGTCGAACGGATTCGGGAACTTGACGTTGGTGGTCGAGGCGATGTTGCCCGACGAGAGGCTCAGATCCGGCGTCTTCATCACGTCGATCTCACCGACGTAGATCGAGCTGAAGTCCGAGAAGTTGAATGTCTGACCGTTGCCCGAGGCGATCTGCCGGCCTTCGACCAGCACCTCGTTGAAAGAGCCGCCGAAGCCGTCGACGTTCAGCCCCTGCACGCGGCCGGTGGCCGTCGGCGCGCCCGCCGCGCTCGCATAGTTCAAGCTGCCGCGATTGACGGTGACTCCAGGCAGGCGGGCGATCGACTCGCCGATGTCGCTGTCCGGGAACTGGCCGATGTCCTCCGCCGACATCGCATCGACGACGCCGATGGATTCGCGCTTGATCTGCAGGCTTCTCTGCAGAGACCCGCGGATGCCCGTGACGACGATCTCCTGCAGCTGGTCGGCAGCGGCGCCGGTAGGAGCGGCGGTCGTCTGAGCCTGGTCTGCCGTGGCGGCCGGGGCGTTCTGCGCCACGAGGCCGGCGCCATTGGCGGGCAGCGTGCCGCTCGAGGCGAGTCGCGTCAGCTTGGAGCGCAGCGATTTGGCCTGTTGGGCCGTCGGGGCCGTCTTCGGCTTGTTGGCGCTGGCGTTGGCGTCCTTGGTTGGCGATGCGTCCTGTGCATGCACTCCGCTCACGAAGGCCATCGAGCCCAGCGCCAGGCTGGACAGGCCGAGAGTGCTGTAGGGCAGGCGTAGCGCAAGGGTGCGCTCGGCCCCGGCGTTGTTCGAAATATTTCGCCTAGACTTGCGGCTCATCAGATATCTCCCCCTCGAAAGAAATTGACGTTGCAAGGAAACAACGGACGGCATCGCCACAACTCGGCCATGCCCAGGATTGAATTTCGGAAGCCCCCTTACGCCATGGTGCTCATCTACTACCGACTCTATATGGTAGCGCTACCTTAACGCCGGCCGAGTATGTGCCTCTTCTTTGGCCCATGTCAACTGTCGTTGCGCGGGGCTAACGCTTCGGCTCCACAGTGCGCGATTTCCCCATATACACGGCTCGTGCTCGTCTGCGAAGCGATGGCTCACCAGCAACCGCCAGGGGCGCGGCGCGGGTCATCGCGGAGCAATGGTTGCGTGAACACCGGTGCCGCTACCGTCACAGCAGACACTGCTGCGCCGGCCACATGCCCCGCTGGCGCCCTACTATCTCCGCAGCCAAACGTTGTGCCAGTACCACGTCGACTCCCGGGCCGGCGTGACAGCGCTATCATTGCGCAGCAGATGACGGTTTGCAAGACGGAGGCTACCCTGCGCGCCGCCAGTCCTGGTTTTGTTGGGAAATCCGACGATTGCGATCCTCCATGCGAATCCGGCTGAAGAAAACGGTCGCGGCGGCCCTCACTGCTGCGGTCATACAGGCGGCGGCCATGAGCCACGCCGCCGCGCTCGCCTCACCGCCGCAAATCCGCTACAGCGGCGGCGCCGCGCAGCTCCTGCTGGACGGCAAGCCCTTCCTCATGCTGGGCGGCGAGCTCGGCAACTCCTCGGCCGGAACAGCGGCGCAGGCCGATGCCATTCTGCCGCGCCTGGCCGCGCAGCATTTCAACACCGTGTTGATGCCCATCGCCTGGGACGAGATCGAGCCGGCGGAGGGGCGCTTCGACTTCGCCGTGCTCGATCACTGGATCGCGGCCGCGCGGCGCCAGAACCTGCATCTGGTGCTTCTCTGGTTCGGCAGCTGGAAGAATGCCTTCTCGAGCTACGCGCCGCGTTGGGTGCTCGCCGATGCGAAACGTTTCCCACGCGTGGTCGCGGCGGACGGCTCGGCGCTGCCGATCCTGTCGGTCTTCGGTGGCGAGACCCAACGTCTCGACAGCGTGGCATTCGCGGCATTGATGCGTCACGTGCGCACTGTCGACGGCGGCCGCCGCACGATCCTCTTGGTCCAGGTGGAGAACGAGGTGGGATATGTCGGGCTCGGCGGCCGCGACCGCTCGGCGGCGGCCAACCGGCTGTTTGCGGCGGCCGTGCCGCAACAGCTCGTCGCGGATTTGCGCAAGAGCGGCATGCGGCTGCCGCGCCGGCTCGCCGATGACTTCAGGCCCGGCGGGCGCGATTGGGCCCAGGCCTTCGGCGATTCGGCCGATGAGGTGTTCATGGCGTGGTATTACGCGCGCTTCATCGATCAGGTCGCGCAGGCGGGCAAGCGGGAATATCCGCTGCCGATGTACATGAACGCGCAGTTGCCGGCACCGCACGAGCGCGCCGGCGATTATCCGAGTGGTGGCCCCTACCCCCTCACCCAGCCCGTCTACCGCGCCGCCGCGAGCGCCATCGACTTCTACGCCCCTGACATCTACTGGCCGGACTTCGAGCGCTGGATGGAGCGCTATCGGGAGCAGGGAAATCCCGCCTTCGTACCGGAGTCCCGCCTGGACGTCGCGCCCTACGATGCCCTCTACGCTTTCGGCGAGGCGCGCGCAATCGGATTTTCCGCGTTTGGAGTGGATGACACGCCGGTCGGCGCACCAACCGACACACCCAGGCTCGCCGACGTCTATCAGATCCTGAATGAGCTCGGCCCTGGCTTCATACAGGCACAGACGCACGGGCAGACCCGCGGGCTCGTACTCCATCTAACGAGTCCACGTCCGTTTCAGACGGTAGCCCTCGACGGCTATCTCTTCCGCGCTACCCTGGCGAGATCCTGGCCGACTCAACAGCCGCTTACCTCTGACGGCGCGATGCTCGTCATGCAAACCGCACCAGATGAGTTCTACATTCTCGGAAGCGGGCTAACCGTATCGTTCCTGCGCGATCCGGACGTTGACGATCAGGTTGCCGGCATCGCCGGCATCGCCGAGTTGGCCTGGAAGGATGGCCGCTGGACTGTCGCGGTGCAGATGAATGGTGATCAGAGCGACCAGGGACGGGAGCTGCTGATGGACGCGCATAGCATCCATTTGTATCGGGTGCGGCTCTACGGCTATCGGGGGCAGTGAGACGCACCCGCCCCGACCATGACGAACGATGTGACAGCCCAGGTCGAAGCGGCCCTGCGCCAGGCGCATGCGCTGCATCAGGCGGGACGGCCGGATGAGGCCCGCGCCCTCTGCCTGCAGGCTCTTCGGCTGCGCCCACACCAGCTTCAGGCAACGACCCTGCTTGGAATCATTGCCGCCCAAACGGGCGACCTCGCGCGTGCCGTGGCGCTCTTCGGCGAGGTGCTGCTGCTCGATCCGGGCAACGTCGCGGCCCACAACAACCAGGGCAATGCCCTGCGGGCGCTGCGGCAGCCGGCGGCCGCCGTCGCGAGCTACGACAAGGCGCTCGAGATCCAACCGCACTACGCGCCGACCCACAACAGCCGGGGCAAGGCACTCTTCGATCTGCAGCGCTACGAGGACGCCCTCGCCGGCCACGACCGCGCCATTGCGCTGCAGCCCGACTACGCGGCCGCATACTTCGACCGCGGCAGAGCGCTCGTCGAGCTGATGCGCTACGAGGCGGCGCTCGCCAGCCTCGATGAGGCCATTGCCCTCGGACCCAACCATCCGGGGGCGTGGTACCTCCGGGGCAACGCGCTCTATTCGCTCGAGCGCTTCCAGGAGGCGGCGGCGAGTTACGACAGGACGATTGCGCTGCAGCCGAATGGCGCGAGCGCCCGCCACAACCGCGGCAACGCCCTCTTCATGCTCGGGCAATACGAGGGCGCCATAGCGAGCTATGACCAGGCGATCGCACTCGACCCGGACATCGCCACATCGCATGGCGAGCGCCTGCACGCCAGGATGCAGATCGCCGATTGGCGTGACTTTGCGCCGGAAGTCGCGCGCCTGGCGGCGCGCATCGAGCACGGCGAGGCTGCATCGAATCCCTTTGTCCTGCTCGCCTCGTCCGACTCGCCGCCGCTGCAGAAACTGGCCGCGCGCAACTGGGTACGGCACAAGTGCCCGGCGAGCGGCGCACCGGCCGCGCTGCCGGCGCGCCCCAGGAGCGACCGCATCCGTGTCGGCTACTTCTCCGCGGATTTCCGCGCTCACGCGACCTCCTCGCTCACGGCGGGGCTCTTTGAGACGCACGACCGGTCGCGGCTCGAGCTGACCGGCTTTTCATTCGGCCCCGACACGGGGGACGAGATGCGCCGCCGGGTCGCGGCGGCGTTCGATCGCTTTGTCGATGTGCGGCAGCAGTCCGATCACGACATCGCGCGGCTCGCCAGGAGCTTGAGCATAGACATTGCGGTGGATCTCAACGGATTCACACGCGGCGGCCGTCCGGGAATCTTCGCCCTGCGGGCGGCACCGCTCCAGGTCAGCTACCTGGGCTATCTCGGCACCATGTCGGCCGACTACATGGATTACCTGATCGCCGACGACACGATCGTTCCGCAGGCGCAGCGGCCGCACTATGCGGAAAAAATCGTCTACCTGCCGAGCTATCAGGTCAACGACTCCGGGCGGCGCATCGCGCCGCGGCAGTTCACCCGGCAGGAGCTCGGGCTGCCGCATCAGGGCTTCGTCTTCTGTTGTCTCAACTCAACCTACAAGCTCACGCCGGACACGTTCGACGGCTGGATGCGCATACTGGCGGCCGTGCCCGGCAGCGTTCTCTACCTCCTGGGCGGCAGCGGGCCGCTCGAGAGCAATCTGCGCCGGGAGACGCGTGCGAGAGGAGTCGCGGCCGAGCGGATCGTCTTTGGCGAGCGGCTGCCCGCGCCCGAGTATCTGGCCCGCTACCGCGCGGCGGACCTGTTCCTCGATACGCTGCCGTATAACGCGGGCACCACCGCCAGCGATGCGTTGTGGGCGGGATTACCGGTACTCACCTGCATGGGGGCGACATTTGCAGGCAGAGTCGGAGCCAGCCTGCTGCGGGCCGTTGGGATGCCGGAGCTCATAGCCTCCTCGCCGCAGCAGTACGAGCAACTCGCCATCGACCTGGCGAGCAACCCGCAACGGCTGGCCGGCCTCAGGGCAAGGTTGGCCGACGGCCTGCGGACGGCGCCCCTGTTTGATACCGCCGCGTCCGCCAGGCACCTGGAGGCAGCCTACGCCGGGATGTATGACCGCTACCATGCCGGGCTGCCCCCCGAGCACATCCGCGTGGAGACTTGAGCCGCTAGGCGACGAGCCGGAACAACTCATCCCGAACCTGGCGGACGACCTCGTCCCAGGCGCCCGGCGCCTGCTGGCGAAACAGGCGCACGGACGGATACCACGGACTGTCGCTGCGGCCCAGCATCCAGCGCCAGCAGCCATCGAAGCGGCTCAATATCCAGGTAGGCTTGCCCAACGCGGCGGCGAGGTGTGCCGTCGCCGTGTCGACGGATATGACGAGATCGAGGCTCTCCATCAGCGCGGCCGTCTCCGCAAAGTCGGAGAGCCCGTGTGTCTGATCGACCATACGCAAACCGTTCCTGGCCGCCCTGCGCTCTTCGCGCGGCTCTCCTTGCGCGGGGTGTTCCTTCTGCAGGCTGACGTATTCGATGCGCGGATGATCCAGCGCGACCAGCCTCTCCGGCTCGATGTTCCGGCGCGCATTGGCCGACCAGTACTCCGGCTCGTTGGGTCTGAATCCTCCGGACCAGACGAGTCCGACCCTGAAACCGCGCCGCTCCCCCAGACGCGCCCGCCAGCGCTCGACGAGCTCCGGCTCGGCGGTCAGGTAGCGCTGCCCGGAGGGGACGGATTCGAGTGTCGTTCCGAACGCCAGCGGCAGACTCATGAGCGGACATTGCAAGTCAACATCGGGTGCCGGCTCATCGCGCGAGATGACCTGAGCGACTCCTTCGAGCCCGCGCAACAGCCGCTTCAGGGCGGGGTGCACCTCGAGAACCACTCTGGCGCCGCGGTCGCCGACCAGCCTCGCGTAGCGGCAGAACTGCAGCGTATCGCCATAACCCTGCTCCGCATGGAGCAGGATCGTCTTGCCAGCCAGCGGCTCGCGACCCAGCCACAGCGGCACGGAGCTCCATCGCCGGTCGCGAAAGAGTGCGCTCTCCGTGTTCCGCCAGCGCCATTCGTACTCGGCCCACCCTTCGGCGAAGCGGCCGAGGCGCAACAGCGACATGGCGCGGTTGAGATGGGCCACGGGGTAGTCCGGGCTGAGAGCGATGGCGCGCTCGCAGCTCGACAGTGCCTCCTGCGGCCGCCCGAGGCAGTCGAGGGTGCAGCCTCGGTTCGCATGCGCCGCGGCCAGAGCGGGATCGGCTGCGACGGCCCGATCGTAACTCTCCAGGGCGGCATCGAATCTACCCAACTCCTGAAGCGCGGCGCCCCGGTTGAGGTAGGGGTTGGCGAGCCACCGGGGCGGCGTCCGGCCTTTGCCGTTTTCCTGCAGCGCGAGCGCACGCTCGTAGCTGGCGACGGCTTCGTCGAACCGACGGCTGTGCAGCAGGGCGGAGCCGCGATTCGACCATGCGACGAAGGAGCGTGGGTCCAGGGCAAGACAGCGGTCGTAGGCTGCAATCGCCTGCTCATAGCGCTTCAGGTCATGCAACGCATCGCCATGTGTCTCATGCACGGCCGCGTTGCCGGAATTCATCGCCAGCGCGGCTTCGCAGGCGGTGAGAGACTCCGTCAGATCGCCCCGTTGCAGATGAATGGCGCCGAGAAGGTGCAGGGCGCCCGCATGCCGGGGCTGGAGACGCAGGATCTGCCGGTACAGCTGCTCTGCGGCGCCGATGTCGCCGCGCTGATGCAGCGCCACCGCTCGAGCGAAAGTCGGGTCCTCAGTCACCATCTGATCGTACCGCCGGGGATATTGTGACCGTTATCATTTCCATTTGACAGCGCTGTCTACCGCGTGGGATTCTGCGGCCGATTATGCGAGGGGACAAGAACCAGCATCCCGGGGGCGCGGCCGTTGAGCGCGTCGCACTGCTTGCGGCGCTGGCGGTGACGCTGACGGCGATTCTCTCAGTGTTCTTCGCGTCCGCCAGGGTCCAGGGCGCCGAAGCGCCGGCCAGCATTCACCCGCGCCTCTGGCCGCAGACGCGGCCGCAGCTGCCGCCCGACCCCGCGCTCGAGCGCAGAGTGAATGCCCTCCTCGCCGGCATGACCCTCGAGCAGAAAGTCGGACAGCTCATCCAGGGTGACATCTCCGCCCTCACGCCCGCTGACCTGCGGCAGTATCCGCTCGGCTCGGTGTTGAACGGCGGCAACTCCAAGCCCGGCGGCAACACCCTGGCATCGCCATCCGCATGGCTCAGCCTCGCCAATCAGTTCTATCTTGCATCGATGGCGCCCTCCGGGGGCGCGCACCCCATTCCGGAGTTCTGGGGTATCGATGCCGTGCATGGCAACAACGACGTCTACGGCGCGACGATCTTCCCGCAGAATGTTGGCCTCGGCGCCGCGCACGACCCGGCGCTGATGCGTCTCATCGGCGGGGTCACCGCGGAGGAAGTCCGCGCGATCGGCCTCGACTGGACCTTCGGACCCACTCTCGCCGTCGTCAGCGACAACCGCTGGGGGCGCAGCTACGAGAGTTATTCCGCTGACCCGGCGATCGTGCGCCGGTATGCGCGCGCCATGGTCCTGGGTCTTCAGGGCAAACCCGGCACGCCGGAGTTCCTCGACGCCCGTCACGTCATTGCGACGCCGAAGCACTATCTCGGCGATGGCGGTACACGCGGCGTGGACCAAGGCGACAACACGGAAAGCGAGACGGAGCTGCGCGACGATGACGGCGCGGGTTATCCCGTGGCGATCGCGGCGGGAGCGCAGTCCGTGATGGTCTCCTTCTCCAGCTGGCACGGCGTGAAGATGTCCGCCAACTACGGCCTGCTCACCGAGGTGCTGCGGGATCGCTGGCACTTCGACGGCTTCACCGTGGGCGATTGGAATGCGCACGGTCAGGTGCCGGGCTGCACGGACTCGAGCTGCGCGCAGGCCGTCGATGCCGGACTCGACATGTTCATGGCTCCGACCGACTGGAAACAGCTCTACGCCAACACGATGGCGCAGGTGCGCTCGGGGCAGATACCGCAATCGCGGCTCGATGAGGCCGTGCGGCGCATCCTGCGGGTGAAGCTGCGCGACCACCTGTTCGAGGAAGGACCGCCCGCCTCCCGGCCGCTCGCCGGCCACTTCGATCTCCTGGGCTCGCCGCAGCATCGCGCCATCGCGCGCCGCGCCGTGCGCGAGTCACTGGTGCTGCTGAAGAACGACAGCCATCTGCTGCCCGTGAAGCCCCGCGAGCGGGTACTCGTCGCCGGCGACGGCGCCGACAACATCCCGATGCAGAGCGGCGGCTGGACCATCACCTGGCAGGGCACGGGCACGACCAACAGGGACTTCCCCCACGGCGAGTCGATCTGGCGAGGCATCGCGCAGACGGTGCGCGCCGCGGGCGGCGAAGCGGAGCTCAGCTCCGATGGCGCCTTCAAACAGAAGCCCGACGTTGCCATCGTGGTATACGGCGAGAAGTCGTATGCGGAGTTCCAGGGCGATGTGCCCAGCCTCGCCTTCAGCCCCGGGGACGATACCGATCTCGAGCTCCTGCGCCGTCTGCGCGCCGCGGGGATCCCGGTCGTCTCCGTGTTCCTTTCCGGGCGGCCTCTGTGGGTGAATCCGGAGCTCAATGCGTCGAATGCATTCGTGGCCGCGTGGCTCCCGGGCTCCGAAGGCGACGGCGTCGCGGATGTTCTTTTCCGCAAGCCGGATGGCGCCATCCGCTACGACTTTCGCGGCCAACTGGCCTTCTCCTGGCCCCGCACTCCGCTGCAGTACGGCAGCGGCACTCCCGGCCAGCCGCTCTTTGCGCTGGGCTATGGCCTGCGTGACGCCAGCAATGGCAGCCTGGCGAAGCTGCCGGAGGCGTCCGGTCTGCCCTCGGCCGCGCTGGTCGACAAGAAGGTGTACTTCGCGTCCGGCCGCATCGGCTCCGGCTGGCACTGGGCGGTCGCCGACGACGCCGGCGCGAGTCCCGTGGCGCATGGCATCGGCGCATCCGACAGCGGACGGCTGACTCTCACCGCGATCGACAAAACGAAGCAGGAAGACTCGCGGCGGTTGCGCTGGTCAGGCAGCGGCCAGTCGGCCGCGGAAATCAGCGGCATGACCGCGATCGACCTCTCCCGCGAGACCAATGGGCAGATGGCCCTCGCCTTCGACTACCGGGTGGAGGAGGCGCCGAGCGCCGCGGTCACGGTCGGCATGGGCTGCGGCGCCTCCTGCGGCGGCATCGTGCCCGTCACCTCGGCCCTGCGCGCCGCGCCCCGCGGCCGCTGGCAACATCTCGACATCCCCCTCGCCTGTTTCGCCTCCGCCGGTGAGAACATGAGCCGCGTCTGGACGCCGTTCGCGCTGCAGACGGCCGGCAAGCTGACGCTCGCAATCAGCAACATTCGCCTGGAGAGCGGTACGGCCGGCAACGTGAGCTGCGGTCACTGAGGGGAATCAGGGAAGAGCGCCTGCAGGATCTTCACGCTCACCTCCATCGGCATCTTCTTGATGAGCGAGCGCATCAGCTGCTTCTTCAGGTAGAGGATCTGCGGCTCCGACAGGGCGCCGAGCATGCCGCGCCGATCGGCCGGCAGATAGGGGACCGGATCTCCCTTGGTCTGGAACACGTAGTGATCGAACATCGTGCGCCAGACCTCGCGGCGCTCCGCCGGCAGCGCGCGCAGCGCCAACAGTGAGTGCACCAGCGCTCCGAAGGGCTCGGCCGCCCACTCGGCCGGCTCGCACCACCAGAAGTTGATCGAAAGGTTCACCGGCTCGAGGGCTTCTACGTTGTGCCACCAGAGGCTCGGGATGAAAATGGCATCGCCCGGCTCGACTTCCGCGGTCTCGGCGACGGCGAGCGCCTCGGCGAAGCGGGGATAGCGCTCGAGGTCCGGCGCCGACACTCTCACCATGCTGGTCGGCTGCCCGCCCGGAGAGAGCTCGAGCGGCCCGACGTAGAGATTGGCCAGCTGATCCGGGGGAAAGAAGGTGAAGCGCTTGCGCCCGGCGACCGTGCAGTTGATGCCTTCCATGTTGTCATAGTGCGTGGCCGCCGTGACCGCATTGCCCAGCCATACATACGACCACGCCGACTTGCCCATCTCCGCCAGCATGGGGATGGAGTTCTCGTGTCCGATCCTGGGAAAGTACCGCTCCACCGCTCGCGCGCCCGTATAGATGGCGGGTGCGTCGGGAAGAGGTCTGCACGCCAGAATTTTCGCGAGCGCCGCGTGCAGGGAGTGATCCTGATATTCGAAGTTCAGGCCCGACATGTCGTCGCGATAGAAATAGAGGCCTTTGATCTCCGGCCGCCCGATCATGATCCTGATCCGCTGACCGGAGTCGCGAGCCCGGACATAGTCGAGGAGAGCCTCAGAAGATTGATTGGCCACGCGCACGATCGGCCAGTCCGACACGAATCCCTTCAGCACGGCCGGCTTGTCGCGAGGAATGATCTCCTCGCGCAGCGCTCTCAGATCGACGTTGCGCCATTCCTTTACTTTTGCGAGCGAGGCTTCTTCCAGAGGAACGGCGGTCGACATCGAGGAAACTCCCATTGCTCCATATCCAACAGTCGCAAGCAGTCGTGGCGCGGCTGATTGATAACGATATCACGGGCCTCGACCCATGAAGTTTCGCTTACATTTAGTTACAGTGGTCGCTAGCGCGGCTCGCCATACACGATCCCGCGCCCGTCCGTGCCTACGTAGACCCGGCCGAAGACGCGCGGGTCACCTGCGATGCAACGGAATCTCCGGCCGTACTCGTGCTGGGCGTCGTTGATGCGTAGCCACGAAGCGCCCGAGTCGTCGGACCGCCATATCGCGTGGGTGCTGCCTTTCACACCTAGCGCATATAACGCGGGATAGCGATGGCCGGGCGCCGCCTTGCCGAAGCCGAGAGCGGCGACGAGGATGCCGCCGCGCAGGCGTTCGAAGGAGCGCCCCGCGTCGTTGGAATGGAACAGCCCCACAGGCGCGACCAGCCAAAGGTCGCCGCGCTTCCCTGGCGTCGCGATGAGCGGCCACTGCTGCTCGGGCGAGCTGGGCGCATCTGCTTCCAGGCTGGCTGGCAAGCCGCGGCTGACGCGCGGGCGGAAGGTTTTGCCGCCATCCGAGCTGACGTAGAGCGCCGAGCGTTTGAAGTCGAGCGCATAGAAGGTTTCCGGCGCCACCTTGTCCGCGATCGGATGTGCGCCAGCAGGAAGCCCCCGCGCCGGCGTCCAAGATCGGCCACGATCGAGCGTAACTTCAGGCACCGTTGCCGAGACCACGAACGAACGCCCGTCTGCAGAAGCGGTGATTGCAGACGTGGTGATTGCAGACGTAGAGCCCGACGGCCGCAACGGCTGCCATGATCGACCGTAGTCCAGCGAGTAAGCCAACGTCGGCGCTCCCGGCCCTGCACCTGGCGATGGCGTGCGAGCGGGCGTGCCACTACGGACCAGTACATTCGGCTCCAACCCGGCGTAGTCGATCTCGTCCGTGTTGGCGAACACCGGGTGGGTAAACTGCTCGCGGGGCGAGCGTGACAGGTCCTCATGCGCGAAGCCGCTGATGTCGCCAAACCCGCTGAGCACGTGTGGGCCCTTTGGCGGACTCACCAAAGTGATGACGGCCGTCTGCTCGACGCCCTGAACCCACGGCTTCCAGACAATGCTCTTGCCTCGGTCCGCATCGAGCAACTCTCGCGTTGCATAGACGGTCGCGCCAGTGGTGTACGCAACGTGCCCCGAGTCGAACGGATCGATGGCGACACCCGCCATCCACCAGCCAAAGTCCGCCTGCGGGCTCCCCCACAGTAGGAATGGCGTTGCCGACACATCCCGGCGGCTGAGCGCGCGCACATTCCGCCATGAGCGGCCGCCATCCGTCGTCCGCCACAGGATATCGCCCGGATGCCACTGGTTGAGCGTCGCGACTACCAGAGCTCCCGGCCGCTCCAGGTCGACGCCGAGCCCCATGTATCCCGACCCTCGCTGTGGCGTGATGTCAGTCCACTGCCCGGAACGCGTGTCGTAACGGAAGACCGCTCCGTCAGTCACACCGTTAGGTCCAACCCTGTTGCTGTAGGTGATATAGAGGACGCCTTGCGTATCAAGCTCGGCATGCACCGGTAGCAGCCGAGCATCCGGCTGCCCCGACACCGCCTTCCAGCTCACCCCGGCATCGTCTGAACGATACAGGTGGCGGCTACCGGCGTCCGTCACTCCAACGAAAATGCGGAGTGAGCGCTGCCCTCTCGCGCCGCTCGAAGGATCGATCACGACCAAACTGATACCCGTCTCATCCCGCGGTGCAGCGCGCCAGCCCATGCCGCGAACCGGGAAGGACGTGACCTGCGACCACGTCTCGCCACGATCCGTGCTTCGCTGCAAGCCGTCGTACCGCGATCCGAAATAGAGCACCGACCGATCGCTCGGATCGATCGCAAGTCGTTCCCCGACGCCGCGCCCCGGCTCATTGCCGCCCATGTGGAAATGCGTCGGGAAAATCTGCCAGGTGTCGCCCCGGTCTTCCGAGCGCAGGATCGCAGCAGGCTCGCGCGCATACATCCCAGCGGCGACATACACCACGTTGGCATTCACCGGGTCGGCGGCGACACTCTCGATTCCAAAGTAGCTCGGCTGCGCAATGTCGTCCTCGAGCGCCGTCCACGTCTGACGCTTGGCGCTCCAGCGATATACACCTCCCATGTCCGTGCGCAGATAAGCAAGCCCCCGCTCCGCCCGGCTGAAGATGATGTCCGGCGCAAACCCACCGCCCCCAACCGTGACGCTCCGCCAGACATAGTCAGGCGCAATCCGACCCGCGCCCACTGCTGCCATGCTCGCGAGGCAAAAGACCGCCGCACCCGTGCCGCTGACAATCCCCTGCCACAATCTCGATGCCACGCTAAACTCCACCCGTGACGATAAAACACCCGTACATGCGCACCCGGACCTTCCCGGGCGGCCGCCGGATCCAGACCTACGGCCTGCCGCGCCGGCCGTGGCAGGACCTCTACCACCTCTTCATGACCCTGAGCTGGCCCAGGCTCTTCGCGAGCTACGCCGGCTTCTTCGCCCTGTTCAACCTCGCCTTCGCGGCAGCCTATCAGCTGCAGCCGTCGGGGATAGCGAACCTCAGTCCCGGCGGCTACTGGGGCCGGTTCTTCTTCAGCGTGGAGACCCTCGCGACCGTCGGCTATGGCGACATGCACCCGCAGA
>DATAXF010000124.1:0-19310 GCA_036273095.1 Steroidobacteraceae bacterium | reverse complement strand
TACGCCATGAACTGACCGCCGTGCGTCTCGGCCATCACCTTCGTCAGGGCCGCCGTCAACGTCGTCTTCCCGTGGTCCACGTGCCCGATCGTCCCCACGTTCACGTGAGGCTTGTTACGCTCAAATTTCTCTTTGGACATGACTGCTTGCTACCTTACGAATCTCATTGCTTGATGATGCCGTCCGCGATGTTGGGCGGCACTTCGGTGTATTTGCCAAATTCCATGGTGAATGTCGCGCGGCCCTGGCTCATGGAGCGCACGGTCGTCGCATAACCAAACATCTCCGACAAGGGCACTTCGGCCGTAATGGCCTTGCCGGAAGGTGTCTCGTCCATGCCGAGGATCTGTCCGCGCCGGCGATTGAGGTCGCCGATCACATCGCCGGAATATTCCTCAGGCGTTACGACCTCGACCTTCATGATCGGCTCCAACAGCACGGGCTTGGCGCGTCTGAAGCCTTCCTTGAAGCCCATGGAGCCCGCGATCTTGAACGCCATCTCGCTCGAGTCGACGTCGTGGTACGAGCCGTCGAACAGGGTGATCTTGACATCCACCACGGGGTATCCCGCGATGACGCCGGTCTCGACGGCCTCCTTGATGCCCTTGTCGACCGCCGGGATGAACTCCCTCGGTATCGAGCCGCCGACGATGCCGTTGACGAACTCGTAGCCTTTGCCGGTGGCGTTGGGCTCGATCGTAAGCCACACGTGTCCGTACTGGCCGCGGCCGCCCGACTGGCGCACGAACTTGCCTTCCGACTCCACCTTGCCACGAATGGTTTCGCGGTAGGCGACCTGCGGCTTGCCGACGTTCGCCTCCACCTTGAACTCGCGCTTCATGCGATCGACGATGATCTCGAGGTGCAGCTCGCCCATGCCGGCGATGATGGTCTGCCCCGACTCCTGATCGGTGCTGACCCGGAAGGAGGGATCCTCCTTCGCCAGGCGCTGCAGCGCGACGCCCATCTTCTCCTGGTCGGCTTTGGTCTTGGGTTCCACAGCGACGGAAATCACCGGCAGCGGGAATTCCATCTTCTCGAGGGTGATCACCTTCTCGAGATCGCACAGCGTATCGCCCGTGATGACATCCTTCAGGCCGACAGCCGCCGCGATGTCGCCGGAGCGCACTTCCTTGATCTCGTTGCGCTCGGCGGCGTGCATCTGCAGCAGCCGTCCGATGCGCTCTTTCTTCGACTTCGTCGGCACGAACACCGTGTCGCCGGAGTTGAGCACGCCCGAGTAGACGCGGAAGAACGTCAGGTTGCCGACGAACGGGTCGTTGAGAAGCTTGAAGGCGAGCGCGGCAAACGGCTCCTCGTCGCCCGCCTTGCGCGTCGCCGGCTTACCGTAATCATCGATGCCCTTGACGGGCGGCATCTCGATCGGGGAGGGCATGAACTCGATGATGGCATCGAGCAGGGCCTGCACACCTTTGTTCTTGAACGCCGAGCCGCACAGACACAACACGATCTCGTTGCGGATCGAGCGCTCGCGCAGACCGGCACGGATCTCGGCTTCGCTCAGAGCATGGCCCTCGAGATACCTGTTCATGAGGCCGTCGTTGGCCTCGGCGGCCGCCTCGATCATGCGCGTGCGCTGCTCCTCGGCCTGGGCCCTGAGGTCCGCCGGGATGTCGTGATATTCGAAACGCATGCCCTGGGTTTCCATGTCCCAGTAGATGGCCTTCATGCGGATGAGATCGATTACGCCCTCGAAACTCTCCTCCGCGCCGATCGGGATCTGGATCGCCACCGGGTTGGCGCGCAGGCGGGCGCGGATCATCTCGATGACCCGCAGGAAGTTGGCGCCGGCGCGATCCATCTTGTTGACGAAGGCGAGGCGCGGCACCTGGTACTTGTTCATCTGGCGCCAGACGGTCTCGGACTGCGGCTGCACGCCGGCTACCGAGTCGAAGAGCGCCACCGCGGAATCGAGTACACGCAGGCTGCGCTCGACCTCGATCGTGAAGTCGACGTGGCCCGGGGTGTCGATGATGTTGATGCGGTGCTCGGGGAAGCTGTTCTCCATTCCCTTCCAGAAGCAGGTCGTGGCCGCGGCGGTGATGGTGATGCCGCGCTCCTGCTCCTGCTCCATGTAGTCCATGACAGCCGCGCCGTCGTGTACCTCGCCGATCTTGTGCGACACGCCCGTGTAGAAGAGGATGCGCTCGGTGGTAGTCGTCTTCCCGGCGTCGATGTGCGCCGAGATGCCGATGTTCCGATAACGCTCAATGGGCGTCGCGCGTGCCACGGGGTGACTGTCCTCTTGAGGGCCTTCCGCCCGTCCTGACCGCCGGCGCTACCAGCGGTAGTGCGCGAAGGCCTTGTTGGCCTCTGCCATGCGGTGGGTGTCCTCACGCTTCCTGACGGCGGCGCCGCGATTCTCGGCGGCATCCATCAACTCGTGGGCGAGACGAAACGCCATGGACTTCTCGCTGCGATCGCGGGCGGCCTCGATCATCCAGCGCATGGCCAATGTCTGGCGACGGGTGGCCCGGACTTCAACTGGTACCTGATAGGTCGCACCGCCGACGCGGCGAGATTTGACCTCGACGACCGGCTTCACGTTGTCGAGGGCCGTCGAGAGGATCTCGATCGCCTCTCCGCCTTTCTTGCCGGTCTTCTCGGCAATGCGGTCGAGCGCACCATAAATGATGCGCTCGGCGGCCGACTTCTTGCCGTCCTTCATGACGACGTTCATGAACTTGGCCAGCATATCGCTGTTGAATTTCGGGTCCGGCAGAATGGTGCGGACCGGCGCTTGGGCTCGACGGGACATACGCTAAGGCCTCTTACTTCTTGGGGCGCTTCGCGCCGTACTTGGAGCGACCCTGCTTGCGCTCACCAACGCCAGCACAGTCCAGCGTCCCGCGCACCGTGTGGTAGCGGACGCCCGGGAGGTCTTTCACGCGGCCTCCGCGAATGAGAACCACCGAGTGTTCCTGCAGGTTGTGCCCCTCGCCACCGATGTAACTCGTGACTTCATACCCATTCGTCAACCGAACGCGGCAGACTTTACGCAGGGCTGAGTTGGGCTTCTTCGGCGTCGTGGTATACACGCGCGTGCAAACGCCTCGCTTCTGGGGCGAAGCCCCGAGAGCGGGGACCTTAGTCTTCTCTGCCTTCGTCCGACGCGGTTGCCGGATGAGCTGACCCGTGGTCGCCATTCTGTCTCCAAAAGTCCTGCGTTCGAGCGCGCCAAGCGCTCAAGAAAGACCGGGCCGCCTGCTGGTCGCTCGGCGGCCCGGTGCTGTATCTCGCTGTTTTCCGGGACCGGCGTGGAATCAGGGCCGGACCGGGAAAGGCCGGCGATTCTAGGTAGGGGGGGCGGGAGTGTCAACCGTGCCGGCTCAGCGGGAGTCACGGCCGAGATTGCGCCCATGGGTAATCCCTGCGACGATGCTATTCCATTCGGTCAACGGTCAGAACTGCGGCGGGGAAGCCGCTGCTTCCCAGTGTATCGTCGCGCTCCAGCTCCCAGCCTGGGTGAAGTCAGCCGCCCAGCCAGGTTTACGGCCTGGGTCCTGCTGCTCGGCGCCTGCCTCTTACCCCTCTCCCCGGCCATGGCGGCCCCGACCGACTCCTCGCTGGAGGTCGGCACACTCGCGGCCGGCGGCCCGGAGCCCTCGGCCGCCCAAGTGGCCAGTGGCGCCCTCGATGGTCAATTCGCTGCCCCGGCTCCGCAGGGGCTGCGGCAGCTCCCCGGCGTTCATTGGGTACGGCTGCGCGTCGCCCGCAGCATTGGCGGCGCGGAGGTGCCGGTGATCCTGGTGGGCTCCCGCCGCGACCTGCAGATCGAGCTCTACACCCGGGGCCTCACGCCTGCGCCCGCTCCCCTGGTTCGGGCGGCCGTTCTACCGGGATTCGGGGGCACGCGGGAGGCCGCGTTTCTGGTGCCGGGCGCCGAGCTGCAGGCGGGCCAGATCCTTTACGCCCGCCTCGAGGCGCATTCGGCGGCGGCCGATCAGGTGCACTTCACCGCCAGCACGCTGGCTGAAGTGCTGGCGCGCGGAGCGCGGCATGAGGTCATGATCTCGCTGGCCTACGGCGCCCTCGCCGCCCTGGCGTTCGCCACCGCGGCGATGTGGCTCCTGCTCTCCGACAAGCTGTTCATCCTGTACGCCGGCATGACCGGCCTGCAGGCGCTTTACCTGGTCTACTTCTCGGGAGAGGCCTTTCGTTGGCCCCTGCTCGCCGCCACCGCGGTGCTCGCCCCCCATGTCTGGAACGTCCCCGTGGCGCTCAGCGGCACGATGGCGAGCCTCTTCGCCCGGGAGATCGCGGAGCTCCGGCACGCCTCGCCGCGAGCCTATAGGGCCTTCGGATGGCTGGCGGCGGCGTTCGCAGCGCTTGCGGTGGCGAACGTCGGTGTGCTGTTCGGCCTCGGACAGATCGTGGTCGCGATCGGTAATCTCATGTTCCTCGGCGCCGGTGTCTTCGTGCTGGTGGTCGCCTTTCTGGCCTGGCGCCGCGGCAACCGGGCGGCCGGCTGGTTCCTCTTCGCCTGGGTGCTGCTGGAGACGTTTGCGATCATCACCTCCGCGCGGCTCCTCTTTACACGCGTGGCGAGCAGCGAGGCACTCTTCTATTACGGCCTGCCGGGATCCATGGTGGCCTCCGCAATCCTGACCTCGCTGGGCGTCGCCGATCGCCTGCGCCAGCAGCGCTCTGCCCTCTCGGACGCGGAGCGGCGCGCCAAAACGGACCCGCTGACTGGTGTCCTGAACCGCCGCTCGCTGCTGGAGAATCTCGAGGCCATGTGCCGCAACGCTCGTACCAACGGCCTTCCCGTGGCAGTGCTCTTCCTGGACCTCGACTTCTTCAAAACCATCAACGACTCCTACGGGCACGCGGCCGGGGACGCCTGCCTGGCCGCGGTCATTCGTCCAATCCAGGCGGAGCTGCGCCAGTCAGACATCATCGGTCGCTATGGCGGCGAGGAATTCATCATGGTGCTGAGCGGCGCCGACGCGTCCGCGGCGGAGCCGATTGCGGAGCGCATCCGGCTGCGCGTGTCGGAAGTCGACATCCAGGGACAAGGCGTGCCGATCCGCGTGACCTGCAGCATCGGAGTCGCAAGCAGCGATCAGCTCGGTGTCTGGGGAGAGGCGCTGGTAGCGCGGGCCGATGCGGCCGTTTATACCGCCAAACGCCTCGGCCGCAATCGAGTGCAGGTAGCGATTCCTCTCGCGGCGTAGCACTGCGGCACAACATTGTTGTAGGCTTCCATCGGCTGGCGCCGAAACACGCCGTACGTCACGGCGGCGGTGCCTGGATCATGCTCTGCTACCTTCGAGTCCTGCGGCGACCGCGGAGAACACTGAAAAATGGGGTTTCTATCAAAGTTGGCCGCAGGCCTCGGCAAGCGTTCCCGGCTGCCGGCCTACGGCTGGGCGTGCCTGTTCCTTACCGCCTCGGCCGCCTGCGCAGCCTCGCCAATCCACCTGGCGTCCATCTCACGGTATCACCACCGTCATCACCATCACCGCGCAACGGCCCCGCAGCCGCGCCTGCGGTCGAGCGAAGCCCTGGTGCTGGACGTCACCGATCACAAGGTGCTGTACGCCCGCAAGGCCGATGTCCAGGCGCCCATCGCCTCGATCAGCAAGCTGATGACCTCGCTCGTGGTCGCGGAAGCCGATCAGCCGCTGGACGAGCAGCTGCAGGTGACCGCTGCCGACCGGGCGATCGGCCGCGGCGCGTACTCGCGCCTTGCGGTAGGCACCCAGCTCACCCGCGCGCAGCTCTTCCACCTTGCCCTGATGGCCTCTGAGAACCGGGCGGCACACGCGCTGGCGCGCAACTATCCGGGCGGCCTCGCGGCCTGCATCAGCGCCATGAACGCTAAGGCCCGGGCGCTCGGTATGACGCACACTCATTTTGTCGAGCCGACCGGCCTCTCGAGCCAGAACACCTCGACGCCCGAAGATCTCGCGAAGCTGGTCATGGCGGCCGCCCAGAGCCCGGTCATCCGCCGCTACTCCACCAGCCGCGGCTACACCATCCGCTCCGGCAGACACATGGTCGCCTACCACAACACCGACTCGCTGGTGGATCGGGCTTCCTGGCACATCGTGGTGCAGAAGACCGGCTTCACCAATGCGGCGGGCCACTGCCTGGTGATGCAGGCGGTCATGGACCACCGCACGGTCGTCATGGTCCTGCTCAATTCCTGGGGCAAGTATACGCGCGTGGCCGACGCCAGCCGGGTCCGCCAGTGGACGCAGGCGCAGCTCACCCGCCACGTCGTGCGGCAGGTGGCGAGCCGCACCTAGACTCTACCCCGGGGCTCAGGCATGACCTCCGGTGATCTCGAGCGCTTCCTCCAGGCCCAGGAGCCGGTAATCGAGCGGGTCCTGGAAGAGCTGGGCGCCGGGCGCAAGACCAGCCACTGGATGTGGTTCGTGTTTCCTCAGATCCAGGGACTGGGATCCAGCTCCACCGCGCAGCACTTCGCAATTGCCTCCCGCGCCGAAGCGCAGTCCTACCTGTGCCACCCGGTTCTCGGCGCCCGGCTGCGCGAATGCACCCGGCTGGTGAATGCGGTCGCGGGGCGCGGCATCGAGGAAATATTCGGCTATCCGGACTACCTCAAATTCCGCTCGTCCATGACGCTCTTCGCGCACTCCACGCCCGACAATCAGGTCTTCGTCGAGGCGCTGCGCAAATACTTCGAAGGCGAGTACGACCCCCTGACCTTGGATAAGCTCTGAGCCATACCCGCACCCAGTCCACGGAGCATGGCCTTGCGAACCCACGAGCAAACCGTTCAGAGCCAATTCGATCCACGAGCCCAGGCGTACCTCACCAGTGCCGTGCACTCCGCAGGTCCCGATCTCGAGCGGGCGAAGCTGCTGGTTGCGCAGGCGCTGCCGGCCACCTCTCAGGCGCTCGATATTGGCTGCGGCGGCGGGCATCTCAGCTTCGCTCTGGCGCCGCACGTTGCCCGCATGGTCGCGCTCGATCCTTCTCCGGGCATGCTCGGCGCGGTATCGAAAGGCGCTGCGGCCAAGGGCTTACGGCAGATCGAGGTTCGGCAGGGCAGCGCCGAATCGCTGCCCTTGGACGACGGCAGCTTCGATCTCGTCTGCACTCGCTACAGCGCGCATCACTGGACGCGGCTCGAGGACGCCATGCGGGAGTTTGCCCGTGTCCTGGCGCCGGGCGGGCATGCGCTCGTCATCGATACGCTCGGTCACGAGGATGCCCTCGTCGATACCTTCATGCAGAGCATCGAGCTGCTGCGCGATCCCTCACACGTGCGCAACCGCTCGGTAGCGGAGTGGCGCTCCCTGCTGCAGTCAGCCGGTCTGCTCGAGCTCGAGCGCGCCGACTGGCCGACGCGTCTCGAATTCCTTCCGTGGGTGGAGCGGATGCATACGCCGGCCGATCGGGTCGCGGTCATCCGCTCGCTGCAGGAAGGCGCGCCGCGGGAAGTCCGAGAAGGGCTCGCGATCGAGGCGGACGGCGCCTTCACCATCCGCACAGGGTTATTCTGGCTGCGTAAGCCCGCCTGAGAGGCGGCCGGGCCGAGACTGCACCCTGACGCGCCCCGCCGCGCGTATAGGCTATATATGGAAGCCGACCCCATGAGCCAGCCCGCGGCCGCCAGAAGCATGTCCGAGTCCGCCGCGGCAGCGGCAGAGGAGACTGCCGCTTCGGATGTCTCGCTCGAGAGCGCGCTGGCCCGGGCGCAGCGCGGCGAGATTGCCGCCTTCCGGGAGCTGATCCGCGCCCACCAGGACGCCGTCTACACGCTTGCGCTGCGAATGCTCAAGGTGCCCGAGGACGCCGAAGAGCTCACGCAGGATGTCTTCGTTTCCGCTCACCGCCACCTGGGCAAGATCACCTGCGCGACGCACCTGCTCTTCTGGCTGCGGCGGACCGTATGCCATCGCGCAATCGATCGGCTTCGGCGCCGCCCGCTCCACGCAACTCTGCCCTTGGATACCGTGGAGGAAGTACCGGCCGCGGATGCGAGCCGCGATCCGATGCTCGAGCGGCGTCTGCGGGACCTGGTCCTGAGGCTCCCACCCATGGCACGCGCCGTGATCCTGCTCAAGTACCAGGAGGATCTCGACCCCTCCGAGATCGCGACCACGCTCGGCATGCCGCTCAATACGGTGAAGAGTCATTTGAAGCGGTCCCTGGTCTCGTTACGTGCCGGCTGCGACGAGCTGCGGCCGCTTTGCGCGGGAAGCCAGCCATGACCGACGAATTCGACCGAACGTTGCATCGCGCCCTGCGGCGCCGTGGCCCCGATGGGGATTTTTCCGCACGGGTCGTGGCGCGCCTCGATCCCACCGCAGCGCCGCCGGGAGTGGCCCGCCTCGATTCCAGGCGGCACCGGGTATTGCGCTCCCGCTGGCTGCCGGCCGCGCTCGCCGCCTGCATCATCGCGGCCATCGGTATCGTCCAGACACGTCAGCACACCCTCGATAACGCGCGCGCGATCGAGGCCCGGGCCCAGCTCCTCAAGGCTCTGAGCATCGCCAGCGACAACGTCAACATCGTGCGCGCCGCCGTCGCCCGCGAGGAGAATCCCAACTCCTGACCTCCCGCGAGCGGCCCCGATGACCCGATTCTCTATTTGGAGACTGCCATGCGACTTCGTTCCATCATTTCAGCAGGCGTGCTCCTGGCGCTCCCCGCTCTCGCCTTCGCGGCGGAACCGGGCCGCCTGCAGCTGCCCGATTTCTCCACCCTGTCGAAAATTGCCACGCAGCAGGTCAACATCTCGCTCGACCCGTCGCTGCTGCGCCTGGCGAGCGGAGTCATCGACAGCAACGACAGCGGCCACGCGTCTGCGGTCAACAGCCTGATCCAGGGCATCAGGGGCATCTACGTGCGCAGCTACACCTTCGACAAGCCGGGCCGGTATTCCATGGCCCAGGTCAAGGCGCTGCAGGCGCAACTCCTCGCTCCGGGTTGGCAGGCGGTGGTCTCGACGCAGGACGTGAAGCAGGGAAGCAACGTCGACATCTACATTCTGCGCAGCGGTAATCGCACGGATGGCGTTGCCATCATTGCCGCGGAGCCTCGCCAGCTGACGGTAGTCAACATCGTCGGCTCGATCGACCTCGCCAAGCTGGCGCAGCTGCAGGGGCAGTTCGGAGTTCCGAAAATGGGCCTCACGACGGGCGGCGCCCCGCAGAGCAGCGCCGCGACGGCGCAGACACACTAGCTCGTGCGGCGCGCGGCGCCGGGGTACACTGGCGCATCGCACCTGGGGGGCGAGGCCCGCCGGAGAGCATCGATGCCTGAGCAGCCAACCGCCCGCATTGCGCGGCGAGCAAGCCGGATGACATGGTCACTGGTTTGCGCGCTGCCGCTCTGCGGCATCCCCGCCGGCGCCATCGCGCAGAGCGTTCCGCCCAGCCTCCGCGCCTGTACCGCCGAGCCGGATTCCACCCGACTGGCCTGTTACGACCGGGAAATGGCGCGTCTCCTGGCACAGGCCGTGCAATCGGAAGCCGCTCCGCCGCCACCCCCGCCGCCGCCAGCGGCTGCCCCACCGCCGCCGCCTCAGTCCAGTGCCCCGCCAGCCTCCCCGATGGCGCAGGCACCCCGTGCAGACGTCTCGACGCCCGCAACATCCCCGACGCCCACAGTGGCCAGCACGGAGGCCACCACGCCTTCCAAGCCGTCGCTTTGGAAGAGCTTTGTCGGTGGCAGCGCCTCGCGCGTAACCGCCCAGATAGCCAGCCTGGATCGCTCGCCGAATTCCATGGTGCTGCACCTCGACAACGGCCAGGTCTGGCAGCAGATCGGACCCGCCTCCGGTGATCTCACCCTGCACGTCGGCGACAGCGTAACCATCGAGAGAAACCTCGGATCCTACTGGCTGTCCTCTCGCTACGTCTCCGACATGAAGGTGCGCCTGCAGACGCAGTAACCGGAGCCGCCTCGACTAGAAGAGGTGTGCTCCGCTGATGCCGCCATAGACGCCGAGCCCGGCGGTCAGAATCGACACAGCGATGACCAGCCACGCATAGGGGCCGGTCAATCGATGCTCGGGCGGCAATGCCTTGAACGCCAGCATCACCAGGAAGCCGAGCACGAGCGGCAGCATCAGCGCGTTCATCACCTGCACGGCGATGTTGAGCGCTACGAGATTCGGCACGAGATCCACCACCACCGCCCCGCCGATGACCGCGACCGCGTAGATGCCGTAGAACCAGGGCGCTTCCAACGGGTGATGCTCGAGCGAATGGCGATAGCCGGTGACTTCACCGAAACCCCAGGCAGAGGCGAGCGACACGACAATTGCGGCGACCATGGCCGCTCCGATGGTGCCAAACCCGAAGACGACCCGACCGACGTTGGCTCCTAACGCGGGGACCAGCATCTTGCTGATGTCCCCAATGCTGTTCAGCGTCTGTGCCGCGCCGCCGGCGTGCGCCTTGCCGATGGTCGCGGCAGCCGCGAGCAGCACCGCCGCCATGACGGCCTGCGTGATCACGGAGCCGAAAGCGGTATCCCACTGCGCATGCCGATAGTGGTCGGCGCGCAGCTTCTTGTCGGCTACCGCGGACTGCTGATAGAAGATCATCCACGGCATGATCACCGCGCCGATGTTGGCGGCAACCAGGTAGAGGTAGGCGTTGTCCTTCAGCGGCATGTGGACGAGCCCGCTCGCCAGCTCCACGCCCTGCGGATGGGCGCGCCATGCCACCACGAAGAACGCGAGCTCGAACAGGCCGAGCCCAATGGCGACCCGCTCGACCCGGCGATAGCTTCCGGTCAGCACGATCGCGAGCAGGATCACCGTGACCAGCGCGAGGCTGGCGGCGCGCGGCACCCCGAACAGCTCACCGACACCCGCCACGCCTGAGAACTCCGTCATCAGAGCGCCAATGGTGGCCACCCCGAGCCCGGTCACCGAGACCCAGGCCCAGCCGGCGCCGAAGGTGGTGCGGATGAGCTCGCCGTGTCCCTTGCCCGTGAAGATGCCGAGACGGACGGTCAGCTCCTGCACGATGTAGAGCACCGGCATGAGCAGGAGCTGCAGCAGGAGGAGCCGATACCCCCACTGGACTCCGCTCTGCGCCGCCGTGATGATGCTGCCGACGTCGGTATCGGCGAGCATGACGACGAGACCCGGTCCCATGACGGCCAGGAACATCTTCCATCCCGAGCTCGAGATCCGGGACTGTCTGAGAGCATGCTCGTCCACCGTCGCCATGCCGGATCCCTCAGGCTGAGACGCCGCAGATAAGATTGATTCGCATTTGCGGATGAGGTTAGCAGTCGCTGCACCCCAAGGCAAGGATCGCGTCCTTCGTGTCGAAATACGCCGGGTTACACGTCCAAGAGGTGGAGGTTGCGATGTCGAAACTGAGTGTCCGCTGCTTTTCCATCTCACTCGACGGCTACGGCGCGGGGCCCGAGCAGAGCCTGAGCTCTCCCATGGGCCGCGGCGCCATGGACCTGCACCAGTGGATGTTTGCGACTCGCACCGCGCGGCGGATGTTCGGTCAGGAAGGCGGTGAGACCGGCACCACCGATGATGACTTCGCCGCCCAGGGATTCGAGAATGTCGGCGCCTGGATCCTCGGACGAAACATGTTCGGTCCGGTCCGCGGTGCGTGGCCCGATGAGAGCTGGCGCGGCTGGTGGGGGGAAACTCCGCCCTACCACACCGAGGTCTTCGTGCTCACGCATCATGCGCGTAAGCCGCTCGAGATGGAGGGCGGCACGACCTTCCATTTCGTCACGGACGGTATCGAATCCGCACTGCGGCAGGCGAGAGCCGCCGCCCAGGGCCGCGACGTCCGGCTGGGCGGCGGCGCGCAGACGATTCGCCAGTACCTGACGGCAGGGCTCATCGATGACCTGCACCTGGTCATCTCACCCGTGCTGCTCGGCAGCGGCGAGTCGCTCCTCGCCGGGATCGACCTACCGCGTCTCGGCTATCGCTGCACTCGCCAGGTCCCCGGTGTCAGAGCCACTCACGTGGTGATCGCCAAGGGCTAGTGGACCTGCGGCGGTGCCGCAACGGCGATCGGCTTCCCCGCCGCCAGCGTCGGCGCGCCCGCCGCATAGGCCGCCTGGTCGTACGCCGCAACATCGCCCGCGAGCAAATCATTGTAAGCGGCAAGCTTGGCGTTGAGCTCGCCGGTCAACTCCGCCTCGATCGCGAGCAGCGGCCCGGTCGGCGCCTGCACACCCAGGCCTGCGAGCGATGAGGAATTCGCTTCGAGCGCATCGTGCAGGTCAGTCAGCTGATGCAGGCTGTCCTCGCCAACCTTGTGCTGCACGTTGGGGTCATAAACCGAGTCCTTCAGCTTGCCGAGCTCTTTGTCGAGCGCCTTGCCGCGGGCGAGAAGCGGCGCCTGCGATTTCGCGAGCGCGCGGTCCGCGGGATCGATGCCGTTGGCTTCCGTCTCGACGGCTTTGCGGTACGCATCGAGTTGCGATTGCATCGCACTGATGCGGTTCAGCATTCTATTCAGCGCATCCTGCTGCGCGCGGGCCTCGAGAGCAACCTCCAGCGAGCGTCTCTGAGCGGCGGGTGCGGCCGACTGATTGGGGTCCGCCATCACGTGCGCGGTCGCCGTCTCGGTGTGGCCGTCGACCGTTACGCTGACCGAGTATGTTCCCGGGAGCACCTCGGGGCCGATGAGCTCCGCGAAGGCCGGCGGCTTGCCCTCGAGCGGTGAGCTCTCGAAGTCGGTGGCCGTGGGCTTGTCATAGCGCATGTCCCAGATGTAGCGATTGACTCCATACTGCGATTCGCCGTAGCGCGTCGCCAGCAGCTCGCCGCTCGAATCGCGGATCTCGATCTTCACCGGTGTCTGCTCGAGCGCCTTCTGCTGCGCGCTGGCCTTCAGCTTCTTCGGCAGGCTGTAATCGATGACGACGCCGTCCGGCGCATTCGGTGTGACGAACGACGGCTCGGCGCCCTCGCCGCGGCTCCAGCGCTGGTACTCGAGTCCGGCACCGGGCGTGAACAGCCTGACCTGCTTCGGCAGCGCAGCGGGATCGAGCTGCGCCACCGCGGCGAAATGATCGAGGAGCCACAGGCCACGGCCGTGGGTGGCGAGCACGAGATCTCCGCGCACGAACTTCAGATCGAACACCGGCATGGTGGGCAGGTTGCTCTTCAGTTGCAGCCAGCGGCCGCCGCCGTCGCGTGAGATCCATACTCCCCGCATGGTGCCGGCCGCCAGTACCTGACTGTCGTCAGGGTCGGCACGCACGACCATCACTGAAGCGTCATCGGGCAGTCCGCCCCCGATCGCCCGCCAGTGATGTCCATAGTCGGTCGTGGCGTAGGCATAGGGTTTGTTGTCGCCCAGCTCATGTGCGTCGACTGCGACATACGCCGACCCGGGGTCCGTCGGCGAGACATCGATCTGATAGACGCGCGCCCAGGCCGGAGCGCGCGGCGGTGTCACTCTGCTCCAGGTGTTGCCGCCGTCGCGCGTGACGGACACGATGCCATCATCGCTGCCGACCCAGACCACCTGGGAATCGCTCTGCGCCACCTGGATCGAGAGCAGCGTGTCGTAGGTCTCCGCGCCCGAGATGTCATAGTGGATCGGGCCGCCCGGCAGCTGTTGCTTGGATTTGTCGTTACGCGTCAGGTCGGGACTGATCGTCTTCCAGTTGAGGCCGCCATCCGTGGACTTCAGCAGCACGCTGCCGCCGATGTACACGGTGTTGGCATCCTGCGGATCGACGGCGATCGGCGGTGTCCAGTTGAAGCGGATCTTCTGCGCAAAGGTGGGCAGATCGTCGACGTACCCCGGTCCGTGCAGGTAGGGCATGATGAAGAGCGACTGCTTGGTCTTGCGATCGAACCGCGTGATCGCGCCATCCTCGGCGTCAGCGTAGACGATGTTCGAGTCCGACGGCGCCGGCACAGCGTATTCGCCGTCCCCGCCCGCTACGGTAAACCAGTCCTGCCCGGAAACGACGTTGTCCGCGAGCGTGGAGGACGGTCCACACCAGGCGCTGTTGTCCTGGAGGCCGGTGCAGAGGTTATACGGGGTGTTGCTGTCGGCCGCGACGCTGTAGCCCTGCTCGATCGGGAGCCCATCGAGAAAGCGCCAGCTCTTGCCGCCATCCTGCGAGAGGTAGGCGCCGCCGTCGTTGCCCTGGATCATGCGCTTCGCGTTAGTGGGATCGATCCACATGGCGTGATGGTCGACGTGCACGGACTCGTCGATGACGTGCGCGGTCTTGCCGCCATCGTCGGATTCAGCGAGCTGGAACCCCAGAAAATAGACGCGCTCGGCATCATCGGGTGCGACTTCGAGCGTCGTGAAATAAAACCCCCGAACGTTGTAGGCATGATTGTCCGAGACCTGCTGCCAGTGCTCGCCGAGATCGTCGGTGGCGAACAGTGTTCCCTTGCCGATGGCAGCCTCGAGCAGCGCATAGACGCGATCCGGCTCACTGGGCGCGATCGCCAGCCCGATGCGGCCAATGGTGCCCGTCGGCAAACCCTCGCTCAGCCGTTTCCAGGTTTCGCCGCCGTCGGTCGAGCGCCACACGCCCGAGCCGGGGCCGCCGTCATGAAGGGTCCATGGGCGCCGGTCGGCCTGCCAGGTCGCCGCGAACAGCACCTGACCATTGGCAGGCTGCATGGCGACGTCGATCGCACCGGTGTGATCGTCGACATACAACGATTTACGCCAGCTCCTGCCGCCGTCGGTCGTCACATACACGCCCCGGTCCGGGCCCGGGCCCCATTCCTGACCGAGCGCCGCGACCACCACGTGATTCGGATCGTGGGGATCGATCACGATGCGACCGATCTGGCCGACGCTCTTCAGGCCCATCGCCCGCCAGGTCTTGCCGCCATCCGTCGACAGGTACACTCCGGCACCGGGAATCACATCGTTGCGGATGTTCGCCTCGCCCGTGCCGACCCATACCAGGTTGGGGTTCGAGGCGGCGACCGCGATCGCGCCGATCGAGCTGGTCGAGGCGTGGTTGAAGATGGGATTCCAGTTCAAGCCGCCGTCGGTCGTCTCGAACACGCCGCCGCCGGCCGCGCCGACATAGTAGACCTGCGGGTTGCCGGGGATGCCGGCCACAGCCGTTACCCGGCCGCCGGCGATCGCCGGACCGAGATTGCGGAACTTCAGCTGCGCGAAGACGTCCTTGGGCGGCTCCGCGGGGGCCTTGGCGGCGGCAGCGCGCGCCGCAGCGACCGGGCCGAGACAACTCACGGCAAGCAGCGCCACGGCTGCTGCCATCAGAACGGAATTTCGCCTCATCATCGGATCCCCAATCTTGCTTGTCGGAGCGCGGCAACTACGGCGCGCGATAGTAGATCGGACGGTACTTATGCCAGGCGCGGGACGCAACCCGTCCCGGGCTTTTCTGCCCGAAAATCAACCACTCATCGCACCCCGGTGACGGCTGGTCGCAAGCACTCGGCTTGCGGTCCGGGTAAGCTCGGGGGAGCCTGGTCGGCCAAAGAAGCGGATTATGTCGTTCATCCGTGGGTTCGTTGATCGTCTGCTGCTCATCTGCGCCATAGTCGCCGGCGGCCTCGTGCCGGGCTTCGTGTCGCAGTACCGGCAGCGTCTGGGCGGTATGCTCGATCAGGCCAGGATCGACCTGACGCCCTGGCAGCGGATCGCTGATCAGTACTTCCACGGCGATCTGTCCCGGCTCGTCCAATATCACCTGGCGAGCAAGGACCCGACCTTCCACGCCGAGGGTGCCGCGATCAGCTCGCTCGTCGCCTCGGTGCAGAACCTGCAGAGCGAGGTCGCGGCGCTGCATGGCAACATATTCCAGCAGGCGGTATATCTTTCCTTACATGTCGATCCGGCAATCGCGCACGCAACACTGGGCGATTGGGTGCCGACCTTCGGCCTGTCCACCGACGGCATATCGTTCGCGCTCGTATTCGCGCTTTGCCTCTGGCTGCTGTTTCAAATTCTATGGTCCGCCGGCGCGATGGGCGGCAGGGGCCTTGCCCGGCGCAGGGCGCGGCGCTACGCTGCTTCCACTGCGTCCGGGACCACGCCGGTGACGCGTGGAACCGGGAAAATGTAAGGAATTCGCAATGTCCGCTCGGCATGTGTTTGGACTGACCGTCCTGTTGGTAAGCATCGCCGGCTGTACGGAGAATGTGACCTCGATCTCGCCAACATCGGTTGCCGAGTCCGGACCGGCATTCAAGCTGACCGTGCTCGGCTCGGGATTCGGCTCGGGAGACACGGTGCAGTGGAACGGCTCCAACCGCGCCACCACCTATGTCTCGACGACCGAGCTCATCGCCCAGATCAACGCCGCCGATATCGCCGCGACGGGCAACGCATCCGTCATCGTTACCAACCCGTCCGCAGGTACCCTTGGTACATCGAGCACATCGGGTAGCGGATCGAACACGGAGACGATCAGCATCGTGGCTCCGTCGGTGGATGCGACCGCTTATCAGATCGATCCGGCCCATGACGGTGCGATGACCTTCAGCTCCGGCTCCGTGAGCTTTCCGACCTCGGCCGCCTGGCACGTGAATATCGGCGCCGGGGCGCCATCGAACCTCCTGATCGCCGACGGCATGGTGTTCCTGACCACCGGCACTTCCGGCGGCTCCCAACTGCTCGCGCTGGCCCAGTCCAATGGCGGGACGGCCTGGGGCCCCGTGGCAGTTTCAGGCACCCCCGGCGGATCCGCGGGCGTGGCCTACGACAATGAGGAGGTGTTCGTCACGCAGGATCAAACCGGCATTGGCGGTGACAGCACTCTTTACGCCTATAACGCCTCGAACGGCGCGTTGGAGTGGAGCACCGACCTTGGCGCGGCCTCCCCCGGCGCACCAACCGCGGCCGACGGATATGTATATGTCATCGTCGGCGGCAGCGCGACGCTCTATGCGGTGAATGAGACCTCGGGTGCCATTGCATGGGAGCAGTCACTGTCCGGCGCCAGCGGGACCCCTGCGGTGACCGCGGACGGGGTGTACGTCGCGGCCACGACTTCCGGCTGCTTTACCATCGACTTCAGGCCGGCGACGGGCGAGGTCATCTGGGACACCTCCAACGGCACTCTCTACTGTCCGCAGGGAGCAACTCCCGCGGTGGCCAATCAGTTGGTCTACTCCTCGAATACCTCCGCGCTTTCCATCCTCGACGCCCAAACCGGCGATGACAGCACCGGCACGCTCGCCTATTCGCTGCCGGCGGCTTTCAGCGGCAGCACGGGCTATTTTCTGCAGGGCCCCAATCTGCAAGCCGTGAATCTGACCGACGAAGCGGCCAGCGATACGGTGCAATGGACCTTCAACGGCGATAACGAGCTCAATACCACTCCAATCGTCGTCAACGATGGGAACGGGTATCTGATCACCGGCTCCTCGCGGGGCAATCTCTACGCCGTCGACACCACATCGGGCAGCTCCGTGTGGACGCAGTCGCTCGGCAACAACATCGTGCAGCTGGCCGTGGGCGACGGACTGCTGATGGCGGTCACCGAGACCGGCAATGACACCAGCGGAACGCTGACGGCCTATACGATCTCGAGCGCTCCGTAGGTCCAAGAAAAGCCTCCGCTGATAACCAACTTGACATCAGCGTCACACAGCCGCTGGAGCAGCCGGTTCACGTCGTTCACGCAGCTTCCGGCCGGCCGCTTCGATCTCGAGCGCCAGATCCAACGCCTCCTGGTGCTGCAGCGCACGCTGGTCGTAAGAGAGACTCAGACTCTCTTCCGCCAGCGACAGGTCGAAACCCGCGCGCTCAGCCTCTTCGACGGCGCTGGAGTGGGTCGCCATGGAGGGCAACACAGCGCTGTCGATTTGCGGGCGCAACTGAGGGACCTCGAGGCCAAATAAAAAGGCCGGTGAGAGCTCTCGCTCTCACCGGCCCGGTCACTATCGCGGGACCGTGTGGCTTTCTCAGCTCGCCGCGCTCTCCGTCTCGCCTTCGCTGGCTCCGGTCGACGACTCCTCGGCATCCGGCATGCCGCCGCCAACGTCCATGAAGCTGCGGCGCTCGACGCCGTCGGGCTTCTTGCGGCGCGAAGCATGCGCCGCGAAACCCGTGCCCGCCGGGATGAGCCGGCCGACGATGACGTTCTCCTTGAGGCCACGCAGATCGTCCTTGAGGCCGCGCACAGCCGCCTCAGTGAGGACGCGGGTGGTCTCCTGGAACGAGGCCGCGGAGATGAACGACTCCGTCGCGAGGGATGCCTTGGTGATGCCGAGCAACACAGGCTGCAGGGCGGCGGATTGCTTACCGTCCTGTTGCGCGCGATCGTTGATGTCGAGCGCGCGCGCCCGGTCGAGCTGCTCGCCGCGCAGGAGAGTCGTCTCGCCCGCGGCCTGCACCTCAGTCTTGCGCAACATCTGGCGGATGATCACCTCGATGTGCTTGTCGTTGATCTTCACGCCCTGCAGGCGGTAGACGTCCTGGATCTCGCGCACGAGGTAGTTGGCCAGCGCCTCGACGCCCTGCAGGCGCAGGATGTCGTGCGGGTTCGGCTCGCCGTCGGCGATCACCTCGCCGCTTTCGACCGTCTCGCCTTCGAAGACGTTGAGCTGGCGCCACTTCGGGATCAGCTCCTCGTACTTCTCGCCGTCATCACTGGTGATGATGAGGCGCCGCTTGCCCTTGGTCTCCTTGCCGAAGCTCACCGTGCCCGACTTCTCCGCCAGGATGGCGGGGTCCTTGGGCTTGCGGGCCTCGAAGAGGTCCGCCACGCGCGGCAGACCGCCCGTGATGTCGCGGGTCTTCGACGACTCCTGCGGGATGCGGGCGATGACATCGCCCACCGACACCCGCGCCCCGTCCTCGAGCGCGACGAGCGCGCCAGAGGGCAGCGAGTACACCGCCGGGATTTCCGTGTTGGCGAAGGTCATTTCCTTGCCCTTGTTGTTGACCAGCTTGATGGTCGCCCGCACGTCCTTGCCGCCGCGCTGCTTGGTGTCGAGCACCACGGTGCTGGAGAGCCCCGTGACCTCGTCCACCTGCGTCGTGACGGTGAGGCCGTCGATGAACTCCTGGAACTTCACCAGGCCCGCGACCTCCGTGATCACCGGGTGGGTGTGCGGATCCCAGGTCGCCACGACCTGAGCGGCCCCCACCTGGTCGCCTTCCTTGACGCTGATCATCGCGCCGTACGGAATCTTGTAGCGCTCGCGCTCGCGGCCGAAGTCATCCACCACGCCGATCTCACCGGAGCGCGACACGGCCACCAGGTGGCCCTTCTCGTGCTGCACGGTCTTGATGTGATGGAAGCGGATGAGGCCCTTGTTGCGCACCTCCACGCTGCTCGCCGCCGCGGCCCGCGAGGCCGCGCCGCCGATGTGGAAGGTCCGCATCGTGAGCTGGGTGCCGGGCTCG
>DATAXF010000123.1:0-33982 GCA_036273095.1 Steroidobacteraceae bacterium | reverse complement strand
CTCGGCGAGAAGCAGAAGGTGCTGGAGATTCTCGACATCCGTAAGCGCCTCGAGCACATCCTGGTCGCCATCGAGGGCGAGATGGACGTGCTGCAGATCGAGAAGCGCATCCGCGGCCGCGTCAAGGCGCAGATGGAGAAGAGCCAGCGCGAGTACTACCTGAATGAGCAGATGAAGGCCATTCAGAAAGAGCTCGGCGAGATGGACGAAGCTGGCAACGAGGTCACCGAGCTCGAGCAGAAGATCGCGCGCGCCGGCATGCCGAAGGAAGCGCGGGAGAAGGCCACCAGCGAGCTGAACAAGCTGAAGATGATGTCGCCGATGTCGGCGGAAGCCACCGTCGTGCGCAACTACATCGACTGGCTGGTCAAGGTCCCGTGGAAGAAGCGCACCAAAGTGCTGAAGGACATCACCCGCGCCGAGCAGGTGCTCGACGAGGATCACTACGGGCTCGAGAAGGTGAAGGAGCGCATCGTGGAGTATCTCGCCGTGCAGCAGCGCGTCGAGAAGCTCAAGGGCCCGATCCTTTGTCTCGTGGGGCCGCCGGGCGTCGGCAAGACCTCGCTGGGACAGAGCATCGCCCGCGCCACCAATCGCAAGTTCGTGCGCATGTCCCTGGGCGGCGTGCGCGACGAGGCCGAGATCCGCGGCCATCGCCGCACCTACATCGGCTCGCTCCCCGGCAAGATCGTGCAGAACATGTCGAAGGCCGGCGTGCACAATCCGCTCTTCCTCCTGGATGAGGTGGACAAGATGTCGATGGACTTCCGCGGCGACCCGTCCTCGGCGCTGTTGGAAGTGCTCGACCCGGAGCAGAACACGACCTTCAACGACCACTACCTCGAGGTCGACCTGGACCTGTCGGAGGTCATGTTCGTCTGCACCGCCAACAGCATGAACATCCCGGCCCCGCTCCTCGACCGCATGGAGGTGATCCGCCTCCCCGGGTATACCGAGGACGAGAAGATGAATATCGGTCGGCGCTATCTCGTGCCGAAGCAGATGAAGAGCAACGGCCTGAAGGACTCCGAGCTCAAGATGTCCGACGCGGTGCTGCTCGACATCGTGCGCTACTACACGCGCGAAGCGGGCGTGCGCAACCTCGAGCGCGAGATCGCCAAGATCTGCCGCAAGGCCGTCAAGCAGATGCTGACGCACAAGAAGGATGAGACCTCGGTTTCCGTCAGCCCGAAGAACCTCGACAAATTCCTCGGCGTGCGGCGCTTCCGTTACGGCAAGGCGGAGGACATGAACCGCGTTGGCCAGGTGACGGGCCTCGCCTGGACGGAAGTCGGTGGTGAGCTGCTGACCATCGAGGCTGCCGTGGTGCCCGGCAAGGGCAAGCTGCAGCACACCGGCCAGCTCGGCGAGGTGATGCAGGAGTCGATCCAGGCGGCCATGACGGTGGTGCGCAGCCGCGCCCAGGTGTTGGGCCTCGACAGCGAGTTCTATCAGAAGCACGACGTGCACCTGCACATTCCCGAGGGCGCAACGCCGAAAGACGGCCCGAGCGCGGGCATCGGCATGTGCACAGCGCTGGTCTCGGCGCTCACCAAGATCCCGGTGCGCTCCGACGTCGCCATGACGGGTGAAATCACCCTGCGCGGTGAGGTGTTACCCATCGGCGGCCTGAAAGAGAAGCTGCTGGCAGCTCATCGCGGCGGCATCAAGACGGTGCTGATCCCGGATGAGAACGAGAAGGACCTGGTCGAGATTCCCGACAACATCAAGGGCAATCTCGAGATCAAACCCGTCAAGTGGATCGACGAGGTGCTGGCGCTCGCGCTGACGCAGCAGCCGGCGCCCATCGCTCAGGCCGAGACCGCACCGGCCCCCACGGCCGAGGAAGAGAAGCGCGGTCGACGCAACGGTCGTCGCCTGAAACAGGTCGTCCCGGCGCATTGATACGGAATAGCGGGCCACGCCGTTCCCTGGCCCGCGGCGAAATGTGTAGGGTCTCGCGGAAATCGTCTCGACGATTTCCGCCAATCAAAGAGCGCGGCGGCGGCGTTCCGACACCGACGACGTGGCAGCCCGCTCCTTGCGCTCCTTCTCGAGCTTCTTACGGACGCGCTCGCGCTTGAGATTGGAGAGGTAATCGACGAACAGCTTGCCGTCGATGTGATCCATCTCATGCTGGACGCAGACGGCAAGCATATCCTCGCAGTCGCGCTCGAAGACGTTACCGTTGCGGTCGTGGGCGCGGAAGCGGATCTTCGCCGCGCGCTTCACCTCATCGAAATAGCCGGGCACGGAGAGGCAGCCCTCCTCGGTGGCCACCTCGCCCTCGCGGACCAGTATCTCCGGATTGATGAGGATGAGGGGATCGTTGCGATCGGTCGAGAGGTCGATGACGAGCAGCCGCTGGTGAACGTCGACCTGGGTCGCGGCCAGGCCGATCCCGGGTGCCGCGTACATGGTCTCCAGCATATCGTCGATGGTCCGATGAAGGTCTGCGTCGAACCGCGTGACGGGCTGCGCCCGGGTACGCAACCGGGGGTCGGGGAATTCGAGAATCGTTCTAATCGCCATGTGGGGTTCGATTGCGGCGGGAAACAGGGGTTCAAGGGTAGGCAGCGGCCAGTCCGGCCCGTGACCGAGCGCACAACTTGACATTAAGTCGCCCTGCACCCGATACCAGCGTGCGATTATAACCCGCCCATTCAAGCTGGTCGTAGCGTGCGAAAGCAAGTGAATAAGCGGACCAGGGCCGTTCCCTGGGCCGCGAGGTCGGCAGAGTCACATGGCCGCGCTCGCCCAAGGCGGCGTAGCCGACTTTGGGCCAATAGGCGAAGGGGTTGAGGATGGTCTCGAATCTAGCTTTGCGGGCCCGCCTGGCGGCGGGTCTTGTCCTGTCGGCCAGTTTGGCCGCCTGCTCGTTGCTCCACGGCTCCCGGCAGCCGGCACCCGCGGAGTCGCAAGACACCGCGCCGCCGGCCACCCCGGCGCAGGCTGCGGGGGACAATCAGACGGCTACCCAGGCCGCGGTCTCCGCCGCGGACACCCAGCCACAGGCTGCGGCGGCCTCGGTTCCGCAGGTCAATCCCAACGCGCCGCTGACCTATACGGTCAAGCGCGGCGACACCCTCTGGGGCATCGCCTCGATGTACCTGCGCGACCCCTGGGACTGGCCGGAGGTGTGGTACATCAATCCGAGCATCAGGAATCCCCACCTGATCTATCCGGGCGACAAGCTGGCCCTGGCCTATGACAGCAACGGCCGGCCGCAGGTGCGACTGGTCGAGGCGAGCGCCCTGCGGCTCGAACCGCGGCTGCGCAGCACGCCGATCGCAGCCGCCATCCCCACGATTCCGTACTCCGCGATCGCCTCATTTCTCTCGCGGCCTACCGTACTGACCGACGAGGAAGCGGATGACGCTCCGCACATCGTAGCCTTCCGCGACGAGCACCAGATTGCAGGCTCTGGTGTCATCGCCTATGTCAGCGGCTTCGATGCCGATCCGCACGGCCGCTACAGCGTAATTCACGTGAGCCAGCGACTGCGCGATCCCGACACCGGACACTCACTCGGTTATCTCGGCATTTACACGGCCACGGCGCTGATCACTGAGCCGGCGACCCATCCGTCGACGCGGGCGGAGCTGATCGACACGGCGCGCGAGACGCTGCGCGGAGACAAGCTGATTTCCTCGAACGTTTCGCCGCCGCTCGACCTGGAGCCGCGCGCCCCGGCCACACAGATCAACGGCAAACTCGTCTGGATCGTGGGCGACACCGGAATCACGGATCTCGCGGGGCAGTTCGACATCGTCGTGATCAACCGCGGCTCGGACGCCGGGCTCGAGCCGGGGAACGTCCTCGAGGTCGATAAGGTCGGCGGCGTGGTTCGGGATACCTACGGCTCGCACGGCGGCGTGCTGGGTGCCATGGGCGACCTGGGCTCCGCATTCGCGCCGCGCGTGCGACTGCCGGACGAGCGGGCGGGCACGCTGTTGATCTTCAAGACGGATCCTCAGGTGAGCTTCGGCCTCATTGTCGGAGCTTCCAACTCTCTGCAGGTTGGGGACGTCGTCCACAATCCTTGATCATTTGCGCTGGATCCGGGCTCCTGCCCGGCGATAGTTGAAACGCTGGATCCGGGCTCCTGCCCGGCCCAGCGTGCCGCGATCAAAAAGCGTGGTTTTTGCTCGCGGCTCCGCCACCTGCGGCGGCGGGGCACATCCTGTGCCTGATCTTGCCTACAGCTGTTTTATTTCACGCCGCGCGGGCGAGCCGCGGGCGCTTTGCGGGCGGCCTTGCGGGGGGCTGCTTTTTTCTTTGCGGGCTTTTTGGCGGCAGCCATGGGGCGGCGGCGGGCGCCGTCGGCTTTGGCGCCGTTGCCGTTGCTGCGGCCGACGGAGGTTTTTGCGCGCCGCGGCGCGGCCGCGTGAGCGGCTTCGGGCCTTCGGCCTGGGGGGGGCGCACGGCCGCGGGATGGCGTCGCCGGTGCGCGCGGCGCTGGTGCTGCGGGGGTGGTGGCCGCGGCGGTACCGCGCCTGCCTCTGCCCCACCTGCCCTTGCCGCGCTCCGGCGCCTGCGCCAGCAGCGCGCGGCACTCCTCCAGGTTCAATGATTTCGGCTCCCGATCCTTCGGCACTTTGGCGTTTTTCTTGCCGTCGGTGATGTACGGGCCATAGCGGCCATTCAACACCTGGATGTTGTCCACGCCGAACTCGGTAATGATGCGGTTGGCGTCCGCCTCCTGCTTCAGCCGTATGACCTCGAGCGCCCGCTCCAGTGTTACCGTGTACGGATCGTCTTCCTTCAGCGATACGTATTTGCTGCCGTACTTCACATACGGGCCGAAGCGGCCGACGTTGGTGATGATGGGCTCCCCTGCGGCGGTCTGACCAAGGGTGCGCGGCAGCTTGAAGAGCTCCATCGCATCGGCGAGCGTAATGGCGTCCATCTTCTGCCCGCGCCGCAGGCCGGCGAAGCGCGGCTTCTCGACATCGTCCTTGGTACCGATCTGGACGAAGGGACCGTATCGTCCCATCCGCACGCTGACCGGCTTGCCGGTCGCGGGGTCCTTGCCGATCTCGCGCGCCTGCGCGACTTCCTCGCGCGAGACGTTCTTCTCGATGCTCTCCACCTGGCGGATGAAGGGCTTCCAGAACTTATCGAGCGGCTGCGTCCATTCCTCCTCGCCGCGGGAGATCGCATCGAGCTCATCCTCCATCGCCGCCGTGAAGCCGTACTCCACGTAACGGTGGAAGTGGTCCGTCAGGAAGCGATTGACGATCTTGCCAATGTCGGTCGGTATGAAGCGGCGGTTGTCCATCTCCACGTATTCGCGGTCCTGCAACGTGGAGATGATGGACGCGTAAGTCGACGGACGGCCGATCCCGTGCTCCTCCAGCGCCTTCACCAGCGAGGCTTCGGAGTAGCGCGGAGGCGGCTCCGTGAAGTGCTGATCCGCGTGCAGCGTGACCAGGTCGATGAGATCGCCCTCTTGCAACGGCGGCAGCGCGTGATCGTCTTCGTCAGATTTGACGTCATCCGCGCCCTCCTGATAAACGGCGATGAATCCCGGCTTCACCAGCGTCGAGCCATTGGCGCGCAGCACGTGCCGCTCCGGACCGTCCGGCCCCGCGAGCATATCGACGGCGACCGTATCGAAGATCGCCAGCGCCATCTGCGAGGCGACGGCTCGCTTCCAGATCAGTGCGTATAGGCGGTAGAGATCGCCGTCGATCTTGCCCTCGACATCGGCCGGCGTAATGGCGGCCGACGTCGGGCGGATCGCCTCGTGCGCCTCCTGCGCATTCTTCGATTTCGTCTTGTAGACGCGCGGCTCCTCGGCCACCTCGGCGTTGCCATAGAGGCGGCCGGCGACCTCACGAATTTCCCGGACCGCCTCGGCTGCGAGCGACACGGAGTCCGTACGCATGTACGTGATGAGGCCGACGTTGCCCTCGCCGAGATCCTGACCCTCATAAAGCTGCTGCGCGAGTCGCATCGTTCGCCGCGCGTTGAAACCGAGCTTGCGAGCGGCTTCCTGTTGGAGCGTCGAGGTGGTGAAAGGCGGGGCCGGCGTACGCCGGCGCTGCTTGCGGTCCACGGCGATGACGCGCAGCTGTCCCAGGCCATCCGGCGCGACCTGCGCCGCGGTACCGCGGGCTGCATCGCGGATCGAGCGCTCGACCTCGCGCGCCTGCGTCTCGTTGGTAAAAGAAAACTGCTCGACCTTCTTGCCGGCGTACTCGGTGAGCTTCAGCGGGAAGGGCGGGGATCGATGCGTGCCCTCACCTTCGAGCGTCCAGTACTCCTGGGCCACGAAGGCGGCGATCTCCTCCTCGCGCTCGCAGATCATGCGCAGCGCCGGACTCTGCACCCGGCCCGCAGAAAGGCCGCGCCGTACCTTCTTCCACAGCAGCGGCGAGAGATTGAAGCCCACGAGGTAGTCGAGCGCCCGGCGGGCCTGCTGCGCGTTGACCAGGTCGAGCGACAGGCCACGCGGCTGCGCCACCGCCTCGCGGATCGCGTTGCGCGTGATCTCGTAGAAAACCACGCGATGCACCGTCTTGCCGTGGAGATCGCCCCGCGACTCGAGGATTTCCTTCAGATGCCAGGCGATCGCCTCACCTTCCCGATCGGGGTCGGTGGCCAGATACAGCGACTTCGATTTCGCGAGACCACGGGCGATGCTCTCGATGTGGCGCTCGTTTTTCTCGAGCACCTGATAGCGCATCTTGTAGCCGCGCTCGGTATCGACCGCGCCCTCCTTCGGCACCAGGTCGCGCACGTGGCCATAGGAGGCCAGCACCTCGAAATCCTTACCCAGGTACTTTTTGATGGTCTTCGCCTTGGCGGGCGACTCGACCACGACCAGATTTTCAGCCATGAGTCAGCGGGTCCCTCAACGCCATCAGTGCCGGACGGTACCGTCGGCCGCTGACATGACGCTTTCGAAGCGAGCGAACGCCAGCTCCTGTCCCGGCTGGCTGGAGAGGACGAGTAGCACCACCCACTTCAGCTGCTCGACTTCGACTTCCTCCACGTCCAGAGCCAGCGCGCGCTCGATGACGAGCTCCCGCTGCTGGCGCGTGAGCACGTGTTGGCGATCCAGCAGCAGGAGGAACGCGCGGCAATCGGCCGACAGACGCGAGAGCTCGCCATCGGCGAACACGCGCAGCGCCTCGCGAGGGGACTCCGCATCCGTCGCCGCGTCCGATGCGCGCTGATCGCCCACCAGAGCCGACAGCCATTCCATCGCGTGCACGACCTCACTCACCGAGAAGCCTCGCCGCTGCAGGTCCTCCAGCATGCGATGGCGCTCCGGGACGTCCGCCGGGTCGGCCAGCATGTAGTGGTCGTAAACGTAAATCAGCACTTTCAGAACGCTACCGGTAGTCATTTGGATATTCGGCCGTACAGGCCGCCGGGGTACGGCGCGATGCGCCCTTCAAGCTCGAGTATCAGCAACATCGAGGCGATCGACTCGCCGGACAAGCCTGAGCGGGCCACGAGCGTATCGATGGTCGCGGGTTCGAAACCGAGCGCATCTAACAGCATTTCATACTCCTTGTCCAATGGGGCGCCGCCAGCGGAGCCGTCCGAGCTGCCCATATCTCTAGATATAAGCCATTGATATTCCTCATGAAATTGAAGCCCTGCCAGCACATCTGCCGGCCCCGCGACCAGCTGCGCACCGTCCCGGATCAGCTTGTGGCAACCCCACGAGAGCGGATTGCGGATGGATCCCGGAACCGCGAAGACTTCCCGGCCCTGCTCCACGGCCCGTTGCGCGGTGATCAATGCCCCGCTGCCCGCGGCGGCCTCGACGACGAGTGTGCCGAGGGCAAGCCCGCTGATGACCCGGTTGCGCTGCGGAAAGTACGGAGGCCGCGGTGCAGTCCAGGGAGGAAACTCCGAGACCAGCGCGCCCGCAGCCCGGATGCGTTCCGCCAGGCGGGCATTCTCCGCCGGGTACAAGCGGGCGATGCCGCCGCCGAGCACGGCCACCGTACGCCCCCCTGCGGCCAGCGCCCCTTCATGGCTCTCGGCATCGATACCGGCCGCCAGGCCGCTGGTGATGGTGAGTCCGACATTGGCCAGGGCGGTGGCAAATTCCCTGGCAATCGCCCGCCCCGCGGGTGAGGCCCGGCGCGCCCCGACGATCGCCACCTGCCGCGTGCTCAGCGCCGCGACCTCCCCGATCACATAGAGAGCCGGCGGTGCGCCCCTGATGGCCGCGAGCGGCGGTGGATAGTCCTGCTGTCCCCACAGCAGCAGGCGAGCACCGCTCTCGCGCAGCCATTTGAGATCGGTCTGAAGTGCGGCGGCATCGGGTTTTCGCAGAAACTGCCGTGCCGCGGACGGCAACTCCACCCGGGCGATGACCTCAGGCTCGCAGATTCGCTCCAGGTCCCCGGCGGCCTCCGCCAGCAGGACCCGAACATGGTCGCCGGTGAGCCCCGGACTGCGCACCAGCTTTGCGCCAACCATCGCGATGCTCATGCGCCGGCAGCTTAGAGCCGGCGTGCCGCTCGAGGTCCCCCGAGAATGGGCCGTTTTCGTGCAGAAACAGCCGCAATCTATCCTGCGGCTTCCAGTGTCGCGGCGACTTCGAGCCAGCGCTCCTCGACGGTCGCGATCTCGAGCCCCAGCTCGCCGTGGCGCGAGCTCAGGCGCCGCTGCTCGTCCGCGCCCGCGGCCGCGTAGGTGGCGGGGTCGGCGAGGCGGGATTCTATGGCCGTGCGCTCGGCGGTGAGGCGCTCGAGAAGATGCTCCAACCTGCGCTGCTCGGCGCGCAGCGGCGTCAGGCGGTTGCGGGCTTCGGCTTCGAGGCGGCGCTGCTCCCGACGAGAAGGGGCGGCCGCGGGTTCTGCGCCCTCCGCCTGGGGGGTTTCAGAGCCGCGTGCAAGCCACGCCGCGTAGTCCTCGAGATCGCCCTCGAACGGAGCCACGACACCGTTGGCCACCAGGAGAAAGCGGTCACAAGCGCCGCGCAGCAGCGCGCGGTCATGGGAGACGATCACCACCGCGCCGGCGAAATCCTGCAGCGCCACGAGCAGCGCATGGCGCATGTCCAGATCCAGATGGTTGGTGGGCTCGTCGAGCAGCAACAGGTTGGGCTTGCGGGCAACGAGGATGGCGAGCGCCAGGCGCGCGCGCTCGCCGCCGGAGAACTGTCGTGTCGGCTCGAACACCCGATCGCCATGGAAGCCGAAGCGGCCGAGGTGATTGCGCCGGTCCAGCTCGCTCCAGCGTGCCTGCTCGGGGCCACCGCGGCGCTCGAGCTCGGCGAGAGCGGTGCCGTCGGCATCCAGATGCTCCAGCTCCAGTTGCGCAAAGAAACCCGTCGCGACGTCCGGCGCCGTCTCGATCGCGCCGGCCAGCGGTTGCAGTTGCGCGGCGAGCAGCCGCATCAGCGTGGATTTACCGGCGCCGTTACGACCCAGAATGCCGATGCGGTCACCGGGGCTGACACTCAGCGCTACGTCGCTCAACACCCGGCGATCGCCGTAACCGGCGACGGCGTGCTCGAGTGTCAGCAGGGGCCGCGGCAATTTCGCGGGCGTCGCGAACTCCCACTCGAAGCCTTGCTCGAGATGCAGAGACGCGATGTCGGGGAGGCGTGCCAGCCATTTCAAGCGGCTCTGCACCTGGCGCGCTTTGCTGGCCTGGGCGCGAAAACGAGTGACGAAACTCTCGACTCGCGCACGCTCGCGCGCCTGGCCCGCCAACATCGCTTGCGTGCGCTCGGCCTCCGCCGCGCGCTGCGTCTCGAAGGCGCTGTAGTTGCCCGTGTAGCTGCGCAGGCGGCCGGCCTCGATGTGCAATATCCGGCCGACGACACCGTCGAGGAACTCGCGGTCGTGAGACACCAGCAACAGCGTCCCCGCGTAGCCATGCAGCCAGCCCTCCAACCAGAGAACCGCATCGAGATCGAGGTGGTTGGTCGGCTCATCGAGCAGCAGCACGTCGGAACGGCGCATCAGCGTGCGTGCAAGGTTGGCCCGCATCTGCAGTCCGCCGGAGAAGTTACGCACCGGACGCTCCAGGTCATCGGACGCGAATCCCAGGCCGGCGGCGAGTTGCCCGGCGCGGCTGCGCGCGGCATAGCCGCCCAGCCGGTCGTATTCCGCGTGCAGCATGGCGAGGCGCGTGCCCTCGGCCGCGGGTATCTGCGCCTCGAGCGCCGCCAGCTCCAGGTCACCGCCGCGGACGTACTCGACCAGCGTCGCATCGGTCGCCGGTAACTCCTGGGCGACGGCCGCGATCGCGAGCCCGGGCGGCGCGCGATACTCGCCCGCATCCGGCGCGAGATCGCCGCGGATCAATGCCAACAGAGTGGACTTGCCGCAGCCGTTGCGGCCGACGATGCCCGTCTTCTCGCCGCGGAAGATGCCGCAAGTGGCGCCGTCGATGAGAACCTGCGGACCGCGCCGCAGGCGAACCTCGGCAAGAGTGAGCATCGACCGTCAGCGAGTCGGTTCGCCCACGGCCACCGCGGTGGCTTCCTGCGTGTAGCGCCGGAATGCCGGCCCCGACGCCGCCTGCCGCTGCAGCATTGCCAGCAGCTCCTCGGACTTCAGCGGCTCCCCGAACAGCCTTCCTTGCGCATAATGACAGCCGTTGTGGCGCAGGAACTGGAGCTGACTGACCGACTCGACGCCCTCGGCAATGACGTCTATCTCCAGGTTGCGCCCCATCTCGATGATGGTGCGCACGAGGGTGGCGTTGCCCCTGTTCTCGCCGACATCGCGCACGAAGGACTGATCGATCTTGAGCGTGTCGATCGGAAACTGCTGCAGCGCGGAAAGCGAGGAGTAACCGGTGCCGAAGTCGTCGATCGAGAGATGCAGGCCCATCGCGTAGAGCTCATCGAGCAGGCGCAGCGTGCGCTTGGCGTCCGCCATCAGGGTGGTCTCGGTGATCTCGAGCTCGAAAGCGGTCGGCGACACGCCGTGGCGGCGGAACACCGAGCGGCAGCGCAGGATGAAGCTCGCCTGGCGCAGCTGCTTCAGCGACAGGTTGAGCGAGATGCGCCCCGGGTCGCCGATCTCGCTCTGCATCTGCCGGTAGTCCATGCATACCCGATTCAACACCCACTCGCCGATGTCGAGGATGAGGTTGGTCTCCTCCGCGAGCGGTATGAACTGCGAGGGCGGAATGTCGCCGTGCCCGGGCAGGCGCCAGCGCAGCAGCGCCTCGGCCCCGATGATGCGGCCGGTCGCGAGATCGACCTTGGGCTGATAGCGGATCACGAGCTCGTCCCGCTCGAGCGCGCGGCGCAGCTTGCTCTTCAGGATGAGGCGCTCGACCGCGGCGGCGTTCATCTCCGGGGAATAGAAGGCGAAGGTGTTGCCGCCGTTCTGCTTCGAGTAATACATCGCCGCATCGGCGTTGCGGATGAGGTCGATGACATTCTCCGCATCGCGCGGGCAGAAGGCGATGCCGATGCTGGCGGTGAGAAACACCTCGTGCTGGTTCAGCTGGAAGGCGCGGCTCACCTCCGTGAGCACGGCGCGCGCGAGGTGCGCGATCGGGCCGCGATTGTCGCCTTCCGCCGGCAGGCCGTCGATGCAGAGGGCAAACTCGTCGCCCGCGAGGCGCCCGAGGAGCGCCCCTTTCGGCAGCGCGCCGGTCAGCCGCTCCGCCAGCACCTCGAGCACGCGGTCGCCGGCGCCGTGTCCAAACGTGTCGTTGACTTCCTTGAAGCGGTCCATGTCGAGATAGAGAAGCGCCACCGACTGCCCGCTGCGCAGCCCCCTGGCGATGGTCTGCTGCAGCACGTGATGGAACTGCATGCGGTTGGGAACCTTGGTGAGCGCATCGAACCGGGCGAGATAACGGATGCGGCGCTCCGCGCGCTTGCGGTCGGTGATGTTGCGCGCGACGAAGATGTTGCCCTGGAACTGCGGGTCGGCGCTCTCGATGCGCGAGCCGGTGAGCGACACGGGGATGGTCTGGCCGCCCCGGGTGCGCACCACGGTTTCACGCGTCTCCTGCGCGGCCTGCAGCAGGTCGAAGCCTTCGCGCTCGCGCTCATCCAGGATCGCGATGATGCTGCGTCCCAGAATCTCCTCCTCGCCGTAGCCGAGGAGCTTGCAGGCCGCGGAGTTGGCTACCTTCACCACGCCGTCGGGAGAAGTCACGAACACGGCGTCCGTCATGCTGTTGAGGACGTTGTGGAGGTAATTCTTGTGGATGGTCGACTGGCGCAGCCGCGAGCGCATGCGCTCCAGGGCCTGCTCCAGCTCGCCAATGATGTCCCTGCGGCGCACCTCGATCTGGCGGGTGTAGTCACCCTGCCCGACGCGCTCGGCACTGCGGATGAGCGCCGCGGTGGAAAACTGGATGCCGTGCGCCGCCCGCCAGGCGAGCACCGCCGCAGCGAGGGCGCCGAGCACCGCCAGCACGCTGACTCCCTGGACGGTGAACAGATCGGGCGGATGCCGCCAGATGAAAAACGCGATCACCGCCGCGGTCGCGAACAGCACGACCGCGAACGCGGCAGTAGCGTACTTCAGCTTGAGGTTCGCAGAGGTCACTGGGGGCCAAATCGCGTCGCTTGGCCCTCGATATTAGCCGGGGGCTAAAAGCCGGACCAGACCTTCTTTATGTAACCCACCATCAGCCCCCGCATGGTCGACATCGGGTCGGCAACGGCGGAGAAGATCGGCGGGTTGCGCCGCAGCAGCCGCCAGTTCTCGCTCCGCAGCACCTGCCGCAGGTAATCGACGTTGCGATCGATGGCTTCCAGGTAAGGATTCCTGCCCCCGTAGAGGATCTCCAGGTACCGGTAGGAGGAGCCAAAATCCCCGTCCAGGCGCTTTTCGCGCACTTCCGCCACGAAATCCGGCGTCTGGCGCAGCAGGTCGAGACCGGAGGCGTACTTGACCTGCCGGCCGCCGTTGGCCGCGATCGGCAGTGCGACCCCGCCAAGCACGAATTCCGCGTACAGCCGGTCGCGGCATTTCTCGAGATAGCAGCGGTCGGCCATCTGCGCGACCATGTCTGCCGTGCCAAGAAGGTGCCCCACGATGATGTCGCGCGGATCCCGGACACGCTCCTCGATCTCGGCGAATGGCACCTCGTAACCGGTGAAATGGATGATCTCGCGAGCGACCGGCACCCAGGAGGAAAGGCCGACCTCGGGCAGGAACTCCTCCAGAAAGCGCGCGCCGCGGGAGACGTGGGTCCGGGTGAATTCCGCGCCGTTTCGCGACTCCTGGTCGTCGGCGCGCCGCAGATAGCCGACGTCGTGGAAGAGGCCGGTGATCAGGCCCGCCACAGCCCGCTCGCCACCCAGCCGCTCGGCGTCGACCGCCTGACGCTCGTATCCGACCAGCAGCCGCGCCAGCGCAAGGGTGATGTCCAGCGTGTGCTGGCGGTCGTGGTAGACCGTATCCACCCCGTGGAATCCGGCAACCTCACCCGCGAACAGGCGCTCGAAATGCTCGAAGGACCGCCGCAGAGGCTCCATGGGCGCATCCGGCCAGGTAGGCCGGTAGAGGGCCTCGACCGCGCGCAGCACCGCCTCCGGCGAGCTCACCTGGACGGAATTGGTTACGTCGAAGTCACTGCGCCGGGCGCTGCTCATTCTGGTGATTTGCGGCACGGCCTCAGGCCGCTCCCCCGGAGGCAAGAATCGGATGAGTCTAGAAGCGGTTCCCCCCCGCCACTGCGACTTACCGCACACTTTAGGCGCTGGATCCGGGCATCCTGCCCGGCCCAGCGCGGCCCTGGAGCAAAAAGCGTGGTTTTTGCTCCGGGCTCCGCCACCTGCGGCGGCGGGGCACCTCCGTGTGCCTGGAAGGAGAGCCTGGAGGAGGTTAGGGCTCCTGCCAGCTCACCTCTAGCCGGCGATCTCTCCGGGGGCGGCTATGCCGTGCTGCGCCAGGAGGGGGCGGATATCGGGGCGGCGGCCGCGGAACTCTACGAAGGCTTCCAGGGCGTCCCGGCTGCCGCCGCGCGACAGGATGGAGTCCAGAAAACGCTGCGCGGTGGCGCGGTCGAAGACGCCGCTTTCCTCGAAGGCCGAGAAAGCATCCGCGGCGAGGACTTCCGCCCATTTGTAGCTGTAATAGCCGGCCGCGTAGCCGCCGGCGAAAATATGTCCAAAGCTGTTCGGAAAGCGGTTCCACTCGGGGGCCGGCACCACTCCCACCCGCCGGCGCGCCTCCTGCAGGACCTCGCGCACGCGTGCGCCGCGCTCGGGCGAGTACTCCGCATGCAGCCGGAAGTCGAACAGCGCGAATTCGAGTTGCCGTGCCATCTGCAGGCCGGCATGGAAGCTGCGCGTCGCGCGCAGCCGATCCTGGGTCTGCGCGGGTAGCGGCGCGCCCGTCAGGTAATGGCTGGAGATGCGGCTGAGCACATCGGGGTGCCAGGCGTAGTTCTCCATGAACTGGCTGGGCAACTCGACGGCGTCCCAGGCCACGCCGTTGATACCCGCAATGCTGGGGTAGTCAACGCGGGTGAGCAGATGGTGCAGGCCGTGCCCGAACTCGTGGAACAGCGTGAGCACGTCGTCGTGCGTGAGCAGGGCCGGCCGGCCTTCCCCCGGCGGCAACACGTTGCACACCAGATAGGCGGCAGGGAGGGCCGAGCCCGTCGCCAGATGCTTGCGCCCGATGCACTCGTCCATCCACGCGCCGCTGCGCTTGTTGGGCCGGGCATACGCATCCAGAAAGAAGCTGCCGACCGGCCGCCCCGCGCCGCTCTCGATCTCGAAAAAGCGTACGTCCGGGTGCCACACCGGGGCGCCGCTGCGCTCCTGGATGCGTACGTCGAAGAGTCTCTCGGCGACCTCGAACAGGCCCGCGAGCACGCGCGGCAGCGGGAAATAGGGGCGCAGCTCCTCCTGCGAAACGGTATAGCGCTCGCGCTGCAGCCGCTCCGCGTAGAAGCCGACATCCCAGGCCTCGAGCTTGCGCCCGGCGAAAGCCTCGAGCTCCTCGAACTCCCTCACGGCCGCGGGGCGCGCCGATCGCGACAGCTCGTCGAGGAACTGCATGACCTCGGATACGCTGTGCGCCATTCGCGTGGCGAGCGCATATTCGGCGTAGTTGCCGAAGCCGAGAATGCGCGCCGCTTCGTAACGCTTGCGCAGGATCTGCTCCATGACACCCGCGTTGTCCCACTTGCCGGCATTGGGGCCCTGATCAGACGCCCGTGTGGTCCATGCCTCATAAAACGCGTGGCGTAGAACGTCAGACTCCGCGTCAGTCGATACTGCGACGTAGGTCGGTTGATCGAGTGTCAGGATCCAGCCTTCGCTCCCCCGATCGTGGGCGCGCCGCCGAGCCTGCTCGATGAGCATCTCGTTGAGGCCGCGCAGGAGTGCTTCGTCGCTGACGCGGTAGCTCCAGCCGTTGGTTGCATCGAGCACGTTCTCCTCGAACTTCGCCTGCAGCCCCGTGAGCTCCAGTATCACGTCCTTGAAGCGCTGCTTTTCGGCGGCACCGAGTCCGACACCGGCGAGCCGGAAGTCCCGCAGCGCATGCTCGAGCACCCGGCGTTGCACGGCATCGAGCGCGGCGCCCTCGCGCTCCTCGATGGCGCGGTAAGCCCGGTGCAGCGGCTCGCTCTGCGCGAGATCAGTCTGGTAGGCCGAGAGGAGCGGCAGGCACGTGTTGTAGGCGCTGCGCAGCGGCTCGGAGTTGAGCACCGCATTGAGGTGGCTCACGGGCGACCAGGCGCGTGCGACCCCGTGCTGCAGCTCTTCCAGCGGCTCCACGACCGTTGCGAAGGTCAGTGTCTCCCCGGCCGCAATCTCCTCGATCCTCGTCCGTGCGCGTGACAGCACCTCACGAACTCCCGGCTCGACGTGCTCCGGGCGGATACGGGGAAAGGGGGGCAGCGGCTCCTGGGCGAGCAGGGGATTATCCATCAAGCACCTATTTTTCGAGCTGGTCGCAATGGCATCGCGTGAGCTCCGGGCATGGAGCATCAGGCACACGGACGTGCCCGGCCGCCGCAGGTGGCCGAGTCTCGGACAAAAACCACGCTTTTTGCCCGAGACCGCGCCGGGCCGGGCAGGAGCCCGGATCCAGCGCTTCATACTACAATCAGATAATGAGTGAGTTCGACCTGATTGTCATCGGCGGCGGCAGCGGCGGTCTGGCCGGCGCGCAGCGGGCGGCGGAGCACGGGGCGAAGGTTGCCCTGGTGGAGTCGCACCGCCTCGGCGGCACCTGCGTGAACGTGGGGTGCGTGCCCAAGAAGATCATGTGGAACGGCGCCGGTCTCGCCGAGGGGCTGCGCGATGCGCCGGACTATGGCTTCGCGCTTTCGGCCGGGCCGCACGATTGGGCGTTGCTCAAGGAGAAGCGCGACGCCTACATCCTGCGGCTGAACCGCATCTACGAGGGCAATCTCGCCAAGCGCGCTGTGACACTGATCCGCGGCCGCGCGCATTTCGTGGACGGCCGGACCGTGGCGGCCGCGGGCACCACTCTTTCCGCCCCGCACATCGTCATTGCGACTGGCGGCCGGCCGCTGCTGCCGCCCATCCCCGGCGCCGATTTCGGTATCACCTCCGACGGATTCTTCGAATTGCCGAGCCGGCCGCAGCGAGTCGCGATCGTCGGCAGCGGCTATATCGCCGTCGAGCTGACCGGTATCTTCGCGGCACTCGGCTCCAACGTTACGCTCGTCCTGCGCGGCGGGACGATGCTGAACGACTTCGACTCGATGATCGGGGAGTCGATGTCGAAGATCCTGAGCGACGACGGCGTGACCATCGTCAGACAGGCGTGGCCTGCGGGACTCGACAGCGACGCTCGCGGGCATTTCTCGCTGTCATTACGCGACGGCAGACGGCTCGAGCCGTTCGATCGTGTGCTTTGGGCCATCGGGCGCACGCCCACCGTCAAGGAGTTGGGTCTGGATCGCGCGGGAGTGGAGCTCGACACCTACGGCTTCATCGTCACCGACAAGTACCAGAACACGAGCGCCGCGGGCGTGTACGCCATCGGCGATGTGACCGGCCGGGCGCCGCTCACGCCGGTGGCGATCGCGGCCGGCCGCCGGCTGAGCGACCGCCTGTTCGGCGGTAAGAGCGAGCGGCATCTCGATTATCACAACATCCCGACGGTCATATTCGGGCACCCGCCGATCGGTACCGTGGGGCTGTCCGAGAAGGCCGCCCGCGATGAGTACGGCGATGAGGCCGTCACCGTCTTCAGGTCGAGCTTCATCCCGATGTACCACGCGCTCACCACCGCCAGGCCGCGCTGTGACATGAAGCTGGTGACGATCGGCCCCAAACGGCGCGTCATCGGCATCCACGTCGTCGGTCCGGGGGCAGATGAAATGATGCAGGGCTTCGCCGTCGCTGTGCGGATGGGGGCCACCAAGGAGGACTTCGACGACACGGTGGCGATCCATCCCACCAGCGCCGAAGAGCTGGTCACGATGCGGTAAGAGCCGCGAGGACCGGCCTGGTGAGCGGCCGCACGCCGCGCCAGAGGCGAAAGGACTCCGCCGCCTGCTCGACCAGCATTCCCCAGCCCGATGCCGCCGCGCGGCAGCCGAGCTCCACACACCAGCGTACGAAAGCGGTGTCGCCCTTGCCGTATGCCATGTCGTAACAAAATGTATCGGGCCCTATCACGGCCATCGGCACGTCGGGGATCTCACCGGTGAGGCTGGCGGACGTGGCGTTGATGACGAGGTCGTACGGCCCCCCCGCGATGTAGCGGAACCCGACACCCTGCACGTTACCCATCTGAGTGAAGGCCGCCGCGAGTGCCTTGGCCCGGTCCGCCGTGCGGTTGGCGATCACGACGACCTCCGGCGTCAGCGCAAGAAGCGGCGCGAGCACTCCGCGGACGGCCCCGCCGGCGCCGATGATCAAGACTCGCCGGCGTGTCACGACCACGCGCTGATTGACGCATAGATCCTGCGTCAGCCCGACGCCATCGGTGTTGTCGCCCAGTATGGTGCCGTCCTTCCGCTTCGCCAGCGTATTGACAGCGCCTGCGTGCTCGGCCCGCGGGGTCAGCTCACCGGCGCGCGCCACCGCGGCAACCTTGTAAGGCAGCGTGATGTTGAGGCCGCGACCGCCCTCGGCGAAGAACGCTGCGATCCGCTGCTCGAGCTCCTCCGGCGCGAAGTCGAAGAGGCGGTAGCTCATCGACTGCCCCGTCTGGCGCGCGAACATCGCGTGGATGAAAGGCGAGAGGCTGTGTGCCACGGGGTGGCCCACGACCCCGTATTGATCTACCGTGCCGCTCATGCACCGATTCTGCTCCCGCGGCGCGGCGCCGTCACTGTCCCGGTTGGGATCAGGACTTCAACTGCTGCACGCTCGCCGCGCCGCCATGCCCCACATCGAGGCAGGCGTGCAGCTGCGGCAGCCATATCGCCATGCGCTCGGCGAGCTGGTAGGGGGGATTGAGGATCAGCATCCCGGACCCGTTGAGCGCAACGCGTGAGTCGCGGGGGTAGAGCGAGAGTTCCGCCACGAGCAGTGCGCAATCGAGCTCCGCAGCGAGCGCAGCATGCCAGGCCGCGGTATCGCGCTCGTCCTTGATCGGATACCAGACTGCGACCACCCCCGTGCGGAAGCGCCGCAGCGCCTCCGCGGCTGCATGTCGGGTGCGGTCGAAATCCTGGCGGCTCTCCTCGTAGGGCGGATCGAGGAAGGTCAATCCGCGGCGCTCACGCGGCGGCAGCCAGCCGCGCAGGCGCTCGAAGCCATCACCTACCTCGACACGGGCCCGCTGTGCGGCTTCGTCGGAACGAGAGAGCGCCCGCTCCAGGGCACGCGCCTCCGGAGGCTGGCTTTCGATGAACACGGCGCGATCGACGGCGCGCAGCTCGCTTGCAGCAAGCAGGGGCGAGCCCGGATACAAGCGCGGCTCGGCGCGCTCGCGCCGCAACAGCTCGACCTGCGCGAGATAGTGACCGATTTCTTCGGCGGCCGACTGACCTGCTCCTGGTGAACGATGCCACGCCTCGAGCCGCCCGATACCGGAAGCGGATTCGCCGGTCGGTCCGGACAAGTCGTAGGCGCCGCGGCCGGCATGCGTCTCGAGATAAAGGAAACCCTTGTCCTTGCGCCGCAAGGCAGTGAGCAGCGCCAGCAGCGTCACATGCTTGTGGACATCCGCGAAGTTGCCGGCGTGGTACTCGTGGCGGTACTTCAAGTCGGTAAGCGCCGCTTATCCGTGTGGCCGCGCCGCCGCCGACACCTGTTGCGACAGGGAGGTCATTGCGGCGTCAGTGGCCTGTTGGAATGCAGCGACCACGTCCCCCAGGCGGTTGGCGCTTGCAACAGCCGATCCGCTCGCCACGAAAGTGGTGATGACGTCGCGACCCTCCTCCTTTCCCAGCGTGCAGTCGAGCGTCACTCGCACGGTGGGAGCGGCACTCGTGTCGTCAGAATAGTCAGCGTCGAACCGGCGAATGAAGATCTGCAGGAGATAGTCGGAGGGGAACGGACTCTCGGAATCCTGGACGGAGCGCCAGTGTCCGGACCCACGCAGCGTCTCGACGGCCATGGACTCGAGGAGCGCCGGCGTGTCGGCGGCCCAAGCACTGGCCGCGTACACGCTCAGACGGTGATCTGGCTGCGACAGCACGATCTGCGAAGTCTCGAGGCCGGGCCCCGCACGCGGGTGCGTAACGCGTAAGGACGCATCCACTACGGCAGCCGGGCCTGAACCACCATCGGATGGGGCGGAAGAGGCCCGCAGCGTGTAGAGCTGCACGGGCGGTGCGTTGCTGCGCAGCAGGCTCGAGCAGCCGGCAACAGCCACACACAGCAGGACCGGCGCGAGAGGCCGCAGGTGTTTACAGGTTGCCTTCACCTGGGAATCTCCACGCCCGCCGGGGCCGGTTTGTAGATGAGCTGCGACGGATTCCGGCGCAGACTGTCGGAAAGCTGACGGATCGACTGCGCGGCCGCCCGGCCCTCGCGCACGAAGCTTTCGATCTCCGGCAGGCTCGAGCGTGTGAACGAGCGGACGTCGCCGCGATTCTCCGCGATCATCTTATCGAGCTGATCCGCGGCATCTGACAGTTTGTCCGCCACTGTCTGCAGGCGCTGCACGGTCGTGACAACCTGCGGGCCGGCCGTGTCCATGAGGGTGCGCGCGCTGTGGGCCGTGTCGCCAAGCTCGACCGTCGCGGAGCGGAGCTGAACGAGCAGCGCATTGACGCTACGCACCGTCTCCGGCAGATGGTTGCTTGCCTCTGTGAGGTTGTCGAGAGCGCGCGAGACGTCGTCGATGTTGCGGTTGCTCAACAGGTGATCCAGACGCTGGATCACTCCCCCTGCCGAGGCTGCCAGGCGCGGAAGCTGGCCCATGAAGATGTCGAACTGTGACGGCGCCGCGCGGATCACCGGGTACCTGAGGCTCGGCACCAGCGGCGTTACCGGCGCCTGCGCGGTGCGCTGCAGGTCGATGTAGAGCAGGCCAGTCAGGCCCTGCAGGTCGAGCTCCGCGAGCGTGCGGGAGGAGATCGGTGTCGTGGACTCGATCGCGGCAATCACCTCCACACGCCCGGCGTTCCTGGGGTCGATGCGCATCTCGGTGACCCGGCCCACCCGCACACCGAGGTAGCGGACCGGCGCGCCCTGCTCCAGGCCGCTGACAGTGCCGTCGAAATAGATCTCGTAGCGATCGTAGGTACGGTGAACGCGGGTGCCGGAATACCAGTAGACGAAGATCCCCGCGGCCAGCGCGATGAGCAGCACGAAAGCTCCGACGGCAGCATAGTTTGCTTCACGCTCCATGGGCCACCTTGAGGCGAATGCCGGCGCGCTCGCCGTGAAAGTACGCCTGTATCCACGGATTGGGATGATCGACGATGCGTTCCAGCGTGTCCGTCTCCATCCGGTGGTCCACGATCACGCCGACCCTGTTGCAGGTGCGAAAGATGGAGTCGAGGTCGTGTGTGATCATGACGACGGTCAGCCGCAATTGCTTCTGCAGGTACAGCATCAGCTCGTCGAACTCCGCCGCGCTGATCGGATCGAGGCCGGAGGTCGGCTCGTCGAGAAACAGCAGCCGGGGGTCGAGCGCCAGCGCGCGCGCCAGGGCCGCGCGCTTGATCATGCCCCCGGAGAGCTCGGCAGGATATTTGGGAGCGGCGTCCGCGGGAAGTCCCACCAGGCGGATTTTCAGCATGGCGAGCTCGTCGCGGGCGGACTCGGACAGCTCCTTCAGATACTCGACCATGGGCAACTGCACGTTCTGCAGCACGGTCAGCGCCGAGTACAACGCTCCCTGCTGGAAGGTCACGCCGTACCGGGCCTTGACGGCGCGCAGCGCAGCACCGGATAGCTGCGTGATGTCGTGCCCCTCGATCCGGATCGTGCCGGCCTGAGGCCTCTGCAGGCCGAGAACGCTCCGCAGCAGCACCGATTTGCCGGTGCCGGAGCCGCCGACGATGCCGAACACCTCGTCCTCACGGACCTCCATGTCCAGCCCGTCGTGGACCACCTGGGAGCCAAAGCGATTGACGAGACCCCGCACTTCGAGGACCGGGGGGATCAAACGCCGATCTCCAGGAAGAGCACGGCAAAGAGCGCATCGGCCAGTATCACCAGAAAGATGGCCTGGACGACCGCGACGGTGGTGAGCCGGCCAAGCTCGCGGGAAGAGCCGCTCACCTGCATTCCCCTGTGAGTGCCGGCCAGCGCAATGAGTGCGGCGAAAACGGGAGCCTTGATGATGCCGACCCAGAAGGTGGTCGGGGAGATCGCCTGACTCACGCGGGTGATGTACTGGTCGAGCGGAATGTGCAGCAGAGAGGCGCACAGCACCGCCCCGCCGAGGAGGCCGACCATGTCCGCGATCACGGTGAGGAGCGGCAGGGAAATGACGAGGCCGATCACACGGGGCACCACCAGCGCCTCGAACGGATCCACCCCGGTCGCCTGCAGCGCGTCGACTTCCTCGTTGAGCTTCATGGAGCCGATCTCGGCCGCGAAGGCGCTGCCGGAGCGGCCGGCGACGATGATGGCGGTCAGCAGCACGCCGAGCTCGCGCAGCACGCCGATGGTGACCAGGTCCACCACGAAGATTTCTGCGCCGTAACTGCGGAGCTGTTGCGCGCTCATGTAGGCGACGATGACGCTGATGAGAAAGGCGATCAGCGCCACGATCGGGATGGCGGTGATTCCGGTGTCATATACGTGACGGGCAATGGAGGTCGGACGCAGGCGGCGCGGATGCGGCAGGCCAGCCAGACCGGTGACGCTGACCCTGCCGAGGAAGGCGAGCGCGCCGGACATATCCCGCCAGAGAGTCACCGTACGGCGCCCGATGAAGGTGAGGGTTGCGACCTCGGCTTCGACGGGAAGCTCCTCGAGCTCCATGCGCAGGTCCTTCACGGGACGGGGCGCGGCCGCGGCCGCGGCCTCGATCGGCCGCAAGGTCTCGTCCACCAGACGCATCTGATCCGGCGGGGTGCCGGCGAAAGTAACCTGCGCCCCCAGCTTTTGCGCCTGCAGCACGAATTCCCGCAGGCGCCAGGCACCTGTCAGATCGAGCGCAGTGAGCCTGGCGGTGGCGATCTCGATGTGGCGGGCACGGCCAAGATCCACCGCCGCGAGCGCGGAATCGATCTGCCCGTAGGCGAGCGCCCGCCACTCGCCTGTCAGATCAAGGGCGAGGCCCTGCTCCGTAGTGCGCACTTCGAGGACCATGTACCGCAATCATAAGGTAGAATTTTCCTTCATTTCCCCTATCGCCAAGCTTGAAGCACGCCATGAAGCCAGTCTTGAACGTTGCGATCACCGGCGCCGCCGGCCAGATCGGCTATGCCCTCGCCTTCCGCGTCGCTTCCGGGCAGCTCCTCGGGCCGGACCAGCCGCTCAATCTGCACCTGCTCGAGATTACACCCGCGCAGCAGGCGCTCAACGGGGTCGTGATGGAGCTGTCCGATTGCGCGTTCCCGCGGCTCAACAGGATCGTGGCCACGGACGATCCGAAAGTGGCGTTCCGCGACTGCCAGGTGGCGCTGCTCGTCGGCGCGCGGCCGCGGGGGCCGGGCATGGAGCGCAAGGACCTGCTGCTTGCCAATGCGCAGATCTTCTCTGCCCAGGGCAAGGCGCTCAACGAGGCCGCCGATCGCAACGTCAAGGTGCTGGTGGTCGGCAATCCGGCCAACACCAATGCGCTCATCGCACGCTCCAGCGCCAAGGATCTCAACCCGAGCAACTTTACCGCCATGATGCGGCTCGACCACAATAGGGCGCTGTCGCAGCTCGCGGAAAAGACGGGCGCGCGCGTGACCGACATCCGCCGCATGACGGTATGGGGCAATCACTCCGCGACGCAGTACCCCGACATCAGTCATGCCCTGGTCAACGGGAAGCCCGCGCGCTCGCTGGTGGATGCCGCGTGGGTGGAGCAGACCTTCATTCCCGTCGTGCAGCAGCGGGGCGCCGCCATCATCAAGGCGCGTGGAGCCTCCTCGGCGGCATCGGCCGCCTCCGCCGCCGTCGACCATGTCCATACCTGGATTCACGGCACTGCCGAGGGTGACTGGGTCAGCATGGCGGTGCCCTCCGACGGCAGCTACGACATCCCCGAAGGGGTGCTCTACTCCTACCCGGTGACCACCCGGAACGGCGAATACCGGATCGTCCAGGGGCTGGCGATCGACGAGTTCAGCCGCAAGCGGATGGATGCGACGCTGGCGGAGCTGAAAGAGGAACGGGAGGGTGTGAAGGGACTCCTTTAAGGCGCTGGATCCGGGCTCCTGCCCGGCCCAGCGCGCCGCGGGCACGTCCCTGTGCCTGACATCGCACTGGAGTAAACTCGGGGTGATGGGAGTAGTAATCACCCTGGTGTTCGTGGCGGCGGTGCTGTTTCTCGCCTACCGCCGCCTGTCGCTGCTCGCGTTCACCGCGACCTTCACCGCTCTCCTCATCGCCTACACGCTCCTCGGTGCCTCGGGCACGCCTGCCGGAGCGTGGAAGGGATTCCTCTGGCTGCTGCTCGCGGGCCTGTGGCTGCTCAACCTGCGGCCGCTGCGCAAGGCGATCATCACCCGGCCGTTCATGAAGGCCTACCTGAAGCTGCTGCCGCCGATGTCACAGACCGAAAGGGAGGCATTGGAGGCCGGCACGGTGTGGTGGGACGGGGAGCTGTTCACGGGAGCTCCCAATTGGTCGAAGCTCTTGTCGGCCCGAGCACCGAAGCTGACCGCCGAAGAGCAGGCCTTCCTCGACGGACCGTGCGAAGAGCTCTGCCTCATGGTCGATGACTGGGCCATCACCCATCAGTTGGGCGACATGCCGCCGCAGGTATGGGATTTCCTCAAGTCGCGCGGCTTTTTCGCGATGATCATCCCCAAGCGCTATGGCGGCCTCGAGTTCTCGGCCTATGCGCATTCCTGCGTGCTCGCCAAGCTCGCAAGCCGCAGCGCCACCTGCTCCTCCACAGTCGCGGTGCCCAATTCGCTCGGGCCGGCCGAGCTCCTCAACCACTATGGCACCGAGGAGCAGAAGAGCCATTACCTGCCCCGCCTCGCGCGTGGCGAAGAAGTGCCCTGCTTCGCCCTCACCGGTCCTCGGGCCGGCTCCGATGCCGCCTCCATCCCGGACACCGGCATCGTCTGCCGCGGGATGTGGGAGGGCCGCGAGACCGTCGGCATCAGGCTCAATTTCACCAAGCGCTACATCACGCTCGCGCCGATCGCCACGGTCATCGGTCTGGCTTTCCGCATGTTCGACCCCGAGAAGCTTCTCGGCGAGCGGGTCGATATCGGCATCACCTGCGCGCTGATCCCGCGCGACACGCCTGGCCTCACCATCGGCCGGCGCCATTTCCCGATCAACATCCCGTTTCAGAACGGGCCGATGGAAGGACGGGATGTATTCGTGCCGCTCGATTGCATCATCGGCGGACCGCGCATGGCCGGCGCCGGCTGGCGCATGCTGGTCGAGCAGCTGTCGGTCGGGCGCTGCATCTCCCTGCCCTCGAATGCAACCGGCGGCGCCAAGGGCGCCATCTGGGCGAGCGGCGCCTACGCGCGCATCCGCAGGCAATTCAACATGCCGGTCGGACGGTTCGAGGGAGTCGAGGCGGTGCTCGCGCGCATGGCGGGGCTGACCTACATCATGGACGCGGCACGCTCCGTCACGGCCGGCGCCATCGACGGCGGCGAGAAGCCGTCGGTGCCCTCCGCAATGCTCAAGTACCACGTCACGGAGATGAGCCGTCAGGTCGCCAACGATGCAATGGACATCCACGGCGGCAAAGGCATCATGCTCGGTCCGCACAATTACCTCGCCCGGGGCTACGAGTCGGTGCCGATCACCATCACCGTCGAGGGCGCCAACCTTCTCACGCGCAACCTCATCATCTTCGGCCAGGGGGCGGTACGCTGCCACCCGTTCGTGCTGCGGGAGATGAATGCCGCGCGCAATCCGGACCGGGCGCGCGGGGTCGACGAGTTCGACCGCGCGCTCTTCGGTCATGTCGGATTCACCATCTCCAATGCGGTGCGCTCGCTCGTAATGGCGCTGACCCACGCGCGCCATACGCGCGCGCCCGCTCCGGGTCCGACCGCACGCTACTACCAGCACATCGTGCGGTTCAGCGCCTCGTTCGCCTTCACGGTCGATGTGGCGATGCTGACACTCGGCGGCTACCTGAAGAAGAAGGAGAGCCTGTCGGCGCGCCTGGGCGATGTACTGTCGGCCATGTATCTCGCCTCGATGGTTTTGAAGCACCACGAGAACCAGGGCCGGCCGGCGGAGGATCTGCCCATCGTCGAGTGGGCCTGCCGCAACCTCCTTTATCATGCCCAGGAGCAGCTTCACGGCTTCCTGCGCAACTTCCCGAACAGGCTCCTGGCGGGCGTGATGCGCGCCATCGTATTCCCACGTGGCCGCGCCTACTCCGCGCCGTCGGATCGCCTCGGCCGCCGGGTCGCCGAGCTCATGACCCGCGCCGGGCCGTCCCGCGAGCGCCTCTGTGAGCACATTTACTGGACGCTGGAGCCCGGCAATCCGCTGGGGCTGCTCGAGGAGGCGCTGCGACTGGCCGAGACCCTGGAGCCTCTCGAGAAGCGAATTCGCGTGGAGGGTGTCAAGACGGGGCGCGTCTCTGCGCTCGACCTGCCCGGCCAGACCGAGCAGGCGCTGGCGTTGGGAATCATCACCGAGGCCGAGGCCGCGGCATTGCGGGAGTATGACCACAAGGTGATGGGCCTCATACACGTGGACGACTTCGCGCAACACGAGCTTGGAGCGCACGCGCGCGCGGAGAAGGAAATTCAAGGCGCGCGGCAGCCCGGTTCACTGAGAGATTCCGACGCCAGAGCCACCATCCGAGCCGTGTGAGCACGGCATGTTATGAGTCGCGCCATCCTCCACGTCGACATGGACGCCTTCTACGCGTCGGTGGAGCAGCGCGACAACCCGGGGCTCGTCGGCAAGCCGGTCATTGTAGGGTGGCCGGGCGGGCGCGGTGTGGTCGCGGCGGCGAGTTACGAGGTTCGTAGGTTCGGTGTGCACTCGGCGATGCCGATGCATACCGCGCTGCGGCTGTGCCCGGAAGCGATCTGCATTCCGCCGCGGATGCAGCGCTATCGCGAGATCTCAGGGAAGGTGTTCAGCGTGTTTCAAGAGATCACACCTCTCGTGCAGGGCCTCTCGCTCGACGAGGCGTTCCTGGACGTCACCGAAAGCCAGGCGCTGCTCGGCGAGCCGGCCGCAATCGCCCGGCGGATCAAGGAGGGGATACGGGCCCGCACCGGCCTCACCGCCTCGGTCGGAGTGGCGACCAACAAGCTGGTCGCGAAGATCGCCTCGGATCTCGACAAGCCCGACGGGCTGACAGTCGTGCCGGCGCAGCGGATTCGCGAGGTGCTCGATCCGCTGTCGGTGCGCCGCCTGCCCGGGCTCGGGCGTAAGCTTGGTGAGAAAGTGGAGGCTGCGGGACTGCGGACCCTGGGCGAGCTGCGCGCGGCGACGGATGCGGTCCTATGGCCGCTCTTCGGCCGCGACACCCCCCGGATGCGGGAGCGGGCGGCCGGGGTCGACGACCGTCCGGTGCAGCCCGATCTCGAGGAGAAGTCGCTGAGCGCCGAGGATACCTTCGCCCAGGACCTTGCCGATCCGCGCCGACTCGATGCGCAGCTCTCCCGGCTGGCGGACCTGGCCTGCGAGCGCCTGCGCGGCCGTGGACTGATGGCCGGCCGGGTGGGGGTGAAGATCCGGCGTCACGATTTTGCGACATTCTCCCGGCAGCGGGCGATCGCGCCGCCGACTCAAGAGGAGCTTACGGTGCGCAACGTCGCACGGGAGCTGCTGTCGCGCTGGCTCGCGGAGCACTCCGGTGCGAAACTTCGGCTCCTGGGGGTGGTCTTGACCGACTTGAGCCCTGCCTCGCAGCTCGGCCTCTTCGATCGGCGCCCGGAACAGCGCCCGACCGGCCGGCAGACGGACAAGGTCGGCCGCGACCCGCGCCTCGATTCCACGGTGGATGAAGTGCGCGCGCGGTTCGGCCGGGATGCGCTGCGGCGCGGCAACACGATCGAGTAGTTTTCATCCACTCATGTACCTCGCGTTCTTCGGCCTCAACGAAAAGCCGTTCTCCATCACGCCGGATCCCCGCTACCTGTACCTCAGCGAGCGGCATGCGGAAGCAATGGCGCACCTGCTCTACGGCATCAACGAGGCCGGCGGCTTCGTGCAGCTCACGGGTGAGGTCGGCACGGGCAAGACGACGATCGTGCGCTCGCTGCTGGCGCAGGCGCCGAAGAACGCGGAGATCGCCCTCATCCTCAATCCGAGGATGACCGCACCGGAGTTCCTGCTCACCATCTGTGAGGAGGTGGGGATCGGTGTGCCGGACTCGGCGACGGAGAGCCTCAAGGACCTGGTGGACATCCTCAGCCAGTATCTGCTGCGCGCGCATGCCGGCGGCCGGCGGGTCGTGCTGGTGGTCGACGAGGCGCAGAACCTCGCGCCCGAGGTCCTCGAGCAGGTGCGGCTGCTCACCAACCTGGAAACCAACACCCAGAAACTGCTGCAGATCATCCTCATCGGCCAGCCCGAGCTGCGCGAGCTGCTGGCACGCAACGAGCTGCGCCAGCTGGCGCAGCGCATCACCGGCCGTTATCACCTGAGCCCGCTGAGCACGGAGGAAACCACGGCATATGTCCGCCACCGCCTGCGCGTCGCCGGCGCCACCGCCGACATTTTCAATCGCTTCGCCCTCGAAGAGATCTACCGGCTCTCCTGCGGAGTGCCGCGCGTGATCAATGTCATCTGCGACCGCTCTCTCCTCGGCGGCTACTCGCAGGACCGCCATCGCATCACCGGCCCCCTCGTGCGCAATGCCGCGTCCGAGGTCTTCGGGAAGCGATTCACGCCCCCGTGGCTGCCGTGGGCCGGGACGGCGGCAGTGGCGGCGATACTGGCCGTTGGAAGCTTCGCGCTCTGGCGCCTGCAACCGTGGGACTGGATCCATAGGCCCGCGGTGACACGGGAGCATCGCGCCGCCGCGGAGTCGATGCCGGTGGCGCGGGTACAGGCGCGACCGGCGCCGTCATCGCAAACGGCGGCTCCTGCGACCGCGGCACCGCGCGTCGCGCAAGCCACGACGCCGGCAGCCCCGGCCGGCAGCCCGGCAGGGCCGCCGACCATCGAGCCTCTCGCCACTCTGCTCGCCAGACACTCCACCGACACGAGCACCGATGCGGCCTTCACCAGGCTCTTCGACCTCTGGGGGATCCACTACACCATGGATGGTACGGACCCCTGCACCCAGGCGAGCCAACACGGCCTCGCGTGCCTCACCGAGCGCGGCTCTCTCGGGCAACTTCGTCTCTACAACCGCCCGGCCATCCTGATTCTGACGGATGCCAACGGCGGCAGTCACGAGGTGGTGTTGACCGGTCTCGACGGCGAGCACGCCAGCATCGATCTCGGCAAATCGACGCACCAGGTCGGCGACGGCGAGCTGTCGACCTACTGGATGGGCGACTACGTGATGTTGTGGCAGCCGGCGGCCGCCCCGGTAGAGACCCTCTCCCCCGGCATGAGCGGCGATGGTGTACTCTGGCTGCGGCGCAGCCTGGAGAAGCTGGCGGGTGCGTCCGATTCCGGATCGCCGGGCAGTGTATACGATGCCCACCTGGCGAGCCTCGTGCGTCGGTTCCAGCGCGATCACCGGCTTACTGTGGACGGTATCGCGGGCGTCCGCACACAGGTCGCACTCGCCGGAGCGCTGGCGAGCCCCGGCTCTCCCCTCCTGACCGCGGCGCACGAGTAACCAACATGTCGTTCATCCTGGATGCATTGAAGAAATCGGAGAGCGACCGGCAGCGGCAGAGCGGCCCATCACTCTTCGAGGTCAAGGTCGCGCCGCCGCGGCGGGCGCTGCCGGTCTGGGCTGTCGCGATCGCCGTGCTCCTCGGAATCAATGTCATCGTGATCTCGTGGATGCTGCTGCGGCGTCCCGCGGGACCGCAGCCCGCTGTGGCTTCCCCGCGGCCCACCGCTGCCGCCGTGCACGAGGCTCCAGCGGCCCGCGCGCCTGTTGCACCGCCGGTCCAGGGCCCTGCAGCTTCCGGACCGCCGCCTGGGGCCGCAGCCGCGGCCGCCGGGGCTTCGACGCCACCGCCAGCCCACGCCGCAGGCTCGGGTCAAGCCTCTGCGCCTGCTCCGGCCGCGAGCGGCACCGGTCATGACGGCGACCAGCAGTCCGCCGGCGACAATCCGAGTGACAACGCACCCGCGGTCGAGCCAGCCGTGACGCCCGGCTCCGCAACTTCCGGCGGATTCCCGACCGGGGAGATGCCGCTCTACCAGCAGATCGTTACCAGCGACAATCTGCCCGCGCTCCACCTGGACCTGCACGTGTTCGCCGCTCGCCCACGGGATCGCTTCGTCATGATCAACATGCACAGGCTGGGGGAGGGAGACTCCCTGCCAAGCGGCGTGCACGTAGATGCCATTCGGCCCGATGGCGCCGTCCTCTCCTACCAGGGCACGCGGTTCCTGCTGCCGCGCAATTAGTTAATTGGCCCAAAGTCGGCTGCGCCGCTTTGGGCGGCCAACCCAATTGCTCTTTCGGCCCCGCGTCCCAGGGAACGGCCCTGGGCCGCTCGATTACTTGCTTTCGATCACAAGTCCTTCTCGGCGGGATGACGGGCTTCACAGAATCGCCCGGCGCCTAGCGACAACCGAGCCCAGGCTGGTCCATCGTTTTCTGCTGAAGAGAACGGCCGTTCTCGGGTGGCAGGTGGAAACCAAGCGGACAGGCTCTCCGGCGCGCATGCTGGTCGTGGATCGCGACGCGAAGTATCGCGAATGGCTGCGGCTGCACCTGGGAATCGTGTGCCCGGATGCGGCAATAGGCGCTATTGACCTCACGGAATTCGAGCCGTGGAGCGCCCTGGTCACGAGCCGCGAGTGCGACGTGCTCCTGCTCGCCGCCAGCTTCGGCAGCAGCCCCGAAGACCCCGACGCACATGGCCTCGAGCTGCTGCGCAGGCTACGGACGCGCAACATCGCATCGGCCGTCATTGCACTGGCGGACGATGGCAACGAGCTCACCGCCGTGCGAGCGCTGCAGCTAGGGGCCGCGGACTACGTGCCAAAGCGCCTGCTCACCCCGGAGCGGCTGAAGACCTCCGTACGCGTCGCGCTGCGCCGCATCGAGCAGCGCGTCGCCCGCCGCCTCGCGGACCTGGCGCACACGGGGCAGTCCATTGCGCTCGATGCTCCCGCGCAGCGGGAGCCAGCGGAGCCAGCGGATGCAGCGGGGCCGGCCGATGTCGCCGCAGCACCGCCGGCACAGGACAGCGACACGCCGCCGGTCATCCCCGGGTACTCCATCGAGAAGAAGATCGGCGAGTCGGAAAAGGCGGTCGTCTATCTGGCCGCGAGCTCGGCGCTCGGCACGGACGTCGCGCTGAAAGTCAGCAGAACCTCCCGCGAGCCGAGCGCCGAGCGCCAGGCGCTCGAGCGCGAATACAAGGCCATACTCGCCATCCGCCATCCGGCGGTGGTCAGGATCCACGATTACGGCATCGAGCACGGGCTCGAGTACCTCGCCATGGAGTACTTCCCGCGCGGCGACCTCAAGGCCCGGATGTATTTCGGGGTGACGGAGGGGGAAACACTGCGCTACGTGGAGCAGATCGCCGCGGCGTTGAGTGTCGTGCACGGCGCGGGTCTCCTGCATCGCGACCTGAAGCCGCCCAACGTCATGCTGCGCGAGAGCGACGAGATAGCGCTGATCGACTTCGGACTGGCGCGCACGCTCGATGGCGCCTGTCACAGCACCCGCACCGGCGTGCTGCGCGGCTCACCCTACTACATGAGCCCGGAGCAGGCGTTGGGGGAGGAGCTGGACTCGCGCTCCGACCTCTACAGCCTCGGCGTCATCTACCATGAAATGTTGACCGGCAAGAAGCCTTTCACGGGCAGCTCCGCGATGGAGGTGTTGCAACAGCACGTGAACGCGCCGCCGCCGCAGCTGCCGTTGTCACTCTCCCGTCATACAGCGGTGCTATCGCGGCTGCTGGCGAAGCGGCGCGAGGACCGGTTCAACACCGCCGATGAGGTGATCGAGGCCGCGGCCAGGCTGCGCCAGGGCTCCATGCCCCAGGCACAGCCGACGGCGGCCTGACGGCGCCGCCTGCAATCCCGCGCCGGAAGCGGCGCACATCTTGACAATGCCCGCTCCGGAAAGGTGCAATGCGGGCACGTAGCCTGACTCGGTAACTCCGGATCTTGAACGACCGCCTGCACCTCGTCGATAGCACGCTTTTCTACTCGCCGACGAGCGGCGGCGTCAAACGCTACCTGACCGCGAAGCACGCCTGGTTGGCAACTCACAGCCGCTGGGAGCACACGCTCGTCGTGCCGGGAGAGCGCGACCGAACCGAGCGCGGCGGCATATGCACACTGGCCGGCTACCCGGTGCCGGGGAGTTTCAACTACCGCCTGCCGCTCGATCCGCGCCGCTGGCTGCGGCTGCTCGATGCGCTGCAGCCGGACCTGGTCGAGGTCGGCGACGCGTTCCATCCCGCTTGGGCGGCCTGGCGCCTGGCGCGGCGCCGCGGCACCCCGATCGCCGCGTTCTATCATTCCAACCTGCCGCAGATCATCAGCCGCCGCATGGGGGGGCGCCTCACGGGGCGAACGCTCGAGCGCTACCTCAGATGGCTCTACGACCGCTTCGATGTAGTGTTTGCGCCGAGCCGGGTGATGTGCGACGTGCTCAACGGCCTGGGCATCGCGCATGCAGTGCACCAGCCGCTCGGCGTCGACGCGGAGGTTTTCCGGCCGCAGCGCCGCGGCGGCTGGCTGCGTCAGCGGCTTCGGCTCTCACCGGTGGCGCGCGTGCTGGTATACGCGGGACGGTTCTCGGGCGAAAAGAACCTGCCGCTGCTGTTGGACGCGTTTGCAAAATTGGGCTCGCCGTATCACCTGCTGCTGATCGGCGGTGAGCGGGAGGCTCGGCCCGCCGCCAACGTGACGGTGGTTCCCTACCGCCGCAACAGCATCGAGCTGGCGGAATGGCTCGCATCGGCGGATGCGCTGGTGCACGCCGGAACGAAAGAGACCTTCGGCCTGGTCATCCTGGAAGCAATGGCCTGCGGGCGGCCGGTGGTGGCGGTGCGCGCCGCCGCGATACCCGAGTTCGTTGACGACGACGTGGGATTGCTCGCGGAACCCGGGAGCGGCGCGCGGATGGCGGCAGCGATCGCGGAGCTTTACGAGCGCGATATCGAGGCGCTGGGAGCCAACGCGAGAGCAAGAGTGGAGCGGAAGTTCACCTGGGACCGGGCGTTTCAGGCGCAAATGGCGACCTACCGGGCGCTGTTGCGCCGCGAGCGCGTCGCGGTGCCGGCCACGGAGCTCGCGGAGCCGAGCTAGGCACAGGAATGTGCTTCAAACATTACCGTCGGCGAAGAGTCGACAGCACGCGCTTGCCGGCGCCGCTGCCGGCGAGCCACAGCACCACTCGCCAGAAGAGGCGCTTTTTGAGCGGCACCCGCCGCGGTGGGACCGCGCGGTAGAAGGCCCTGCCGATATCGCGATGGACATGGAGGGATGTCGCCTCCACGACCAGATCCCCGGACCCGGAAACAATGCGATAGTGACTCCCGTCGACGGCGTGAACGCTTGCGGCGCTCAGTGACTGCGGGATGTCGGGCATCGATGCGGAAACGAATGTCAGGATGAGCCGGTCGTCCGCGGAATCGGCGGCGGCGCCGCTGAGTATCAGGGCGTTGGCAGTGCGGCTGCAGGTGACTGCGCCGCGAAAGGCGGCGCGGAGCGCTGCAGTATGGTGGCCGTCGCTCAAGGGCAATCCTGGCTCAGAATTGAGACTCCAGCTCCCAGACGGTGAGCGGTGTGCCGCGGCGCAGCCAGAACCCGGCCCCGACTTCGCGGAAGTTGCGCTGCAGCCGCAGCCGGTACCAGCGCGCGGCGCGCAGATGCACATTGGCATCGGTCCGCACCGGGTCGCAATTCCACTCCCAGTCGCGCCGTGTCAGCGCGCTGAAATACAACACTCCGCGGCAGAGGCGCCCGAAGTTGCTCGACGCCCGCGCAGCCGCGCGGGCGTCGAGGTACTGCAACACGTCGTAGCAGATCACGAGGTCGAACATGGCGCTGCTGCGGTACTCCTCGATCCGGCCCTGCTCCCAGCCGTAGCGGCCGCAGAGATAGGGGCTCGTCTCCAGACAGACATACTCGGCCCGCGGCAGCAGGCGCTTGAGCGGTGTGCGCAGCAGGCCGGTGCCGCAACCGGCGTCGAGGAGCCTGCGCACCGGCAGACCGATGTGCTCGGTGAAAGCCGCGATCAGGCGGGCGCGGGCCTGCATTTCCCGGCGGGTAGTCACCGCGGTGCGCGGGTCGTAGTAGTAGCGGCGGTAGTACTCGCGATCGAACCTCGGCTGCTCGCCGCCTGCGGCGGCGAGCACATCCCGCGCCTGGTCCACTGAGCCGCGACGGTTCACGATTCAGGGTGGTCGAAGTCGGCGCGATGAAGGACGGCTGAGCCGCGCCGCACGGCGCGGCCGAGACCGTCGGTAG
>DATAXF010000122.1:0-18913 GCA_036273095.1 Steroidobacteraceae bacterium | reverse complement strand
ACTTTCACGAAGAGCGGCGCATCGCCGCAGCGCCACCGGTAACAGCGATGAATGCTGCCGCCCGAGACGGAGCTCTCCGGTTCCGGCGCGCAATCGCCGCCCACTTGCGCTGCGATCTCGCGCCCGATCGCCTCGAAGCCGCCTTCCTGGCTCTCCTCATGGCTCTCGTCTTCGTTCAAATTTCGCTGCTCCGGTCGAATGCTCAGCTTGCGACCGCCGCATCGCCGGCGTCGCATTGGGCTGCGAGCCTCTCGCCCTGGCGGCGCAGCAGCGGTCCGAAGCCGAGGCGGTCATAGAGTGCGCGCAGAGACGCAAGATCCGGAGTCCTCGGCCGCAGGTCCGAGGCGGAAACGCCGAGCGGCATGTCGCAAACGATCCGCGTGAGACGCCGCGCGAGGAATACCGACTCCCGATGCGCGGCCAGGCGCTCGCCGAGTGCGCCGCCGCCGCGCAGTCCAAGGGCGGCAACGCGGCCGACATTGGCGTAGAGCTCATCGAGCGAGCCGAATTTTCGCATCAGCGTGGCCGCGATCTTCGGTCCGATGCCCGGCACGCCGGGAATGTTGTCCGAGGCGTCGCCGGTCAGGGCGAGGAAGTCGGCGAAGCCTTCGGGTGCGACGCCAAAGTAGCCCGCGACATCCCGGTAGCCGAGCTGCGTACGGGCGCCGAAGTCCCATAACAGGTCGCCGTCGCGCACCAGCTGCGCCATATCCTTGTCGCGCGTGATGAAGGCCGATCGGATGCCTTGGGCGCGCATCAGGCAGGAGAGCGTGCCGATGATGTCGTCGGCCTCGAAGTCCGGATCGACGAACGCAGCCACGCCAAGATGGCGGCAGAGCTCCCGGCAATACTCGAACTGCCGCGGCAGTCCCGCGGGCGTCGGCTCGCGGTTGGCCTTGTATGCCGGGTAGATCCGATTGCGGTAGGACGTCTTCAGGCGCTGATCGAAGGCGACGCTGATGTAGCGCGGGCGAATGCGCTCCATCAGATCGCACAGAAAGCGCGCGAACCCGAAGACCGCGTGCACGGGATTGCCGTCGTGGTCCACCATGTCCGGCAGCTGCGAGTGGTACGCGCGGAAAACGTAGACCGAAGCGTCAACGAGGAAGATCAAAGCGCTTCATACTATTTATCATCCCAGCCAGCGCTGGATGCGGTCGTGCAGCGGGCTCGTGCGCGGGAAGTGCGCGAGAAGATACTGCATCTGGTCCGCGAGCACCCGCCGGCCCTTGAGGAATATGTATTCCGCGTAGGTCGGCGTGAACGGCACGGCGATGAGCTGCATCTTCGCCTGCTCCGGAGTGCGCGACGCCTTCTGATTATTGCAGCGCCGGCACGCGGTCACTACGTTCGTCCACACATCGAGGCCACCCTGGCTGAAAGGCCTGATGTGATCGCGCGAGAGCTCGCGTGAGGGGAACCGCAGACTGCAGTACATGCAGAGGTATGCGTCCCGGCGGAAGAGCGTCTGGTTGTTGAGCGGCGGCACGTAATCGTGGCGTGTATTGCCCGGATTGCCCGTGTGCCCGACGGTGGCGACGATGGAATTGATTTCCAGCATCGTGCGCCGGCCGGTGAGCGCGTTCACGCCGCCGTAGAGCTCGAAGAGCGGCGAGCCGCAGGTATAAGCCACCTGCTCCTGGTGGTAAAGCCGGGCCGCCTCCTTGTAGTCGATCCACTCGAGCGGCATGCCGGCCACGTCCGTTCGCAGCACGAGTTGGGAGAGCCCGCGTGCCGTACCGGTCGGGACGATCCGCAGGTCGTCCGCTAAGCCGCGATCGGCCCGTTCTAGGTCTATGCCCATCATGGCAGGTGTAAGATACGGCACTTTTATGCGAATATTCAACAACCCACGCCCAGGACCCCGAAATAGGGCCGTAAGATGCCAGTAACCATTGGCGCGCTACGTGAGAGCGCGCCCCGCGAGACTCGTGTCAGTTTGGTGCCAGAGGTGGCAGAGAAGCTCACCCAGACCGGCGCCCGCGTGCTGCTCGAGCGCGCCGCCGGCGCGAGCGCGCAGTTTCCTGATTCGGCCTACCGCGCAGTGGAGTGGGCCGATTCCACCGCCGCCGTGCTCGAGCAGTCGCAGGTGCTGCTGACGGTACAGCCGCTGTCTCTGGAGCAGATCGCAGCGCTGAAGCCGGGTACCGTTGTCATCGGTTTCCTGCAGCCCTACGCGCGCCGTGAGGAAGTGAAGGCGCTCAAGGAGCGCCGGATCACCAGCTTTGCGATGGAGCTGGTGCCGCGCATCTCGCGCGCGCAATCGATGGACGCCCTGTCGTCGCAGGCGGCCATCGCGGGGTACAAGGCGGTTCTGATAGCCGCCAATCACCTGCAGAAGTTTTTTCCAATGCTTACGACGGCGGCAGGGACGATCCGTCCCGCGCAAGTGCTCATCATCGGTGCGGGCGTTGCGGGATTACAGGCAATCGCGACGGCTAGACGTCTCGGTGCGGTTGTGGAGGCTTATGACGTCCGGGGTGCCACGCGTGAGCAGGTGAAGTCGCTGGGCGCTAAATTCGTTGACACCGGAGTGAGCGCCGATGGCGCGGGCGGCTACGCGCGCGAGCTCACCGACGAGGAAAAGCGCAAACAGCAGGAGGTGCTCGACTCCCGCATCGCCGCAGCGGATGCCGTGGTGACTACGGCAGCCGTTCCCGGACGTCCCGCGCCGAAGATCATCCAACGCGGCGCGGTCGAGCGCATGCGGCCGGGATCGGTGGTCGTCGACATCGCCGCGGAGCAGGGCGGTAACTGCGAGCTCACGCGCGCCGGCGAGGTGGTGATCCATCAGGGCGTCAAAGTGATCGGGGCGATCGGGCTCGCCGCCGAGCTCGCCTACAACGCCAGCGAGATGTACTCCCGTAACCTGCTCAATTTCCTCAAGCCGGCCATCCAGAAGGGCGAGCTCGCCATCGACTGGAATGACGAGGTTTTCGCCCAGGCCTGCGTGACGCACGCCGGCGAGATCAAGCACGAGCCGACACGCAAGGCAATCGAGGGTTGACCCGATGACCGGAATCGTAGCGCTCTATATCTTCATGCTTGCAGCCTTCACCGGTTACGAGGTCATCTCCCGCGTGCCGGTGATCCTGCACACCCCGCTCATGTCCGGCTCCAACTTCGTGCACGGCATCGTGCTGGTCGGCGCGATGGTGGCGCTCGGCAGCGCGCACACGCCGCTGGAGAAGACGATCGGCTTCATCGGCGTGCTCCTCGCAGCCGGCAATGCGATGGGGGGCTACGTCGTCACGGAACGGATGCTGGAGATGTTCAAGTCGAGCAGGGCGGGCGGCGCGCGCAAGGGAGGACACTAGATGTCCGGCGCAGCGATGTCGGCGTTCCTGGGGACGGACACCCTCATCCAGGCGAGCTACTTCGTCACCGCGGTGCTCTTCATCGTCGGACTGAAGCGCATGAGCTCGCCGGTCACGGCGCGCAGCGGCATTCTCTGGGCCGGCGCCGGCATGCTGGTCGCGACGCTGGTCACCTTCGCTTACCCCGGGATGACCAACTTCCCGCTCATCGGCGCGGCCATCGTCATCGGCGCAGTCCTCGCCTGGTGGAGCGGCAAGCGCGTCGCCATGACCAACATGCCGCAGATGATCGCGCTCTACAACGGCATGGGCGGCGGCGCCGCCGCGGCCATCGCCGCGGTGGAGCTGTATCGCGGCGGAGCCGCGGGCTACGGAGCGGCGACCCTTGCCGTCGTCGGCGGGCTGATCGGCGCCATATCCTTCAGCGGCAGCGCGATCGCCTTCGGCAAGCTTCAGGGGCTCATCAAGCGCAGCTTCCGTTTCCGCGGGCAACAGGTGCTCAACCTCGTGCTGCTGGCTTTGGCCCTGCTGCATGCGGTGCTTCTCGCAGGACATTTCAACGATTCGCCGCATGTCGTCACCGCGCTCTTCGCCCTGGCGCTGATCCTCGGCGTCACCATGACGCTGCCGATAGGCGGCGCGGACATGCCGGTGGTGATCTCGCTCTACAACGCGCTCACCGGCCTCGCCGTCGGTCTCGACGGCTTCGTGCTGCACAATGCGGCGATGATCGTCGCGGGCACGGTCGTCGGCTCCGCCGGCACGCTCCTGACACAACTCATGGCCAGGGCGATGAACCGGTCGCTGGCCAACGTGCTCTTCTCCGGCTTCGGGGATACGGGCACGGGGCCCGCCGGCACCGTCACCGGCAGCATGAAGCCGATCGAGGCTTCCGACGTTGGCGTCATGCTCGCGTTTGCGCAGAAGGTGATCATAGTGCCGGGCTACGGCATGGCGGTCGCCCAGGCACAGCACAAGATCTGGGAGCTGTGTCAGCTGCTCGTCGACCGGGGCGTGACGGTGAAATTCGCGATCCATCCGGTCGCCGGCCGCATGCCGGGTCACATGAACGTGCTGCTCGCGGAAGCCGGCGTACCGTACGACCTGATCGCCGATCTCGATGAGATCAACGCGGAGTTCGAAACCGCGGACGCGGCCCTCATCATCGGCGCGAACGATGTCGTCAACCCCGTGGCGCGTACCGACAAGTCGAGCCCGATCTATGGCATGCCGATCCTGAACGCCGACCGCGCCAAGAACGTCATCGTCATCAAGCGGGGCCAGGGCGCCGGATTCTCGGGCATCGAGAATGCGCTCTTCTATCTCGACAATACCCGGATGCTCTACGGCGATGCACAGAAGGCCGGCGCAGAGCTGATCCAGGCGGTCAAAGCGGTCGGTTGAGGCGGAGGCAGAGCGTGCGGAATGCGCTTGGAGTCGGCCTGGCCCTTATGGCTCTCGCCGCCCTCCCAATCCATGGCCAGGACGCGGCCGACAACACACCACCCTCCGTGCAGGCGCTGCATGCGCACGCTGCGCCGACCCCTGATGCGATGCTCGCTGACGCGCCGGCATCTGCCTGGCGCGCGCTCGATCCTGACGACACTCTCTACCTGACGCTCGCCCAGGGCCGGGTCGTCATCGAGCTGGCGCCGCAGTTTGCGCCGCGCTATGTCGCCAACATCAGGAAACTCGTGCGGCAGGGATTCTTCAATGGCCTGCCCATTTTCCGCGTACAGGACGACGCCGTGGTGGAGTGGGGTGACGCGACTGGCCGCAGATCCGTGGGTTTGGCCAGGCGCGCGGTGGCCGCGGAGTTCGAGCGGCCGTCGCGCGACCTGCCTTTCACGGCGCTGCCGGACCCTGATACCTACGCGCCACAGGTCGGGTTCTCCGACGGTTTCCCGGTGGCTCGCGATCCCGTGTTCGGCCGGTCGTGGCTGGTCAACTGCTACGGCATGGTGGGCGCCGCGCGTGGCAACAACGTCGACAGCGGCGGCGGCACTGCGCTCTATGCGGTCATCGGCGGTCCGGAGAGACAGTGGGACCGCAATGCCACGATGGTCGGTCGCGTCGTGGAGGGCATGCCGCTTCTCTCGACGCTGCCGCGAGGCGAGGGTCCGTTGGGTGTATACATGAACCGCCGCCAGTGGGTGCGCGTCGAGTCGGTGCAGATCGCTGCGGACTTGCCTGCCGGGCAGCGTACACCGCTGGAGGTGCTGCGCACCGACACGCCGACTTTCACCCAATACGTGGAGTCGCTGCGCAACCGACGCGGGCCCTGGTTCAAGGTGCCCGCCGGACGAGCGAGCGTCTGCGCGATTCCCATCCCCGTCAGAACAAAAGCAGGAAATTGAGCGGCCCTGGGCCGCCAATCAACCAACCTTACGGTCGTGGTCCCCGCGTGCGCCCCATCGGGAATCGGCGCATCTGCATCATCTGACGCTGTCGCCTCTTCTGCCAGGTGTGATGCATCATCTGCATCCGCTGCGCAGGCGTCGCCCGCTGCCACTGCTGGCGCAGCATCTGACGCCGCCATGGCGGCAGCTGCTGGAACTTGCGGTAGCTCTGGCGGATCGCCTGCTGTTGTTGCGCCGGCAACGAATTGAACCTCTGCCATCGCTGGCGCAACGTTTGTCGCTGCTGCGGCGAGAGCTGCCGCCATCGCTGGAACCGCTGACGCGCCATCGAGCGCTGCTGCGAGCTCATGCTGAGCCACCGCTGGCTGCCGCGCGCAAGCGCCTGCTGGCGTGCCGGGGGGAGCGATCCCCACTGGTTGGAAAGCGATCCGAGCAACTGCTTCTGCCGCGGTGACAGGCTCGACCACGGAACGGGGGCCGGCGCCGCGGCAGCGGGCGCACCCTGCCCCTGCAGGGCTGGAGCGGGCGGCTGCCCTCCGGCTCCCTGCGGGCTCTGGGGGGGGGCCTGCGCCAGGGCGCACGCCGGCGCCGCCGCCAGCAGCAGCGCGAGCATCAGCGCCTTGCGCTCGTTGATCATCGTGTCGAACACCTTACCCACCCGGCTTCTCGGCGGCAGGCGGCGAGCCTGCCGGCTTCGTCTGCCCCGGCGCCTGCGGCGCCTGTGACGCCTTGGCCACCTTGCCGATGTCGATCTGCGACAGATACGCCAGCCAGCTGCCATCGTCGGGCTGCGTCGAATCCGTCGTCGGGTCGACGCTGCCAAGGAATTCCAACAGTCCCGCATCGGGAGGCTCTGCGGCCGCCGGCGGCGGATCGCCGGCATGTCCCATCCCCCACCCGGTGGCGAGCGCCGCCGTCACGACCGCGATTCCGATGCGGCGTACGACGCGCATCTCAGCCGCTGTTCTGGTTCGTGCCGGCCCCAGCGTTCTGATCGCCGTGCGCCTTGACCTGACCCGCGGGGCCGGTTCCGGCCGGCTGATCGCCTGCGTCGGCCTGCGCCATCGCCCACTCGTAGAACTGCCCATCGCCGGTTTGCATGAGGTCCATCCCCTCGCGATCCGCGACGAGATCCAGGTCTTCCACGTTGGTGGGATTCGCCTCGATCGCGGGGTACCCCTGCGGCGCATGCGGCCAGAGGACGAAGGCAACCAACACCGCGGCGGCCATCGCGCCCGCGGCTGGCATCCACAGCAGGCGTGGCCGGGTCCACACCAGAGCGCGCAGCGGCGCCTGCCAGCGGCTGCCGTGCGCCGACTCCGCGAGCGCTGCGTGCCGCGCCTGCGTCAAACGTGAGCGCGCACGGCCGCTGACCCGCTGCACGCTCTCTTCCAGAAGAGCCTGCAGCCGGCGCTCGAAATCGGTGGTGCCGTTGAGGTCCCGGCTCATACGTAAAGGTCCCCGAGACGCGCGCGCAACGTCTGCAACGCGCGAAAATAATGTGTCTTGACGCTTCCTTCCGAGCAGCCCATGGCCCTGGCCGTCTGTGCCACGTCGAGTCCTTCCATCGTGCGCAGCAGAAACGCCTGCTGCTGCCGCCTGGGGAGAGCCTCGAGCGCTTTCTCCAGCGCCTCCATGGCCTCCGCGATCTCCAGCCGGCGCATCGGCGGCGGCTCTTCGCTGGCAGCTTCCGCGATGGGGTCCGGCTCATCCTCCTCCGAGTCCCCCCGAAAGGGCAACCAGGACATTACGCGATTGCGCACCGTCCGCCGCCGCTGCATGTCGCGGATGCGATTTTCCAGGATGCGGTAGAAGAGAGGTTTCCACTCCTCCGCGGGCCGGTTCAAGTAGGCGCGTGCCAGCTGCAGCATCGCATCCTGGACGGCATCCAGCGCATCATCCTCGTGCCGCAGCGCCGCCTGCGCGATCTTGAATGCACGCACTTCCACGCCCGCCAGGAACTGGCTGAGCGCTCTATTGCGGGTATTGGTGGAAGAGTCCGACAGGTTCACGTCGCCGTGATAGGCAGCCGGCATGCTATAAGGCGGCGCGAGCGTAGCAAACTCTGGCATAACAGGTACAACGCGCCGGCGGCGGGTACGGTTGACCGAGGCTGCTGTACGCGTAAGTCTCTGATTTAACTTCACTCATGAGTTCCCTCCCCGTCGTCCGCGTGGCACTGCCCACGCCGCTCAGGCGCCTTTTCGACTACCGCGCCGGCCCGGCGGGCCATTGCGCGATCGTAGCCGGTACGCGCGTCCGGGTGCCATTCGGCCAGCGACGCCTCATCGGCGTAGCCATGGAGACCGCGGCCAGCTCGGAGCTACCGGACGAGCGGCTGAAGCCTGTGCTGGAGCGCCTGGACCCGCAGCCGATCTTCGACCCCGCCACCCTCGCCCTGCTCGTCTGGGCGGCGGACTACTACCACCATCCGGTCGGCGAGGTGCTCGCCGCAGCCCTGCCGAAGGCCCTGCGGCTGGGTGCTGCAATGGATTCCGTCGAAGAGCGCTGGACCTTCACACCGGCAGGTCTCGAAGCGTACACGAGTGGGAAGCCCCGTCGCGCTCCGCGGCAGCGACAGTTCCTGGCCGCCCTGGCGGAGGAGGACGGCGTAGCCCTCGGCGGGACGGATGCTCCAAGCCCTTCGCGGGCTGGCCTCACGGCCGCCCAGCTCGACGAGAAGCTGGGAACGTGGCGCGAGGCGGCGCGCGCGCTCGTTGCCCGAGGCTGGTTGGGCACCGTGGAGACAGCGCTGGCCACGCCTGCCGCGCCAACCTCCGCGCCGCTTGCAGTAGCTCCGGGGCCAGAGCCCAACGAAGAGCAGCGTGTCGCCATCGAGAGAGTCTGCGAGTCGCTGGGCGCCTTCGCCGGCTACGTGCTGCATGGCGTCACGGGGAGCGGCAAGACCGAAGTCTATCTGCGGGTTGTCGAGCGCGCGTTGAGCCTCGGCCGCAGCGCCCTGGTGCTGGTGCCGGAGATCGGGCTGACGCCACAGCTGGTGGATCGTTTCCGCAGGCGGTTCGCGATGCCGATGGCAGTGCTGCACTCGGCCCTTACCGACCACGAGCGTCTGCTCGCCTGGCGGGAAGCCTTCAGCGGCCGCGCGCGGCTCGTTCTCGGTACCCGCTCCGCGGTGTTCGCCCCGGTGCCGGATCTGGGCGTCATCATCGTCGACGAAGAGCACGACACGTCCTTCAAGCAACACGACGGCGGCTTCCGGTACTCCGCACGCGACCTCGCCGTCGTGCGCGCGCAGCGCGCCGGCGTGCCCGTCGTGTTGGGATCAGCGACGCCCGCGCTGGAAACGCTGCAGAACGTCACCACCGGCCGATACACGCGCTTGATGTTGACTCGCAGGGCCGCCGCGGCGGTGCCGCCGCGGCTGGCGCTGATCGACCTGCGATCGAGCGCCGTGCGTGCCGGCATCTCCACGCCCGCGGTGCAGGCGATCGAGCGGCACCTCGTGGCCGGCGGCCAGGTGCTCGTGTTTCTCAACCGGCGCGGCTATGCGCCAACACTGCTCTGCACCGCCTGCGGCTGGCTGGCGCCCTGCCGCGACTGCGATGCCCGGCTCACGGTGCATCTCGCGGCCGCGCGGCTGCGCTGCCATCACTGCGGGGCCGATAGCGCGCTGCCCGAGCGCTGTCCGCAGTGCGGCTTCGCGGTCAAGGCGGTCGGTCAGGGCACGGAGAGGATCGAGGAGACGCTGGCGGCGCTCTTTCCCGGCATCCCGTGCCTGCGGTTGGATCGCGACGTCGTGCGGCGCCGCGGTGACATGGAGGAGGCGATGCGCCGGATGGCTTCGGGTGAAGCGCGCATCCTGGTCGGCACGCAGATGGTGACCAAAGGACATGACTTTCCCAACGTAACACTGGTCGTGGTGCTGAATGCGGACCAGGGCTTCTTCAGCAGCGACTTTCGCGCGCCCGAGCGCCTGGCGCAGACCATCGTGCAGGTCGCCGGCCGCGCGGGTCGCGGCAGCAAGGCCGGCGAGGTGCTCATCCAGACGGAATTCCCGGATCACCCGCTGCTGCGCAGCCTGCTGGCGGAGGGTTATGACGGCTTTGCCCGCGCGGCGCTGGCAGAGCGCAGCGAGGCCTCCTGGCCGCCATTCAGCCGCCTCGCTGCGGTGCGCGATTCCGCGAAGACGGCAGAGGCCGCGCTGGCGTTCCTGACGGCGGCGCGCAAATCGGCGGAAGACCTGCGCGCCAGCGGCGGCAGCGCCTTCGGTGGCCGCCTGGCGGCACGCGCGATTCGTCTCCTCGGTCCCGCTCCGGCGGCCATGGCGAAGCGCGCGGGACGGTATCACGCCCAATTGCTGGTCGAGAGCGCGGACCGCGCGGCGCTCCACCGTTTCCTCGATGCCTGGCTGCCCGCGCTCGAGTCCCTGCCCGGCGGCCGCCGCGTGCGCTGGGCCCTCGACGTAGACCCCATCGAGATTTTTTAATTGGCACAAATGGCTCCCGGCGATTTGTGCGGCCAGCCATGCGGCTTTTTCGATCTCGCGGCCCCCTGAGACCCGTTTGCGCGAGAGGAAGTGCCCCGGGAAACGGGAACGGCCCTGGGCCGCTTAGTGGCTTGCTTTCGATCAGGTAAGATTCGAGATTCATTACTTCGTGGATCGCACATCTCTTGAAGCAGGAAATCGAGCAACTCCTCGCGAGCGCGGTCAATTCGCTCGTCGGCAGCGTTCTGCCCGAGCCGCCGGCAGCGGGGGCGCTGACGATCGAGCGCAGCCGCGACGCGCAGCACGGCGATTTCGCGACCAACGCGGCGCTGCGCCTCGCGAAGACCGCCGGCTGCAAGCCGCGGGAGCTGGCGCAGCGGATCATCGCCGCCTTGCCCGCGAGCTCCCTGGTTGCGCGCACGGAGATCGCGGGTGCCGGCTTCATCAACTTCTTCCTGGCGCCGGCGGCCTACGGCCGGGAGCTGACCGCGATCCATGAACGCGGCGAGCGCTACGGCTGCAGCGAAGGTGACGACAGTCTCGGCCGGGGAGAGCGGGTACTGCTCGAGTTCGTCTCTGCCAATCCGACGGGGCCGTTACACGTTGGGCATGGACGTCAAGCTGCATACGGAGCCACGCTGGCCAACATCCTGGCGGCGTCCGGATTTCATGTCTCGCGTGAGTACTACATCAACGACGCGGGCAGGCAGGTCGACATCCTTGCGGTGAGCGCGTGGATACGCTATCTGGAGGCCTGTGGCGAGGCGCTGCCCTTTCCGGAGAACGGATATCGCGGCGACTATGTCCGCGCCCTGGCACAGAAGCTTCTTGCAGCAGAGGGAGAGAGGCTGCGACGCCCGGCGGCGACGGTGCTCGCCGGCTTGCCGGCGGACGCTCCGGCGGGAGACAAAGAGGTCTACATCGACGCGCTCATCGCCCGGGCGCGCGATCTCATCGGCGTGGAGGCATTCGGTCTGGTGCTCGAGCGCTCGCTCGCGGATATGCTGGCCGACATACGCGAGGATCTCGGCGAGTTCGGCGTCAGCTTCGACTGCTGGTATTCCGAGCATACGCTGGAGAAGAGCGGCGCCATTGATCGTGCGCTCGCGCGGCTCGAGCGCGAGTCACGGCTCTATTCCAAGGACGGCGCGACCTGGTTCCGCGCCACGGAGTTCGGCGACGAGAAGGATCGTGTGGTGGTGCGCGAGAACGGGCAGAAAACCTACTTCGCCTCGGACATCGCCTACCACCTGGAGAAGCGTGAGCGCGGATTTCAACGTCTGATCGACGTGCTCGGCGCCGATCATCACGGCTACGTCGCGCGCGTGCGGGCCGGCCTGACGGCGATGGGAGAGCCCGGCGATTGTCTCGAAGTCAACCTGATTCAGTTCGTCAGTCTGTTCCGCGGCGGCGAGAAAGTGCCGATGGGCAAGCGCGAGGCGCAGTTCGTGACGCTGCGCCAGTTGCGCGAGGAGGTCGGTAACGATGCCTGCCGGCTCTTCTATCTGATGCGCAGCCACGAGCAGCCGCTCGATTTCGACCTCGAGCTCGCCAAGTCGCGCACCAACGAGAATCCCGTGTATTACATCCAGTACGCGCATGCCCGCGTCGCGAGTGTGATGAAGCAGCTCGCGGCCCGCGGCCTGTCCTTCGACCGCGCCGCGGGGCTGGCCGGCGCGTCGCTCCTGACCGGCGCGCACGAGCAAGCCGTCCTCGGGTCGCTGGTGCGCTATCCGGAAGTGCTGGAGCAGGCGGCGCTCAATCGGGCGCCCCATGTCATCGTCCACTACCTGCGCGACCTGGCCAACACTTTCCACACCTACTACAACGCGGAGCAGTTCATCGTCGGCGATTCGAACACGCGCAACGCGCGCCTGGCGCTGGTGCTCGGCGTCCAGCGGGTGATCCGCAACGGACTGGTCCTGCTCGGCGTCTCCGCGCCGGAGAGCATGTAGACATGAAACGGCACCACCCCGCATGCCCCGGCTGACCACGCGCGACTACAAGCGGTCGTCGCGAAACTCGGGCGTCGCGAGACTCAAGGATTTCGGCCTCGGCGTCGTGGTCGGCGCCGTGCTCGCCAGCGCCGCGTTCATGGTCGTGAGTGCCCGTGCGCATCACCACGCCGCCGCATCGGCGCGCATCGGCGCTGGCGCCGATACGGAGGGCAAGGCGCCCCACGCTCCGGCACCTGACGATACTTCGTCCGACGGTCCCGACCCGGCGCCGCCTTCCGGCGCCGCCTCGTCGCCGCAGTCCGGCTCGGCGCGGGGAACGCAGGCGCCGCAGTACGATTTCTACCGCATGCTGCCGAGGTTCAAGGTCCCGGTCTCCCACGACGACGACCACGCGGCCCAGGCCGGGCCGCCCGCCGTCGCGGCCGGGCCGGAGCGCCCGGCGGCTTCCGGTCCCTCCTATGTGTTACAAGTTGGCTCTTATCGCAGCACCGCCGAAGCCGACCAGGTCCGCGCCCGTCTCGCTCGCGTGGGAATATCCGCGCAGGTGCAGCGTATCGTGGAGGGATCGAGCGCCTGGAACCGGGTACGGATCGGTCCGCTGAGCGACGCGGAGCTGGTGAGAGTCCGCGAGCGGCTGCGCACCGCCAACATTCACGCCATGACGATCCGGGCGAACTAGTTTAAGCGCTGGATCCGGGCTCCTGCCCGGCCCAGCGCGCCGCGATCAAAAAGCGTGGTTTTTGCTCGCGGCTCCGCCACCTGCGGCGGCGGGGCACGTCCTTGTGCCTCGTGTTTTGAAAATCAGTTGTCGTCGTCGGTCGGCACGTGAGCGCTGACTTCAGCCGCGATGCCGGCGGGATCGGCGCCAGTGACCCGATACGACTTCGACCACGACACCGAGCCGTCTTCCGCGTTGACCACTTTGACCGTGAGCTGTTGGTTGGACGCCGCTCCGGCTATGGCGCCGTAGACGATGTAGCTCGAGTCATGCGCGCGCCCCTGTGCCAATGCAGCCGACGCATCCGGGGTTGGCAGCGGCTGGTCGGCGAGCGCCACGTGCCCATGACGGGCGATGGCGAGCCGACCGTATAACTGAGTGAAGACGGAGCCTGCGAGCTTCTGCGCGCCGGCATCGCCTGCGGGCGCGGCAAAGGGAATGGCGAGCACCGGAGCGGAGGCGGACGTCTCGTCGGCGGCTTCGGCGGGGATTTGCTTCGCGATCTGCGTAATGAGTCGCGCCGTGTCGGCGGCAGTCCAGTTGCCGGGATGGCTGGCCCCCAACTCCTTCAGCTTCTGTGCCTGCGTGGCGGAGATCCGCGGAGGATCGCGGTCACGGGAGCTATCATCCGAGTGACTGCAGCGGGAGATGAGCAGGATGGCGATCCACAGGTAGATGATGATGCGCAGCCACCGCGGCAGGCGCTGGAAAGCGACCCACGCGGACTGCAGCGCCCATCCCAGCACCTGGAACCAGAAGCGGACCTTCTGTTCCGGCTCCTCCCGCGGGAATGGAGGCAGCTCTCGCGCGGCGGTGCCGCCAGCTTTGACGGGCGGCGGGGCGGCGGGCCGCCCCGGCGGGCGCTCGCTGCCCGACGGCGGCTTGGGCGCGCCCGACACCAGCCGCCGGCAGAGCGCTTCCAGCGCCGCGTTCGGCTGCCCATCGGGGACCCGTAACCATTGCACTGCGCGGAACTTGTCGGGAACGCGCGCACCACCTTCGCTGGTGTTGTCGATGACGACGGGCAGCAGAAAGACGTGGTCATCGGCCATGTCGAGCGTCCGCTCGACGGCCAGGCGCCACTCCCGCCGGAAATACCCCTCGTGGCGCGCTTCGGTATGGGCCGAGATGACGGGCATGAAGTAGTCGCACTCGCGGATCTGGCGGCGGATCTTCTGATCCCATGAATCGCCACCCACGAGGTCGCTCTCGTCGTACCACACCTCCATGCCGAAGGCCGGCAGGGAGTCGCGGAGGACCTGTGCCGCGCGCCGGTCTTCCGAGGCGTAGCTGAGGAAGACCGTCGGGCGCAGAGCTGCGGGGGTTTCAGTGTTGTCGGCCGGCATCGTGATGGAAGGTCCTGGCTACTTGCGCGACGCGCTCTCGCCCGTGCGGACATAGCGCCGCTCGCCGCTTGCGCGGTCGTAATGGACCTCCATGGTCTCACCCGTCGAGGGATCCTCGAAGCGCTCCTCGGTACGCTCCCAACGTGCGTCAGCGGGAGCCGCATTGCGATAGCGCCAACGCTCGAAGGCCGTGCCGAGAACGGTCACTGCTCCAACGCAGATCAGGTAGATGCCCGGGCCCCGGGTGCCGGACCCGACGAGCAACGCGCCTGCCGCCACGGCGATGCCGCCCAACGTGAGTACCAACGTCCGCAGCATCACCCGTTCGCCTTCTCCAGCACCACGGCCGTTCCGTACGCGACGATCTCGCTCATGGTCTGGCCGATCTCGGCGGAGTCGAAGCGCATCATGACGATGGCGTTGGCCTGCATCAGCGTTGCATTCTTGACCATGCGGTCGACTGCATGCCGGCGAGCCTCCTCGAGAAGTTGCGTGTACTCGGTGATCTCGCCGCCGGCGAGCGAGCGCAATCCCGCCATGATGTTGCCACCGAGCCCGCGGCTGCGCACCACGACACCGAACACCTGACCCTTGACGTCTTTTACGCGGTAGCCGGGGACGTTCTCCGTCGTGACGACCAGCATGGCTTTTCCCCCTTACTTTTATGGCCGACCCGGCCGTCGGCGCACAAGTATACCCCGTCACTCGGGCCGCTTCGCCTGAGCCGTCGGCCGCATCCGCAAAAAGGGGCCGGACAGCGGAAAAGTCCGCAAAACTGCGCAAACGGGTGCCAAACGCCCTCTGGTCCCGCCGTAGAGCGCGGCGCTACGCTGGCCGCCGACGTTACTGCAGGAGTGTCTCAGATGGCTCGCAAGAAGCATCGGCCGCCGGCACCGATATCGCCGCAGGCACGCTATGAGTTCGCGGTGGCCTATCTCAACGCAATGCTGGAAGACGCCGGCCCAGAGGAGTTGGCGGCCGCGCTCGGCCGCATCGCGCGCGCTTCGGGAGGCCCGAAGCTGGCGGAAAAAGTGGAGCTCAGCGCCGACTCGCTCTATCGCACGTTATGTAGGCGCGGGAACCCTGAGCTGCGGAGCACGATGGCTTTGCTGAAGGCCATGGGTATGCGGCTGGTGCTGCAGCCCGCGACGGGGCACGGAACTTGCGTCGGGTCCTGCGCCGCAAGAGATTGAGAGAGACAATCATGGGTGAGGTCATACACGTGGCCTTCGGCACGGAGCGGGAGTGGGAGCAGACCCGCACGAAAACGGTCGATGGCCTGGTTGCGATAGGGTCGCTATTCGGCGACGACGAGGCGCTGATGCGGGCCAAGGCGGACTGCGTCTACACGATTCTGCGACAGATCGTGGAGGAAGTCCCCAGCGTGCAGATCACGACGAAACTGCCGGAGAACCTGTCGTCCGAGCAGCTCGACCTGTTGACGGGCGCCATCAAGGAGGCGGCGCTGAAAGGCATCGAGATCGCCATGACCCACTCCGTGCAGGTGCTGATGGCATCGATCTACGACCTCTGCACCTCCAAGCTCCATGCCAGACCTTCCTGATTGGCGCAAATCGCCGCTCACTGACTTGCTGTCAACGTCAGGGAATAATGGATCGTGACGTCATTGCCCACCCAGTCCGTCGACTTCCACTGTCCCTGACCGACGCCGAAATCGAGGCGCCGCAGGGTCGTCTGGCCTGAGAGATATCCGACCGGGTGACCCTGTAACGTGGCGGTGCGCCAGGTGAACGGAATCGCGATGCTGCGCGTCACGCCGCGGAGTGTGAGCGAGCCTGTCGCTTCGTAGCCCGTCGCCGTCTTCTCGATGCGGCTGGCGGTGAAGCGCGACTGCGGATACTGCGCAGCGTCGAAGAAGTCCTTGCCTCCAAGCGTGTCGCTGCGCTGTTGATCACCGGTATCGGACGAGCGCATATCCACCACGACATCGAGGCGGCCCGCGACCGGATCGAAACTGACGGTGAAGGATTTGAACCGCCCCTGGTTCGCGGCCCCGGCCTGGGTGAATGTGTACGTCAGCGAGCTCTGTGTCGCGACCGCCGTGTAAGCCGGCCCGGCGGCCCGCGCGGTCGCGGGAGCCAGCATCGCGCCGACAGCGACTGCCAGGGTGATGCGCCCGAAAGGCAACATCCGCCGCAGCGTGTCGTCCTTCAGGACGAGGTGATGCTTCAGCGCGCCCACGATGTGCAGCGCCACCATGAGCGCCAGCGCGATCGCCAGCACCGCGTGAGTCGTCACCATCGCGTCGTAGAGCGTCCGGCTCTTCGCCACCAGATCGGGCAGTTGGTAGAGATTGAACCAACTCACGGGAAAGCCGCGCGCCGACGACATGATCCAGCCGGTCACCGGCATGGCGAACAGCAGCACGTAGAGCGCGGTATGAGTGAAATGCGCCAGGAACCGCTGGTAGCGCTCGAGGTTGCGCGGCAGCGGCGGGGCGGGGTTGAGCCAACGCCAGAGCAGGCGCAGCGCTGCGAGCCCGAGAATGGTGATACCGATCGATTTGTGGCGCGCGAGCATCGCCAGCTTCTCGACGCCGAGCGGTAACAGACGTCCCGTGATTCCGAGCGTGGCCTGAACGGCGATCAGCGCGACGATCAGCCAGTGCAGGAGCTGGGATACCGCGCCCCAGCGAGCAGTCGTGTTCCTCAAGGTCATGACGGCAGCTTAAGGGGGAGCGGTAGCCTTGGACATATGCCGGAGGGGAGACGAACGGTCACGGCGGGTGCGTGCGCCCGCCGCCGCCCGGCGGTTCAATCGGCGGCGACCGGATCCTGGACCAGCAATAGCGCGGTGCCCTCCGGCGCTCTGAAGAGAGCATTGCCGCGAGTGTCGAGTCCCCGGGGCGGGGCCTCGATCGGGCAGGGCGCCATCTCCCGCAGGCGCGCGATCCGCTGCGGCATGGCCGGGTCGCCGAAAACGAGCAGCGGCTCGGCGCAGAGCTGCGGGCGATGCAATGCCAGCGCCAGACCATCGCTCGACAAGGGCAGATGGGGATAAGGGAGCGCGTCGGGCTCGCCGGCGACGAATCCGAGCGCCTCCCAGAAGCTGCGGGCCGGCTCGAAGTCGGCCGCGGGCATGCTCAAGCCGCGGAATGTGCCGCAGCCTGACAGCTCCAGGGCGGAGCGGTCCGAGGGCGAGTAGGTCCGCGCCTCGAGCAGCCGTACGGGCTGGCCGGCCGGATCGCGAAAGGCGATCTCGTTGAACACTTCGCCGGCGATGTTAACGGTGGCGGGCTCTATACCCATACGCTCGAGTACGGCCAGGTAGCTCGCAACTCCGGGATGCACGAACGTCAGCGCGGGAGAATCGAGACGGGCCTGGTGCAGGCCGATGCACAGGCGGCCGTCAGTAAGCACGCCGTACGGATGCGGCCAGGTATCACCGGTCCGCGCCTGAGTGAAGCCGAGCCGCTCGTAGCACTCGACCGACGCCCGGATGTCGGTGGTGGCTATCCCGATCTCGAGGAAGCGCCCAATCAAGTGCGGTCAATGGGCTGGCCACCGGAACCGCCGTAAGCGACTTCGGGCCAATCCAACGATGCCCAGCCCTGGCAATGCCGGGCGACGTGGCCCGCCAGAAAGCGTATGTGTTCCGGGCGGTCGTTGAGCGCGGGCACGTAATCGAAGCGCTGCCCGCCGGCGTGCAGGAACCTGTCGCGGTTCTCGATTCCGATCTCCTCCAGCGTCTCGAGGCAGTCGGCCGCGAAGCCGGGACACACGACGGTCACGGCGCGCACGCCGCGCTCGGGAAGCTGCGTCAGCACGTCGCTCGTATAGGGCTTGAGCCACGCCGCCGGCCCGAAGCGCGACTGGAAGCTGACACTCCATTCGCCGTCGCGCAGCATCAGCTCGTCGGCGAGGAGGCGCGCGGTCTTCTGACATTTGCAGAAGTACGGGTCGCCGTTGTGGAAGTAGCGCTCCGGGATGCCGTGGAAGGAAATCAACAGATGGCGCGTCGGGCCGTGCTCCCGCCAATGCCCGGCGATGCTGGCACGCAGCGCATCGATGTAGCCCGGCTGATCGTGATACTCGGCGACGAAGCGCAGCTCCGGCAGCCAGCGCCAGCGCCTGAGCTCTGCCGTCACCTGGTCGTAGACCGCGCCGGTGGTGGCGCCGCAGTACTGCGGAAAGAGCGGAACCACGAGGATGCGTTGCGCTCCCGACTCACGCAGCCGGGTGAGGGCCTGCGGCACGCCCGGCTCGCCGTAGAGCATGCCAAGCTCCACCGAGAAGGGCGCCATCGTTCGTTGTGCCAGCGTGGTGGTCAACTGGGCGCGCAGCCGCTCGGAGAGCCCGAGCAGGGGCGAGCCTGACTGCGACCAGATTGCGCGGTACTTGCGCGCCACGCGGCGCGGCCGCAGCGGCAGGATGAGGCCGTGGAGAATCGGCAGCCACAGCGCCCGCGGCATCTCCACGATGCGCGGATCGGACAGCATGCGCGCCAGAAACCGGCGCACGGCCCGCGGCTCCGGCGCGTCCGGCGTGCCGGAGTTGACCAGCAGAATGCCGATCCGCTCGGCGGAGTCGCGGTGGAAATCGGGGGAGCTGATATAGCGCATAGGGATCAGACGGCCTTATACCGCGCAATCATAGGCACAGGGAAGTGCTCATTGGGCAACATCCCTTGCGGTTGAGGGGATGAGGTGCTGTCCGCCGGTTCCTCGTCTGTGACGGGGAGCCCGCAGTGCAGTCTGATGCCGCAGGCGGCAGAAGCTCTTCCCCTCAATGCCTCGAGCGAGAGCAT
>DATAXF010000121.1:0-4264 GCA_036273095.1 Steroidobacteraceae bacterium | reverse complement strand
GCTCTCGCAGTCGACGCACGTGCCCGGCATTCCCGGCGGCCCGGTCGTGGATTCACCACGGCAGCTCTGGTCCGTCGCGGGCTACCTGGACATGGTGGTGCGCGGCGTATTCGGGCTGGAGAACGACGGCCGCGTCGCGCCGGAGCTGCCGTCGACCCTGGTACCCATGCTGTTCGGGAACGCACACAAGATCAGCCTCCGCATCGACGGAAGCGAGATAGTGCTCGATCGTCCGGCCGCCGTTGCCGGTCCGCTGTTGGTTGCGGGACGGATCCAACACAGCGGGGATACGACCGAAGTGTGGCTCGTGGCTGCCGCCGCCCGCGCGACGCCGCCACCCATGAACGCGCCGCTGTATCCGGCGGCGGCTCCACCCGCGCCGTCAGGGCCGGCCGCCTCCGGCGGCGACACGGCGGCCCGCGTGATTGGCCCATGGCCGAGACGTTGGACCGCATCGCGCCGCGGTGAGTATCTCGGCTGGCTCGATTACTCCAACCCCCATGGTCCGATCAACACCGGCATCACGGCAGCGGTCGAACGGCTCGAGGTTCGCTGCGCCGGCAGCCCGCACCGGGTGTTACCCATCGTGATGCCCCAGAGCGAGGGCTGGCAAGCCTCGACGACGATTCGTTTCGAGGCGCACGCCGGCGCACTCTGCAGCTTCGCCCTGCTGCAGGGCTTCAACATGAGCGACCTGGCGCGATTCGCGCACTACACCGGGTCTGCGCCCGCGCCGATCGCCAATGGCGGCGCCACCGGCCCGCTCGATCGCGCCCGGATCGGCGCACTGCGGATCGCACCTCTTGCGGCCCGGCGGCAGGCCCCATGACCGCGAAACCGGAGTTATCGTTCCGGCAGGTCTGGAACATGTGCGTCGGCTTTCTCGGCATTCAATTTGCCTTCGCGCTGCAGAACGCCGACGTCAGCCGGATTTTCCAGACACTGGGCGCGAACCTGCGGGAAATCCCGTTCCTCTGGGTAGCCGCGCCGCTCTCCGGGCTCATCGTGCAGCCCATCATCGGCTACGCCTCCGACCATACGTGGACGCGCCTCGGGCGCCGGCGGCCCTACTTTCTCGGCGGCGCGTTGCTCACGACACTGGCGCTGGCCTGGATGCCGAACTCATCGATGCTGTGGGTGGCGGCTGTCATGTTGTGGCTGATGGACGCCTCCATCAATGTCGCGATGGAGCCATTCCGGGCGTTCGTCGGCGACCAGTTGCCGGAATCGCAGCGGCCGCTCGGATTTGCGCTGCAGAGCTTCTTCATCGGCATCGGCGCCGTGCTGGCCTCGATGTTGCCGTGGGCGCTGGCCAAGGTCGGCGTTGCCAACGTTGCGCCGGCCGGTCAGATTCCGGCCACGGTACGCATCGCCTTTTATGTCGGCGCCGCGGTGCTCTTCTGCGCGGTGCTGTGGACGGTGGTGACCACTCGTGAGTACGCGCCCGAGCGCCTGCTGGGCTTCGCGCGCAAAGCTCTGCCCCTTCCGCTCACGGACGTCTCCAGAGCGTGGCTGCCCGGTCTCGTCATGTTGGTGGCGGGTGGAGTGGGGATCGCCGCGATCCGGCGGTTCTCGCTCATCGAGGAGCTCTACCTTCTCGCGGGCGGACTGATCGTGTTTGGAGCGCTGTTCGCATGGCTCAGCACCACCGGCAGCCGCGGGATGGTGCGGCAGGTGATGGCTGACCTGTATGGCATGCCGGGTCCGATGCGCCGCCTGGCCTGGGTGCAGTTCTTCTCCTGGTTCGCGCTCTTCGCCATGTGGATCTACACCACACCGACGGTCACTTCGGTTCAGTTCGGCAGCGCCGATCCCCGCTCGCTCGGCTACAACACGGGCGCCAACTGGGTCGGCGTGCTCTTCGCCGCCGGCAACTGCTTCCTCATCGCCGGCGCCGTGGTAATTCCGTTCATGGTCCGGCTGCTCGGACTGCGTTGGAGCCATCTTGTGAACCTGGCGGCCGGCGGCCTGGGCCTCGCCTCGTTCGCCTGGATCCGCAGCCCGGAGTGGCTCCTGCTCTCCATGGTCGGGATCGGTTTCGCCTCGGCATCGATCCAGTCGCTGCCCTACACGCTCCTCTCGGACAACCTGCCGGCGGAGAAGATGGGCGTCTACATGGGCATCTTCAACTTCTTCATCGTCATTCCGCAGATGCTCGCCGCCACGGTGCTCGGCGGCCTGGTCCACGCGCTCTTCGGCGACCGGCCGGCCTTTGGCCTGGTGCTCGGAGGCGCCAGCATGCTCCTGGGCGGGCTCTGCACCCTGCGGGTTGCCGAGCCGAGGTCTGGTATGCTCGCGTGATGCTCATCGAGCGTATCTGGTCCGCCAACCGGTACCGCAATTTCCACTACCTCCTCGCCTGCCCCGAGACCGGTGAGGCGCTGGCGATCGATCCGCTGGAATGGCGGCTGTGCCTGGATGCGGCGCGCGCCAAGGGATGGCGGATCACCCAGATCCTGAACACCCACGAGCATCTCGATCATACCGGCGGCAACGCAGGTCTCGTCGACGCTACCGGAGCCAGGGTTCTCGCGCACGCAGCAGCCGCAAGCCGCATCGGCGGAGTCGACCGTGGCCTGGCCAAGGGCGACATCGTGCACGTCGGGCGTACCGTGGAGCTCGAGTGTCTCGACACCCCGGGACACACCATGGCGCACATCTGTCTCTTCGCCAGCGGCGGGCAACCAGCGCTCTTCTGTGGCGACACTCTCTTCAATGCGGGCGCGGGCAACTGCCACAATGGCGGCCATCCGCAACAGCTCTACGAGACCTTCGTGACCCAGCTCGCTCGCCTGCCGGAGGAGACACGGGTTTTCGCCGGTCACGAGTACCTGGCGCGCAATCTCGAGTTCACGCTCGACCGTGAGCCCGATAACTCCGCGGCAAGGAGTCTGCTCGACACCGCACGAACGCAGGAGCCTGCGTCGATCAAGATCACGACGCTCGGCGAGGAGAAGCGAATCAACACGTTCTTCCGCCTGCAGAGCCCGACGCTAATCGCGCGGTTGCGGGAGGCGTTTCCCGACATCGGCGAGCAGCCCGATGCACGCACCGTGTTCCTGAGGCTGCGGGAGCTTAGGAACAAGTGGTAACCGCGGCGGCGCAACGCGTCCTCTATGTCGACGATGAGCCGACGCTCGTTTTTCTGCTCACACGTGCGCTGGAGAAGCTCGGCATCGCCTCTCAGGGGTTCGCCAGCGCGGACGAGGCACTTGCGGCATTCAAACAGGGGCCGCAGGCCTTTACTCTCGTTCTCACCGACTTCACCATGCCCGGAGGTATGAGCGGCCTCGAGCTGGCACAGGCGATGCTGGCCGTCCGTCCGGACGCCGCCGTCGTCATCGCCAGCGGCGCCATCGATCCGGCCGAAGTCAGGCGCGCCACGGCAGCCGGCGTGCGCGCTGTGATCCAGAAGCCTGCCAAAGTGACCGAGATGGCCGAGCTGGTACGCCGACTCTTGCACGACGTGCAGGCCTGACGTGAAGGCATGACCTACTCCGGTTTTTACCGCCGCAGCTTTCTCGTCGCGACCGTCGCGATCCTGGCCTATCTGTTGCTCGTCGTGCTGGCGCCGCTCAAGGGCGCGCTCGGCTGGGCGGTGGTGCTGGCCTTCCTCCTGCATCCGTTGCACGAGCGGCTGTCGCGGCGCCTCAAGGGCCGCAGCATGCTCTCCGCGGGCATCATCACGGGGCTCACCCCTTTCCTCGTGCTCGCGCCGCTGTCGGTTCTCGGCATGGTGTTCGCCGGGCAGGTCGGCAACCTGATCGGATACCTGCGCGGACAGAGCTTCGCCTATCCGCAGCTGCTCGCGCGGCTGGAGAGCTATCCGCTGCTCGGCAAGCTACTGCGCTGGTGGAGCACCAATTTTCCTGTGACTGCCAGCCAGATCCAGGGCTGGATCACCGGCGAGATGCAGTCCGTATTGAAGTCCGCCGCGACCGTGGGCGGAGGGCTCGCACTCGGCCTCTTCGGCACGGTGGTCGGCTTCTTCATGATGCTCTTCCTGCTCTTCTTTCTGCTGCGGGACGGGCGAGCGATTCTCGACCACGTGAAGCGGCTGATTCCGCTCGAATCGGCACGCCGCGAGCGCCTGCTCGATTACCTCGGGCAGGTCACCCGCGCAGTGGTATTCGGATCGGCCGCGACCGCGCTCATCCAGGGTATCTTCGTCGGCGTGGGCTTTGCGCTCGCCGGGTTGCCGTCGCCGGTCGTCTTCGGCGTACTGGCGACCATCGCGGCCCTGCTGCCCGCAGGGGCGAGCGTC